>PFXG01000008.1 GCA_002791545.1 Zetaproteobacteria bacterium CG_4_9_14_3_um_filter_49_83
TTATGCTCAGTGCGCGATTATTCAGTGCAGCTCCTGCCGTATCCGTCGCGGTAATTGACAATGCTGTTGCTGTCAAACCATCGGCTACCAATGGGCCTGCTGCACCAATGCTCAGTCTTACCTGTGGTACAACAAAGTTGATCGTCGCTGTGTTTGATACGCCGCCAGCTGTGATCGTCAGCGTCACTGCCTCTGCAACTGTATCTTTTAGCGTTACCTGAACTGCTCCGGATGCGTTCGTTACGGCTGTACCTGCACTGAGTTGCGCCGAGCCCGATGCACTCAATGTCACAGCCTGACCACTGATGATCGTACCGCCTGCATCCTTAACAACCGCTATCACGGTCGCATTGCTGGCACCGTCTGCTGCTACATATGTATCAACAGGGAGAACCGTTGGCGTGATCGTCGCCGGAGCCGCTGTAAATACGACTGCCTGCGTCTTCGTGAAATTATCAATTTTCGCAACGACATTCACACTCTCGGCTACTGCATCAGTCAGAGTAACCGTCGCAACACCGGATGCATCCGTTACTGTTGGAACACCCAGTACGCCAGTGCCAGTCGTTGAGAAGCTGACCGTACGGGCATTCAATGGATTGCCAGCAGCATCCAGAATCGTTGCTTTCAGCGTAGCTGTTGCACCTGTGCTCAAAGTTGTTTTATCACTAACCAGTGTCAACGTAGCGACCGGTTGCTCGAAAATGATTTGCGTGCTTATCGATGGCTTACCATTGAGCGTCAATTGCGCATAAACATCAGTTGTTTCAGCTGCGGTATTGCTGACTGTCACAACTGCATTACCCAATGCATTTGTAATCACTCTGGAAGAGGAAATCACTGCCGAGCCAAGTAGTGTATAGAAATCTACTACTGCATTGCTCACTGCAACGCCATTAACATCTGATACCTTGGCTGTGATGGTCGATACACTCACACCATCCGGGGCAACACTTGTTGGTACGGCATCCAATACGATACGACTTGCCACGCTAGAAACAAACTGTACCGCTCCGGTCGTTGATGTGTTTGAAATTACATCGGTTGCTGTAATAGTCACATTTTCTGCTACTGCATCTCTTAGCGTTACCGCCAAACGACCATTGTTATCCGTGGTACCGTTCAGAACATTCAGCACGCCTGAACCTGACACAGCCAGGTTAACACTTCGATTAATCAGTGCCGTGCCTGCAATATCTTTTACATTTACATAAATATCTGTCGAATTGCCGCTGATGACCGGGCTATATGTTATCATCGTCATTTGTACCTGCGGCGCAACAAAGTTTACCACCGCTGTACTGCTTACAACTCCGGAAGTTATCGTCAATGTTACACTTTCAGCAGCTGTATCTTTGACCGTCAGGGAAACTGCGCCTGAACCATCTGTGACGCCGCTGCCGGTGCTTATTTGTGCCGAGCCAGTCACCTTAAACGTTACGGCTTCTCCGACCAGTGGGTTACTATTGGCATCCTTGATAATCGCCGTCACTGTCGCAGTACTTGCGCCATCAGCCGCAACATATGTATCTACTGGTAATACCGATGTCGTAATCGTGGCTGGCGCAGCGGTAAATGTAACTGCCTGTGTCTTTGAAAATGCTCCGATTTTCGCCACGACACTTACGACTTCTGCCGTTGCATCTGTCAATGTCACAGTTGCAACACCCGAAGCTCCGCTCACGGCTGAGGCTGCGCTCAGTGATGCCGAGCCTGTATTTGTGAAAGTTACCGTGCGGCCGACTAGCGGAACACCATTTCCATCCAGAACTGTCGCACTGAACGTAATCACACCGGATGTGCTAGCTTTCGCTTTATCACTTGCCAATGTCAATGAATTGACTGGCTGCTCAAATGTGATTGCTATGCTCTTCCGTGGCTGGTTATTCATTGTCAGTTGCGCATAGACATCCGTAATCTCAACAGCTGTATTGCTAACCGTAACCTTCGCGACTCCGTTCACTGTCAGAACTTGTGATTTCGAAATCACACCGCTGCCAGCAAGCGTAGAGAAGTCTACTACTGCATTATTTATCGCCGCACCAGCTGCATCTGTCACCTGGGCTGTGATCGTTACAACATCAACGCCGTTTGGAGCCGCTGTCGTCTTATCTGCACTCAGCACCAGATTCTGAGCTGTTCCTGATACAAACTGTGCGGAACCCGTTGTTGAAGTGGCTGAAATGGTATCTGTCGCCGTGATCGTGACCAACTCAGAAACTGTATCAGTCAACGTCAGCGCCAAACGCCCGGCATTATCTGTAGTACCCGCAGTTCTATTCAACTGACCTGAGCCTGATGCCAACAACGTCAATGCACGGTTCGCAACCGGCGCCCCTGCCGTATCCGTAACATCAACATAAACATCCGTCGATACACCACTTACTACCGGGCCGAATGTTTTGACCCGCATCTGAATTGTCGATGGCACAAAGTTCACCGTCACATATTGTGGCGTTGCACTACCTGCACTTACCTTGATCACGACTGTTTCAGCATAAGCGTCTTTCACAGTAACCGAAGTTGTGCCATCAGCCAATGTCGTTGCACTGCCTGCACTCAATACTGAGAAATAGCCGGTATAAGCATCCACAAAACTTACAACCTGACTACCGATCGGAGCACCTGCGTTATCTTTCGTTGTCACCGTGATTGTCGCTGTACTCACGCCATCGGCAGCTACTGATGTGCTCGATGCCAAAACTTGTAATGAGTTCACTACAGGTTTGAATGTGATCGGTATACTCTTACTAAATCCTGCAATTGAAGCTGAGATCGTAGAAACCTCCGCGTAGGCATCCGTTAATGTAGCAGTTACTCTGCCTGTCGCATCAGTCACACCTGACGCTGCTACTGTAAGTACTGCGTTCGCCGTATTTGTAAATGTTACCGTTCGACCTTTTAGTGGTGCATTGGCTGCGTCCAGAACTTCAGCCGTCAGCGTAACAGTCGCGTATGTATCTGCCGCAACAGAAGTCTTATCAGCCGTTAAATTCAGCGCGGCTACCTGCTGTTCAAATGTAATATTCGCCGAACCGGCAGCGATGGCATTCTTTGGCAATGAGGCTGTAACCGTCGCTAATGTTGTCTGGGGATTTGCCAATGTAACCCTTCCCAGCACCTGTCCAGATACATTGGTGAGTTGAGTTGATGATACATTACCATTACTCACATAAAGAATTGAAGAAACAGCATACGTATCTGTAACAGAAAAATTAACCAAGGCATTCTGTACAGGCTGATTATTTACATCTAGAACCGTCGCAGTGACGTTCACGATCCCGCTGGGGGATTGATTTGCAGGGCTGGCCGAAACAATGACTTTATTTGGTGTCGATGCCACAAACTGAATCGGCAATGTTTTTGATGTCGCTCCAAAGCCATCGGCGACTGTTAACGTCACAAGTTCGGCTACAGTGTCTGAAAGTGTAAATGTAACAACTCCATTGGCATCTGTTTTACCTGTTAAGACAGAAAGACTTGCAGAACCGGTCACTGACATAATAACGTCGCGCCCTTGCTGTTTACCACCACTTTGATCTGTCACTGTCACTGTCACTGTATTTGCGGCTCCATCGCCAACCAGATTGCTCACTGGAGTAATAACCAACTGAACCTTATCTGTTACAAATGCGACCTGAACAGTCTGTGAAATCACCCTACCCAATATTCCATTGCGATTACCATTGCGGGTCTGAACCGTAATATAAGGGGATTCTGCAACCACATCGCTGACCAATACTGTAGCCTGGCCGGTGCCATCCGTTACTGCTGAGCCAGTAACGATTGCGCTTCCGGTTGCTGAAATTAGCAAGAGTTCATTGGCTACAGCTACGCCATATGAATCTTTCGCAACTATGGTAATAGCCGACGCACTGGTTCCATTAGCTAAAACAGTAGTAGGAGTTGCTTTTACAAGCAGCGTGCTCACTGCTGGAATAAATGATTGCATCAGAGTGCTTGTGGCGCCGTAAGGGTCCGTCGCTGTTAACGTTGCAGTTTCTGCAACCAAATCAGTTACCGTAAATGTCGCATTACCACTTGCATTTGTTACTGGGTTAACCGGTGTTACTAGCGCACTACCAACTGTCGCGGCTAATGAAACCGTTGTACCAGCGACAGGAGCACTAAATGCATCTTTGACGTTCACAGTAATTGTAGCAGCAGTATATCCATCCGCAGGTAAGTTGTTTACGTTGCTATTAGAAACTGTCACAACATTTCCAGAGCCGGCACCTCCTCCTCCTGCACCGGTGCCATTACCGACAAATGAGAGCACCACCGGATTTGTTGTTGTAAATCCACCTGCCCTTGCAGAAATAGTAACCGTATCATTGGCTGTATAAAAATCTGTCACAGTCACAACGGCTGCTCCGGTTGCATCCGTGTTCACAATGGCTTGCGGACCAATAAAAATCACGCCACTACCAGCCGAAGTAAATGTAACTTGCTGATTTTCAATAGGGAAACCGACCAAATCAGTCACCTTCGCTGTAACAGAATAACTGCCAGCACCATCAGCAACTTGCCCCTGTGCAAGCGAAGCTGCCAACTGAATATTCGTAACGACAGGCGTGAAGCTTACCGTGACATTACCTGTTGAAATCCCATCTCCAGCTGTAATTACGGCCACTTCGGCAAAACGATTGGTAACATTAAATGTAGCTATACCCAATGCATCTGTAGTGGCGCTCACTGGAACGTTGCTCATAGGAGCGCTGCTCACTGGTGTAATATTGGCGTTACTGGTCGTCGTGGCTGTCACGGCAAGGTTCGGAACAACGGCACCCGCTGCATTCGTTACTTTCACACTAATTAATGCCGTTGAAACACCGTCTGCTTTTACTGTCGGCAATGAAGTTGTTACTACGAATGTATTTGCTCCACCGGCACCACCGCCGGCACCACCAGCGCCGGTACCCACAAAATTCAGTGTGATTGGATTCGCTGTCGTTACCCCACCGGCTGTAGCTGTGATATTAACCACATCAGCAATACTACTGGTGTCTTTAACCGTTAACGTCACAATACCGGATGCATTTGTCGTCAAAGAAGATGGTGTCAGAACAACCAGTCCATTGCCTGTATTTGTAAAACTCATCGGTTCATTGGCAACGGCAAAATTAAATGCATCTACTGCCTGGGCCGTTACTGAGTAAGAGGCCGCTCCATCAGCTAAAAGACCATTCAACAAAGTTGCGGCAAGTTTTACATTGGCTACCGGATGCGGCGCTGTTGGAGAAGCTACACTGGTTACAGCTGTTGCACCTGAACCAGCAGATGCCGTTACAGTTGGGGGGCTTTGAGGATCATAAGTTATGGTTGCAGTTGCTATTCCCTGAGCATTGGTAACTGCACTCACAATCAAGGTTTGATTAACAACACCTGCCACGATGTTTGTTACACCTCCTGTCGCATTAAATGTAACCGTCGCACCAGCTACCGGAGCACCGTACACATCTGTCACTGTAGTTGTTACAACTGCTGTTGCGGTATTGGCACCTGTTTGGGTGGTCGTAGTAAACACAGGATTAGAGACATTGGCCACCGATGCGGTTGCTGTAGGATTTCCTCCACCCGCAACTGCCCCGCCGCCACTTGGTGCTGATCCACATGATGCTAGCCCCAGGGCAAGTACGGCCATAATGATCCAGTTCATAAATCCACCTTCGTATCTTGTGTTCGCCAGCATCTTACAGCTCCTTGCCATTTGTATCAGATTCCACTTTACCTAAAATTTTCGGTGTCAAGAAAATCAGCAATTCAGTTTTATCATCCTGCTTGCCTTTGTTTTTAAACAACCAGCCCAGAACAGGAATACTACTCAATCCAGGAACTCCGTTAACCGTTTCACGCTTGGTACGCGTATAAACGCCACCAATCACCACAGTTTCGCCATTCCTCATGTGAATGTTGGTGTTCACTTCTTTCTTATCAATACCAGAGCCAGCCGCTGCCGGGGCATCTTTCTTCACATTCACATCCATGATGATGGAGTCATTGGCAGTAATTTGCGGAGTAACTTTAAGTTCTAGCAAAGCATCAGAAAAGGTCGTGGTTGGCGGAGAATTGGCTGTTCCCGGTGTCACGAATGCCAGCTGAATACCCTGCTTAATAGTCGCTTCTTTCAAGTTTGTTGTGACGATACGCGGATTTGAAACGATATGGACATCACCATCCAGCTCAGCAGCTGAAAGTTCAAGGTCCAGATTCACAATATTACTAAACGACCCCAAACTCAGGCCAATAGCACCACCGGTTCCTGCCGTAGCGACCGGAAGGTCAACCAGAAAACCTCGCCCTGTTGCAGCAGCAACTCCGCCACCACCTGTAATCGCGGCCGCATTTGCCGCTGTCGTGCCCGTTGCTCCAACGGCAATTGCACCCGGAAAATTTCGGTTTGTCTGAGCGTTGTAAGCCCCACCCCAGCGGATGCCGATATTTCTCTGGAAGGAATCTGTCGCTTCGACAATTCGACTTTCGATCAGCACTTGCTTCACTGGAAGGTCTATCGTGGTGATAAAACGTTTTATATTGTTAATGGCTGTTTGGGTATCTTTCACAATCAGCGTATTTGTTCGTATATCAACCAGAAAACTACCTCTTGGCGATAGCAAAGCGTTTTTATCCTGCGCGGATACGGCTGCTGTATCTGTTTGTGTTGCATCCGTACTACCGGTAGCAGATTGGTCCAACATATTTTTCACATCATCAGCCTTGGCGTAGTTTAATGATATAAACTCCGTCATTAAGGGTTCGATCTGTTCATTACTCTGTAAAGCTTGCATTTTCTCTGACTGCTCTTTACGTAGCACTTCGGTTGGTGCCACTCTCACCACATTGCCCGTTTGCTCTTTGCCAAGCCCCAGTGATGTCAGAATCAATTCAAACGCCTGGTCCCAGGGTACATCAATCAAACGCATGGTCAGCTTACCCTTCACATCATCTGTCATGATAATATTCAAATCACTGACCTCAGCGATTAATTTCAGGGCATTGCTAATTTCGATATCTTTAAAATCAAAGGTTACCTTTTGACCAGTATAAGGAATACGCGCCACGACACCTTCAGAGCTAACACTTTTCGCAGCATTTAAGCTTACCGGCTCAAAATTCAGTGTGAATACATTTCCTTGTTGAAAAGAGGTTACATTAACTCTTTCACGCAAACGAACCACCACACGAACATTGTCATCGAGCCCATAACTGTCGATCTGGCGAATCGGACCTGAAAACTGACTTGTATCCAGTGTACGTTCCAGACCAGCTTTAAGTTGAGCTTTTTGCAAATTGATAACCAGGCGATTTTTATCTTCCAACTCCTGAACATCTATAACCGGATTTGAAACATCGGTACGCAGCGTCAAATGTGCAATTCGATCATCTGGCTGGAATTTAATATCTTCAACCTGCACAACCGCAACTTCTGCTTTACCCGATAGTGCCGCTATACTTCCGAGACGAACAACCAACTCATGATCAGTTGCATCGATTTGTTGTTGCATATTTGTGCTCGGAACAAGATTTACTACCAGACGGACCCTTCCATCAGCAGCCCCGACTGTCAGATCTTTTATTCGCTGGGCGGCAAATTCAAAGTTTTCTTTTACAAGTTTGGAGCTGCCTCCCCAAAAGTCGAGAATCAACTGGCCATTATTTTGCCCCATGAATGCATTATGGCTTGCATCCATTCGCTCACCACGCAACCTTAACTCAGTTACTCCATCAATATCGCGAACTTCAATATCTTTTATGACTGCACCGTCCGATGCAACCAATGAACCTTGATCACCGGCAAAATGAATGACGATGTCATTTCCATTCTCTGTAATCCGGTATTTCCTAGCTTGATCCAGAGCAATCGAAAGGCGTGAAGCTTGATTCTCCCGAACCGGTGTAACACGCAAAACACCAGAATCTCCGGCCTTCACTTCTACAATATCAGATGCCATCGTCGATCCCGGAAAGCTAAGCACCAGCCTCGGAGGGGACGTTAAATCGAAGATTTCATAATTCAGCACCTGATCTGCCTTGATTAGCAACACATCTCCATCCGCCGAGTCCAGCAGAGAAACATTCGAAATCTCAGCCGCTCTTAATGGTGCTGCAGCTAATAAAAAGCAACCGAGGCCGAAAAATAGCATTGCATATGAGCTTGTTTTGGAAATTAATCTTTGCCAGTGATTTTGCATCGCTATCATTTGTCTTCCCTTTGTTTCATTCGCCATCTCGTGCCTCCCGAACAATCTATCGGCCACTGACTTGTTTCTTTTTCGCTGTTACTTTTGTTTTATCGGATTGTTCCACAAAACGATACGTCATCACATTCCCCTTGACCGAAATAACGGCGCCATCACCTTGCCTAGACATTTCCACATTTTTGACTGCCACAATACGGGGAAGCTCTCCGACTCGTTTCAAAAAAGTTAAAAATTGCCTGAATGATCCGGTCAAACTGACATCAACTGGCACCTCAGCATATAGTGGTTGAGCTTTTTCATTTTTAGGAGAAAAGGTTGAAAACTCCAATCCTGAATCTACGCCGGAACGAGATACACTCTCCAGCAAGTCTGGAATCTGTGATTGCTTGGGCAACATACTCAAAGCGGCTTTCAATTGGATTTCAAGCTTGTCGAACTCTTCGCGCTTTTTCGGCAAGTCGCTTGCAAGCCTCTGGTTTTTCACAAGTAAATCTTTTTGCTGCTGAACTTGAGATTCTTCCGTAGTAATTTCATCTAGCAACGGCTTAAGCCCAAAGTTTATATACAAACCCATTATTAGTAACACAACAGCCGATAAACCGGCAATTTTTTGCCATAACGGCAGTGGTAATAGGGGGCGAAGTGCATCTACATTAATATCTTCGATATTCATGATTTCTTGCCCTTAGTAGCTGATGCCTTTTCTTTTTTATCTTTTTCTTTTTCCTCTTCTGTTTGTGGATTCAAACGAACAAGGCTTAATTCAAATTCGCGAACTGATACGCCATCTATACTATTCCTTCGGATCTCCTTTAGCTTCACATCACCAAAAAATTCTGAGCCATCCAAATTTCGCATAAAGTTAGCAATAACCTTATTAGTTTCTGCCCAACCATTCAGCGTAAGCGAGTTTCCATTAATTACAATTTGTCCCAACCATGCTTTTTCCGGAAGCCCTGTAGCTAAAGCGTGTAGTGTTTCCAATGATTCGAAACGCCCTTTTTGTAATTCATCGACTGTTTCCAGCTTACGTTCCACATCGGCTCTCAACGCATCGATATCTTTAATCTTACCAATTTTCTTCTTCAACACTTCATTTTGGCCCTGCAACGTTGCCAACTCAGCCTTCAGCTCATCCAAGTTAGAGGCTTCGAAACTATTAACACCAAATACAATTAACGCCACAAAAACCAAAGTGCCAATCAACCAAGCTAAATGCTCAAAAATCTGTTTCTGACGCCTTTGAGTTCGATATGGGAGGAGGTTTATGCGAATCATTCGTCAAAACTCCTTAACGCAAGACCTACCGGTACCATCATCATAGGACCGATGCGCTCCAAATATGCTAAGTCGAATTTTTTAGGATTTACTTTGATGACACTAAAAGGATTCACCAAATGCGCTTCTATACCCAAGCGCTGACTTAACTCTTCGGTAATATTCGGGATTAGAGCTCCGCCACCGGATAAATAAAGCGCCTGCACGGGTGATTCAGCATTATTTGCAGCATAGAAATCCAGCGAGCGGACAATCTCTGATGTTAAGCCCATATAGAAGCGCTCAACAGCCTCAGAACTAATCTCTTGAAACCGCTTGATTTTCATATCTTCTGCGGCCTGAAAACCAATCACATGTTCCTTTTGAATCTCTTCTGTGAGATTTACTCCACCATAAAACTGGTCTCGCACAAAAGCCATTCTTCCATTTTTAAGAATGTTGATATTGATAAGGTTGGCACCAATATTGATGAGTGCAACTGCGTATTCCGCCTCTTCCTCAAAGCTTTCGACCATATCAACTTCTGTAGTTCCCATAAGCTCAGAAGCATTTTCAAGAGCAAAAACGGCGCAATCAACGCATGTTGTTTCCAGACCAGCCTCGCCCATCACCAGCTGATAATCATCAACCACCTCTCGCTTACAGGCCACTAAAACCACATCCATCATCTCCGGATCCTCTTTAGTCGGGCCAAGAATCTGAAAGTCCAGGTAAACATCATCAATATCGTAAGGAACATGCTGGTCTGCTTCAAACTCAACTTCGGATTCAAACTCGAACTCAGACATGTTAGCAACTTGTGCAGTTTTAATAATCACAGAGTTTCCGGAGATGGCAAATGCAATCCGGCGAGAGCTCGGGCGGGCAACATCGATTGCATCCAACAACGCCTGTGATACAGCCATTGAGTCAATAACTGTATTTTCAACAATAGCATCTCGCGGCAATGGAACTATAGCCATAGACTTCAATTCATAACCAGAACGCGACTTCGAGAGCTCAAGCATTTTGATCGCCGTTGAGCTCAAATCAACCGCGATCAGGCTGTCATCTTTTTTCGAAAAAAGGTTCACTTGCCCTCCCTTTATTCATGTTTCACTGGCATATAGTTACGCAAGTTAGCTTAGTTAAAAGAATAATGTCAAGAAAAACAACTTGTTTCATCTCATTATCCTTCCTTAATCATATCCATGCTTTCAAGCAACTTACTATCCTCATCTACCAACCCGATTGCTTTTGAAAGATCTTCAGTTGCCTCATCACGGTTACCCTTACCCCAGTTTGCCATAGCACGATAAAAATATACCCTTCCAACAGATATTCCCTTACTAGAAATATAACGGTTCAACATCATCAATCCTTCATCGTATTGCTTCATTTGCACAAGCAATCGACCACTCCTGTAAGCAGCATCTGCATCTTCCGGATCTATTTCCAACTCATTTCGAAATGCCTTCACAGCAAGGTCAAGCTGCCCCAATGATTCATAACACGACCCCATATTATAAAATGTATTGTCATGTTGCGAGTCTCTCTGTAATACTTTTTCAAAAACTGTTAAAGCTTCTTCATAGCGCTCCAGCTTCATCAATTGATAGCCATAAGCGTGATAGTCTTTCACCTCTCCACGCACATCCATTTTGACCTTACGATATTCCAGCTCTTTTAAATCTATTTTTGTCTGACTATTCGACTCTTCTAACAGCTCATTCCAACGTCTGGCTATTGAAGAGGTTCCCAAGCGTGAATCGACCTGCTCAAGAAAATCAGCAGGAAATGATTCCGAGTGCTGTGGTAGTGCATGCTCAATTTCACTGATGTCAAAATGCCCCAACAATCGCCTTTTGAATTTCGGAATTCCACTTTCCTGTAGTCTTGCCATCTCAAATTCCAGCACCGGCGAGTCCGAAGTATTCAAAGGCCCTTCAGTATCACCTATCAATGCAAACACATCCGTTGTCATCAAATGGTAAGGCAACCAACTACTCATAATCTCATGTTTTTCGAACATGGCTTCTTTGAACAGCTTATGATTTGTCACTTCCTGCTGCTGCTTGGCAGTTAAAGGATGATCAGATGCAATGAGCAAAAAGTACGCTGATTTAACATATAAGGCTGCACAATATTTAAAACTATTTTTCAGTGAGCGCAAAATGATATCGGCTCCTACATCACCAATTCGCGAGTCCATCCATGTCACATACACACCGTCATCCTTGAGCCGTACCTTCACGTCATCAAAGAAATCACTGGTGTATAATTTGGAAGAACTGAAATATAAAGGGGTTGTTACGGTGTTTAAAATCAATGAATATGGCTTTTCACCGGCACGAATATAGTGGATAGCATCATCCACATGGATATCAACCTTAGCGTTATTCTCAATGTCAAAATTCCACTGACGCATTCTAAATAGATTTTCCCGTACTACAGGATTTATTTCCACTACATCCGTATGTTCAAAAAACAAACCGACGGAGGAAGCCGTAGCCCCGCTGCCGAGCCCTAGCACCAGCGCATCATCCAGACGTGGCGAAAACAAAGTTGATAGTGCACCAACCTCTTTTTCCGACGGGTTATTTAAAGGAATACTGATATAGCCATTGATGAAGAAGTACGGATCGCCATCCATGTAGTTGATAGAAAACACATCCTGATAACCTTTATAACGCTCAGGAAATTGCGCATTTTCCCTCGCATCAATCAAATCCTCATAGTCCTTGAAATTGGTATAGCTGAGATACAATAGATCTTCATCCCACTGTTTATGCAACACACCGCCCATAACCGCCACTGCACCAGCCATTGCCACCAATCGCTTTTTCGAATGCGATGTACTGGCAAGCAGTGCCAACACCGAGAGTAATCCAATGGTAAATAATTGAACTCCGTAATCCAAAAATCGGTGCAAGAGAAACACCATCAGCAAGAATCCAGCCACATTGGCCAGAGATGAGATAAACAACAGCGAACCGGACTCATGGGCTACTTCACCCTTATGTGTTAACAACGCAGGCACAGTTGCCCCAAAACTCATCGCTGGCACGATCATCAGTATTGCCAGCGCAATAGCTTTGAGTAGCACCACCATGCCAAATGAACTCCCTGTTAAGGGATATATCGCCGCATAAAGGTATGGCATCCAGCCTGCTGCCAGCATTAGGAATATCAGGCTGACAATGTTTATAATCATGACCACCTGAAAAGACAGACTAAAACGTTTGACGCACCAGGAACCAAGTGTAATTCCCAGCAGCACCCAGGCTAAAACTAAGGCAAATGACTCTCGAAATGGTCCAAAAATAAGCTCAGCATATTTCACCATAAACAGCTGAAATATCGCCGATGCAATGCTCGCCAGTACAAGAGCCAAAATAGTTTTTGCAGGCAACGCAAAAATTAAACGTCGCAAAGATAAATCCGAAGTTATTGGCTGCTGTCTGGCAATACTTTCTTCAAAACCAAACTTCAACCCTATGGCTATCAGCAGATTAACTGCTGCAAACATAATAACTGCACCCTGAATACCAAACTGGCGAATCAAATAAAACTCGATCAAAAGCGATGTCAATGCCGCCCCTAAATTGTACACCATGTATACCCTTGAAAAGGAAGATTTGGAGTCAGCATGTAAACGGCTGAAATAGCCGGCAAACAACGGCACACTACAGCCGATTAGAAAGGCAGGAACAATCAGTAACAGTACACAGATAACCACACTTCCCATCAAATGATCAGGGAAAACAGATGATCCGGAATACACAAAACTTTCAATCCAGGACTGACTTAAGGTAATCCATAAGCCATATATTCCTATACCACCCTCTATCGCCCAGAGCCAACGCCATAGACGATGTGCAAACACTGAACCCAGACCAATACCAAGCAAGAAAGTCATCAATATAGCAGCAGATACCACAAACTGATCACCAATCATATTGCCGAGAATTCGACCGTATAGGATTTCGTAGGAAATACCGGCGAAACCCGATAGTAGCATCAGCGTTGGAAATAGGCGCTGTGGCATGTTGCTCTTCATGACGTGAACCTCTCATCGTGGGTATTTATTAGCACGATCCATTTTTAGAATACTGCAAACTTCGTCTGTGATTCACCACACATGCTTCGCTCTTAGCGATGAAAAAAACCAATAAAAAAATAGCGCCTTCCGAAGAAGGCGCTATTCTATATTTTACCAGCTGTCCGTTAGGACAAAAGCTTATTTACCTTTGATTTCGCGGAAAGCTTCTGGAGTGCTGGTTGCAGCAATACTGCTCCAGAAACCAGTTGCGCCGTTAGCACAGGTACATGGTGAACCAGCCACCTTGGCCTGAACATCAGCCTTATCACTTTCTGCTACGTCTTTATCCTTAGAGGCTTTGTCTTTATCCTTAGAGGCTTTGTCTTTGTCAGCATAAGCCTTGTCTTTGGCATCTTTGGCATCTTTTTCGTCTTTGTCTGCCTTAGCAGTGTTCTTAGAGTGATCTGAATCTTTCTTTTTATACTCTTCATCTTTGGCATCTTTGGCATCTTTGGCATCTTTATCGGTTTTTTCGATATCCTTATCTGCCTTATCGATATCCTTATCTGCTGTTTCCAAATCAGTCTTTGCCTGCTTCACCGCTTCGTCTACTGAAGCGACCAAGCCACACTCACAAACCATTGGCCCTTTAGGCGCGGCAGTGTCATTGCCTTCCTTACTGGCTTTATCCTTATCAGACTTATCCTTACTGGCTTTGTCCTTATCGTCTTTCGAACACTCACCCAGCTTATCGCCGTGTGCTTTATACGCAGACCATGCAGACTCATCAATGCTGATGGTATTCATGTTTTCAGGGTTACCTGGTGGCACATGGCATATTTCAATTTTGTGCTCTTCAACCTTTTTACTTTCTGCCATTGCATCTGATACATACGCAACATTCACACCTAAAAACAGAAACATTGCACATGATGCAGTTAACAAATATCTAATCATCATAAACTCCTTATTCCCTTTATTTCAATCCCGACCCACTGCAGTAGCTACCAATAAAACAGTAGGTTTGCGAGCTTGTCAAGGCGTTACGCTATCGCCTATGAAAGAGCAAATCCGTGACTTCAATCACAAACCTAGAAAAACAATACCGTGCGTATCATTTTCCTGGCTTTGCCATTCACAAAGCCAACCGCATAAGCCACTAATCCATACTGACCACTTTGCAGCCACTCTCCGCTAGTACCGTCACATGCTAAAATCTGAGAAGAAGTCGTCTCCATGGCCAGAATATCACACGGTATATTTTGATAATAGCTTCCCAGCGGATCAGGATACTCTCGACCCAGACCATCCTGCAGAGGGATGTACATTTTATTTCCTGAAGCATCAACAGGTATATTGCCCGACGCATCCCTTTGCCACGGCCACCTTTTCTTATTTGAATCAACTATGGAATGACTGTATACATCCAGAAACGGTGCTGCGTACATATCCACCGGGTACAAATAGCGATCCTTTTGTTTATCCCCTGCGGTCAACCAAACTACAGCGCCATTCAAAGGAATGTCGACGCCTTTCTCAGTTCCATGATGAGGAAAGTTTGGACTGTATGGTGGCAATGCTACTGTAATATCCCCATTTTCATCAATATCCAGCCGAATATAACGTGGCAATTCCTTACTGATATTAAACAAGACTGGTGATGCCGAATTCGGCCAGCTGATCGTTCTATCTGCAATAGGGCGATTATCCATGTACATCAACTGGCCAAAATTTAACTTGTTATCAAATGTGCCGGAGACCGAATCATCACCGCTTGGATTCCCGATATTGGATAACCACTCCTTACGATCACCAACCAGCTCCGGATCAGGCAATGCTCCACGCACATCAGGCTCAGAAAAAGTGAACCTGCCATCCGCATCCACCGCATCAGGATAAATAAAACTATCAAATTCTGCATCGTTCAACAAAGCCCACGACACATAATTCACTGCTGTTTCTGCATAATAAAATGCCTCGGTTGCCGATTCCGCTGATGCCGTTGTTTTTTGAGAAACCTGAGTTGAAAAATAAACAGCAATGGACAGCATTGTCAGCAGCGACAACAAAACCAAAGAGGTTGCCAACACAAAACCACGTTCCTTATTGCTCTTATCTAATGACATATCTAATTCCTTGGCCAAATTTTAAAGCTTAATTCCAGATCAGCGATCTTTTTTTCCTTATCGAGATACTCTGCAGCCAAAGAAACCTGTCGAGTCGCCCTTAAGTCACCATTATCTTTTGGCAAAACATCCAGCCCCGGAACAGCCTTTGACACAGCAATATCCCGTATTAACTCCTGACATCCGCTATTATCCAATGGTCTGTCCCAACAAATCCTTGGGCCCACCGGTTTATCTGTTAGAAGCTCAAATGATCCATTGTCGTTGCCGGGGCCTGTACAGGAAGAACTGAGAACAACAGCGGAATCAATGGGCTGATAGACAATCCTTTTCTTTGAATTATCCCAGCAAACCGTTTTAGCACCACGTAATTCCGACTGCATTATCTGTGAAGCAAGGAACAAATCTCCCATCGCCTCTGTTTTCCCGTTCATCATATTCGCAACATTGGTTTGTGAAACAAATACTGAAACCATTCCAGCCAGCAATATCATCGCAATAACCAGCGAGACCAGAACTTCAACCAGGGTAAACCCCCTCTCGAACTGATGCATATGATTAGAAGGAGTAGACATCACAACGCTCTGGTAATATGCGTCAACAATACGCTGCGCAACTCATTTTTATGCATCCATGACACCTTCACAGACCTGAGCTTTACTGATGCCGAAGAAGGATTCGTTGGATCTTCAAGAAATGGACCGAGAATGCTAGCGCCAGGCCCTGATGCATTCGGATTATTCGCATGCTCGGGAGGAATAGGACCTTTTGCGTCCACCTCATTAATGAAAATATCAAATAACACAGGCACACCAATATTCGGAGTGCAACTCGCCAACGTCTTACCTACCACCAGTTGACCTGGCGCCTTTCCTTTAGGTGCCAGGGTGCATTCCGGTGTTGGCGGATTATTAGTTTGCTGCCAATCTTCAATTAACTGTTCAGCCATATGTACAGCGGCCAAGCGCTCCTGAGCTATACCTTCCTGGCTGATAGAGGATACATAAAATGAACCTAATGCCAACATACCTATTGATATCACTGTAAGGGTCACAAGAACTTCTGTCAGCGTGAATCCCGATGCCTGTTGAGCCTTCATTCTATAGCCCCTTACACGTTTTTATCACGCCCACATCAGAATCTTGGGTTATCATGTAAGCACGGCCGATTAAATTAACGGAGATACATTTATAATAACCTCCTTGAACAAGTTTAAAGGTTGTTACTTGCCCTGCAATCGATCCCTGACTATCAAATGTCAGATTATTAGTGCGATTCTTTCTTATTTCCAATTGAGGAGAAAATTGCGCCAATGTTATTGTCTCCTGCGTACAGTTCTCACAGTTGCCCGTAGTATCCACGTCATAAATAATTTTTTTTGCAGCCGGATCAATTTGAAGAGTAATACTACGACTTTCTGCGACAGCCAGATTTCGAGCCTGCTTCAATTTATTCATTAACGTTGAATTGGCATTATTAACCGCGCTGTGCTCTGACCAAGTTTGATATGCCGGAAAAGCAATGGAAGCCAAGACACCCAATATGGCAATAACGACCATCAATTCAAGCAGAGAAAAGCCCCTCTCGGAACTTTCAACCTGAGAGTCTTGCATGCCATGCCGCTTTACGCTTAGGCTTCGAACAATGCGCGCACTTATATTCATGGCAAAATCATCCCTTCTGTTTATTTTAGTTTCTGTGATTATCGTCACATTAGGCTATTTTTATTACTCTAGCAAGCTTCCGACATTAGCTTCCTTAGCTACTTATCAGCCACCATTAGTAACTCGCGTCTATTCAGATCAAGGTGAATTACTAGCAGAGTATGCCGATGAACATCGTATCCTGACACCTTTTTCACGTATCCCAAAAAAAGTCAGCAATGCCTTTCTCGCCGCTGAAGACCAGCAATTTTATGAACACCCCGGCATCAACCCAGCTCGCGTATTATCGGCAGCACTTGCCAACCTCAAAGCCGGGCATACGGTACAGGGTGGTAGTACCATCACCCAACAGGTTGCTAAGAACTTTCTACTTTCCTCGGAGAAAAAACTCAGCCGAAAAATCAAGGAGGCCATTCTTTCCTACCGCATTGAACAGCAATTTTCCAAAGATGACATTCTTTATTTATATTTAAATCAAATTTATCTCGGCCGAGGTGCGTATGGCGTTGCATCCGCTGCCTGGAGATACTACGGAAAAACGCTTGATGAATTGACCCTGGCTGAATGCGCCATGCTTGCCGGATTACCTAAAGCTCCCGGAAAATATGCACCGCACCTGGATACAGAGATAGCAAAAAAACGTCGGAATACTGTGTTGTATTTAATGGAAAGAAGTGGTTTTGCCTCAGCCAATGATGTGCGTGCCGCACTGGATGACCCCATTGAAGTCAAACCCCTTTATCCTAACAAGCTCGAAGATGCCTACGGCCATGAAGTTCACCAGCAACTGGTCCATACTTATGGCTTGAAAACATTACGCAATCAAGGGCTTACCATTGTAGTTCCTTACAATGGCGAGGCTGAAACATCTGCCGTCTCGGCGATCAGAAAAGGTGTTTTGGAAGTTGAACAACGACAATTTTTCCGCATCCCCGAGAATCACCCCGAAAAAACCTGGAGTCAAATGTATAAAACCTGGCGAAGCGACTTCTCCTCACCGCCTACAGAAGAAACCATCATTCCAGCAGTGATTGAAAAAATCACTCCGGCAGGTGAGCTACAAGTCAATGATGGCCAACATCAATGGCTGATAAGCAAACCAACCTGGCAATGGGAAGCTTACACGGATGAGATGACGGATATGCAAAAGCAGCACCCCAGACGTTGGCTGGTCGGGGATCAAGTGTGGCTTCAAGGCGATGGCAAACAAGGCGTGCGCCTGAGCCAGCAACCCTCCATTGAATCTTCTCTCTATGCCATCGACCTTGAACGCGGAACAGTATTAGCACGTGTTGGTGGTTACCAGTTCAGCTTTGGTGGCTTTGATCGAATCACTCAGGCGAAACGTCAGCCGGGATCAGCATTCAAGCCTTTGCTTTATGCTACCGCCATGGAAAACAATTTCACCCCTGCTTCTATTGTAATGGATACACCTCTGGTCTTCGACAACGGCAACACCGATAGCTTCTGGCGACCAGAAAATTATAAAAATAAATTTGCCGGCCCCGTTACACTACGCAATGCTCTGGAGCACTCCCGCAACTTATCTTCCATTAAATTACTGCAAGATCTCGGCATTCGCACCTTCACTGATAAATTGCGCGATTTTCCGTTTGACCACGAGTTTCCTAATCATCTCTCTTTGGCTTTAGGAGCAACTGAAGTGACTTTGGAGCAATTAACCGAAGCCTATATCCCGCTGGCCGATCAGGGCCGCTTATGGAAACCTGTACTGATCGAACAAGTGCAGGATCGCACCGGCACCAGCGTTCACCGCAGCGTTGCCGGCCATCGTTGCCAAACCTGCCATGCCTCTCCGGTACTTGCCGTCGGCACATCCATGCA
Source organism: Zetaproteobacteria bacterium CG_4_9_14_3_um_filter_49_83 (assembly GCA_002791545.1). Classification (GTDB taxonomy): domain Bacteria; phylum Pseudomonadota; class Zetaproteobacteria; order Mariprofundales; family Mariprofundaceae; genus CG1-02-49-23. The sequence goes on from PFXG01000008.1 coordinate 19,136, forward strand.
GCCGGCCAGACAAGTGCTAGAGCCTTCTGCCGCATTTCTGACTGAAAACATGATGCAGGGCGTCATCCAGAATGGTACAGGGCAACGTGCCCGTGCACTCAATCGCCCGGCAGCAGGGAAAACCGGCACCACCAACAATCAGGTAGATGCCTGGTTTATGGGATTCACGCCACAAATTCTGACCGGTGTTTGGACAGGCCGTGACAATTCACAACCTATGGGCCGACAGGAAACAGGGGCTCGCGCAGCATTACCCACATGGCTTCAAGCCATGCAGGCCTTTCACACAGGCAAAGCCACCTCGAATTTTGTAGCTCCAGTCGATATAGAATGGGTTATGATTGATCGGAAAACAGGGAAATTGGCTGGCCCCGACACAAAAAACACTTTAATGGAGTCTTTCAAGCAGGGCACAGCCCCAACTGAAACGGACACATCCACTGAAGAAAAATCAGCAGGGAACTTTTTTGATGCTGAATTTTAGTCGGAAGTCTTTACCATCCATTTCAAAGGAATAAGACCGCACAGTGCGATAACAGCACAAACCAGAAATGCCGCAGAAAATCCGGCAGTCTGGACAATAATCCCACATCCCATAATGCCAACGGTGCTTCCCAAGCCAAATCCAGCTGCTGAGTACCAACCTTGAGCAGAAGCATGCCGATTCGCTGGTGCCCACTTTCGCACATGTGTAACGGCTGAAATATGAAATGCCGCAAAGCTAGCCGCATGAAGCAACTGGAGGGCCACCAGCACAAACAGCTCCGTACTCATCGCAAGCCCAAGCCATCGCAAAGAAGCCAATATCAGACAGGCGGACATCACCGGTATAAAAAGCGCCTTCTGAACCCAAGCTGATGCCATCCACATCAGCACGACTTCTGCCAGAACTCCAATCACCCAAAGCCCGCCAACTTGCCAACCCACAAATCCATGATCCAGCAGGTAAAGGCTAAAGAATCCGTAATATGCACCGTGAGAAGCCTGCATCAGAAATGCCAGAACAAATAAGCCATACAATCTCAGATCAAAAGCATAAGTAACCTCCTCGGAAGAAGGTGCTGCCATGGCAGGAAACCACTTTCCTGCCATGGCCATGAACAACATCAACCCGGCCAGTAAAAAAGGAAACAATCCGATCTGTAGTGGCGCAAGTATCCATCCACCAAGTCCGGAAGCCGCAATAAAACCCAACGAGCCCCATACACGCAAACGCCCGTAATCGGACAATTCCATTTCAGACAAATGAATCGAAATGCTGTCCGCCAAAGGCAAAATCGCTGCATAAAGCATCCCAAACACAAATACGCCTATCGCCAGCGCCACAATGGATGATGACAGCCAGCCTGTGGTAGCCATACATATCGCTGCTGCAAGAGATGCAACGGCAATAAAACCACCTACAGGTAACTGCTTTTTGTCCAACCAAAGCCCGGCAAATGGCGGCGCAATCAATTTAGCCAGCGTCAACAATCCTGCAACAACGCCAACCATGGCAGCGCTTAAACCAAGAGAGGACAAGTACACCGGAAAATACGGCAATATAAGCCCCATCGCCGCAAAATAAGCGGCGTAAAACAATCGTATTGCGTGGAGTGATTCTGGCATCGGGTAACCCTATCGGAGATTCATAGGCTTACCACTGAAGGTAAGTAGCCATGCCAGAGAAACCCATCTATCGTTACGACATGGGAAATATTCAAGATGTCGATACTATTATTGTTGGGCAGGGTATTGCAGGCAGCTTGCTGGCGTGGAGCCTTACAAAAAAAGAACAACGTATAGCAGTCATCCATGATCCGACAAAACATTCTGCTTCCCGTGTTGCTGCTGGTGTCGTTAACCCTGTTACCGGTCAGCGGTTGGTGTTGCAAAATAATATTGAAGATTTCCAATCCGCCGCCAGAAAACTCTACCGGGATCTGGCTCAAGCTTTTGGTGAAGATTTCTACATCGCCAAACCAATGATTCGTCTGGCGCGCAATACAGCCGAAAGCAAATCATATTTTCAGCGCCTGAATGACCCCGCTTATTTGCCCTTCCTGCAAGCTTTACCCACCGAGAACCCTGTTCGCCAGGAGCTCTGCTTTAATGAAAAGCAGCAAATCTGGCTACAGCAACACACCGGATATTTGCGCATGAACCCCTTACTGGATGCACTGCGCAGCTATTTTCGCAAGCAACATGTGTATGTTGAAGCATCTGTTAATTATGCTGACATCCAAATCACTGATAAGCAGACGCATCCCGTCAGTTGGAATAATATCAAAGCCCGCAAACTGATTTTTTGCGAAGGTTACCTTATGCAGGAAAACCCCTGGTTTAACTGGCTTCCCATGCAAGCCGCCAAAGGTGAAATTCTAACCCTGCAGCGCAAAACCCCTCTGCCTTCTTTTATGCTTCACTCTGGCCACTGGTTGCTTCCCACCGATGCCCATACCTGCAAAATTGGTGCAAGCTATGAACCTAAGTCGCACAGCCTGAGCATATCCGAGGATGTAAAATCCATGCTTTTAAAAGCTGTTATAAGCTGGTTTCCCGGAATACGCGACGGGCAGGTAACCATGCACCAGGCAGGCATTCGCCCCGGCTCACGCGATAAACATCCATTCATCGGTTGGCATCCGGCGCACACGATGCTGGGCATTTTCAATGGCTTTGGCTCGCGCGGCTCGTTACTGGTTCCGTGGTATGCTGAAGCATTCAGCCATGCCATCACAAAAAATGCCCCGATCCCTGAACAAGCTGATATCAGACGCTTTGCGCCTTTGCCTACAAACAGCAAGCGCCCTGCCCGTGTGACCTTAACCACTCAGGCACAGCAACGACTCTCCGTAATCCTCAAACCCGGCTGCATTGCCGTTGATGCAACGGCTGGCAATGGACACGACACGGCATTTCTAGCTCGCCAAGCCGGCCCGGACGGATATGTATATGCTTTTGACATTCAACCTCAAGCCATTGCCAATGCACAAAAGGCCATTGAACAGCTGGCGCATTCAGACGGAAATATAGCTCCGGTACAGTTTGTACAGCATAGCCATGCCGATCTTTTACAGCATCTGGCACTCGAACACATCGGCCGTGTTTCAGTCATCATGTTCAATCTTGGATACTTGCCCGGATCAGATAAGTCAGTGATCACGCACGCCGAATCCACCTTGCAGGCGCTGGAAGCTTCGCTGCTGGCTCTGACACCCAATGGCACGCTCAGTATCATGGTTTATCCCGGCCATCAGGGCGGAAGCGATGAAGCCAATGCTGTCATGGCATGGAGCTCTACCCTGAAAGCACACTTCCCAGGCATCAGCATTGAATACATCAGCAGCAACAAAGCTCATGCACCGCAATTGATTTCGATCAAAAAATAAGGCTGAAGCGGCTGTATCTATTTTTTTAACCAGGGCAAACGTAACATCCACCCCAGATGATGCGTAGGTGATTGTTGCCATCCTTCCAGACCAATAGACATGGATGTATGTCCCAGTTCCGGGTTCGCACGACAGGTACCAAAAAGCCGGTCCCATACAATTAAATTAAAGCCGAAATTGCTGTTCAGCTCATGATTCAGCGTAGAGTGGTGAATGCGATGCACATCCGGCGTAACGAGCAGTCGACGTAACCACCCATCCAATTTGATTGGCAGGCGGAAATTGGCATGGTTAAACATAGCCATGCCATTAAGGATCACCTCAAACAACAACACCGCCACGGCCGGAGCACCCAGCAGCACTACAACAGCCATTTTTATCAACATCGACAAAAGAATTTCCAGCGGATGAAAACGCACTGCCGTAGTGACATCAAACTCCAGATCAGAATGGTGCACCCGATGCAAACGCCATAACACGGGCAGAGCATGAAAAACCCTGTGTTGCAGATAAATTGCCAGATCCAGAAGTATTATAGCTATCAATACATGCACAACGGCCGGCAGCATCAACATATTCAAAATACCGATATGATATGACTGTGCCCAAAGCGCCACAGCAATCGCCCCGGCCGGCAGTGCCAGATATTGCAACACCGCAAATAACAAGCGAACGGCAAGCGTATCCAATAGCACAACACCGAGATTGGCTGGCCATCTGTGCAAACCCAGTAACATCTCGCGTCTGGGTCTCCATCTTTGCAGGATCGCCATTAGCACAAAGATCAGCACAAACGATGCCAGCCGGAAAATCGATTCATATTCCAGCATATACAAGTGCACTACTGGTTCGGAGAGGATGTTATGCGTTGATAGATCATAAAGCTGTATGCATGTTGATTGTCTGCATCAGCTGCATGATCCTCAGAAAACGACAATTGCCAGTCTGACCAGTCAACCTCCGGAAACCATGCATCACCTGCAAATGCTTCATGAATCCGGGTCACATACAGCTTTGAAGCGTATAGCAGGCAAAGGCGATAAATTTCGCCTCCTCCGATCACCATCAGCTCTTCGTCTTGTGGCGAGCCAGCCGCCATAAGCAGAAGCTCATCAAGATTATTCACCACCGTGCAGCCATCGACGTGCAAGTCTGTCTGCCTTGTGAGGATGAAATTATCCCGCTTCGGTAAAGGCTTACCAATAGAATCAAAAGTTTTTCGGCCCATCAAAATTGCTTTACCAAGCGTATGCTCTCTGAACCAGCTCATATCGGCGGGCAACTTCCAGGGCAACCGGTTTTCATTGCCGATCAGCCCCTGCTCATCCATTGCCCAGATCAGTGATACCTTCATTCGACCGGATGCTGCGTCACCGAAATTTCAGGTGATGCAGACTTGGATGATAAATTGACAGCAAGCAAACCAAACCTGCCGGGATCACATGGCACAGGGATTTTCACCACATGACCACTGCCCGGAGCAACATCCATAGGATTGCCATAACGGGCATTGTTGATCGACTTCACAGTAAAAGTGACATTGCCGGAGGGCACAATGAGCTCAACCGAATCGCCAACGCTGAACTTGTTTTTCACCACCACTTCCGCCAAGCCGCTGGCAGCATCATAGGCTGTGATTTCTCCGACAAAACGTTGCACTTCGAAAGTAGAATTGCCGGTCTCATAATTCTGACTGGCCGAGGCCCGTTTACGTGTATAAAAGCCATCGGTATAACCACGGTTGGCGAGTGAATCCAGTTGACGCATCAGCGTTGCATCAAAGGATTTGCCTGCCAACGCATCATCTATGGCCTTACGGTAAACCTGCGCCGTACGGGAAACATAATAGTGTGACTTAGTTCGACCTTCGATTTTCAATGAATCCACGCCAATATTCACCAGCCGTTCGACATGCTGAACCGCCCGTAAATCCTTCGAATTCATGATATAAGTGCCCTGCTCATCTTCAAAGATCGGCATCTGTTCTTCCGGACGGTTGGGCTCGGTCAGTGTATACACCAGATCAGCCAGAGGATGTCGCTCAACATCACCACAATCCGAAAATGGCTGCGCATTCAATCCGTCCAGCACCTGAATCGGAATGACGTCACCAGAGATGTCTTCTGCGGCCTTATCCATACCATATTCCCATCGACAGGCATTGGTGCAGGTTCCCTGATTGGCATCTCGATGATTAAAATATCCCGAAAGTAAACACCGGCCGGAATAGGCGATGCAAAGCGCACCGTGAACAAACACTTCAATTTCCATGTCCGGGCATTGCTGGCGGATTTCCTCGACTTCATCCAGTGATAGCTCGCGCGACAGAATCACTCTGGAAATACCCACTGACTGCCAGAATTTTACCGCTTGCCAGTTCATGGTATTAGCTTGCACCGACAAATGAACCGGCATCTCCGGCCACTTTTCGCGCACCATCGCAATCAAGCCAGGATCAGCCATAATCAATGCATCCGGCTGCATCTCAATCACGGGCTGCATATGTTCCAGATAGCGTTTCAGCTTGTTGTTGTGCGGCAACAGATTACTGGCGACAAAAAACTTTTTGCCAGCCTGATGTGCCTCTTCGATGCCGGTTTTTAAATTTTCCAGCTGAAAATCGTTGTTACGCACGCGTAATGAATAGCGCGGCTGTCCGGCATACACGGCATCCGCACCAAACGCGAAGGCATAGCGCATATTGTTCAATGTTCCGGCCGGGGCCAGTAATTCAATCTCTTTTTTCATCCTGATTTCCTGTTATTCGTAGACATCACTGCGGTACTGCAATGCCTCGGCAATATGCTCTGCTCCGACGCTATCGCGACCACTTAAATCGGCAATACTCAACGCCACGCGCAAAATCCGATGATAACTTCGCGCTGAAAGCGAAAACCGCGACATCGCAGCATCCAATAGCTTTGCCCCCGTAGCATCAGGCTTGGCAAACCTCTCCAATTGCGTCGGATTAAGCCGGGCATTAGTAATGCCATCACCCTGTCGATTGTATTGACGATGGCGCGCTGATTGCACGCGAGTGGCTATAACTTTTGAACTTTCGCCAGCCTGCATGCGGGTAAGCTCTTCCTTCTCAACCACAGGAACATGAATATTCAAATCAAAACGATCCAGCAATGGCCCGGAGATTCGTCCCCGATAACGGCGAACTTGCTGTTCTGAGCATTTGCAATTGCGCGTTGGATGGCCCAGATATCCACACGGACACGGATTCATGGCTGCTACCAACTGGAAACGCGCTGGAAACTCCAATGTTTCAGCAGCCCGGGCAATGGATACTTTGCCGTTTTCCAATGGCTGGCGAAGCACCTCCAGCACCTGCCTTTTAAACTCCGGCAATTCATCGAGAAAAAGAACTCCTGATGTTGATTTGGACACTTCGCCCGGTTTAGGGATACTGCCGCCACCAATCAACGCCACATCGGAGGCCGAATGATGCGGCGAACGAAACGGTGGCGCCGATGATGTTGTCTGACGCACCTCTCCGGACACGCTGTAAATGCGCGCCACTTCCAGTCGCTCAGACATCGTCAAAGCTGGCAGAATCCCCGGCAAGCGCGCTGCCAGCATACTCTTACCCACACCCGGCGGCCCACTCATCAACAGGTGGTGGGCGCCTGCAGCAGCCACTTCCAGGGCTCGCCTGGCCTGTTGCTGTCCTCGTATATCTGCCATATCAGGCAACACATCTTGCGTAACAGCCTGAACATCCTCCGACTCTTTATACAGCTCTATCAATTTACGCCCGGAAAGATGCTCTGCCACCTCTAATAAATGCGAAACTGCTAGCAATTGCACACCCTCGACAACAGACGCTTCAGCAGCGTTGCCATAGGGTAAAATTACGCTGGTAAATCCATGTGCTCTGGCGAACAGCACCAGCGGCAACACGCCCTGCACCGGATTCAGTTTTCCATCCAATGCCAGTTCTCCGAAGATAAATGGCAGCGTTGCACGATGCTGCTCACTCAGGCTCACCTGAGACGATGCCAGCAATAAGCCTACAGCAACGGGCAGATCAAAGTACGAGCCGTCTTTGCGCCGGTCTGCCGGGGCAAGGTTGACAGTAATCCGACGTAGCGGAAAATCAAAGCCCGAGTTCAACAATGCGGAACGCACCCTGTCGCGAGCTTCACGCACAGCAGCTTCAGGCAAGCCAACCATGCTCCAGGCAGGAAGTCCTCTCGACAAATCCACTTCAACATCAACCGGTTCGGCATCCAAACCACGAATGGATGCACTATGCAAACGTGCTAACATAAAGCCCATGTTAACCGGCATTTTAAAATTGTCGCATTTTTCTTCTCTCACCCATAGCCTTTCATAAATAAAGCACATCTATCACAGCAGGAAAATTGAGTTCAGTATTTGCAACGTGTGATTATTATATATATGGTCCCACAAAGGCTGAGGTAGTTTGTTAATGAAGAAAATGAGTGACATTGATATCAAAAAGATGATGGAAACCGTGTCCTTCGAGCTGGACCGGGATCTTCGCCTTCACCCTCAGAAGTTGGAGCTGGGAAAGATCGAGCTACTGACCGACAGTCTTAAATTACCCTTTAGCAATATCCAGAAACGGCTTAAAGAGCACGCGTTGGCTCCCAGACCAAAAGAAACAGAAATCATCAAACTTGAAATAAAAGCCTATTTAAAACGCCTGAATGCCAATCCATTGATTCCTCTTAAGTTTCGTCTTGAGGTACTTGAGTGCATCGAAAGTCACCTGTATCTGTTTGATGATTCCATTATGACCAGCGTTATGAATTCACACAAGCTGGGCATAGAAATGGTTCAGGATGCCGCACGCAAAAAACAAGCTTATTACCCTGTTCTGGTCGAAATGATCTGCTCCTCACTGGAATTAGCTCTTGATTTACTAAGCACTATGCTGGAGAAATATCACAACCCTTCCATCATGACAGTCAGGCAAGTACTCGACATGGCTCGCCTGGGACTCGTGGTAACACCTTTAGCCGATGATCGAGAGCTCGAAAAGCGCTTGTGGAAAGTTATATCGCATTATGAGTTATTACGCTGTATGGACTGTTACTCCAAACCACCGGACATTCGCAACATTATGGAACAGGAAATAAGCAACTATTGTAAATACATCAAACCACAGCTAGTGCGCAAAGGCGAACCTTTGCCCGAAGCGACTGATAGTATTTTTTTAGTCACGAATTTAGCCCTGCCCGGATCAAAGCCTTACAAGGCAATAACGCTGCCAGCAGAGGCAGAGAGCGACTTAATCGTGATGCCGATCAGTATATTCCTCAAAAAAATAAAACAGGATTTTGACCGGGCTCTGAATGTCTATCATCATCCGGAAAAGCAAAAAGATGACTTACACACTGAAAAACAGTGCCATGACGTTATTCAGGGGGTAAATGCCATCATGTACTCCCTGCAAAAACGTACCCGCTCCGGCGGTCGCGCCTTCGTCCCCGGTGCATCCCTGCTGATTAGCGCAGATGCCGGAAAAGCTTTTGCCCGCATCAACCGGCGCGGCTCATTTATCAGCGAAGACGGGCTCAGCAGCAGCGAAAAAAATGCCCGCTGGTCACTAGTCAACCTTAGCCAAAAAGGTGTTTCAGTTGAACTTTTGAGCACCGACATTCCTGCCTTTCAGATCGGTCATCTGGTAAGCCTGACCTGGGTTGGGAAAAAAAGTTACGGCCCCAACATCGGACATATTCGCTGGATACGTGAAATCAAGCATGGTGAATGGCGATTAGGTATCGAGTTTTTCGAGCTGGCCTGTGAAGCTCGGCGCGGCGCTATCCTTGGCCGTAGCGATAAGGTTAATTCGCGCTCCTGGCACCTTCTGGTTGAACAAAATAATCCTAATAAAATATGGTTTCCGGAAGCCATTATTAACGAAGGCATGCGTTTTGTTCAATATATCGATGGCAAAGGCGGCATTCATTGCCATGTTACTCAGGTCCTCGAAACATACGGAAATTATTCCATCGGGCTAATTCAGCAGGATCAGCAATCTGGCATCATGCTCGGTTAACGACTCTTGCCCACCCATTCATAGCCCTCTTTAGCAAGCGTACGCCTCAAAAACATGTGAATCCCTTTACCTGCAAGCCTGCTATCACTATCCTCCGCTTTTCTCTGCGTCTGCATTTCCATCTCTCTGGTTTTTTGCATCGTAAATTAGATCGGGTATAGGGTATTCCATGCTGCAAAAGTTCTTCGGCTTTTTTTCTCGCGACATTTCTATTGATTTAGGTACAGCCAATACGCTGATTTATGTTCGCGGCGAGGGCGTGGTTTTAAATGAGCCATCGGTTGTAGCGGTAAAAACCGGCTACAACGGACAGGATAACAACGTCGTACTGGCCGTTGGTCATGATGCCAAACGCATGCTTGGGCGTACGCCTGACTCGATCGCTACCATACGTCCCCTCAAAGACGGAGTGATTGCTGATTTCGTTGTGACTGAAGCAATGCTGAAACAATTTATTCGTAAAGTTCACAAGCGCGCATGGGGTATAGCTCCGCGCATTGTCATTTGCGTACCCTACGGCTCGACACCGGTTGAGCGACGTGCCATCCGTGAGTCGGCATTATCGGCAGGGGCACGTAGTGTTTTCCTGATTGAAGAACCGATGGCTGCTGCCATCGGCGCAAATTTACCTGTCACCGAAGCCTCCGGCTCAATGGTTGTTGATATTGGTGGCGGCACCTCAGAAATCGCCGTTATCAGCTATGGTGGGATTGTCTATTCACGCTCCGTACGCGTCGGTGGTGATAAAATGGATGAAGCCATCATCAATCATCTGCGTCGCAAATACAGCCTGCTCATTGGTTCGTCGACAGCTGAGAAAATTAAAATGCAACTGGGCAGCGCCTATCCACAGGATGAACGTCGTGTGATGGAAGTTAAAGGGCGCGATTTAATCAATGGCGTTCCGAAAAACCTGGAACTGGACGATTCCGAAATTCTCGAAGCTCTGACTGAGCCTGTCAGCGCCATAGTTGACGGCGTCAAAGTTTGTCTTGAACGCACCCCGCCAGAGCTGTCAGCTGACATTGTTGATCAGGGTATTGTTCTGACAGGTGGAGGCGCATTGCTGGTCGGCCTGGATCAACTGCTACGCGAAGAAACGGGCTTACCTGTCACTGTAGCCGACAATCCGCTGGATTGCGTGGTCCTCGGAAGTGGCCGTGTACTGGAAGAGCTGGATCGAATGCAGGGCGTCCTGTTCGAAAATTAAAATCATTGAAACCGGCGGATTGCCCGGCATGCATAAGCATCACCCCATCGAGCTGGTCTGTTTCGCGGCTTAATCTGTGATACCCCGTTTTTTTCTTCCTCGGGTTGTGGCCGTCGTTGCGCTGATCATTTTCACACTGACAGCATTCAGGGGGCTACCTATGGGTCAGCAAATCAACCTTGGATTAGCGCCCCTGATCAGCACCTTACAAACTCCGGCCAACTGGTGGGAAGCTGCCCGCTTATGGTTTGTCGACAATGCATTGCTGCAATCCCAATTGATTGAAGCGCAACGCCAACTTGAGCAACAGGCCGCTTTGATTCAGCAAACCCAAAACCTGAAAGATGAAAACATGCAATTACGCAGCTTACTCAAGCTGGCGAATGTTCAGGGCTATCATTGGCATACAGCTCAGGTTCTGGGTCGAAGTCCAGATAAGAAGAGTCAGCATTTGATCCTGCAAACCAACCATGCTGTGCCTGACAGCGTTGTTGTTTCACGCGAAGGTCTGGTTGGCCTGGTTGATATAGCCAATGCCCATTCGGCGGCTGTGCGGACCATACTTGACGCATCCATTGCCGTGCCCGTGACACTCCCTGATTCATCGCTGGCAGCGCTGGTGCGCGGTCAGGGCAATCATCTTCTGGTGGATTTTGTTCCCATCAATGAGGCTCCTCCGCTGGATTCCATTCTGCAAACCAGTGGTGCTGGAGGGCTTTTCCCATCTGGAATTCCGGTCGCACGAATCACGCGAATCACCCCCATCCCGGGGGAAGTATTTGCTAAAGTTGAAGCTGAGCCCACATCTCACTGGCAGCGAGAGCGTTGGCTCGCTATCGCCAGTCGCACCTCTGAGCAAACAGAAGCTGCCGACGAAAATGGCCTGACCAGGCTTTCTGTGAAGCCATGATGATTCCACTAACACTGCTGTTGGCTGTCATTGGCATCATTTTCAATCTTAGTTTTGCTTCATCTATCATGCAACCGGACTGGGCACTGGCGTTCTTGCTTGCGGCTATACTGGCGCATCGGCAACACTGGCGCTGGGTACTTCCAATGATCCTCATTCACGATTTCGCTTTGTTCTGGAACGGCCTTGCCATTTTCCCATGGATGGTTCTGGCTCCACTACTATTAATCTGGTCAGATGCCCAACTTGGCCCGGCTGTACCGCAACGTACTGCGATTTTAACCTTCGTCACCGTTCCGATGCTATGGTTAAACTGGCCCGCTGAAGCCTGGGTGCTGACCTGGCTCCTAAGCTTTTGCGCGTGGTACTTGATGACGCAGGTGCGCCTTGAATCAGCTTGAAATTCGTGCTCGCTATGACGTCAGAATACTCGTGCTTAAAATCGGCACGTTTATTCTGCTTGCCTTTCTGCTGGCACGTATCACCAACCTGCAATGGATTCAACATGACCAACTTGTTTTACAGTCGGATATGAATCGCCTGAATATTGTGCCTATACTCCCCACACGTGGCATTATCACAGATCGCCGTGGCCTCGGCCTGGCCGTCAACAACGTCTCTTATCGCATCGAAATCATTCCGGAACGTGTTGATGACATTGCCTCGGAACTAACTGCCTTGTCTGCTCTGATTGGCTGGAGTGATAAAAAAACACAGCGCATGATTAAAACTGTTGAACATTCCAGAAAAGACAGACCCTTCTTGCTGGAAGACAAATTACCCTGGCAAAGGGTTGCAGAATTATCGGCAAGGCTACACCGTCATCCGGGCATTAATGTGAAAGCAGGTACCCACCGTTTCTATCCTTTTGCTGAGTTAACATCACATGTTCTGGGCTATCTTGCCATTGTGCGCGACGCCGACATCGAAAAAGGGTATTTGCGTAATGAATACGTAGGTCGAAGTGGCTTGGAACGAGCCTTTGAGCAACGTTTACATGGCAAGCCCGGTTCGCAGCAGGAGGAAGTGGATGCACATGGTCGACGCATCGCCGTGTTAGCACAGACCCCGCCTGAAATGGGCGAAAGCCTGACACTCAGCCTCGACGTCGAAGTTCAACAAGCCGCTTCAGATGCACTTGGCGAGCGTACAGGCGCTGTTGTAGTTATGGATGTAAATACCGGACAGATCCTAACGCTTCTGAGCAAACCCGGCTATGACACCAATCAATTTACCCTCGGCCTGGAACAGCAACAATGGAATGAATGGCTGCATGACATTAGAAAACCATTACTCAACCGGGTAACACAAGCTGCTTACCCGCCTGCATCCACCTGGAAACTTATCTCCAGCTTTGCCGGCTTACGCCAGAACCTTGCTCTGGCCCATGGACACACGCAATGTAAAGGATATCTGGAACTTGCCGACAGACAAATTCGCTGCTGGAAACAACGTGGCCATGGCCGCGTCGACTTACAAACAGCGATTCAGCAATCCTGCGATGTCTATTACTACGAACTGGGTGACAAGCTGGGTATGGAGCCGATGATGGACGAAGCACGCAGATGGGGATTTGGTCAGAAGACCGGCATTATCCTCTCGCCTGAATCCAAAGGTCATCTCAGTGAAGATTTGCAAACGCTGCACAATGGTCGCAAACGCCCCTGGTATCGCGGGATTAATATGATTACCGCCATCGGCCAGGGAAGCACGACTGTCACGCCACTGCAAATGGCGCGTTTTGCTGCGGCCATTGCCAATGGAGGGCGCGTATTGAAGCCACACCTGCTCTTTGGCGAAGTTCCAGGAATCGAACGTGAGGTCAACATCAATGAGCATGACCTGCAGCTTGTTCGTCAGGGCATGTTTGAGGTTACCAGCGAAATTCATGGCACCGCTTATAATCCGTTAAGACATACGCCATGGACTGTGGCTGGCAAAACGGGAACCGCTCAAGTCATCATGATGGCAGAAGATGCCACTGAAAAAAACACCCGCATCCCAGAAAAGAACATCCACAAAGATCATGCATGGTTTATGGGATTTGCCCCGTTTGACCATCCTAAGATTGCCTTTGCCATATTTGTCGAGCACGGTGGACATGGCGGCAGCGCTGCTGCTCCGGTCGCAAAAGCGGTCATTGAAATTTTAGCCGCCAGAGAGTCCGAACAGTGATATTTTCACTCTTACGCCGACTTGATTACCCCTTATTGCTGATATTACTCGCTTTATTCGGTGTCGGGCTGACGACACTTTATGCAGCTGTGTACCACGGTGATTTTGCAATCTGGTATAAACAACTGGTTTTCTGGAGTGTCGGCCTTCTGGCCTTCTCTTTTGTCTGCTTTATTCCCCTGCGTGTTTTGGGCTTGCTTGCATGGCCCACTTATCTGGTGTCGGTACTCTGTCTGGCTCTGGTGCCCGTCATAGGTGATGTCCACATGGGAGCCCGTAGATGGCTGGACCTGGGAGTTGTCAATTTTCAGCCATCAGAGTTAATGAAATGGTCTTTGATTCTCATGCTGTCTTTCTGGTTTGCAACACGTGAAGCTGTTCAATGGCAGAACGTGTTTATGGCTGTTGTATTAGCTGGAATACCAGCTGGCCTGATTGCTATACAGCCGGATCTTGGAACCACGCTGGTGTTGCTCATGGCGGCAGCGGCTTTGGTTGTTGCTGCCGGTTTTCAATGGCGCTGGCTTTTGGCCGCTTTTGGCGCCAGTCCTGTTGTTCTGTTCGGGCTTTGGCAGACCATGCATGACTATCAGAAACAACGTGTTCTCACCTTTATTGACCCGCAATCCGACCCTTTAGGATCAGGTTATCATGTCATCCAATCTTCAATCGCTATCGGCTCAGGTGGCCTGTTCGGCAAAGGCTTTCTTCAGGGTACGCAGGGCCGCTTACATTTTTTACCAGAGCAGCATACCGATTTCATTTTTGCCATTTTGGCTGAGGAAGGTGGTCTGATAGCCATCAGTATTCTGTTACTGCTCTACTGGGCATTATTATGGCGGATATTAGTCATCGCCTCGCAAGCCAGCAGCCGCTTTAGCGGACTATTATGCATCGGCATCGCCAGCATTTTCATGCTCTATATTTTTGTCAATATCGGCATGGTATCAGGGCTCCTTCCCGTAGTTGGCGTGCCCTTACCTTTTGTCAGTTATGGTGGCTCCGCCTTGCTCACCATGATTGTGGCCCTCGGCATTGTCATGCGGGTCGCCATCGAATCGCGCGATCATTTGCCTTGGCAACGTCATGGAAGCCCCCTGGCTTAAATGTGCAGCATCCCCAAAATTTAGCCGAATACTTTATTTTTTATAAGGTTCTGTTATCTTGCTTCTGTGTTACTTTATAAAATTGCTTTTTGTGAGGTTGTCGTGAATATACGAATGCTACTGCCGACCATCATTTTAGGACTTGGATTACCTGTCACCGCGCTCGCTGCAACTGCTTCGCCAGAAGCTACTCAGGTTGAAGTGATGCCAGATGCTATGACCCATTTAGTTAAAGCCCCGGAAATTGACATTGAAACGATCCGTGATCCTTTTATTTCACATCTGACATTGGAGCAGAATTTACGCCAGACCAACCTGCAATCCAGACTACAAAGGATGAATGCCGAACAGGCAGACATAGAAGCCAGTCGTGAAAAGGATATTCTCGAAAACTTCGACCTCACTGCGCTCAAACTTGTGGCGATTTTACAAAAGGGAAATGAACATGTTGCGATGGTCGAAGATCCCGTCGGAAAAGGCTATTTTGTGCGTGTCGGCCGTTATATGGGTAGAAACAACGGTCAGGTCACCAGCATTGACGCAAGCACAATTATTGTGGTCGAGCCTTCCATCAACCCGGTCGGCGAGCTTGAAAACAGAGAAGTTAAACTCACCCTCAATGAGGTCAGCGAATAACTGCTAAACAGGCTTTAAACGCCATGCAACAGGACGCCATCGAACGCCTTTTTTCACACCTTGCCTCGTTGAACCCTGAACCTGAAACTGAATTACATTATCAGTCGCCGTTCCAGTTACTCGTCGCTGTTATGTTATCAGCTCAATCGACAGATGCTGGTGTCAATAAAGCCACAAAAGAGCTATTCCGAACAGCTCCCACAGCCAGACGCATGACGGAACTTGGCGAGGATGGCATCAAGCCCTACATCTCATCGCTGGGACTTTACAACAGTAAAGCCAGACACCTGTATCACGCTTCATGCATCCTAGCCGAACAACATGACGGTGAGGTGCCACGAGACAGGAAAGCACTGGAAGCTTTACCCGGCGTCGGACGAAAAACAGCCAATGTGCTGTTGAACATCCTCTTTGGCGAGCCGACCATTGCCGTCGACACGCATATTTTCAGAGTCGGTAATCGAACCGGGCTGGCCCCCGGAAAAACACCTCTGGAGGTTGAACGGCGACTTATGCAGGTGGTACCAAAAGCTTATCTGCTACATGCCCATCACTGGCTTATTCTGCATGGCCGCTACACGTGTATCGCTCGTAAGCCCAGATGCCCTGAATGTCCTGTTCAGGAAGAGTGCGAATGGGCCGAAAAAACATCGCTGTTACGCTAAGGAAGCCGATTCCTTGTTAAATGACAACAGGCCACAAGCTCAACCAGACAAACATCACCAGCGCCAACAACACATCCCTGCTCCAGGCCATCCATGACCACCAGCACGGTTTACCCTGCCATATCATATAAGCGGACCGACCTGCATGAAGAGCAAACACCGCAGCCAGCAGCCAGGCACTTTCATGGTGCCTGAGAACATAAGCAAACACAGAAGTTGCTAGCAATATCCATGCGCCATTGCCGACACTGGAAAACGTACTACTTGTGCCCGTCAACACCGAATCTGCTACAGCAGCAGAAACCAGAACAATTCCGGATGCAATCAACCAATACTCCACAATGTCGACGCCAAATTCTGGTGTAAACCCAATCACTAGCCAAAGCGGCCATAAAAATACCGGAAACGCGAGCATCAGACTCAGGAACAGATATGAATAACGCGACATTTCAGAAGATTGTGTAATATCCTGATCCTGCATGTTAATACGGTGACATATCCGAGTCGGCCGCATCATCTGCCAGATCAATAGAAACAGATTCTCCTGCAACGGCGTAGGAACCGTCCGCCCAGCGACCCAGATCTATAATCCGGCAGCGGTCAGAGCAAAATGGGAATGTGCTCTCCTGACGTTTAACGTCCTTCCTGCAAACCGGGCAATGAAATTTTATTTCACTCATACAATCGGCACCAGCATCATCGAATAATTAATATCTTCTTTTAACAGTGTTCGAGGTGCTCCCACATTCCATTGATGAAAACACCCGCGAATCGCCAGTTTATTACCGGCAAAGTCCGGTGTAATGCCACGCTGCACCCATGCCACATCCAATCCAATAATGAGCAAGCCATGCTCTACACCTCTGGGCGGAGAAATTTGATCCAGCCCCTCCACCGCACATCGCTCACTCCACGGCACGAAATCATTCAGCATACCATCGACATGCATCACAATGGCATAAAGCTCTAATATTTCCTCTCGCAACTTGTCTTGCACATTCAGATGATTCCAGAATGTTGACATCATTCTGGGAAAGCCTGGTTTATGGCCGAGCCAATCCTGTTTCTGAACAGCATTTCCCCAAGCTTGCAGCACACTATCCTGCTCAAGGAAGCGAATCAGCGTTGGAAACCCTGTACGCACTATTTCCTCATGTTCAGAAATTATTTCACAGGCTTCAAGAATTTCTTTCCGAAATCGCAGGTTTTCAGCTGCCAGCTGGTTCAGGTGTGTACGTAATGAGCCCAAAAGAGACTGCAATTCAGGCAGCGCTTGTCTGTTCCCGACATTACCTACCAGCGATAAGCGTACATCTGCCGCAGCCTGCAACCAGGCAAAATGTTGATGGTGCTGTCGTGCATATTCAAGACAACGCAAGCCATCCAGCAGTTCAAGAAATGAACGCATGCGTGTGCAAAGTGGAAAATTAAACCGTAATAAATTTTTAGACATATCTGTTGCTCCGAAGATCAGGCCGCACCATAAAACACTCAGCCTAAACTAACAATTGTTTGCGCACTGAAAAGCCGGGTAGTCATTAGCATGAATTACCACAGGATGCTTTCAGGCTAATTAGATTTTTTTTACTACTGCCACAAAGGCGGTTGGCCGGATTCCTTACCAATACGCTCCATCATCGACTGATGGGCCAGCCTGTCTTTCTCGTTCACACTTAAAGCGGCTCGCTTCATCAGTGTGGCGGTTTCCACTTTCTCCAATTGCAAACTCTGCGACTTTGGTATTTGCACAAACTCTGACGCCGACTGCACCCGCATATCAGCATCCAGTGAGAATTGTCTGCCTCCGGTCATGGCCAGATACACTTCAGCCAACAATTCGGAGTCCAGCAACGCACCATGCAACTGACGGTGCCCTCGCTCAATCGCATAACGATCACAAAGCGCATCCAGCGTATTACGCTGATTCGGATGCTTCTTTCTGGCGTGCTGAAGCGTGTCGATAACCGGCACGTGATCAATATTCGGTAACCCGGCCAAAGCCAGCTCATTCATAATAAAACCCAAGTCAAATGCCGCATTGTGGATCACCAGCGTTCCACCCTGAATGAATTCTAGAAATGCCTCGGCGATTTCAGGAAATTTCGGACAACCTTTGACTCTGGCATCATCGATACCATGGATACGTACAACTTCCTGAGGAATAGAACGATCCGGATGGATATAGTGATGAAAGACGCTGCTGGTATCAATCTGGCGGTGACTCACCACAATCGCGCCAATTTCGACCATTCTGTCGCCGTGGAACGGTGACAATCCAGTGGTTTCGGTATCCAGCATAATTAAGCGCATGGCTGGAAACTAAAGCAAGCCCTTACTGAAGGCTACTACTGAGCCTATCGAACAGCTGGCTGCTCAGTTTTATTTGAATCAAACCATCGTGCTGGCAAGTCCAACAGACTCTCAATAAGACCGCCATCAGCTAATCCGGCTTCTTTAGCGGAAATTGAATCCACCTGTGCATCTGCCACCGGCCCATGCATACGATAAATTTTACGCTTGAATGAATGAGCCGCTCCGCCAATAATATCTCTTAACAGGGGAATCTTTGATAGCAGTGCATCAATATTCTGAAACGGCCGTGCAACCATGATCATTTCCACATCCGTCGTGGCTAGATCCATTTTGCCCTGACCCGCGATATCAATGGCTGACGAACGGAATGCCAGATTTCTAATGTCGAATTCCTTACCCGTTAAAAAAGCCTGAATTTGCAAGCGCTTGAATAACAAACCATCGGTTGTCAGATCTTTTCGATCACCAATTAACAGCTTCGGCAAATCCGTCAGACTCAACGCAGCCAAAAGCTTGGTCAGCGTCCCACCTTTTCTAATAACCCCATCATCCACGCGCAGCCGCAAACGACCCTGCAAACCATCCCACCACTCGGCATCCCTCAGCAACACACCCTGACCTGAAAACAACGCGCTCATCTTGCCACCTTCGAACAATTGCGTCAGTTCGGCACGCTTCATGATGCTCCCGAAGACCCCCGTCAATATGGCAAATCCCTGCCAACGCATACCACCACCATCCTCAGGTCGAAGTGTGGCAGAAAGTAACAAATGCTGTTGGTCCATATCGGCGGATAATTCTCTCAAATCAACCACCCCTTCACCCGGCAAGGCAAACAAGGCTTTCACGTCCCGCAAGTGCATGGCACCTGAATCAATCTTCGAGGCTTTAAGAACACCCGAGCTGCCCGTAGCCGAGGCCACATCGATATGAACTCCGAACATCATCGCATCAGTCCAGCGGAATTGATCAATATCAGCCCGTAAGACCCAGGACTTCTGTGATGCTTCCTGCTCGGCATGCTCCAGCTTCTCCGGCAAAGCCCGTCGATCCAGAAATGATGCATCCACATCAATCTCCCACGGGTCCTGACCAAACGGGCCATTGATAGCCAGGCTACCGTTAAACTTTTCCGTCTTTAATGTTGTTAATTTAAGTTTTAAGCCTTCCTCTCCGACATGACCCGAACCGCGCATGCTGAAGTTTTGATCATCGCATGAGAAGTCTTGAATATTGACGTAACCTGCAGCATCAAGTTTGCCGGTAAAAGTTATATGCAGGGCCCGGCCTGTTTCTTTCCGGTATCCCATCAGGTTATCCCAGCTTGCCTGCGTCAGATCCAGATCACCTTGCCATTGCTGTGCTATGTATTTCAACTGAATAAGAACTGATCCCTGAGGGTTCTCTATCGGCAAACGGAAGCGTTGCACAATATTATCCAGCTCAGCGATTAAATTCCCTTCTACCGATTGTAAGGCGCCCTGATCGCGCATTGACGTGGTGGCAAATGATACATCACCTTCAAACAGTTCGGATGAACCTTTGACGTGCTGAGCCTGAATGCCGGTATGCAAATCCCACTCAACACTTCCACTCTTGATATTGATTGCTTGCTTGTTGGGCTGAAGCTGCCAATCAGCTGATGGTATCAGGCTGATGTGAACCTGATCCGGCATATCTTTGCCTGGGTCCCAGATAATAGAAGCGCTGGCCTGAGACGGGGCCCTGACCCAGTCCAGTGCTTTCGCCGAATCTGTATCCAGCCAGTTTTGCAACAAATCTGCTCGAATGTTTCCCTGCGCTTTTATATCCAGAATCAAAGTATTCCAGGGAATCTCCAAACTACCCTGCACTTCGCCAATAGCATGCGGTAACGTGCCTTGTGTAAAATCGGCATGCAGGTGATCCTGATCGAGCCTCACATCGCCGCGCATCCGGGTGATATAATCCGGTGCCAGACCGAGCCTGATATCAACATTGTCAACATGCCCACTGACTTTATAAGCCAGGCGCTCAAGCTCAGCAGATGTTGGCCAGCCCTGTTCAAGGTCATCCCAGGGCAAGGTAACGCTCGCCATTGCATTTGATGCGACACCTGCTTTCATACTCAGCAGCCACTCTGACCACTGCGGCGTTTCATCCAGAGGCTGCAACCAGGCCCATAGATCAGGCATAGCTAAAGCTTCGCTATCTGCCTGAATTGTCAGCTGACCCTGTTGCCAGATCGCTGAGCCGTGAATTTCGCTAGCCGCTTTTTTCCAGCGCAGCGCTTCCACATCGATCTTTTCAATACGTTGTAATGAATCTGATGTGATTTTTCCCTGCGCTTGCAGATGATTAAATAGCAAGGCGAATGTTGTCGTGTCGATCGCCCATGCAACCGGTTGCTCATTCTCGCTATCCAGCGTTAAAGCAAATGACCACAAATCAGCTTGCTCACGTTTCAACAGAACTTGACTACTGAAGCTGCCTTTGCTGAAGCGGGTGAGCTGATCCGGCAACCAGTTCAAGTGCTCGATCTGTCCCGACAATGACTCAGCTCTGCCAGAATCATCAAAGCCCAGATCGATATCGACACCGGGAAAAGTTAAGCTGGCCGAGTTTTCCGCTTTATTAACACTCGCATTAACATGTTCCCATTGGACCTGATATACATCACCCGTCGCCTCGATACGCCAGTTGAACTGCATGTCTTCCAGTCCAAGTTGATTCGGCAACACACTGAACAGTGAGCTGAACATTTCTGAAGTATGTAATGCCGAGTCAGTAGCGCTTTCCGACACAACCATTGGCGACGTATTCAGTATAAAATCAGCATCCAGCGTGCCACCTCGAAGAAAAATTCTTCTGGGAATAAAATCACCGGAAACCATGTTCCACAAAGAGAAATCCACATACAGTGTTGTATGCCTGACCTTTACCGACTGCCCTAGCTGCGGCGATACGCGTGAATCATGCGCAAATGAAACATCCTCGACTTGCAAGACCAGCTTGTCGTGCCATGACCACGAAATTTCATGCAGTTCAAGCGATTCCAGATGCATCGACTGCTTGAGCCACGATTCTATTTCAGGCTTCAGACTATTAACATCGGGCATCAGCCACCAGGTCACGCCGACTGCCATGAACAAAAACAGGCACACACCAATGACAACGCGCCAGCATGAAGCCAGCGCGCGATGCAACAATGAAGTTTTTTTCAACAACCCGTTACCAGGTGGTTGAAGGCTTAACCCTGAAGTTCGCCTTTATTTTCAGCTTGATCATCCGCTGCATCCTTAGCTCTCATTTTCTCAACTTTTTCTTTTAACTGGGACAACAGACCGGCAAATCCATCTTTATCCAGAATGGATTTGAAATCTTTACGAAAGGTACCCACCATGCTGACACCCTCAATCTTGATGTCATATACTTTCCATCCGCTATCAGACTGATACAAGCGATATTCAACTGGTGTTGATTTGTTTGAGTCAATCACATGCGAAAGCACAGTCGCACGCGTATCTTTCTTCATCTCGGCATCGTCGTATTCAATTCGCTGTCCTTTATAACCGGCCAGTTTATTGCCATAAGAACGCTCCAGCAATTGACGAAACACAGTCGTAAAATCGACTTGCTGCTCTGCACTGACATCGTTCCATTCTGAACCGAGACTGCCTCGGGCCATTTTTTCGTAGTCAAAACGCTGATCGACTGACATTCGAATGCCTTCACGATCTTTTTCACTGAGGCGTGTTTTATCCTCACGCTGCTCCAGTATTTGCACAATACTTGTAACAGCAGCTTCAACCACACCTTTGGGTGAACTGTCTTCAGCCAGCACTGTCTGCGGTAATACACTCAGACATAAGCCCATGGCTATCGATAGAATTTTTAATTTAGACATAAAAGCTCCTTGCGTTTATCTGTCAGTAAGCATTGTAAGAACCCTGTTCAGGGCGAGAAAGTGCAATCATTACTCCGAGCTGTTGAAAATATACTTGCTGACAAGGTCTTCGATATTCAGGGCCGATTCGGTTTCCTCAATTTCATCACCAGATTCGAGAATTTCAGTATCCGCACCTTGCGTCAGGC
This sequence comes from Zetaproteobacteria bacterium CG_4_9_14_3_um_filter_49_83, assembly GCA_002791545.1. Taxonomy (GTDB): domain Bacteria; phylum Pseudomonadota; class Zetaproteobacteria; order Mariprofundales; family Mariprofundaceae; genus CG1-02-49-23. The sequence goes on from PFXG01000008.1 coordinate 41,633, forward strand.
GAATATAGCGCTCACCAATAATTCCCTTGGTACGCACGGAAGCAATCACGTCAGTCGTCAATTGTACCCCGGGCTGAATCGTCATTGTTACAAGTGCATGTTCATTACCTTTCAGTCGGACATTACTCACACGGCCCACCACCACACCGGCGACCATCACATCACTGCCATCACGGACGCCACCGACATCGGAAAATGTCGCTGTGACCGGATAGCCTTCATCGGCCAATCCACCGACTTGACCCAGCTTAGCCGCCATCCAGCCCATACCGATGATACCCAGCAACACAAACAAGCCCACGACAATTTCTATTTTTCGATAACTTTGCATGCTCTAACCTCTCTCACTCTTCAAAGGAAAAACGATGTCAGTACGTAGTTCATAATCAGCACGCCGACTGATGCCGCCACCACTGCTTTCGTTGTTGCCGCAGCCACCCCTTCAGTCGTGGGTTCAGCCCGATAGCCCATATACGTACAAATCACACCAATGATAAAACCGAATCCAACAGCCTTGACCCAACCGGCGTACAAATCCTGTAGCATCACCTTGCTGATCATTTCACCAATGTAGGCGCCGCCATTCACGCCCAATAGCTCTACACCGATCACATAACCGGATGCTAATCCGATAATATCGAACATGGTGACCAGAATGGGGAGTGCAATAGTCGTGGCAATGATGCGTGGCAACAGAACCCGCGCCCGTGGATTAATCGCCATCATCTCCAGCGCATCAACCTGCTCGGTCACGCGCATAATGCCGATCTCTGCTGTAATACTTGAGCCAGCCCGACCAATGAGCATTAACGCTCCCAGTACAGGGCCCAATTCACGGATAATGGATAATGCAACACCAGCTCCGAGCAGCGATTCAGAACCAAATTTAGCCAGCGTATAATAACCCTGCAATGCCAGCACCATCCCCGTAAAAGCACCGGTAATCGCAATAATAATGAATGAACCAACGCCCAGTGCGTACAGTTGTAAAACAATATGCTGCCCTTGCCATGGCCGGCGGAAAAGAAGCGCCAGTGATGAGAGACTCAGCGTCGTCGCATCACCCATACGGTCGAGCGACGTCAGAGCAAAGCGCCCTAAACTTCCAAGCAGGCGAATCACGGCATCAAACGAAACGGACATCATAATATTCTCACGACGCCCGGCTTATGCAGCAAATCGTCAATATAGGCTGTCTTACTGCGCGAGAATGGAATCGGACCATCCGGCCGCCCTTCCAGAAATTGTTGCACACGCTCATCTGCATGCTGTCGAATTTCATCCGGCGTACCTTCAGCAATGATATCTCCCTGCCACAGCAGAATAATGTAATCTGCAATTTGTAAGCCCGCGTGCACATCATGCGTCACCACAACCGACGTCATATGCGTCTTTTGCGTCAGGTCTTTAATCAACGTCGCAATCACACCGGCAGAAATCGGATCCAGCCCCGAAGTCGGCTCATCAAAAAAGACGATTTCCGGATCCATCGCCAAGGCCCGGGCAAAGGCAACTCGCTTGGCCATACCACCGGACAGTTCTGATGGCATAAATGATTCAAAGCCGCGCAAACCGACTTGCTCGAGTTTCATGGTCACCATGGTGCGAATAATTGATTCATCCAGTTGGGTGTGCTCATGCAGTGTAAATGCAACATTGTCATAAACATTCAGCGAATTGAGCAAAGCTGAATACTGAAACACCATCCCCATGCGGGCTCGTAATTCATAAAGCTCTTTACGCCTGATGCTGGCCAGATCATGGCCATCAAACCAGACATGGCCGCTGGATGGTTTATCCAGCGCCGCCAACATGCGTAACAGTGTCGTTTTGCCTGAACCCGAACCACCCATGATAACAGTGGTTTGATGTTTGCGAACTTGCAAATCAACAGCGTTCAATGCGGCTACTTCACCAAAGGTTCGACTGAGTTTTTCTACCCTGATCATGACCGCATCCTAGAGCTATACTAACGAAATGCACGTGAGATTGATTACGCCTTGATAGCGCACTTTTTTGTATATGTTGGTGTTCAGAAAAATCAGAAGGTAGAGTTGCACGCATGACTAAACGACAAGCCCTCACAGGTGAGCCTCGCGGCAGCATTCCCGTTTCCCCGCAAGGCTGGCCATTTATTCTGACCTTGCTATTTGCAGCAATTGTTTGCTTTGTTCTTTGCTGGACAGTTACTGGCATCATATGTGCACTGCTGCTGCTCTTTTGCCTGAATTTTTTCCGTGATCCCGAAAGAGAAACACCTGAAGGTGACCTGGTGATTTGCCCGGCGGACGGCAAAGTCATTCGCGCTGAAACGCGCAAGGACGGCAGTATTCGCATCGATATTTTCATGAACGTGTTTAATGTTCATGTCAATCGCGCCCCCATGACCGGCACCATTACCGCTGTTGATTACATCGAAGGTCGCTTCGTTAATGCCAGTTTTGATTCAGCCAGTCAGGAAAATGAACGCAACCGCTTTCAGCTTGAAGCTGAAAATGGAGCAGTGATCACTTTCACACAGATTTCAGGCCTGATTGCCCGCCGCATCATCAGCTATGTCAAAGAAGGCGACCATGTGCAGGCTGGCGAACGCATTGGCATGATCCGCTTCGGCTCTCGCGTCGACACCCTGATCCCTGAGGGCTACACACTCAATGTGAAGGTCGGCGATCATGTCGTTGCCGGCTCTACCATCCTCGCCAAGAGCACGGCCGATGCCCAGTATGAAGATGAACTGGCAGGCTCCTGATTAATATGAAAAAACACGTTACGCTGCAGCGCGGCATTTACATTCTGCCTAGTCTGTTCACATCAGCAGGTTTATTTGCTGGTTTTTATGCCTTAATCGGCGCTGTTCAGGGTCGCTTCGAGCTGGCTGCCTGGGCCATTATTATTGCTGCAATTTTCGACATGCTGGATGGCCGCGTTGCCCGTCTGCTCAATGCCGAAACGGCTTTTGGTGCAGAATACGACTCGCTGTGTGATATGCTTTCATTTGGTATTGCCCCGGCTGTATTGGTCTACATGTGGGCATTAGCGCCGCTTGGCAAACCCGGCTGGCTGGCGGCATTTCTGATTGCAGCCTGCTCTGCTCTGCGCCTGGCTCGCTTCAATGTACAGGTCGGCTCACAGGATAAACGTTATTTTCAGGGCTTACCAACTCCAGCTACGGCTCTGCTGCTGGCCTCAGCCGTACTTTATCATGAACAAGGGCACTATCTTCCTTCAGCCTGGTTGTGGTGGGTGATATCTGTGGCTCTGGCCTGGTTGATGGTTAGTGGTGTCCGTTTTATTTCGGGTAAAGATCTAGATTTACGTCAGAAACGCGGCCACTCCGCGCTGGTTGTCATGCTGCTGGTCATCGCCCTGATCATGCTTGACCCTTATCGTATCCTGTTCGCCATTTTCCTGGCTTACGTATTACACGGGCCAATGCTCAGCGTCTGGCAACACCGCAAGGTTAAGCGCTATCGAATTTCCAGACATCTGGCTTCGCGACGCAAAAGGGAGAAAGCTTCAAAACCAAACACCCCCGAGAATACCCCCGACGCCTGAGCGGCATCATCTGCTGATCCGATACGTCTGCAACCGTTTTTCCCAACCACTTAACCATCTGATTTCCTGACGCTCCGGTGGTGATAAGCGCACGCGTTGCGCCAGCACTTGTTGCGCACTTTCAACAAAGGCAGCCATGGCATCACCGCGTGTGTCCATGTTAAGCAGCACCTGCATCAGCCCCCATCCCTGCCCCTGATAACGCTCGGATGGTTTGACGCCTTCACCCTTGAAATTCACATAATCAAGCAAAGCATAATGACCCATCGGCATCACTGCTATGCGATGGTAATTTGCCTTCAAATGTTGCTTCTTACCTTCCGGTGCGGCCTGCATTATCCGTGGCAGTGATGCTTCCAAACGCTCCTGCATGAAAGCCACTTGTGCATCCATATGCTGCTGTAAAAAATATCGGAGCTGTTGCATCGACTCAGCTTGCTGTGCTGCCAGAAAGCTCTCACGGCTATTCCATGGACAGCCCTGCAAAGCAATTGCCGGAACATTCAACTCTTGCGCCACCATCCACCTGATCAGTGCAGGAAAGCTTTCATCAAAACGTTTAGCGCTATCCGGCACGCCTTGCGGATACCAGATGAAATGACCTATACCCATTGAGGCAAAATCCTCACCGGCATTCCAGCTTGTCAGACATTCGATGTGTCCCGCACACTCATTCTGAAAAACCTTTTGCCCAATCTTTGCCAGTTCCGCCCGATCAACATCTGAGGCCTGAGCGCTGATGGCCAAAAATAAGGGGAGCACCAAGGCTCCCCCATTACGCAACCAATGCCTGAAAATCAGAATCTCCAGCTGATACCGGCAGAAACGACCGGCCAGAGCTTCATATTGTTCAGAGCGTCATCCATCTTCTTCTTTTCTGCCGCGATGTCGGCCGAAAGTCCGGCTACAGTTTTCGTGGTAGAGAGTGATGTTTTTGGTGAGCCCTGATACAACGCCCCCAACTCGAAATTAAAACCTATCGGGCTACCACTGGAAATAGCATCGCCCCAGCCAATACCCAGATAAGGCGCAAACTTACTGAACGTCACTTTCCCGTTTAGCGTTCCTAATTGCGCTGTCGTATAGTTTGTTCCATTGATGTTGAAATTTCCTGTTGCCGTTGGCTTACCAACAATATCAAGTTTATTATCGGTATAATAAGCGCCGCCACTGACCCGGAATTTGCCGGCAAACGGATACACATCAGCAAGAGCTCCAACGGAAAACAGCTTTAATTTCCCATCATAAGTCACTGTGGTATCGGTAACAGTCTGGCTGTAATTAAAGCCATTAAGCTGAAGCCGCGCATTCACCAGCATCGGGACGACATTGGTTGTGATTTCACCACCCAGACCGAGCGTGCCGATTTTTCCACCCAGCGCCAGATCTGAAGCCTGCGCTGCAGTCGTACTGCCAAGCATTAATGCTGTGGCCATTAATATTGATCTTATTTTCATATTCTCTCCCATCTCACCGAATCTGGAATCTTCGAACTTCATGCTCGCTTTGTAAATATCGGCATATCATGCATTGAAAAGCAGCCTGCTCAGTGATTGCAATCACCTGAAACGAACAACTATGCATCAACACCATTCAGCCATTGCATCAATGATACCAATGCTCTGTCAGAGACTGAACGACGCCTTTCTGCCCGAGAATAACGATGCTTGCCCTCTCTCTTTTTGCCCGCTGGCAGCAAACCGAAATTGATATTCATCGGCTGAAAACCCTCTACCCGCGTGCCTGAAATATGGCCCAGTAAAGCACCATGCGCGGTATCCGATGGCGGCGCAAGCGGGTCCCGATCCATTGCTAATTCAGCCAGAAAACGACCCGCCATTAAACCCATCGAAGCAGACTCGACATAACCTTCCACCCCCGTAATCTGACCGGCAAATAAAATACGCGGCTCTTTTTTCAGGCGCAACGTGCCATCCAGCAGGGCAGGGGATTTAATAAAGGTATTCCGATGCAGCGAGCCCAGCCTGAAAAACCCGGCATTTGCCAAACCGGGAATCATCGAAAAAACGCGCTTTTGCTCACCATAAGTCATTTTAGTCTGGAAACCGACCATGTTCAGCAGTGAGCCCATGCGATTGTCGCGACGTAATTGCACCACGGCATACGCCTTCTCGCCTGTCTCAGGATGATCCAGACCAACCGGCTTCATCGGCCCGAAACGCGGCGTGTCCTCGCCCCGTTCTGCCATTTCCTCAATCGGCATACAACCGTCAAAAAACGGAATATTTTCAAAGCCTTTAAAAGCCACTTTTTCAGCCGCAACCAGCTCTTTGACGAAGGCCTTATATTGCGCTTTGTTCATCGGGCAATTGAGATAGTCTCCTGCTTCACCTTCCTCGACATTTTTATCGTAGCGGTTTTTCCAGTAGCAGAGATCCATATCGATCGACTCCGCATCCACCACCGGCGCAATCGCGTCGAAGAAGCTCAAATGCTCCTCACCCGTCAACTCCTGAATCGCCTTATACAACCCGTCTGAGGTTAACGGTCCAGACGCAATCAGCACCAGTCCATCAGCCGGAATCCGGGTGACTTCACCGGGGATAAATTCGATCAGTGGCTCAGCTTTCAGCGCCTCCGTCACCAAATGTGCAAATTGTTCGCGATCCACAGCCAGCGCCGTACCTGCCGGAATACGCGCCTTATCGCCGCAAGCCATAATCAGTGAATCCATGCGGCGCATTTCTTCATGCAAAAGCCCGACTGCATTTTCCAGATGATCGGCGCGAAAAGTGTTAGAACACACCAGTTCAGCGCAATCACCAGAGTTGTGTGCCGGTGTCATAACGAGAGGGCGCATTTCATGCAGGCGAACGGAAATACCGCGCCGCGCCAACTGCCATGCGGCTTCCGAGCCGGCTAATCCGGCACCAATAATGGTAACCGTTCGATCTTGTGGTGAAGAGGTAATAGAAGTCATGTCGCGAGCCTACTGACCGTAGCGCCGACAACAATGGCTTTGTTTAGCCTCGACACAAAAAAGTCAGACACAATGATCCAATTCTCATGACACTTGCGCAATTTGTTATCTTCTTTCATATTCATGCCATGAAACACCTTCTCCTTCTCTGTTTTCTTTTCACTACTGCCGCCTGGGCCGATGATGCTACGACGGACAAAGGTACTCGTATCAGCCTGTCGGCTTCAGCCAGCATAGAAATTGCCAACGATGAAGCCGTGGTTCTGTATCACATTGAAGCAAGCGGTAGCGATACCAATAAGCTGCGATCTAAAGTGAATGACATCAGCAACACTATTCAGGCTCGACTCAAACAAGAGCATGGGCTCAAACTGACCACGCTTGGCCGACGTATGGAGGTGCTCTCGCATTATGATAAATCCAGTGGCCGACAAATACGTGATGGCTGGAAGCTCGTTCAAAGTGAACAGATTGTGACGCAAAGGTTGGATGTTATCCCGGACTGGATGAACAATATTGAAGCAAGTGGTGCATTGCTTGACGGCTTAAATTATCGGATTGCCACAGCGACGCTAGAAAACGCTCAGCAGGAACTTCGCCTGCAAGCCATACAGCAATTTCGCCGACAGGCTGCAAGCCTGTCTAAAGCAATGGATGCTAGCACATTCCACGTATTAGAGATGCAAACCAGTCAGAATTCACCCGTATTTCCGATGCGTGCAGAAATGGCAATGATGCGTTCTGTAGCAGCTGATGTTTCAGCTCCCGCCCTCAACGCCGGAGAAGGCAAAATCTCTGTCAGTGTCAGTGGTACGGTTTTACTGCCCGATAAAAACTACAGCGCAGAATAAAACATATTGGCGCTTATTCAGCCAGCGACTCAGCGAACAATTCATCCAGATAACTGAACAGCTCCGGCAAGTGCAACATCGGCATGATTTTCTCGTTGGCTTGTGGCATCGGATACTCATTCAATGCATCAAGGCTAACCCACACACAGGGCGACTCTGCTTGCAATTCAGACACATCAGAACACACGCAGACAAACAGCAAAAAATGCAGCCTGCGATCCTCATAGGTGTAATCTGCTTTACCCAAATGTCGCCATCGCTTGCCCTTAAGACCGGCTTCTTCAGCCAACTCACGGATCGCCGCCTGTAGCGGCATTTCCATATTACCGACCTTACCTCCGGGAAGTGACCACATACCACCACAATGCACATCTTCCGGCCGCTTTAATAATAACAGTTGCTTATTACTGTTAAACGCTGCAATCAGCGCTATGACGAATGCAGGTGCCCCCGACAGCGAATGATCAGCTTCGATATTCGGCATTAATCTTAATATATTCGTGGGTTAAATCGCCCGTCCATACCGTGCATGCGGCATCGCCCATGCCAAGATCCAGAGAAATAGTGAACTCATCCTGACGAAAAACTTCCATACCTGCGGCATCGGTATATTCAGGATATAAATTGCCATGCTCAAACATCAATACATCATCGGCTCTTAAGGTGATGCGATTGGTATCGATAGCCACACCGGCATTTCCAACGGCTGACAGGATACGTCCCCAGTTTGCATCCGAGCCTGCAAATGCAGTTTTTACCAGTGGTGAAATAGCTACAGCTCTGCCGACAGTACGTGCATCCGCTTCACTGGCGGCGCCACTGACTTCAATCGTGACGAACTTGCTTACGCCTTCGCCATCGCGCACGATCAGTTGTGCCAGCTCGATACATAATTCAGTTAGCGCCTGCTCAAATATGCTTGTATCGACCATTGGTGCATGCCCCAGCCCGATACCGGACGAAAGCACCAGCAACGTGTCGTTGGTCGATGTATCGCCATCAACGGAAATACAGTTGAATGATCGATTAGCCACCCGCTTCAGCATTGACTGCAAATCTGCGGCGCTAATCGGCGCATCAGTCGCCACAAAACCAAGCATCGTCGCCATATTCGGATGGATCATTCCGCTACCCTTGGCGATACCTGTCAAAGTATAGATGTGTCCATCCACATTAATTTGTGCCGAAGACCATTTGGCAAAGGTGTCTGTGGTGCGAATCGCATGCGCAGCATTTTCCCAGTGTTCAGCAGACAAGGATTCGCCTGCTTCATGCAGATGTGCCTGAATCCGCTCAATCGGAAACGGCGTTCCGATTACACCAGTGGAAGCCGAAAGTACCGTTTCACTTGCCACTCCGGCAGCAGAAGCACCGGCTTCGATCAACTGCCTGGCCCAGACGGTCTCCATATCGCCAAGCCCCGCGTTGGCATTGCCAGCGTTAGCCACGATGACGCGGATTTTATCTGCATGGGTAAGCAACGTCTGTTCACCCTGCCGGACACAGGCGGCACGAAAGCGGTTGGTGGTAAATACACCTGCCGCGTGACAGTCCACGTCCCCGACAATCAGCGTCACATCCTGTCGCTTGCCCATAAGCGATGGTGATTTAACACCACACGAGGCAGTACCGACCCGAAAACCGGGAACGGGTAATGGAGTATTTAATAACGGTGGATGAACAGCCATGATGATTTACCGCCTAACGTTTGCCGTGGCATTGTTTATATTTCTTGCCCGAACCGCATGGGCAAGGATCGTTGCGACCAATTTTATCGTACTTGCGCGCAAAGGTCGTGGTACTTGTCGAGGACGACTGTACCGGTGCCTGTGTCGTGCTATGCGAGATGTAAGTCACTTTCTGTGGTTCGGGCTGTGGCACTGGTTCCGGCTCTACCGCCGCTTCCACTCTGACCCGATGTAAACCGATACAGGTTTCTTCACGCACCTTGCCGATCAATGTTGAAAACAGCTCAAAAGACTCGCGTTTATATTCCTGAATCGGTTGCTTCTGGGCGTAACCACGCAATCCGACGCTCTGACGCAAATGATCCATTGCCAGTAAATGTTCTTTCCAGTGATGATCAAGGACCTGTAGTAACAGCCATTTTTCAAAGCCTTTCAATTGCTCAGCACCGGCAGCCGCCTCTTTTCCGGCAATGTCATTGGCCATCAGCTCAACAATCTTTTCCTGCATGTCCTCAGAAGTTTCCACTTCTTCACTCGCCAGCCATGCGTGCGGATCAGATTCCAAAACAAGACGCTCTAGCAGTGCCTTTTTCAAGCCATCCAAATCCCAGTCATTCGGGTGCCCGTTGAGGAACTCATCTTTCAGACGGCGGGCAAAATCATCACGCATGTCTTCAATGAAATCCTCAACATCATCAGAGATCAGCAACTCGCGACGCTGAGCGTAAATCACTTCGCGCTGTTTGTTCATCACATCATCGTATTCCAGCAATTGCTTACGAATATCGAAGTTACGACCTTCCACCTTTTTCTGTGAGTTCTCAATGGCTTTCGACACCCATGGATGTTCAATGGCTTCGCCCTGCTCAAAGCCCATTTTGGTCAACATTGATTGCATTTTTTCGCCACCAAAGATGCGCATCAGATCATCTTCCAGCGACAGGTAAAAGCGGGTTACGCCCGGGTCACCCTGACGACCTGATCGGCCACGCAACTGATTATCAATGCGGCGAGATTCATGACGTTCCGTACCTAAAATGTGTAAGCCACCTGCTTTGACCACCTCTTCATGCTCGGCAGCACAAGCTGCCTTTATCCCTTCAAGCTTGCCTTCACGTTGCGACTCCGGCAATTGCGACAAAATCATATCAGGATTACCACCGAGCATGATATCCGTACCACGACCAGCCATATTAGTGGCAATGGTCACGACACCCTTACGTCCAGCCTGTGCAACAATTTCAGCCTCACGCTCATGGTGTTTGGCGTTAAGTACTTCATGTTTGATGCCACGCTTAGTTAGCAGAGAGGATAAATATTCCGATTTTTCGATAGACGTAGTACCCACCAGAATCGGCGCACCAGTTTTGTGCGAGGCCTCAATATCATTGACAATAGCGAGGTATTTATCTTCAGCATCGCGAAAAATAAGATCGGCCATATCTCGACGAATCATCGGACGATTGGTCGGAACAATCACCACTTCCAGTGAATAAATTTTCTGGAATTCTTCGGCCTCTGTATCTGCGGTACCGGTCATACCAGCCAATTTGTCATACATGCGGAAATAGTTCTGGAAGGTTACCGAGGCCAGCGTCTGGTTTTCCGGTTGTACTTCAACGCCTTCTTTGGCTTCCAGAGCCTGATGCTGCCCATCCGAATAACGACGCCCCGGCATAATCCGGCCGGTGAATTCATCAATAATCAGCACTTCATTGTCACGTACAATATAATCCACTTCACGCGTAAACAGCGTATTGGCACGCAAACATTGGGTAACCGCATGGTTGATATTGACGTTTTCCGGATCATATAGATTGCCTTCATCCAGCAAGCCTGCTTCCCGGCATAACTCCTCAATGTGCTCCGCCCCATTTTCGGTGAAAGAAACTGCTTTATCTTTCTCGTCTTTTTCGAAATCGGACGGATCCAGCTTCTTAATCAATGCATCAGCTTTAACATACAAATCAGTAGCCTGCTCAGCCGGACCGGAAATAATCAACGGCGTTCTGGCTTCATCGATCAGAATCGAATCCACTTCATCGACGATGGCAAAAGAGTAGTCACGTTGTACCAGCTCCGTATTGGTGAATGACATATTATCACGCAGATAATCGAAGCCGAATTCGTTGTTGGTACCGTAGGTTACATCGGCGGCGTAGGCGGCACGACGCTCTTCCTGAGTAATGCCGTTTACGATGACACCTGTTGTCAGACCAAGAAAGCCGTATAAACGCCCCATCTGCGCCGCATCACGTCTGGCCAGATAATCATTCACCGTAACCACATGCGCACCGCGTCCGTTGAGTGCATTCAGGTAAATTGCCAGTGTTGCCGTCAGTGTTTTACCTTCACCGGTTTTCATTTCAGCAATTTTGCCCTGATGTAAAATTGCGCCACCGATCAGCTGCATATCAAAATGTCGCATTCCCAGAACACGCGCTGAGGCTTCACGCACCACTGCAAACGCTTCTGGTAATAACTCATCCAGTGTCGCACCGTGTTCCAGGCGTTGGCGGAACTCCACGGTTTTTGCACTGAGTTCTTCATCTGTCAGTTTTGCAACAGGCTCTGAAAAGGCATTTACCTGATCCACAACCGGCAACATTTTTTTAAGCACACGGTCATTCCGGTTGCCGAAAATTTTAGTCAATATATTGAGCATGAGATTAAAGCTCCCAATGTTTTGTCAGCGATTCAATCAATCGTCATAAGAAAAGCTGCATTATTCACGATTATCGTGGGAAAGAAAGGCGCGTACTCTATCAACACCCAGCCTGATGTCATGCAAGCTTGCCGCATAAGAGAATCGTACATGCTGATTGGCCTGAAACATGCCGAAATCCTCACCCGGCGTAATCGCCACACCGGCTTCTTCCAGCATGCGCCAGCAAAAAGTTCGCGAATCGTCTGTCAGCTGTGATACTCCGGCATAAATGTAGAATGCTCCCTGTGGCTCAACCACCACTTCAAAGCCCAGCTTTGGTAATTCCGACAACAAAAACCTGCGTCGCTCATCGTAAGCCAAACGCATGCGCTCAACGGATTCTGTCTCTTTCAGCGCCTCAATCGCGGCCATTTGTGACAATGTTGGAGCTGCAATGAATATATTCTGCATCACACGGCGACACGGATCGATCAGCTGATCCGGCACAATCGTCCAGCCGACACGCCAGCCGGTCATCGCCCAGCGCTTGGAAAAGCTATTCACCACAATGGCATCATCAGAGACTTCCAGAGCACAGGCGGGGCGTTCACCATAGGTCAACCCATGATAAATCTCATCGGAAATCAGATAACCACCCTTGAGCTTGCAGCGCTCGGCTATATCCTGCAAAGCCTGCCTTGGCATCAATGTCCCTGTCGGATTCGACGGATTAATGACCACCGCAACACGGGTATGCGGTTGCCAATAGCGGTCCACCAAATCAGCACTCAGGTGATACGCCGTGGAAGGGTCAACGGGGATATTGATCGGCTCGCCGCCAGCCAAACGCACAAAGTTGCGTTGGCAAGGGTAGCCCGGATCGGGAAGCAGCACCGATTCCCCGGCATTCAACAGTACCGCATACAGCATATTAAATGCACCGGATGAACCGGGTGTGATCAGAATCCGTTCAGCCGCAACGGCTACCCCATATTCCTGCTGATACCAATGGGCCATGGCTTGTTGCAGCGCCGGAGCACCGGTCGAAGCGGTATAAAACTGGTCGCCATCCAGCAGATTACGGGCGGCATCCAGCACAGAAGCAGGGGTTGGGAAATCCGGCTCACCGATTTCCATATGGATAATTTTCTTTCCCTCGGATTCCAGTTCTTTGGCTCGTTCCAGTAACTGCATCACCCGAAAGGGTTCAATGGTATCAATACGTCGCATGTCGGCATGATAAACTGAGGAGGCAAGCGTGTCTTCGCTGACTTTCCGATTCAAAGTTTCACCCTCATGAACCATGATGGGCACATTCAAGGGTCACTTCAAAACATGCGCCTTGCCTGCCTGCATCCAGATAGCGGACATCAACGAACAAAAGTTTGTGCCCAAAGATTTCTGATTTAAATTCAACGCGGGAATAACAGCGTGTTTGTTCTTCCCGCATTTTTTTATGCATTGGTCTCTGAATTCCCTGCTTCTCTCATCGGCCTGACTGCCTCAGCCTCAAACCCTTCAGCACATCGGCATCGCATACACACATCTCAGGACATTGCATGTTTTGACGATATTGCGGTTTTATCTGGGGAAGATTGGATTTCATTCCCAATATTGTGGATGAAATAGTATCGCTCGGGCATTAGCGTCTGTTCGTCGGGAGAAGTATTCCTTGAGGGAGGGACAATGATTTTCGATTACAGTCAGATCATTTCCCACTACTGGTGGCTGCCAATGCTGCTGATGCTGATTGGCCTGCTCAAATCGCCATGGTTCAAAGGCGTGATGGGCGAAGCGATGGTGAATCTCGCCGCCTGCCTCTTTCTCGATAACAACGATTATCTCCTGATCAGGAACGTTAGTGGACATAAGCACTTTGCCCGGAAAAGGGAAGCGCCCCCTTTAAACCTCATTAATTTATGAATATTGACCAATAAGAACCCATAGATTAATGTTAATGGTATGAATACACCAACTAATATCTTTTCATTGCTTGAGACACCTGAAGAGATCAGGCAGAAGCTTGGCGCAAAGGCCAAGGCATTGCGGTTGTTTAAGGGGTATAAGCGGGTGACGTTAAGTGAGAAGAGCGGTGTGTCGCCCGAAACGATTCGTAACTTCGAACAATCGGGAAAAATTACGCTGGAGAATTTTATTCGCATCGCCTACGCACTGGAAGAGAGTGGCAAGCTGGATGGCTTGTTTGATTTGCCAAAGCTCAGTTCAGTCAAAGAGATTCAGCAGCGCAAGCAGGCTTTGCCACAACGAGGCAGAAAGTGAGTGAGCTGAATGTATTCTATCATGGTGATGCAGAGCAGCCGAGTCTGGTCGGGCAGTTGGCTATGTATCAGCAGAAAATCTATTTTGAGTATGACGCCGCATTTCTCAATCAAGGCTTGAAGTTATCCCCCTTTTTACTGCCCAATCAGGCAGGTGCGCAAACACCGGCAGCAGATAATCCATGGAAGGGTCTGTTTGGCGTGTTCAATGATTCGTTGCCCGATGGCTGGGGGATGTTGCTGATGGACAGGCATTTGCAATCATTGGGTGTAAACCCAAGGCAGCTCACGCCGCTAGACAGGCTGGCATACATTGGCAGCAGAGGCATGGGCGCACTCAGCTACCAGCCTTCAAAAGCGATGGGGGAGGCAGGGTTTGCTATTGATTTGACAGTACTCGCGGCATCGGCTGTTGAAATTTATGCCGGGCGTAGCAGTGAGTGTCTTGCGCAAATGGCGCAGGCGGGTGGATCGCCGGGTGGAGCAAGGCCGAAGGTGTTGGTGCATATCAAAGGGGATGAATTGATTTCTGGTGATGGGGATGTGCCAGAAGGTTTTGAGCCATGGGTTGTGAAATTTCATGCTGGCAGCGAAGCGGCAGAAACAGGGCGGATTGAATACGCCTACTCCCTGATAGCAAAAGATGCAGGTATTGTGATGCCTGAAACAAGGTTGTTTGAAGATGGGCAGGGCAACGCCTGGTTTGGCATCAAGCGCTTTGACCGAGAGCAGGGCAAGCGCATCCACATGCACACACTGGCGGGTTTGGTGGATGCTGATTTCAGGTTGCCCTCATTGGATTATATCGATGTGCTGAAGGTAACGCAGGCGCTCACGCATCATGCAGGCGATGTGGAGCAGGCCTTTATGTTGATGGTGTTCAATGTGTTGGCACGAAACAGGGATGACCATGCCAAAAACTTTTCATTTCTCATGGATGAAGAAGGTGTCTGGCGCTTATCTCCAACGTATGATTTAACCTTTTCTGACGGCATCAATGGAGAGCACACCACAGCCATTGCCGGTGAAGGCAAAGCGCCTGATGAATCACATATGCGAAAAGTGGGCGAGAAGGTTGGTTTAAAAGAGAAACAGATGAACAGCGCTTTTGATTGCGTACTTCAATCCATGGCCAGGTGGGATGAGTGGTGTGCACTGGCTGGGTTGAACAAGCAAACTCAAGCTCCATGGAAACAGTGAAGTTGCTGAGTAGCCACAGGCAAGCCAGTCTTGCAATGCGTGGGGTCTTGTTTCGCGGTATCTGTAAATAACGGGGCTTCTGTTCTATTGTCTTTCCTCAAACAAGGGCTCTCATTATCCCCCGTGTCAACAGAAAACAAAGAACAGAAGATCCCCGTTTTTTTTGTTGCCTGTATCGTACTTAAAGGTGATAAATGCGGTCGGAATGTGTAAATGTCAAGGTTGACCCGGTTCCAATGTTTATCTAAGTTGATAATGGTTGGCATTGGCAACGGATTTACCATATTTCCGTTGGATGCCTTTGATGTTGTCTTTGCTGAAAGCGATCACTGCACGCCACGAAAGAAATGCGTTGTTGTGGACATATTGCAAGCAACTGTTTTTAACCCCGTCGCACAGATTAAAGAGGGAGTAGCATCAATCTGTGCAACGGGATTCAAGTGCCTAATGGTTAATATGTGAGTGTGCCATTAAGTGTGATATCAATCTGACCACCGGCTGCATTGGCAGCAGGCAATGCAAAATTGTTGAAAGCAACGGTTCTTGCTACTTCATCCAAGGTTATCTCGGGTAATAATGTTGAATCTTTAGTAATGGTCCATGTTTGTGTGGTGGCTCCACGCAAGTCTGTTGCCGTGATGGTTAATGTTGATGTTCCGGCAACGGTTACTGCTTTATTGACATTAAACTGTACATTGCCATTGCTTTCGGTAAAAAGCAGGTCAGTTGTTAAAAATCCAATTCCAGGCATGAATATTCCAATGGGAGTGCTCTAATGAAAGAAAAATTGATATTAGGATCTGAGTTTTGACGAGTATTCGCTGGACGAAAGAGCAGCTGAAACTGGCGTTTAATCTCTATTGCCAACTGCCATTCGGCAAACTGTACAAGGGCAATTAAGAGATCATTGAGCTTGCAGGCCTGATTGACCGTACTCCCGGTTCAGTGGCGATGAAACTTTGCAATATCGCCAGCCTTAACCCTGCATTATACAATCTGGCCGTAGTGGATTGGGCAATGCGTCGGCGTTGGATCGGGAAGTGTAGGGCGAATTTCATGCTGCGCTCCCCCCCAGGAAAATAAGTCTGCTCAGATTTCAGATGGGAGGGGTATCGTCGATGCATCCCAACGATTTGTAATAAGCTCCCAATAAATGGGCCGCAATCGTTCATGCAAGTTTTGCGATGCTCATCACCCCTTCCCCTTGTTGATCAAACGGGCGGAAAGCTGAGCCCTCTAAAGCAACATGCCATCATCAACATTGATGCCAAGTGAAGAAAAAAGAGGCTTCTTTCACATGTTGAAAATTCTGGAGACGCAATTTTTAATTTGACCTGAATTACGGTGGAATTTCGGTGTCATATATGGTCCGCCCCGCATTGCAAGGGTGAGTGACAGCAGTGCTCCCGACCTCTTTTTATCCCATAGCCTGAGTTGCCGGGCCTCAATTAATTTACCCGGTCAATTTCTGCCAATGAATCATTTAGGCTGATGCACTCCACACCGGACGAAAGAAGAAAGCGCTCCGAACCGGGATAGACGACGAATGCAGCATCCGGGTTCACATCTTCACAGGCCGAATGAAACCCCCGGCTCAACGTTGGTGCCAAACTTCGTTTGATTTCGACCGCCCACTTTCGGCCACTCGGCCACTGCAATACAAGATCAAGTTCAACACCTGTAGATGTCCGGAAAAAACTTGCCTCGACATCACTGCCAGCGACTGCCAGCAGGTTCTCGATCACGAAACCTTCCCAACTCGCACCGGCAACCGGATGCCCGAGCAAAGCCTCTTTGTCCTGCATACCAACCAGCGCATGCAAAATACCGCTATCGCGCACATAGACCTTGGGAGACTTCACCATGCGCTTTCCCAGATTTCCATGCCATGGCTGCAATCTTCGCACCAACAGCAAGTCCACCATCAAATCGAGGTAGCTGGCCACTGTTTTGCCATCCACCCCCAGCCCCCGTGCAAGCGCTGCTGCATTGAGCACAGAACCCTGATTGTGTGCCAGCATCGTCCAGAATCGGCGCAGTGTTTCAGCCGGAATCCGGGGGCCAAGCTGCGGAATATCTCGCTCCAGATAGGTGCGGATGAAATCTCGCCGCCAGCGCAGGCTTTGTGCATCACTGCCGGCCAGATAGCTCTCGGCAAAGCCCCCTCTCACCCATAGTGCATCAAGATGATTCGCCCCGGCTTCGGATGCATCAAAAGGAGTGAGTTCGGTATAGGCAATACGCCCGGCCAGTGTCTCGCTGGATTGTCGCAACAATTCCAGAGAGGCCGAACCGAGCAACAGGAACTGACCACTCTTGCGTCCCTGCCTTCGACCTTGATCAATCAAGCCACGCAGATTCTGGAAGAGGCCGGGCAATCGCTGGACTTCATCCAGAATCACCAGCTTGTCCTGATGCGATGACAGGTACAGCTCCGGGTCTTGCAGCTTGGCCCTGTCCGCATCCGATTCGAGATCCAGGTAAATGGAATCGCGGCCTTCGGCCAATTCCAAGGCCAGCGTGGTTTTACCCACCTGCCGCGGCCCAAGCAAGGCCACTGCCGGATATTGCCCCAGCAACGCTTGCAGCTGCGAATATATTCGTCTCACTATCATGGTTGCAATTATGGAACACAATTCCAGATTTGCAAGGTTGTTTGTCAGGCCAATCTACAAGTCCAGGGAACCGGTCCAGCATAAAGGGGACGCTTCCCTTTTCGTGTTGAAGAGGATCGCGGGACCTGGCCTTGAATTGCGCATTTGGTGGCCACGCAGATGAAATGATTGGTCCGTTGGTCTATGTTAAACATCCAATGGGAGTGCTCTGATGAAAGAAAAATTGATATTAGGATCTGAGTTTTGACGAGTATTCGCTGGACGAAAGAGCAACTGAAACTGGCGTTTAATCTCTATTGCCAGCTGCCATTCGGCTAACTGCACAAGGGCAATAAAGAGATCATTGAACTTGCAGGCCTGATTGGACGCACGCCTTCATCGCTGGCGATGAAGCTGTGCAATATCGCCAGCCTTGATCCGGCGATTACCAGCAGTGGGCGAAAAGGGTTGAGTGGTGCATCAGATCTCGACCGCGAAGTGTGGAATGAGTTTCATACTGATTGGGATCGCCTGGCTATGGAGTGCGTGCACATTCATGCGCGACTACGGGTGGAGAAGGGATTGCCTGAAGCTGAACAGTCGGTCGATGATGGGTTAGAAGATATCGAGGACTTCACCGGCGAGATCAAGCGCGTCATCACCGAGCAGCGCATTCGGCAGAACTTCTTTCGCCGGGCCGTGCTCAGTAGTTATCGGGAGCGTTGCTGCATGTCCGGGCTATCGGATTCCCGGTTGCTGATTGCCAGCCATATCGTGCCGTGGAGCCATGATAAGGAAAACCGCCTGAATCCGCGCAACGGCCTCTGCCTTTCTGCCCTGCACGACAAGGCGTTTGATCGTGGCTTGATTGCATTGGATGATGATTTTCGCGTGATGCTGTCTCAAGAGCTGGAGCGGAATAACGAGCCGTTCGTGAAACAGTTCTTTCATCCGTTGGCAGGGTGAGCCATTACGCTTCCGGAACGATTTGTGCCCGATAAACAGTTTTTGGAACGCCACCGACAAGTGATGTTTGTGGACAATGGTTAATCAGCAAGGTGCTCGGTTTTTTTTTACGCGCAACGGCTTTGTTTCGGCATGATGCTCTGAGGCGGTATCGCGCCTTCAGTGGCTTCCTGCTTTAGAGCTTTTCGTCATGAGGCATGAGGGCTACATCCAAGGGTCACTTCAAAACATGCGCCTTGCCTGCCTGCATCCAGATAGCGGACATCACCACCGTGTTGCCGGGCAATTTTGCGCACCAGAGACAGGCCAAGCCCGATGCTCCCCTGATCATGCCCACTGATACGGCTTTGGAAGAATGGCTCGAAAATTTTCTCCCGATCTGATTCAGGAATACCCGGCCCATCATCGCAAACGCGGATGATTGCCCACGCGGATTGTCGCGTCACGGACACCTCGATGGGTGCCTTAACCCGGTAACGCCCGGCATTTTCCAGAAGATT
Source organism: Zetaproteobacteria bacterium CG_4_9_14_3_um_filter_49_83 (assembly GCA_002791545.1). GTDB lineage: Bacteria > Pseudomonadota > Zetaproteobacteria > Mariprofundales > Mariprofundaceae > CG1-02-49-23. The sequence goes on from PFXG01000008.1 coordinate 60,854, forward strand.
CCTGAGCAACCGGCGGAGCATCTGCTCGTCGCCCGATATCGTCACTGATGCGCCGGAGACTTCTGCCTCATAGGCCGATGCCACTTCTGCTGCCAGCCCCAAAAGATCGATGGCCTCAAAGGGTCTGGTTGAACTGCCGGCATCCAGCTTGCTGGCCAGCAACAATTCATCCACAAGATTATCCAGCTCGGCAATATCGGCTTCCAGCTTGCTTTTGCACTGGCCGATCGATTCATGGTCCATCAGTTCAACCGCCATGCGCATTCGCGTCAGTGGCGTCCTGAGTTCGTGGGAAGCACCCCTGAGCATGTGCTGCTGGGCTTCGATCAGTTTTTCGAGGCGATCCGCCGCATGATTAAAGCGCAACGCCAATGCCGCAATTTCATCCTTGCCGCTTATCCGGGCTCTGGCGCTCAGGTTTCCCTGACCAAAGGCATCCACCTGTTGCTGCAAATGCTCCAGCCTGCAAGTGAGTCTTTTGGCCAGTGGATAGGCAACAATACCCAACCCGGCGAGCATCAATAATATGATGGGCAATGCGCCGGGAAAGCCGCCGTCTGAGCGGGATGCCACCAGCCAGCGGCCATCGCTCAGGCGCAAGACGAATGTCCCATGTTCGTGATGATGAAAGCCATCCTGACTGAGCTGATCTTTGGGCAGCGGAAGCCGGCCGGCTGTAGAAACCAGATGCTGACCATCGCGGCCATACAGACTGAAGCTGGCTTTGAATTCCCTGCCGAATTTCTCCAGCGTCTGTTTTGACTTCGCTAGCGGAGCGTTTTCCGGAATAGCTTCCGTTAGCAGCATGCTGATGACCGCTTCAAAGCGGAACCGTTCATCGGAATCGGACATGATTTTCCAGGTGATGCCCGCCATCAGGGCAAAGAGCAGCAACCCCGCCAGAAAAGCAAAATAAATCTGTAAATAAAGCTTGTGCCGCATGCGCTGCTAATCCTGCTGCCGGGCAAAGACGTAGCCGGTGCCGCGAATCGTCAGAATCCGGCGCGGCTTTTTCGGGTCATCCTCAATTTGCGCGCGAATACGCGAAATATGCACATCGATGCTACGATCAAATGCCTCCAGGTCATGACCTTGGAGCTCGTCCATCAATTGATCACGCGACATCACCCGTCCCGCATGTCTGGCCAGCACACAAAGCAGTTCAAACTGATACGACGTCAGGGAGATCATTTCACCATCAAGACTCGCGGCATGCGCCGCTTCATTGATTTCCAGACGACCAAAGCGCAGCGACGGCGATACATCCCCCGGCCGCCCACGCCGCAGTATGGCACGTAACCGGGCCAGCAGTTCGCGCGGGTTATACGGCTTGGGCAAATAATCATCCGCTCCGATTTCCAGGCCGATGATGCGATCCATTTCATCACCACGCGCCGTCAGCATCAACACCGGCAACTGCGAAAAACCCCGAACGGTCCGACAAATGTCAAATCCGTTCATGTCCGGCAATCCAACATCAAGAATCAATGCGTCGAAATTGTCTTTTTTCAGGGCTGCCAGACCATCCCGGCCATTAGCGCAGGCCTCAACATCCAGATGCTCCCCGGACAAGTAGTCAGAGAGCATCGTCGATTGTTGAATGTCATCTTCAATGATCAGAATTTTTGGCATCGATGCAGCCTATATGCCTGCAACTTCAATAACCATGGCCTCAGCGCCAATATCCCCGTCTGGATAGACCATCAACCAGCTGCTGACGCTGCTCATAAGATAATACATCCGAAATATCGGCAATCATTTGCAACAGCTCACTACTGGCCGCGTCCAGCGTCGCAAGTTCATTCTGGCGAATTTGCCCCATCGGCTGCCGGTCTACTTGTTGCTGTGACAACAGCCTGGCGATGGCATCCCGGTTGTTCAGGTGCTCAGCCTTCAGGCTTTCCAGTCGGGGGGTGTAGTTACGGGCGATGGCTCTGATTTGATCTTCCTGCTGGTCGCTGGCATCCACCTCATCAATCAGCCGGTCAGTCATTCTATCCAGCCGCTCTGTTACGCCGGACTGACTCCAGCCATGGCCAAAATCATGCCAGTCACTGTGATGGTGGTGGCCCAACGCTGCGCCTACAGCCCACACCATGCCAATGATCAGGACCACAAAAAATATACCCCGGCCGAATCGACAACGGCGATGACCATGGCGATGTTTGCAGCAATGCCGGGACTTGCTGTCTTCAGCTTCCTGATGTGCTGCGTTGTTGTTTTTTCCTTCGATTTGTTCATTCATGATAAAACCTCCATTGTGTTGATTCGCTTCAACGAACTATGGGCAAACTTTAGGTATCATGTGTTTCCGTCAGATTTCCGGGTTGTAAAGTTTTGTTAACAGATCACAGGACTATTCATTTGCATGATTTTATTCTCTGTTATGATTGCCGCGTTTTTTTTGTGAATCACGATCAGGAGAAGTTCCCTTTTATGAAGCATGTATTGAAATCTTTGATCTTTTGTTCCGCCCTATCCGCATTTGCAACACAGGCTATTGCTGAGGATTTGGATATATTCGAAGAGTGGTCATCAAATCTGGAGTTAGGATTCGTCCAGACTGGCGGCAACACCCAGGTGCGCAGCCTTAGCAGCAAAGGCAAACTCGTCAATGAAAGCACCAGCTTACGCACTTCCATCGAAGGCGCCGCACTGAACACCACTGACAAGAACAATACTACGGCTGAAAAGTATCATACCTCGCTGCAGGAAGACTGGAAATTCACTGTCCATGATTACATGTTCGGCCGAATCGGCTTTAATACTGACCGCTTTGGTGGATTTAAACGTCGCATCAGTGAAACGCTCGGTTATGGTCGCGTACTGATAAAGAATGAGGAACTCCAATGGAATGCCGAACTGGGTGCAGGTGCCCGTCAATCCACTTTCACCACCAACATCAGAAAAAATGAAGTGATCGGTCGTACTTCCACCAATATGGAATGGCAAATCAGCGACAGCGCGAAATTCATTCAGCAACTTAAAACCGAAGGCGGCAAAGAAGGCTTTGCCAGCCACTCGCTGACCGCCTTGCAAAATAAAATTAATGGCAGCTTATCGAGTAAAATTTCTTACTCGGCGGACCACACCAGTAAAGTACCCGCTGGCACAAGAAAAATGGATACTGAAATTTCTATTGCTCTGGTCTGGAGCCATTGAGTCCGTTAGGTTTCTTTTATGGAATGGATTAAAGTTTTTCACATAGTTATGCTTGTATCATGGTTTGCCGGGTTATTTTATTTACCCCGCCTGTTTGTTAACCATGCTGAATTCACGGATGGGCCCGTGCATGAACGACTCTGCATAATGGAAAGAAAATTGTACCGCTTTGTTTCGCCGATGATGTGGCTGACACTTGTTTCCGGTTCACTGCTGGTCTGGATGGGTTGGGATTATTTTATCCATGAAGGCTGGTTATATGCCAAGCTCAGCGTCTTCAGCTTGCTGGTCTGGTATCATTTCCACTGCGGACATCTGGTACGCGTGTTTGCTCAGGGGGATAACAGACGGACACATGTTTTTTACCGCTGGTTCAACGAAGCCCCCGTATTCGGGCTAATCGCCATTGTGATTCTGGTTGTTGTCCGGCCATTCTGATTGCAACTTCCTGACAGCTAACCCGAATTATTCATGAATCGTTGTGATGATTACGCCGAACGTTTGTTCGCAACGAATTCTGAAGAAGGCGTGCATAGCAGTACATACGGACAACTGATGAAGGACTCGCTGCGGAAAAACTGTATACAAAGGGGCAAGCAAGGGCGCACCAGAATTCATGAATAATCCAGGCTAAATTAAAAAAGGGGCCGATGGCCCCTTTTTTATTATCACTGATTCATACTATCAAAAAAATCCGCGTTGTTCTTGGTCTTGCCCAGTTTGTCGAGCAGGAACTCCATCGCATCCACCGGATGCATCGGTGAAAGAATCTTACGCAGCACCCAGATTTTTTGCAGATCAGCCGGATTAAGCAACAGCTCTTCTTTACGCGTTCCTGATGGCGCAATATCGATGGCAGGGAACACACGCTTATCAACCAGCTTACGGCTGAGGTTAATTTCCATATTACCCGTACCCTTAAACTCTTCGAAAATCACTTCATCCATTTTCGATCCGGTATCAACAAGTGCCGTAGCAATAATGGTCAAAGAACCGCCACCTTCAACATTTCGCGCCGCGCCGAAAAATCGCTTCGGCCGGTGCAGCGCATTAGCATCCACACCACCGGTTAAAATTTTACCGGAAGAAGGCACCACGGTATTAAAAGCACGTGCCAGACGGGTGATAGAATCCAGAAGAATCACTACATCTTTGCCGTGCTCCACCAATCGCTTGGCTTTTTCAATTACCATTTCAGCCACTTGCACGTGTCTCTGGGCAGGTTCATCAAAGGTAGAGGAAACCACCTCACCTTTCACAGATCTTTTCATATCCGTCACTTCTTCCGGACGCTCATCAATCAGCAGCACCATCAAGGTGACTTCCGGATGATTACGCTCAATCGAATGGGCAATGGACTGCATCATGACGGTCTTGCCGGTGCGTGGAGGTGCCACCAATAAGGCACGCTGCCCCTTACCGATAGGAGAAACCAGATCAATGACCCGCCCTGTCCGATCCCTGTATGTCGGGTCGTCCACTTCCATCACGATGCGCTCATCTGGATACAAGGGTGTCAGATTATCGAACAGCACCTTGGTTCGCGCCACAGCCGGAGCCTCGCCATTAATACTGTCGACTGTTTTCAGAGCAAAATATTTCTCGCCTCGGCGGGGCGGGCGAATTTCTCCGGCGATCGTATCACCTTTGCGCAAAAAGAATCGTCTTATTTGATGATTGGATACATAAACGTCATCAGGCCCGGATAGGTAGTTGGCTTCTGCCGAACGTAAAAAACCGAAGCCATCCGGCAATATTTCCAGCACGCCTTCACTGTAAATTGTGCCTCCGCGTAAGCCGTGTTCGCGCAGAATAGTCGATACCTGCTCCTGCTTGCGCATGCCTGCAACATTTTCAATACCAAGAGAATCACCTTTTTCCAGCAATTCCGCTGGTGACATGGCTGATATTTCACCAAGGTGCAGGGTTTCACCGGCCAGCTCATCGGAAAGCTGCTCATCTTCTTCGTGCTTGTTGCGACGACGATTGTTTTTATGATCCTGAGTCCTCTTAACATTGCGGTTGCGATTACGCTGCTGACGACTTTCTAATGACTCTGACTCGGAAGCTGTGGCCGAAGCTTCATCCCCTTGCTTATCGGACTCTGCCTTCCTGTTTTCCGGCGCTATTGTTTCCATCGGTGAATCCGTGGATTGGCTCGACTTGCTTTGTATACTGGGCTCATCTGTTACTGATTTAACTTCTACAGGCTTTTCTTCGGAGAGCTTAACCACCTTCTTGCGCACAACCCGGCGCTTGGCTGGTTCTTTTACTTCCTCACTCACCTTTGCCTTAGCAACACGAGGCTTGCGAGTTTTTGGTTTCTCGGCACCTGTGGTATCAGAAACTTTTTTCCCTGATAATTCTTCCTGACTCACCTTTTCTAAAGGCACTTCGACAACCTGATTGTCTTCCGACATATTTATAACTCCAAAGAAACAAAAAAATGATAGCGCGCCATGCGCCAATGGGATAACTGTTTAAAAGGTTCGATAATTCAACGATTGAACTGTCGAATGACAGCGTATGACTTTCTACCGATCCGCCTGATTACTGTCAACTGAAAAGTGCATCAATAAACGTTTATGTAATGCAAGCACGTCTTGTCTCAACAACTCCAGCGAACCCTGATTGTAGATCATATCATCGGCAACCGACATACGGGTAGCATCATTGCACTGCCTCTTGAGAATTTGCTTTAGCGTGTTTTCATCCTGATAACCTCGATTTAATACACGCTGATAGCGCAGGGCTTCATCCGCCAAAACCACGATCAAATGATCCATGCGCTCTGCGGCACCTGACTCGATTAACACCGATGCTTCAATCAATACATACAGTGAATTTTCATGAGCATCAACCCACTGCTGCTCATTCTGCCGAATCAGCGGATGCATGACGCCGTTCAGCCGATGCGTTTGTTGCTCGGATTGGAATGCACAAACGGCCAGTTTTTCTCGAACTATCAAACCATCAGAACCCAAAATACTCTTTCCGAAATGCGCGACAAGTTTATTGATGACGTCTTCTTGTGTCAGCAAAAACCTTCCCACGGTATCCAGATCGAGAATCGGAATACCCAGCGTTTCAAACATCGATGCTACTGTGCTTTTTCCACTGCCTATGCCGCCCGTCAGTCCCACACGGAAGGTCACTGCAAATTCACGCCTACGGCATGTAGATAGTTATATAATATCTGCTCATGCCATACAAACCAGACCATACCGGCTAAAGCCAGAAATGGGCCATAGGGAATGTGCGACTGGCGCTGCTGTTTATTGAGCCACAGCCAGGCACCGCCCAGTACCGCACCAATAACTGATGATGCAAACACGATAAAAGGAAGGGCCTGCCAGCCCATGAAAGCTCCCAGCATAGCCAGCAACTTGAAATCACCATGTCCCAAACCTTCTTGCCTGGTTACCAGCCAATACCCTTTATTCACCAGCCAGAAAAATGCATATCCCGCCACACAACCGATAACCCCATCCTGCAAATGGCCAAAGTATGCAGAAAACAATAATCCTGCGACCATTCCGGGGTAAGTCAGCACATCTGGTAATAATCCTGTTTCAAGGTCAATTAAAGATAATATCCAAAGAAAGCTGACCAGAAACAAAGCCTGCAACAACATCACTGACAGACCAAAGTGCATGGCTAACCCGGCCCAACTCAAGCCGACTACGGCTTCCAATACAGGGTATCGAAAAGATATCGGTTGTGCACAATGACGGCATTGCCCTTTTAATATCGACCAGGAGACCAGGGGAATATTATCATACCAGGCAATCGCATGGTTGCAGGATGGACAGTGGCTACCTGGCGTTACGATCGATTCTCTTCTTGGTATGCGATGAACACATACATTAAAGAAACTACCCATCATGAGGCCGACGATACCGGATAATACAATAAGAAACTCAGTTTCATTCATCATTACTATCGGCCTTCATATCAAATTTTTGCAAACGATATCGTAGTGATCGGAAGCTGATACCGAGTAATTTTGCGGCTTGCGTTGCGTTGTCTCCAGCCTCTTCCATGGCTTCACATACCATTTGCCTCTCCATTGCTTCCAGCGCCTGATCCAGGCTCATCTGGCTCTTCTGCAAATCCTGTAATGACATGGCCAACTGCTGTTGCGTACCGTGATAAAACTCATCCAGCACTGTTGCATCGAGAGAATATCCATCGGACAAAGCAATCATTCGTTGCAGAACATTCTCCAACTCTCTGACATTTCCAACCAGAGGTAACTGCTCCAGCTTTATCATACATTCTGGTGAAATCACGATATCGGAATTTACACGACGAACCAGAATTTGAACCAGCTCTGCAATATCTTCTCGGCGACTTCTCAGTGGAGGAATATGCACTGGCACCACATTCAGGCGATAAAACAAATCTTCCCGGAACAAACCTTTGCGCACATCTTCCTGCAAATCCCTGTTTGTTGCGGCAACAATCCTGCATCGTGACGGATGTTCGGTGTTTTCTCCAACGCGTCGAAAGCTTTTCTCCTGCAATACCCTTAGCAATTTCACCTGAATACTGAGTGGCATTTCACCAACTTCATCCAGAAACAACGTTCCATCTGCCGCAGACTCTATCAGCCCAACGCGCTGTGAGTCTGCACTGGTAAAGGCTCCCTTGCAGTGTCCAAATAGCTCCGATTCAAATAAACCTTCCGGAATGGCTCCACAGTGTACGGGTACAAAAGGTCCTTTGTGTTGCTCCGAATGTGCATGAACAAAACGGGCAGCCAGCTCTTTCCCTGTTCCGGATTCACCGCTGATCAAGACCGTGAATTCATGACTTGCAGCTCTTTTCAAACGATCTTTAACACGTTGCATGACATTTGACTGTCCGGTCAAAAGAATATTTGTACCATCTTTTGTTGACTGCGACTTTCCGGAAACCTGTCCGCCACGTGAATTATTTGGTGCTACTTCACCACTGATTGCCAATAACGCACGTTCAACAGCAGCATTAATTTCATCGCTTGAAACAGGCTTGGTTAAATAATCAAATGCACCTTCCCGCATCGCTTCCACAGCTGTGTCAGCACTGGCATACGCCGTTAAAAGGATTGTATTCGTGCGAGTCCCTTTCTCTGTAACCATTCGCACTACGTCGATGCCGGCACGTGGATTACCATCCATATTCAAATCAGTAATCACAACATCAAAATCTTGCGCTTTCAAGAGCTTCTTTGCTTCATCAGGGCCAGGACAACCGGTCGCCATATGCCCGCCGGACATCAGGTTTAGTATCAGAACCTGTCGCGCATTGGCTTCATCTTCGACCAACAGAATTCGCGCCATGACTTTTAATCCTCGCCTGTCACCAGAATTTTTGCACCCCTGGACGTATTCGCAATATCGATATCCCATCCATTAGCTCGGCACGCCTGCCACACAGTAGCCATACCTATACCTGTTCCGCCAGGTCTTTTCGTCGCAAACGGCTCAAAAATCTTTTCTCTGAACTCTTCAGGAATTCCGCCGCCTTCATCTTCTACGATCAATTGCCAATGATGGTCTCCGATTTTCTTCAGTACAACCCTTATAGTGCCCGGCTCTGGACTCGCCTGCACAGCGTTGCGCAATAAGTTATCCAGAACCAGTCTGAAGTGATGTCCATCTATCATCATACTTTTCCATTCGACTTTACTTCTAAGTTGAAGATTCTGCTCCATATCAACTCGCTGAAGTGCAGAATCAACTAAATCCACCATATTTGTCTGTGTCGGCTCTGGCCTAAGCGGCCTGGAAAAATCAAGCATATCACCAACCAGATGATTTAGCCTGGCGATTTCTTCTTTTACGATACGTCGAACTTCCTGAGTTTGCGTTTCATCGACCTTGCCAAATAAATCCACAGCTTGCGCGATGGTCTGCATGGGATTACGAAACTCGTGTGCCAACATCGCTGCCATTCTCCCCATAAGAGCCAGCTTTTCCTGTTCCAGCAATTGTGATTCAAGGCTTCTCAACTCACTGATATCAACCAGTGTCAACAGCCAATAAGCAAAACTTTCACCTTCAGGCAACATACGCGCCGAAATCAAATATACATTATCCTGAATATGCCATTCACTTTTAAAAAACTCATGACTCCCCGATTCAAGAAAATGTACCAGCTGCGGTGAGATTGGCCAAATATCGTGAATCGTCATATCACTCACGTTATCTTTAAACTTCAGAATCTGGCGGGCTGCATCATTACTATCCTGTATACTCAAGTCCTTCCCCAGAACCATGACGCCTTCATTCATTGAAGCCAATAATCTGGAATGAACTTTTTGCAGTTGGCGATGCTGAAGTACCGCACGCCGACTCTCTTTCTGCAAACCACTCTGATAATTGGAAATTGCGGCCATAATACCGCCAATGAGCATCATCACCGATATTTGCAACAGCAGCGACAGTGTTGAATCAGCCTGAAGCGGCTCCATTTGCCACCAAGCGTATGCGTAGATACATGTCAGATATGCAATACAAGCAGAAACAGCAATGGACATCGCGATTAATGCGTTGGCCTGTGTTCCTGCAACCACAATAACCAAACCCAGCAAAAGTATGAACGGACTGTGAAACCCCCCCGTTATAAAAATCAGGGTTGAAACCAGCAACACATCAGCAAAGAGCTCCAGAAATAACCTGAAAATCGTGCCTACCCACCTGTGCAATGCCCACCATTGAAGGAGGATGAAAATAACAAAACCACTGCCAAACATAACCAGAAAGTGATGTTGCACGTTATCAGCCAGTGCAACGTCATACCAGAGAGCCAGTGCCAGCGTAAAAACAACCACGATTCCACGCATAAGCATCAGTTTAAACATGCAGACTCCAGCAGACGAAGAACTTGTATGTGCATACGCAGTGGTATCTCTTGGAAGTAATCAGCATCCATTGACAGGCGCTGGTGATATTTTTGATGATTATACCACCGATGCCATCTTGAAAATTGGCAGGTACATCGAAATCACCAGGCCACCAATGACCACACCCAGGAATGCCATGATCAGGGGTTCCATCAGTGCCGTCATACCATCCACTGCGGTATCCACCTCTTGTTCATAGAAGTCAGCAATTTTCCCCAGCATTTCTTCCAGCGCACCGGTTTCCTCACCGATTGAAATCATTTGTGTCACCATGATTGGAAATATACCACTTGCCTCTAAAGGCTCCGTCAGTGTCTGGCCCTGACTTATCGAATCCTTAGCAGATAAAATCACCTGTTCAATCACTACGTTTCCTGATGTTTCCGCCACAGTATCCAGTGCATCCATGATTGGCACACCCGCTGCCGATAGTGTTGAGAATGTACGGCAAAACCTAGCTACAGCACCTTTGCGTAACACATCACCAAGTACCGGAATATTCAGCATCATCTTGTCTAATTGATAATGACCTTGCGGAGTTTTATAGACGGCCTTAATCGCGTATATCAAGCCCATGGGTGCCCCGACAACCACATACCAGTATTCTACAAACGCATCTGAAATAGCCATCGTAATTTTAGTCGGCCCTGGCAAATCCGCACCGAAATCGGCAAACATCTCACCAAAGATGGGGATTACAAATATCATCAAAATTGCTGTCACAATAAAGGCAATCGCCATGATTGAAATTGGATAAATCATTGCCGATTTTATTTTTGATTTCAATGCCAGTGACTTTTCTTTGTATTCACACAAACGAAGTAAAATCGTATCCAGAATACCACCCTGTTCGCCAGCCTCGACCAGTGAACAAGTTAATTTATCAAATTCCTTTGGCCTATTGCGCATTGACTCACCCAAGGGCGTGCCAGCCTCCAAACTGCCGCGAACATCCGACAGCAATTTCGTCATCGCCTTTTTATCTGCACCTTTTTCCGCCATTTCAAATGCTTGCACTAAAGGCAGCCCTGCATTAATCATCGTTGATAACATACGGAAGAAAATTGAGATATCTCTTTCATCAACTTTTTCCGGGAACAATTCAAGATTCTTAGGCTTATTTTTGACACTGATATCAACCAGCCCCTGTTTACGCAGCTGCCCCATCACCAAATTTTTATTATCAGCTTTGGTCTCGCCTTTCTTTACCTGACCCTCACGGGTTTTTCCAGTCCAAACAAACTCAGCCATCAGTCAGCCACCGTTACCCGCAAACATTCTTCCAGAGAGACACTACCCTCTTTTACTTTATTCAACGCTGCCATGCGTAATGTTTTTACGCCCAGCCTTACCGCTACAGCATTGATCTCATCCGAATTTTTATCTGCGTACACCGCCTCTCGAATCTCTTCGTAAACCGGCATTACCTGATAAATACCCACTCGCCCTTTGTAGCCAGTACCATTACACTTTCCACAACCCTTACCTCGCATCGGTGTAAAGGTGCCGATATCTTCTTCTTTCATGCCTGCATCAATGAGTGCCTCTGGTGGAATTTCAACAGGCTCTGTACAACCTGCACAATTGCGTCTGGCTAATCGCTGAGCGGTTACCAGATTCACTGCCGAACCCACCAGGAAGCTTTCTATCCCCATATTTATTAACCGGGTCATGGTTGAGGGTGCATCATTCGTATGTAATGTCGCCAGTACCAGATGGCCCGTCAGCGCGGCTTTAATACCAATGGCTGCGGTGTCATGGTCACGGATTTCACCGATTAGAATAATATCGGGATCCTGACGCAAAAAAGATTTTAGCGCGGCAGGGAAATCCATTCCGACTGCCGTGTTCACATTCACCTGGTTGATACCCATAAAGTTAAATTCAACCGGATCCTCTGCAGTACAAATATTCACACCGGGCTGATTAACCTCTGCCACTGCAGAATACAAACTAACTGTTTTACCTGAACCGGTTGGTCCAGTAACCAACACCATGCCATATGGCTGATGCACTTGTTCTTTGAAGTTCTTCAAGTCTCCAGCTTCATAGCCTAACTTTTCCATATCGAGCTGTAGATTCGATGGATCCAACAGACGCATCACCACCTTTTCGCCAAAAAGGGTTGGTAAAATTGAAACACGAAAATCGACCGTTTTTGCTTTGGAAAGTCGCAACTTGATACGGCCATCTTGCGGCACCCTGCGCTCGGAAATATCTAATCTGGATTGAATTTTTATACGCGAAACGATCGCATCACGCATTTTCATTGGTGGCCGCATAATCTCCTGTAACACACCATCGATGCGATATCGCACACGAACTATTTTTTCATATGGCTCGATATGGATATCGGAAGCGCCTCGCTTAATGGCATCAAGTAAGATGAGATTTACCAGCTTAACAACGGGAGCCTCTTCTGTTGATGCCGTAAGCGAGCGTGCATCCATAGCGGCTTCTTCGGTATCAACGATTTCCATATCGTCAGCACCCAGCTCACCCATAACATCTTCAAGCTGCTGACCAGCTCCAGTCAATTGATCAAACTTATTCAAAAGTTGTGATTCAAGTACAATGACCACATCAACCTGACATCCACTTACGAAGCCCATTTCGTCAAGAGCGTTAATGTCATAGGGGTCAACGACCGCAATTGTCAGTGAGTTACCTCGCCGCTTAACCGGAATGGCCATATTCTTACGCATCATATCAATTGGAATGGTTGTTAATTTCGGATTGATTTCGACAGTTGAGAGGTCAATAACCGGACGTCCGAATGAAGTACTGATGAACTTGGCCAGTTGCTCTTCAGTAAAAAGATTCTTTTTAATCAGTGTTAGCGGCAACGAATCACCACTCAGTTTCATTTCCCGATAAACATCATCCAGTTGTTCTTTCGTAATAGCCTGCTTTCGAAGCAGAATATCGCCCAAACGTGACACACTCATCCAGCAGCCTCCCAACCTGGCAACAACATTTGACTGCGCCCCAGCTTTTGTTCAATCCACCTCATAGTAGCTAGTTTATCCGGGGTTTGTCCACCATGCCACCACACGAACGATGCTGCCCCCTGAGCAATTAACATCGGTAGCCCATCTGCATACACCCTTCCACATTTATGGGCCTGTTGACAGAATGATGTAAATCCTTTCTTTTCATAAACAATATCAAACGCAAAGCCTTTGCCTTTTATGGCGAAAGGAAATGGTTCGCCGTGTAATCCGACACTCGTGCAGTTAATGACCAGCGATGCGCTATTAGACGCTTGCTCCACTTCTGTATGTTCCCAGGGTATAGACGTGAATTTGACTCTCGGATAATTCAATCTGGCATGTGCCAACAATTGATTCAGACGTTCCGTATTTCTATTGCAAATAGAAATTTTAACGGCATTCATATTCTCTAACGCATGAATGACTGCTCTAGCGGTTCCTCCCGCACCTATCATTAACACGTCACTATCCTCTAATCCTGTGCCAGCACCTATCCCGATTAATGCATCTTTTACGCCAATCCAGTCCGTATTCTTTGCCGTGGTTTGACCATCTTCAAATTTAATTGTATTGATTGCTCCGACCATCGCTGACTCAGCGTCAGTAATGATATGCCGAAGTGCATCTTCTTTGTATGGTATGGTCACATTAACGCCACGAACACCTAATGCTATTAGCCCACTTAATGCATCTGTTAATGAATCACGCTCAACATGAAATGGAACATACACGCCGTTCAGCTGTCCCAACTCTAAAAAATAGTTCTGGAATAGCGGTGAAAGAGAATGTGAAACCGGATTTCCGATAATGCCGTATACATTGGTTTCGCCATTTATATTCATATGTGCACCGTAAAAGCAGCCAATTATATTGTCAAAGTATTATCAACCTTTTTTCGGACGCTGCCATCCCGGTACATGGCGTTGTTCGGGTCTCGCTGATAACGTTAACCCATTCTCATTCACTGTTTTTGTAATGATACTTCCTGCCCCTACTGTTGCACCGCTCTTTATTTCTACCGGTGCAATCATCTTCGTATCAGACCCAACGAAAACATTGTCGCCAATTAGCGTCCTGTGCTTATTAGCACCATCATAATTGCACGTAATTGAGCCTGCGCCAATATTACAATCTGAACCCATCTGAGTATCACCAATATAGCTCAAATGATTAATTTTACTACCTCTTCCAACAATAGACTTTTTGATTTCTACAAAGTTTCCAACATGTACTTGCTCGTCCAGCTCAGCCTCCGGACGAAGACGGGCAAAAGGTCCAACTTTAGATTTTGATCCGACGTGTGCACCTTGAATATGACTGAAGGAAAAAACCTCTACAGCGTCATCTATCCATGAATCTTCAATAACAGAATACGGGCCAATGCAGCAATTATCGCCAATCATTGTCGAGCCTAACAGCTGAGTTCCAGCCCTAAGTTCGACATCATTGCCAATTTTCACAGTAGCTTCAATGCGGACTGATTCTGGCTGTTGTACCGTTACGCCTAGCAATTGCCACTCTTGCACTATTCTCTTTTGTAAGCGCTGCTCAATTTCAGCGAGCTGCACGCGATTATTAATGCCTAGGATCTCATCATCATTTTCTATACAAACAGTCCCGACTTTCATATTCCTGGCTAGTGCATGAACAATAATGTCCGGCAAGTAATACTCATTCTGATCATTGTCACAAGAGACTTGCTCTAATAGTTCAAAAAGCGCCACGCGTTTCACGCAAAAGATTCCGGCATTTACTTCATCAATTGAAAGTTGTTCTAAGCTTGCATCTCTATGCTCTACGACCCCGATAACATTTCCCTCAGTATTTCTGCAGACACGACCATAGCCAAATGGATTCACAACTTTTGCCGTCAGCATTGTAATCACGGCTGATGATTGTTGGTGGTTCTGCATCAGCTTATGGAGTGTATCAGACTGTAATAGCGGCGTATCACCACAAACAATTAATACGTTGTCAGCACCAACAGAAACACTTTTGCATTGCATAACAGCGTGACCAGTACCCAATTGTTCATGCTGATTCACCCAATTCATATTGGCAGGGTCACCAATAACTGAACGAATTCTTTCTGCTTCATGACCGACCACAACTGACAAGCTCTGTGGCCGCAATCCTTCTACAGTATGCAAAACGTGTCCCAGCATGCTTTTACCCAGAATCTTATGTAAAACTTTTGGCGTACTGGATTTCATTCTCGTACCCTGTCCAGCGGCAAGGATAATGATATGAACATTCGGATTCTGAATCACTGCGAAACTCCTGTATTATGGCATTGAGTATTAACTGTATAATACCGATTACAATTAGCAAACCAAAAAAAAAGGCTGCCGAAGCAGCCTTTTATTAAACTATTTTTTCTTTCTTCGCAGCCAAGCCAACCGTGCAGCAGCAATAGCCAGTTCTGATTCAGCCCTGGCATAGTCAATATCACCGGATTGACTAACAGCGACTTCTTGTGCTTTTCTTTCAGCTTCAACGGCCAGAGCTTCATCCACATCCGATGCTCTTTCTGCTGAATCTGCGAGCACTGTTACTACATTAGGTTGAACCTCGATGAAGCCTCCGGACACAAAAACCTCATCGATATTTTCACCCAAATGAATCCGTAACTCACCAGGATTTAACGAACTCAACAATGGCGTATGCTTTGGCATAATACCCAACTCACCCGCCGACCCGGGGGCAGCAAGAAAATCAGCATCACCGCGATATACTTCGCGCTCTGCTGTTGCTACGAGTACTTGAAAGGTGCTAGCCATTAGCCTTTAGCCGCCATTCTTTCTGCTTTGGCAACAGCTTCATCAATGGATCCAACCATATAAAAAGCTTGTTCTGGAAGATGATCATATTCACCTTGCAAAATTCCTTTGAAGCCTTTAATTGTATCTTCCTTCTTGGCATAAACACCAGGCGCTCCGGTGAAAACTTCAGCCACATGGAAAGGTTGAGACAAAAAGCGTTGAATCTTACGCGCTCTTGATACCAGCAATTTATCATCATCAGACAACTCATCCATACCGAGAATTGCGATGATATCTTGTAATTCTTTATAGCGTTGCAAGGTCTTCTGAACGCCCTGTGCAATTTCATAATGCTCAATACCGATAATCTTCGGATCTAACTGGCGCGAAGTAGAATCAAGCGGATCAACAGCCGGGTAAATTCCCAACTCTGCAATCTGACGTGACAATACAATTGTAGAGTCCAAATGAGCAAATGTAGTTGCCGGTGCAGGGTCAGTTAAATCGTCTGCGGGTACGTAAACAGCTTGTACAGAAGTAATTGACCCCACTTTAGTCGAAGCAATACGCTCTTGCAGTCTGCCCATTTCTTCAGCAAGCGTTGGTTGATATCCAACGGCAGAAGGCATACGACCCAGCAATGCAGAAACTTCTACACCAGCAAGAGAATAACGATAAATATTATCAATGAAGATCAACACGTCCAGGCCCTGATCACGGAAATACTCAGCCATGGTCAAGCCGGTCAAAGCAACACGCAGACGGTTTCCCGGAGGCTCATTCATCTGACCATAAACAAGCGCAACTTTATCGAGAACGTTCGATTCTTTCATTTCATAGTAGAAATCATTACCTTCACGAGTACGTTCACCAACACCGGCAAACACAGAAAAACCACCGTGCGCTTTAGCAATGTTATTGATGAGCTCCATCATGTTCACGGTCTTGCCAACGCCAGCACCGCCGAACAATCCAACCTTTCCGCCCTTAGCAATAGGTGCCATTAGGTCGATAACCTTGATGCCGGTTTCGAGAATCTCAGCAGCAGGAGCCAACTCGTCAAAGCTTGGTGCTTCGCGGTGAATCGACATGCGAGTTTCGGATTTAATTTCAGCATCACCAAAGTCAATGCCTTCACCCAGAACATTCATAATACGGCCCAATGTTGCCTGACCAACAGGAACCATAATAGCCGCACCAGTATCAACAACACCCATACCACGTTTCAAACCGTCTGACGAACCCATAGCAATGGCGCGAACAGTGTTGTCACCGATATGCTGCTGAACTTCCAGCACCAGATTCGCTTCTTCAACTCTTAGCGCGTTATAGATATAGGGCAAATCTCCAGATTCAAACCGAACATCGATAACTGGCCCAATGACCTGTACAATTGATCCCGCACTCATGTTAATGACCTCTCAATCTTTAAAATCTTTATTATTATGATGCTGCCGCACCCGAACAAATTTCGGCAATTTCTTGTGTGATTGCTGCCTGTCTGGCCTTGTTGTACGTAATCTTAAGATCCCGTGCAATTTCTTTGGCATTATCAGTAGCAGCTTTCATTGCAACCATTCTTGCTGAATGTTCGCAGGCTTTATTTTCAAGCAAACCGTGATAAACACGAGCTTCAACAAAACGACGCATCAATCCATCCAGCACAATTTTGCTATCGGGCTCATAAATATAATCCCAGCGACCGGCATTTTCTTCCTTCTCAAAGGTAGCAGGTATCAGTTGTACTGCCGTAGGAGTCTGAGTCATTGTATTAACAAAGTGACTGTAAACAAGATGCAGCTCATCAATTTCGCCGTTCTCAAATCGGTCCATGCCAACCTTGATTACACCCAGAATATCTTCTACCGAAGGTGAATCGTTAACATCTTCTACAGCAGCAGATATTTTCGAACCAATTCGTTTAGAAAACAGCGTGCCGCGTCTGCCAATATTGTAAGTCTCTACTTCTGCACCAGAATCTTTCATTACAATCAGAGCTTTTTTCATGGCATTGGTATTCAATCCACCACAAAGACCCTTGTCTGTAGATACAATCACAACACCAATCCGCTTAACATCACGCTTAATCATAAATGGATGCTGATATTCCGGGTGAGCACGCATCAAATGACGGATGACCTGTTGAATACCCTCTGCGTAAGGACGTCCGTCAAGAACTCTGTCCTGAGCCTTACGCATTTTAGATGCCGCAACCATTTCCATGGCTTTGGTAATCTTACCGGTATTTTGTATCGCCTTAATCTGACCGCGTATTTCCTTTGCAGAAGCCACTGGCTACTCCCTTACCAAGTACCGGTTGACTTAAACTGAGCGATTGCTTTATTCAAAGCCTCTACAATCTTATCACTCAACACCGTAGTTTCATTCAGCTCTTTCATGACACCTGAGTGATCATGATTCAGATAGCTAAGAAGTGCTCTTTCAAACGAACAAACTTTATTTACATCGATATCATCAAGAGCGCCATTAGCCAATGCATGCAGGATTGTTGACATCTCAGCAATACTCTGCGGCTCATTCTCATTCTGCTTGAGAACTTCCATACCGCGCTTTCCGCGCTCGATCTGCAAACGTGTGGTTTCATCCAAATCAGAAGCAAACTGTGCAAAAGCCGCAAGCTCACGATATTGAGCCAAATCAAGACGTAAACCGCCACCAACTTTCTTAACTGCTTTTGTCTGAGCTGCACCACCCACACGCGATACTGAAAGACCGACGTTCACTGCAGGTCGTTGACCTGAGTTGAAAAGTCCAGTTTCAAGGAAAATCTGACCATCTGTAATTGAAATTACATTGGTAGGTACGAATGCTGAAACGTCACCTTCCTGAGTTTCAATAATTGGCAAAGCTGTCAGCGAACCGGTTTTACCGGTAACGGCACCATTCGTGAATTTCTCAACGTAATTTTCATCTACCCGTGAAGCACGCTCCAGCAAGCGAGAATGCAAATAGAACACGTCACCAGGATAAGCTTCACGGCCTGGAGGACGGCGTAAAATCAAAGAAACCTGGCGATATGCCCATGCTTGTTTGGTCAAATCATCATAAACAATCAAAGCATCTTCACCACGGTCACGGAAATATTCACCCATCGTGCAGCCGGTGTAAGGTGCGATGTATTGTAATGCTGCAGACTCAGAAGCCGATGCAGAAACAATAATCGTGTTTTCCAATGCGCCGTGCTCTTTAAGTGTACGGACAACCGTAGCCACTGTTGATGCCTTCTGACCAATAGCAACGTAAACACAAGTCACACCTGTTTCTTTCTGGTTGATGATAGTATCGATTGCAATCGCCGTTTTACCGGTCTGGCGGTCTCCAATGATCAACTCACGCTGACCACGCCCTACAGGAATCATCGCATCAATTGATTTGATGCCAGTTTGCAGAGGTTGATCTACAGATTTTCTTTCGATAACACCTGGTGCGACCTTTTCAACGACATCTGTTGATGTTGTCTTGATAGGACCCAAACCATCGATTGGCTGACCCAGAGCATTTACAACACGTCCTTTCAATTCAGGACCTGTTGGCACCTCAAAGATTTTACCTGTTGCCTTAACCTCATCACCTTCACGCAGACGGTCAAACTCACCAAACACAACCGCACCCACGCAATCTTCCTCAAGGTTCAGCACCATGCCCATTACGCCACCGGGGAATGAGAGCATTTCGCCTGACATCGCGCCAGACAACCCGTGAATGAGAGCAACGCCATCAGCAACAGAAACAACTTTACCGATATTTGAATCAGCAGCAGCAGCTTCAAAACCCTTAATTTGCTCTTTAATAATCGAACTAATCTCAGCCGTATCAAGCTTCATCTCTACAACCTCTTTTAGCTGGCCAAGGTCTTTCTCAGACCTTCCAACTTACTTTTTAAAGAATAATCTAATTTTCTGTCGCCCATACTAACGATGAGACCACCAATAATTCCTGCGTCTTCCTGAATGTTCACATTCACCTTCTTTCCTGTTGCCAGCGAAAGCGTGTCGGATAAAGATTTTTTCAGGGTGGCTTTAGGTTTTACAGCAACTGTTACTTCAACGTCAATTTCACCTTTGAGTCCGGCAACCATATTGTCAAATTGTTCTGCAATTTCAGGCAATAAAATCAGCTTTCCGCGTTTAGCCAACATACAACAAAGACGAACCACTTCCGCCTTGCCAGCAGCTTTTTCGAGCACTTTTGTAAATACGCCAGCCACGACAGCATCAGGACAAGTTGGCGACAACAGAACCAAAGCGGCCTCTTTATCTTCCACCACAGCTTTAGCAATTACCAAAGACTCGGAAAGATTGACGCCCTCCTGATGAAGGTCAAATACGGCTCTTGCGTATCTGCGGGCTATTGAAGAAGCACTCATGCGTTACCAAACCCTTGCTGGATAGCATCGTTGATAATTTTCTCATGACGCTTCGCGTCCAACTCAGCTTCGACAATTCTACCCGCTGCCAACAGTGCCACGTCGACCACTTCTGCACGTAATTGCTGACGAGCCTTTGAAACTTCAGCCGCCAACTCTTCCTTGCCAGCCACAACAATTGCATCAGCATCTTTACGCGCTCTTAAAGTTGCTTCTTCAGCCAACTCTGCTGCCCGTTTTTCAGCTGAAACAACTATGCTGTGAGCAGTTTGCTTGGCTTCTTCAATCTTGTTTGCAATATCAGCCTGAGCCTTAGCCATAGCTTCCACGCCTGCATCAGCAGCAGCCAATCCGTCTTCAATTTTTTTGGCACGCGCATCCATAGCTTCATTCAGCGGGCCATACAAAAATTTCCACAACAAACCGACCATGGTCAAGAAAACCACTATCTGCAATACAAATGTCAGATCAATACTCATGAGTAATCCTCACTTTAGTGTTTTTTCTTAACCTACTTAGCCCAGGAACGGATTTGCGAACAGGAACCACAATGCAAATGCCATGATAATGAAAGGAAATGACTCCATCAAACCGGCAAAAATAAACATATTGAACATCAACTGTGGGCGCATTTCTGGCTGACGAGCAATACCTTCCAATGTCTTGGAACAAATAAGACCCCAACCAATTGCTGAACCCAGACCTGCTGCGGCAAGAATAACACCCACCGAAATAGCTGAAGCTGCTGTAATAATTGTTGTTTCATCCATTTTTCTACTCCTTAAGTTATACTACTATTTTGTTAAACTATTAATGCTCTACCGGCTGGTGTGCAATTGACAGATACACCACGGTTAGAATCATGAAAATAAAGGCTTGCAACAGTCCAATGAACAAGTGAAAGAAAGACCACGCCAAGCCAACCAACACGCCTGACGCCGCACCGATAAACGTACCACTGCCAAGCAATAAAAAAGAAATCAAAAGAAAGATCACCTCGCCTGCAAACATGTTACCAAAAAGTCGGAAGGAAAGACTTAGCGGTTTAGCAAGCTCTTCAACCAGCTTCAGGATCAGGTTGATCGGCAATACCACCGGCTTCAGCACTGCAGGAACCAGGTTCGTAAATGGTTCAAACATCAGCTCCTTCACAAAATGAACAGGCTTTAATTTGAATTCATAGTAGAGAACCATTAAAAATACCGACACAGCCATTGCCGCAGGCAAATTCAAGTCATTTGTTGGAACAGGGCGGAAGTGCTCAACACCAAACATGTGAGCAACATTTCCAAGCAGGAAAGCCGGAAGCACATCCAATGTATTACACATAAGAATGAAGACAAAAATCGTTAACGCCAGCGGTGCGATAAAAGGATTCTTAACAGGGAAGTTGTCGTTTACTGTTGTGTTGACAAACCCTACTATCGTTTCCATAAAGTTTTGCGCCCCAACAGGCACACCATCAGTCACCCTTCGACCCAACCACATGGAAAATATCACGAGAGAGCTTGCTATCAGAAGCGTCAGCAGCATTGTATCTAAATGAATTTGCATAAATGGATTGCTCTCATCAATCACATAGGACCAATAATGAAGATGGCCCGAAATCCCACTCTCATGTGGCTCAGTTGCAGTCAAGTTCATCCCCTTAACGTAAATCTTTCACTTAAACTTATTTGAAAACCAAAAATCGCTATCACAAACTGCGCCAGAAAAAAACCTGCAGCAACATACAAAAGATTTAATCCGACCATATAAGCAACAGCCAGCGCCAAAAGAACAACAAGAAATCTTTTTGCTGAACCGGCGATTAAAACCTTTTGCCCATGATCCGGGTCAATCACAGTTGCCTTACCCAAGCTGGAGCCGGTCATTTTTCCTGCAAAAAATATAATCACCCCACCACACAACACCGAGGCTGCAGCCACCAACCCGAAGAATACCATCATAATCAAGCTCACAAGCAGCAAAACAACACCTGACTTGAAATAAACCTTCGAAACAACTTCTTCGAATGCATATTCAGGCTCGGATTTCATGACTTCCTCAGAATGTTTCAAAAGAGACCCCTCTTAAAACGAGGCGATTTCTAACAGACAAGAGCATTAAAGGCAAGCCATTTATGACACCATTTGTGCATTTCACCCAAATCCACACGTGAGTTTTCAAGCGTGATTATCGAGGCTCCCCAGCAGTTCCGGACTACCCATTTATTTTGTGACTGGTAGATTTCTACTGAATGCAAACAGCTTTACTTATTTTTTCGTTGTGTCCTTACAGCAAAGGATAACCCTTCTCCCGGCTCTTCACCGAGACAAAAGACGCAATGCCACACACAGGTTTCAAGATTCTTTTGCGACATCAGCAACACATCTCCTGCTGCAAGGCAATGGGCATAACCCCGCCCAACAAGATATCCGATAAATGCATCTGATCGATCCAGAACGGCTTCAACCAATTCATGATCTGGCTCATCCATGTAATCCGATAACGCTTGACGGTCGGACACAATCGCCAACATTTTTTCCCTATCTTCTGAGTCCGGAAGCACTTTATGCAATGCATCCTTATAACGCTCATCATACACAAAAGAAAAAAGCTCATCCATCAGCTTAGGCTTTGATAATGCCAGCCAGAACGTTGAACCGGACATCTGAGCGTAAACTACTCCGGCATGACCACGCTCCACATCGTGGTGCATTTGCGCACCACCATTCGGGGCATTAAAATAGACAATACGCTCAACAAACTCTGGTGTGGATTTAAATATTGCCTGCAAATAACCCAGTAACTTTTCGTTTTCTGTAATCGCCCGCGACTCTGGAAAAATCGCATCACACAAAACACCGGCCCAATGTTGACGCAGAGGATCAGCAGCCACATCTTCAAAGCCTTCCATACCAAAGGAAAAGCGAAATCGCATACTGGCATCTTCGTCACAAAAGCTTAGCCAGGAAGCTTTACACCACAATGACTCGGCCAGCACTTCTCCGTCAGATTCCGCATCAAAGTATATCTTCTCAATACCCTGTTTATCATGCTCTTCACCGGATACAGAAATAAGCGGCAGGGCTGAAAGTCGCTCTACATAGGGCGAAGCCTCGATAAAATCCACGACCCCCTCGCTCTCCAGCACGCGCTCCATCAATTCATGCGCCTGTTTGATATCAGCCGAAACAGCAGCCGTATCGACTATGCCGGAAAGCTGGATAGACCTATCATTTTCCCAGGCGTCAATCACTTGATCCATCTCTGGCAAAGCCTCTTTGCCCCGACATTGAACCCAGCCCAAAGAAAAATCTCGCCGCTGCAAAACGACGCTACCTTCAAATTCTTTTGTGTCGTGTTGAATCATTCGAGAAACCCGCAATCACTCATGTTTATTTTTTAACTGGTCTTCCAGCGCTCTGATGCGCTCTTCCAGAGCCTTCATATCGGCGCGAGCCTTTTCAAGCATCGCTTCCTGCACCTGCATTCGTTCATCTGTAACAACATCAAACTGCTGCAATGCTGTTTCTACAATGTTTCGAATCTGACTTTGAGCTTCCTGTTTAGCACCGCCCAGCAATCGCAAACTACCGGCAATTTTTTCCGCTATATCGTCTAAAACCTGATTTGATGCCATCACCTGCACTCCTTACTACCTGTTGTTTTATTCAGCTTTACTGATATTCCCTTGTATAAACGCAAAAGCGCCCGAAGGCAGCGTCACTTTCAGCCAGCCATCACGACTGACCGTCGACACCTCATAAGACAGCCCCGGCATAAACCACCCTACTTGTGAAGCATCAACATCCGGACGCACATAAATTTTCTCATACGATGAGAAATCCAAATACATATCCTGATCCTTCGCGTTAGCCGCTTGCTCACGCACTGATTCGATAATAGCACGTTCGACCGATCTTTCTCTGGAAACAATATTTGTTCTCACCACTGCACCAAGAGTCGTCAATGCCGGGGTTTGCCTGGTTAACTGTATACGCCCATGGAATTTCTTATTGGCAAATGAGACCATATAACCATCATCCATATATTCAATTAAATCAGGTGTTAATTGCAACGCCGTCAAAGCACGCTGTACTGCAAGCATGGCTGCATTTAAACCAACAGCCAGACTCTCTTCCTCATCCTGAAAAATACTGATCGTACGATCTACTGCAGCACCAGAAACCGCAGTTACAGCAGCACAGCCATTGAGCAACAGGCATGCAATCAAAACGAAGCAGATTTTAGTTGTCACCGGCACTCCAGCGGGGGCCAGTATGCGGAACATGCAAATGATCCAATACGCGGTTGACCATAAAATCTACAATCTCGTTCAGGCTCGAGGGCCGATGATAAAACCCGGGCATCGCTGGCAATAAATCAACGCCAAGGCGTGACAACTTCAACATATGTTCAAGATGAATCGCCGATAACGGTGTCTCCCGTGGCATGAGAATGAGGTGACGGCGCTCTTTCAGCACCACATCAGCAGCCCGCTCAATCAGATTGTCCGATATGCCTGTTGCTATGCGCGCAAGTGTGCCCATTGAGCATGGTGCCACTACCATCTGATGAATATCACTTGAGCCGGAAGCCGCTGGTGAGAACCAGTCCTTTAAACCATAGTTAACAAACATTTCCGGCGATACATCCAGATGTTTTGCCAGAGTAAACGGAACCTGAGAAACATCGTCAGGCAGGATTAAATCACACTCCTGTTTCAACACGACTCTGGCCGCATCAGAAAACAGTATATGTTGATGAAAGCCGGATTGGGCCAGGCGCTGCATCAATCTCAGTCCGTATGCAGCACCGGAAGCGCCAGTCATCGCAACGATAATTTCTCTGTTTTCCGCCATCAACTTATCTGCCTTTATCATAAACTACATACTAAAGCGTTCACCAAAATATAACCTCCGCGCATCAGGATGGGCTACAATTTCATCCGGTGTACCCTGAACCAGCGTCTCGCCCGCATTCATCAAATACGCACGATCACAAATCGACAAAGTATCCCGAACATTATGATCGGTAATCAAGACGCCAATGTTTTTTTGCCGTAATTCGGCAATAATGCTTTGAATATCTTCCACCGCAATGGGGTCTACTCCGGCAAATGGCTCATCCAGCAACAAAAATCTGGGTTTGGTCACAAGGGCTCTGGCAATTTCAGTTCGGCGGCGCTGACCTCCGGATAGCGTGTAGGCTTTCTGATGTTGAACACCTTCTATACCCAATTCGACCAGCAAAGCCTCGAGCTCTTCTTCAACCCTCACCTGCGGCAAATCAAGCGTTTCAAAAATTGCCAGAAGGTTTTCACGCACCGTCAGCTTGCGAAAGATACTTGCCTCCTGAGGCAAATATCCAATACCCAGCCTTGCGCGCAAATGCATAGGTTTTTTTGTGACATCCGCAGTATCAATACTGACTTGACCCACATCCGATGCAACCAGGCCGCAAACCATATAAAAGGTGGTTGTTTTACCTGCCCCGTTGGGCCCGAGCAATCCCACGCATTCACCTGAAAACACATCAAGGCTCACATTATGCACGACAGTTTTATTACGGTAGCGTTTACTAAGCCCAACCGCAGACAAATGATGAACAGTACTCACGGCGCTGACTCCTCATCAGGGGTTTCGATTTGCATGTTAACCCTTTCACCTTGTTTACTGTTTAACACCTGTGATTGTTTGGTGTCTAAATGATAGACGACAGTTTCACCGCGAACGGTACTCTTTTGATCTCCAACGCTGGCATGCCCCATCAACGTTAAAGACGCCTTATCCGCATGATAGGTAGCATGATCAGCCGCTCCTTTTTTTTCCAGTTGCTGCATAAGTACTTGCCCGAACGCATCTGCGCGACTTAAAACATTTTGCTCATAGTGCGCAACCAGACGATCACAGCTCAATTCAAAATCACCGCGCTTCAGTTGAACCTTACCTTTAAACTCAGCCTGACTTTCCTGATGACTAACGTGCAGCGAATCTGAAGAGATTTCAACCGGCTCAGCCTGAGCCATCGTACCTGCGGTCAATAAATACAGCACCAGAGATAAGCTGATGCCGGCCATAAAAATCGGATAGCTGAATACATATCGACAGCAACTCTTCATGGTTGATTCTGCCCTCCAAACTCAATCAGGTTACCTTGCCTGTCATCTCTGACCCATGCATCATGATCGATAAAAATATCCTGCGTCTGACGATCTGCACGCAAGCCCCGACCTCTGACCTTGGTGTCAGCTGATTGCAAGCGAAATTCTCCCGGAACCATAACCTGATCCTGTTTACTTCGATATCGAAGACTGGATGAGTACAATACCCAGTCCTGATACTCCGCTTTTACATCACCCTTGAATTCAATATTTCTTTGTAATGGTTCGAACCACGCTTTGGTTCCCCGAATAAGCACGGCTTCCTGATGCTCTGTAAATAATTCCAGCGTTGGCTCATTCAGAATCATCACACCCTCTTCCTGCTTCGCAGATTCAGCTTGCAAGCGCCAGATGATTTTTTCTCCCTTGCGCTCTACCAGCAATGGCTTTTCGACCCGCGTCTGTGAGCCAGCTGTCCCCTTATTTTCCATATCCGTATCCGGGATTAAGACTTCAGGCTCATGCATCCAAACCATCACACCAGCCAACAGGATGCTGCCGACTGAAACAGTAAGAAAGAACCACTTTAGATATTGCACGTTAGTATGTAAAAGCCTTTTCTGCCCAGCAGAGTTTCACGCATCATACTGCGGCCAGCCGCATTGTTCCGGACTTACGCCATAAGGCTTTCGCATCACCTGTTGCCATGTACCAGCAGCAAGAATCAAACCTTCGCAAGCCTGACGAACGGCACCTTCACCGCCAGCATAGTCGGAAACCCAATCCACCGTCTGTAAAACACCTCGATGCGCATTGGCGGGTGCCATGGTGTAGCCACAATGTGCCATAGCTGGCAAATCCACCACATCATCACCCATAAAAGCACAGCCCGAAAGTGTCATGCCTGCATCATGGCAAAGCACCTGAATGCTCTCGCCTTTATTCAAGCTACCCTGAATCACATGCCTGATCCCCAGCTCTCTGGCACGAACTTCTACCACGCCGGATGTACGACCCGTAATAATGGCAACTTCAATTCCGGCACGTTGCAACAGTTTGATGCCATGTCCATCGCGAACATGAAATGCTTTCATCTGCTCGCCAGAGTCATGTAAAAAAATCTGCCCGGCGGTCAATACTCCGTCCACATCAAGCACCAGCATTCGAATATGCGCTGCTTTTGAAAAAGGAAAGCGTTGATAAGCATTCATGCGACACCTGCTTTTAGCAAATCATGTAAATGTATTATGCCCACCGGCACATTCCCCTCGTCTGCAACAAACAACACCGTAACAAGATTAATTTCCATTTCCAATACCGCTTCACTGGCCAGATGTGATGCTGCAATTGTTTTCGGGTTAACGTGCATCACCGAAGCCACATCGACATTCAAATCAGCCTGACCTGCTTCAAGAATACGCCGCAAATCGCCATCGGTAATACAACCAATCAACTTCTCACCGTCAACTACGCCGGTGATACCCATTCGGTGCTGGCTCATAATCATAATCGCTTGTTTTAGTGAATCGGACGATGTTACCAGCGGCAGTTCATTACCTGTATGCATCACATCCTTAATCTGCATCAGCTTGCGACCCAGACTGCCAGCCGGGTGAACCCGGGCAAAGTCTTCTTCCTTAAAGCCACGCTGCTTAAGGGTAACCACGGCCAAAGCATCACCCAAGGCCAATGTTGCCGTAGTTGAAGCGGTCGGAGCCAAATTCATCGGGCAGGCTTCCCGGGTCACTGGCACTTCAAGGATAATATCGGCGTATTGTCCCAGACGAGACTCGGGACGCCCTGTCATGGCAATGAGCTTGGCTCCCAGCCTTTTAATCGTGGGTAGCAACTCACAAACTTCATCAGTTTCACCACTGTGAGATATTGCCAATACCGCATCAAATTTGGTGATCATCCCCAAATCTCCGTGCCTTGCCTCTGCCGCATGCACAAAGAAGGCTGGAGTTCCGGTCGAAGCAAATGTTGCCGCAATCTTTCGGGCAATGATGCCGGACTTTCCCATACCAACAACAACAAGGCGACCGGACAGAGCCAGAATAGTTTCCACCGCATCAACAAAAGGTTGCCCCAACACATCCCGCTGTTGCTCTAATGCTGCAATCTCGATATCGAAAACCTTCCGCGCCTTATCCAACCAAATATCTTTTTGAGTCATAATTAGTTTATTCCCATGCCAACATCATCGGCGATGCATCAAGTTGCCTGACCATCTGCCCTGATATGCTATTAAATGCTTCCATTTTACCGGTTGGAACCGGCTCAGCCGGAGTATGTCGCACCGTTAAAGGGTTTACAGCCTGACCACGGACGCGAAATTCAAAGTGCAAATGCGGCCCTGTAGCTACACCCGACATACCGACATAACCAATCGTTTGCCCCTGATGAACGCGTGCACCCTTAGTGATTCCTTTGGCAATTTTCCGCATATGCCCATAACGCGTGGAGTGCGCATGATTGATATGCTGAATTTCGACCAGTCTGCCATAGCCACCTTTCCAGCCAGCAAATATTATCCGACCTTCACCAATCGTTCGAATTGGGGTTCCCGATGGTGAGGCGTAATCCACACCGCGATGAGCACGCGTATAGCCCAGAACCGGATGTTTACGTGCTGTGGAAAAACGTGAAGAAATACGCGAATATTTAACTGGCGACTTCAGATACGTCTTGCGCATACTTTTACCATCCGGAGAAAAATAATCGGCATGATCAGCATCGGCCATAAACCTGATCGCTCTGAAGACTTTGCCCTGATTGATAAATTCCGCAGCCTGAATGGTTGTACCTACAACCTTCCCCTGTTCATCAAACATTTCATCACAGACAACTTTGAATGAATCACCTTGGCGCAAATCCCGGGAAAAATCGACATCCCATGAAAAGATATCTACCAGATTCATGGCCGTACGATCATCCAGTCCGGCCTTGGCTGCCGCTAAAAACAAGCTGTCCTCAATACTGCCGGAAATAATGATTTGTCGCCCGCTCACCGAAGATATCAGCATCTCCGCACGCCACGCTTCATTTTCATTGCGCACAAGATGCAAACGATGCAATCCGTCCACTGTATAATGAATCTCAACGGAAGATGCGTTGTCTCGCCGTTCAAACATGTGCCCTGCCCGAACATCATGCAATGAGAATACTGGCTTGGAGGCATCAACAATAAGTGCAGCTTGCGTCCGGTCAAAGCCCAGTCTTTGCAAAGCGGAAATACTGTTATCACCTTGCTCAAGAATCGTTCTCTGTGGCGCCAGTGGTGGCAGCGCTGCTGAAACCGGCATCACCGACAACCACTCTTCATGCGGCTTGCCGCTCAGGTATGTCCTGGCATCAGACTCTGAACGGAACAGCAGAACAGCAATCAGGCAAAGCATCAATATCCCCGGTAATCCCCATGTTAAAATCTTAAGACGTGTACCACGCGCAAAAGAAGCCATTCCGGGCATAGCAAGCTTGCTTTGTTTTGATTCGGTGGACTGCGATTGAGTTCGCTGAGCAAAATCCTGATGCACTGATTCTCCTTTTACAGTCACTAAATCACCTTTCCAGATGTTCT
Organism: Zetaproteobacteria bacterium CG_4_9_14_3_um_filter_49_83; assembly: GCA_002791545.1. GTDB lineage: Bacteria > Pseudomonadota > Zetaproteobacteria > Mariprofundales > Mariprofundaceae > CG1-02-49-23. The sequence continues at coordinate 90,715 of PFXG01000008.1, forward strand.
GACAGTGCCGTTATGCTGATAGGTACTCGCCAATTGTCAAAATTCGCTGACATATCGATGTTTTCCATTGACGGATATATGTACATACATCAAGTATTTGTTCATGTACAAGGTCGCCTTCTCTCTGTTTCTTATCCTTATACTTTCAGGTATAAGCAATTCATTTGCTATGGACGCCTTATATTCCCCTTTACCCAGTCGTCAAATGAATCCGGCCATGTTACGTTATTTCGATCCTGTACCGAGCACATCACCGGATCAATACAGCGGGCGCGCATCATTATCCCAGCACTACAGCACTTTTTATCTGGCCGACTCTCTCAAAACACCGAAAAATTACCTTGCCGACATGGAGCTCTATGTCGTCGACATAAATGCTGCTTACCGCTGGCAGTTTCTCAGCCTGCACATCGATTTACCCCTGATACGACCACTCCCCGGTTCTTTCGATGCTTTATTAAACAACTACCATCAAGCTCTCGGACTTCCCGATGGCGGACGTAAACTCAGACCCGACAATGTATACGCTTATCAATATACGGGTAACAACAGAAGCTGGAAAAGCACCCCCCAATGGGAGCTTGGCAATCTTGCCATTCAATGGCGCTACTCACAGCCCTTTGATTCAGGCTCCTGGTCACTGGCCAGTGCCATCAAACTACCCACCGCTTCTCAAAGCAGAGGCTGGAGCAGTGGTGGCAGCGATATTGCTCTAGGTTTTATCGACGACCAAAAGAAAGAGCGTTTTTATGGGCATGTAGAAATATGGTGGATTCACCCACTGAAACGTCATGATATTGGCTCTCAGATTCAGGATTATTATCGCTCAGACATTACGCTCGGCATTGAATCAGACTGGCCCTCCGGTTCATTGTTTATGCTGCAGCTTCAAGGTGGTTCTTCACCCTATCGCACCAATATTATTTCGCTTGATCAATCACCATGGCTCATTTCTTTTGGCCTGCAGGTTCCGACAAAAACCGACAATAAATGGACATTTGGATTTGTCGAAAACATTACTCAAAACAGCACTCAGGACTTCGGGCTGATGCTTGAATATCAGCTTAAGCTACATGCTCCTGAATAAATTGATGCGCCTGTGAATTAAAATTGTTCATATGCCGGATTGCTCCGGATAACTGGCGAATCGTTTTCATCATGATGTCGCGTGCCAAATCCCGCTTAAACGTCAAAAGATGTATTACGGTATGCCGAGGCATGAAATAAAGCTCACAGTCCTGCTTTGCAACCACGGTCGCACTGGCCCTGGCTCCATCAAATATGGCCATATCGCCGATTTGTGCTCCCTCTTCAAGTTGCCCGACACACACGGAGTCGCTTTGACTCTGCACATACATGTTCACAATTCCTTTTTTCAGAAAAAACAACCCTTGCGGAACATCACCCTGCCCGATGATCATTTCACCAACCGCATATCGACGAACGTCCAGAGATCGTTCCAGCACGCTTTTTTCTCCATAATCCAACCGGCGCTGGAAGATCATTTCTTCAACCCATTCGGTATCAATTGCCTGTTCAACTATTTCCAACATAAGACTTCTCCTGACGCAATCTGGAGGGTCGATCTTAGGCAGGGCAACAATCTGCGTATGTGATTGTAGTCACGACTTAGCGAAGGCCTTCCAACGGATGACGGATGTGTGCCAGCGCTCGACGAAAACGAGACCAGCTCCACTGGCAGCCGGGATCCCATTTGCGCCCCGGCGCTACATCCTGATGACCCACAATGCGCTCTTTTCTAATCAACCCATAACGCTGCATCAGAGTAAAACAAAGCCTTGCACACTCGCGGTATTGCGCTGAAGTAAACGGCACTTTCTGATCACCTATAAGCTCAATACCTATAGAATAATCATTACATTGCTCCACCCCCTGCCAAGCCGACACGCCCGCATGCCAGGCTCGATCATCACAAGCCACGTACTGGATAATTTTCCCCTCGCGATCCACCACAAAATGAGCCGATAACCTGACCCCATGCAAACTGGAAAAAGCAGGTTCCATGCGTACATCCAGCGTGCCCATAAATAGCTGCTCAACGTTCTTTCCGGAAAAGTCACCTTCCGGCAAACTGATCGCATGCAGCACAATCAGGTCAACCGGCTTGGGCCGACTATTGAAATGTGGAGAAAATCTGTGTTGCATAGCTAATCATGTATTGTTTACTTTGCTTTTGGCAAGAGGTTGATGATGACTGCCTCGCATAGCTGGATCCTGATCTGGCTCTATGGCCTCGTATTTGGCTTCATCCACAGCGCTTTAGCAACAAGTCGCTGCAAGCGTTGGGCCCATCGATATCTGAGCCCTCAACACTACCGCCTTTGCTACAGCGTGCTTGGCGTTGTCATGACATCAGCCTGGATGGTGTGCATGCATACGCTTCCTGACCAACAGCTCTATCATGCTCACGGTCTATTATTCTGGCTTGCCATATCCATACAGCTCATCGCCCTAGTCTTACTTGCGCTGAGCTTCAGGAGTTTTGATGGCATGCTGTTCCTTGGCCTGAAAAAACCACCCGCATCTCTCGACAGCTTCCATATTTCCGGATTATATCACCATGTACGTCATCCCATGTACAGCGCAGTCATACTGCTGTTGCTGGCAAGTCCTGTCCAAAGCTCAAACAGCCTCAATTTAGCTCTGGTGATCACTCTTTATTTCATTGTCGGCTCACGCCTTGAGGAACGGCGAATGCTCCGGCAGTTTCCACAATACGGTGCTTACTGTTTGCAAACACCTGCTTTTATTCCGGCATGGCGAAACAGATCCGACTTATGAATTCATTACGTGAAACCGGCGTGGTTCTCGCTTTAGGCAGTGGTGGCGCGCGCGGCATGGCTCATGTTGGAGTGCTTGAAGTATTAGCTGAAGTCGGCATTCCGATTCGGGCGATTGTCGGCAGCAGTATCGGGGCAGAAATTGGCGCACTTTATGCAGCAGGCATGAATTTACCGGAGATGCGTCATCTGGTTCAGGATGTCGACTGGAAAGCCACTTTACGCTTCTTTTTGCCTGAACTTGGCAAAGGTGGCGTAGTCACCGACAAACGGATTCGTGCTTTTCTTGAGCCTTATCTTGCCAACAAAAACATCCAGGACCTTCCCATTTCATTTGCTGCCATCGCCACAGATTTATATCTGGGCGAACAGGTTGTTTTTGACCATGGTAATATGCTTGATGCTGTTCGTGCGAGCATCAGCATTCCCGGCCTGTTACCACCAAGCAAGCTGCAAGGAAAAATTCTTGCCGATGGTGCTTTGGTTAACCCTGTACCATTTGACGTCGCCAGAAATTTGTTTGGTGGCCCTGTCATTGCTGTTGCTGTTCACACCGGTGCGACACCAGCATTCTACCCGATTGTACCGACTGACGATTGGAAAGGACGACTTGAAGCGGAATTAAAACAGTCTTTACTTCAACATGTGCCGCAATTGGACCCATGGATCAAGCTTTGGGATCAGAAAAATCATGCTGAACCATCTTCCGAATGGGGCATCGGCGAAATTTATTCTCGCGCCATGGATGTAAGTCGCGCCGAACTGATGCGTTTGCGGGAACAAATTTCACCACCTGACTTTTATATCAAACCTAAAGTCGAACATATCAGTATGCTTGAATTTTATCGCGGCGAAGAGGCCCTGAAAGCTGGCCGGGTTGCAACTGAAGCGCTTGTAGAAAAGATGCATTCACTCCATCAAATATAGCTGATCACTTGCCGTATCGGCCCTGCATAGGTCACAATTGGCATTATGAACGCTACCGCATCACATCATCAGACCCCCCCCGAAGAAGCCGCCCGCCTGATGCGGCTGGCTACCTACGTCTCGGTTTCAGTTGCTGCAACGCTGATTGTTGCCAAGCTTATTGCCTGGTTTATGACTGACTCCATTAGTCTTTTAGCCACGCTGGTTGACTCCGTACTTGATGCATTAGCCGCCAGCATCAATTTATTTGCCGTACGTCATGCCCTCTTACCTGCCGACAAACAACATCGTTTTGGTCACGGCAAGGCCGAAGCGCTGGCCGGACTCGGACAAGCCACGTTCATTGCCGGGTCATCAGGCTTTTTAATTCTTGAATCGTTTAATCGTTTTATTAACCCCCAGCCGCTCGGTGCAGTTGGCGTTGGTGTTGGAGTGATGATTTTCTCCATCATCGCTACGCTTGGCTTGCTGATGGTACAGCGACACGTTATTGAAAAAACGCAATCGACTGCCATCACAGCTGATTCGCTTCATTACAAAACCGACTTGTACGTCAACAGCAGCGTCATACTGGCATTAGTCCTTGCCGCTTATGGCGGCTGGTCCGGATTTGATGCGCTGTTCGCTTTGGGCATTGGTACCTATATTCTCTTCAGTGCCTGGGAAATTATTCAGCATGCCATGCATGATCTGATGGATCATGAACTGTCTGATGACGAGCGACAAAGCATTAAAGCCATTGTGTTATCACACCCTCAATCACGCGGAATTCACGACCTGCGTACCCGAAGATCCGGCATTACCGCATTTATTCAATTGCACCTTGAACTGGATGACGAGTTAACATTAACTCAAGCCCATGATATTTCTGATGAAATAGAAGCCATGCTGCTGAAAAATTTTGCCAGTGCCGAAATCATTATTCACGCCGACCCTGCCAGTCTCAATGAACCTTTGCCTGAATTTCTGAATCCAACTGAAAGCTCAGCAATTTAAAGCTGAGCGGACGAACGCTTACCGTTTCAGGCGATAATATTGTGCTTTCTGGTTATTCCAGAACGTGCGATACTCATCTGCAGTCACTTCACCGTTGCCGTTAGCATCCATCTTGGCAAAGCGCGCCGTCGCCCGCTCGATCACCATGGATTGGAACTCTTCGAAATCCACACCATCGCTGGCATCAGGATTAAGGTTTAACTTCATAAATTGATCTACAATTTTATCGGTTGCAGTCATCGGGCCATTGCGTTCATCCAGCGTACCCGCCACATCCAAATCTGTTTGCGGCTCTGCCCATGCCGGAGCAGCCACCATCAAGCCCAATATCAGCACTATGAGTTTACTTGCTTGCATCATTCCTCCGCGACTTTCCAAGTGCAACATCAGACGGCAGCATAACCGACCGAATCTACCATGGCGAGGAGTGAATCATGCGGACGTATCTGGATTTGATGCAATATGTATTGCATCGGGGAACGCAAAAAGGCGACAGGACCGGCACCGGCACACGTTCCATCTTCGGCTATCAGATGCGTTTTGACCTTGCTCAGGGGTTCCCTTTAGTCACCACAAAAAAAATTCATCTTAAATCGATTATCCATGAATTACTCTGGTTTCTTAAAGGTGATACCAACACACAATATTTATCGGATCATGGCGTCAGTATCTGGAATGAATGGGCTACTGAAACTGGCGAATTAGGGCCGGTTTATGGTTATCAATGGCGGAACTGGCCGAGCCCGTCCGGTGAAGCTATTGATCAGATTAGCGCATTGATTGAGCAGATAAAAACCCGCCCGAACTCTCGCCGCCTGATTGTTTCGGCCTGGAATGTTGCTGATCTTCCAGACGAATCGGTCTCTCCACAGAACAATGTACTGCTTGGTAAAATGGCCTTAGCTCCTTGCCATGCCTTTTTCCAGTTTTACGTCGCTGATGGCAAACTTTCTTGCCAGTTGTATCAACGCAGCGCCGATATATTCCTCGGTGTTCCATTTAATATCGCCTCTTACGCCTTACTGACAATGATGATTGCCCAGGTCTGCAAGCTGGAGGTCGGCGAATTTATCCACACCTTTGGCGACGCTCATTTGTATTCTAATCATACGGAACAGGTAAACACCCAGCTGGGCCGTGAGCCGTTGCCACTGCCGACAATGCATTTAAATCCTGCAATCAGCAGCATTTTTGATTTCACCTATGAAGATTTTACATTGGACAATTATCAGTGTCACCCGGGTATTCGTGCGCCGATTGCCATTTAATCTTCAAACAGGATTTCAATTTAAAACATAGAACAGCAAACAGCTTGTGTGTTCCAGATCACATTTTCTTTGTCGTTTATTCCTAAAATTCTGCGCTGCTGGGGTGGGTAATGCTAACGGTTATTGGCCATAACAATTCAATGAATAAACTTTTGGTTCTGCTGGCTGAAAAGCTCGGCAGAAGAGCCGTTGGATTCGAAAGCATGCAACACCTTGAAGTTGAAAATATCTGGACGTCTATAAAAACCATCATCTTCGACTGCCATGCAAATGATCCGCTGGACTTTGAAAAACTTCTCTCTCTGGTTGAACTGCACCCGAACATCCACGTTATTGCATATACGGACAAGAAATCATCTTTCCGTAATGTTTATACTGACAAAAATGCTCGCATTGCTTATATCCAGAGGTTCTCAGATCTGATGACTTTCATGCAGCCTTTTCACCTGAGAGCTCAACAAAACTTCTGAACAGCACTTTCAAAATTGAAACAATCAACGGCGTGATTTAGCCAGCAACAAGCCTACTTCGTAAAGTAAAAGCATGGGAATTGCTAACAGAATTTGTGAAATAATATCCGGCGGTGTCAAAATTGCAGCCAGGATAAATGCCCATACAATCACATAGCGTCGCTTTTCCGACAGGCTTTGCGTGGTGACCAAATCCATACGCACCAGCAGCATAATGATAATGGGTATCTGGAAACACACACCAAAAGCAAATAGCAACTTCAACACCAGCGTCAGGTATTCCTTCACGGCCGGCATTGCCTGAATGTGTTCGCTGGAAAATCCCAGAAAGAATTCAAATATTAAGGGGAAAACAACAAAGTACGCAAAACAGGCTCCCATCAAAAGCAACAGTAAGCTGCTGAAGAAGTACCCCAGAAACGCTTTCTTCTCATTCTGATATAAACCGGGCGCGACAAATGCCCATGCCTGATAAAATGTAATCGGCGCTGTGGCAAACAGGCTGAGTACCAGTGCAATTTTCAGATAGGTAAAAAACACATCAGGAGCGTTCAGGAATATCAGAGGTGTATCCGGCGGAAGCGCCATCCGCAACGGCAACGATATAAACTCAAACACCACATCCGACACCCCCATCAACGCCATCACGCCAACGACATACACCACGACGATAATGGTTAATCGGCGCTTTAACTCCTGCAAATGACTGAGAACAGATGGGCTTTCAGGTGAAGTTTCGTTCACGATGATGCTTGGTCGGAAGCCTTCACGCTCGTTTGATCTGACCTTTGATCGACAGCTTTCACTTCAGTTGCCACCGTTTTTATATCCTTTGCTAATTCTGTCGAAAACGAACTGATGCCTTCACTCAATGCATCTTTACTCTGTTGTAACGGTTGTTGTAAATCACGTGCTTCCAGATCGACTTGCCTTTTTACATTGGCAACCCACTCGCGAACACTACGCAGCATGGTTGAAACTTGCCGCATAAATTCCGGCAAGCGTTCAGGCCCAAGCACCAGAAACGCAACAATACCAATCAGGATAAGTTCGATGAGTCCGATGTCGGGCATGGTGGCTTAGGTTTGGCGCTGCTTAATGTACTTTCGGATTGGAATCATCACTACTGGCTTTGGTTGACCCGTCAGTTGGGCTTACTTCATCTTTGATATTGCTGCGGAAACCTTTAATGCCTTTGGCCAGGCCCTCGCCGAGCATAGGCAACTTTTTCGCACCAAACAATACGATCACAATAACCAGAATCAGCAGCAGTTCCGTTGTTCCCAAACCAAACATATTTCAACCTCCAGGCAGCAATTTGACCATCCAGCTTCAGGCAGAACAACATGCCTGCATTTGAACGTCAAGCACCGCCCCGTTTTATATTCATTCGCTTACAGCCGACTTTCGCAAGCCCAGCAAAAACTCAACATTCCCTTTCGGTCCATGAATCGGCGATTCGGTGACACCGACGATCTCAGCGCCATCGAGTTGCTCAGCCGCCATACAGCAAATTTTATCCACCGCCCATTGCCTTACCTCAGGCTCACGAACCACACCTTTACTCAGCAATTTAGGCCCCACTTCAAACTGTGGCTTAATCAACGCAACTGTCCAGCCACCGGGTTTCAGAAAAGGCCAGGCAGCAGGCAACACCCGTTCCAGCGATATAAATGACGTATCAATGACAAGCGCATCCACTTTTTCCGGCACCTGCTCATCTGTTAAACGGCAAACATGATGCTTTTCAAGGTTGATTACCCGCTCATCCTGCTGCATGCGATAGTGCAGCTGCCCGTGCCCGACATCCACCGCATACACTTTGCTTGCCCCATGTTGCAGCAGGCAATCGGTAAATCCACCAGTCGAAGCCCCGACATCCAGAGCCACGATACCCTCTGCTGAAAACGGAAATGCCTGCATGGCACCTTCCAGCTTCAAGCCGCCCCGTGAGACATAACGCAGTGTTTCCCGAACATCCAGCTCGCCATCTGTACGCACCTGCATGCCCGGCTTGTCAGCTTTTTGTCCGTTGACATAGACCAGCCCCGCCATAATCAGCGCTTGTGCCTGAGAAGTTGACTCGGCGTGACCTTGTTCAGCCACCCATTTGTCTAATCTGATTTTTTTTGCCACTGATCGCATGTCGTAAAATCAATCTTTGCATGCTTGATCCAGACGGGCAAAAATTGCTGCTTCATCCAGTTCAATATCTGCCAATACTTCAGCCTGTGTACCTTGCTCCACGTAGATATCCGGCATACCCATATGAATAAATTTACCCTGCCATCCAGCGCCAAGCGCCAGCGCAGCAATTTGTTCTCCGATACCACCCTGCTGACAACCTTCTTCGATTACAGCCAGCATTTTTCCGGGTTTTATGTGCGCGAGAATAAGAGCTTCATCCAAAGGCTTAACAAAGCGCAAATTGATCAGCGTCAATAATTTTCCGGTTTCCCGAATGCGCCTGACAGCCTGTTGAACATCGGCAAATCGCGTACCCACACTGATAACCAAACCATGTTCACCTTCATGGATCAGTTCACCATGCCCGACTTCCAGTGCTTTGGGTTCACATAGTTCAACACCCAGACCATTAGCACGTGGATAACGAATCGCAACCGGTCCATTGCAAGCCAGAGCAGTACAAAGCATATCCCTGAGCTCCTGCTCATCTTTGGGAGCCATGATAATCAGGCCCGGGATACAGCGTAAAAATGCCAGATCATAAGCACCGGTATGCGTTGCCCCGTCCGCACCCACCACACCCGCCCGATCAAGGCAGAACACCACCGGCAAATGCTGAATGCATACATCATGAATAATCTGATCATAAGCACGTTGAATAAACGTTGAATAAATCGCCAGCACTGGTTTCAAGCCCTGACACGCCAAGCCTGCTGCAAATGTCGCTGCATGTTGTTCTGCAATACCCACATCGAAACAACGCTCAGGGTGCCGCTTGGCAAAGCGCGTCAGCCCTGTCCCGCCGGGCATAGCCGCCGTAATCGCCACAATACGCGGGTCCTTATCCGCAAAGTCGGCCAGCGTATCACCAAACACCTGCGTGTAAGTCGGCATTGGATTCGAACTGCTTAATGGCTTACCTGTCTCCAGTGAATATGGGCCCAGCCCATGCCATGTTTCCGGATCTTCTTCTGCCGGAGAAAAACCGAGGCCTTTTTTAGTCAATACATGCAACAAAATCGGCCCCTGCAACTTTCTGCAATTATCCAGCGTTGGCAGCAACGCATCAAAATCGTGACCATTGATAGGCCCGATATAACGGAATCCCATCTCTTCGAATAGTGTCCCCGGCGTAATCATACCTTTCACATGCCCTTCGACGCGCTTAGCCGCATCCAGTGCGCCGGGCAATTTTTCCAGCACCCGTTTGGCTGCGTCTTTGGCTGTTGTGTACGGTTTACCCGTAATGATTCGTGCCAGATAAGAAGACATCGCTCCCACATTCGGCGCAATCGACATTTCATTGTCATTCAAAATTACCAGCAGGTTTCGCTTTTCTCCACCGGCATGGTTCAGCGCCTCAAAGGCCATACCGCCTGTCAACGCACCATCGCCAATCACGGCTACTTCATGGCTTGTGCCACCCAATAAATCACGGCCTACAGCCATTCCCAAGGCGGCTGAAATCGATGTGGAAGCATGCCCTGCTCCGAATGGATCGTGCTCTGACTCGCTGCGTTTGGTGAAACCGGACAGCCCGCCCTTCTGCCGGATGTTCTGCATCCCCTGCAAACGACCTGTCAGCATTTTATGCGGATAAGCCTGATGCCCGACATCCCAGATAAAATGGTCTTTTGGAGATTCAAACACGTAATGCATGGCAATGGTCAGCTCGACCACACCCAAACCTGCGCCCAAATGACCGCCGATTGGCGCCAGCGTCTTGATCATATAATCGCGCATCTCTTCAGCCAGTTGCGGCAATTGTGACATACACAGCGCTTTCAGATCCGACACATCATGCATGCGATTCAATAGCGGATAACTCATTTGCCACGCTCCAAAATATAATGTGCCAAAGATTTTAATGCTTCGCCGCGTTCACCCAGCGGTTCACAGGCTTCAATAGCAAGATCTCGCATTTCCACTGCCAGCTCACGGGCGCGGGGCAGCCCCAGCACGGAAACGTAAGTCGCCTTTTGCTGAGCTTCATCCTTGCCTGCACTTTTGCCCAACGTCACTGTGTCTGCCGTAGCATCCAGAATATCATCGGCAATTTGAAATAACAGTCCCACCGCTTTGCCATAGCGACTACATGCAGCCAAAGCCTGTTCCGATGCCCCCGCCAGAATCGCTCCGGCTTCACAACACCAGCATATCAGGGCACCGGTCTTGCGAATATGAATCTGCTCGACGCGTAAAATATCGATATCCGGCATGTGCTCACTTTGCATGTCCATGACCTGACCGGCGACCATACCTTGTCCGCCCGCTGCCACAGCCAAACGATGGATTAAATCGACTTTAATCGCAGCATCCACATCCAGCTCGGTTAATAATTCAAAGCTAAGCCCCTGCAAAGCATCCCCGGCAAGCACTGCGGTTGCTTCATCAAATTTCACATGGCAGGTCGGCTGCCCCCGGCGCAGCGCATCATCATCCATGCACGGCAAATCATCATGAATCAGCGAATAGGTGTGTACACATTCAATTGCTGCAGCGGCCAGCAGAGATTTCTCCAATTCACCACCACAGGCCAGACAGGATTCGATCAACAATGCGGGCCGAACACGCTTGCCTCCAACCATCAGAGCATATTGCATGGCTTCCCACAAACGATCGGGCACAACAGACTGGCGCTTATGTAAAGCCCGCTCCAGCGCTTGTTCAGCTTGTGACGCGTACAGCGTCAAAAATTCTGGTGGCATCATATCAGCGATCGTTTTGATCCTGATTTAACACCTGCAACCTTTGCTCCGCCTGATCCAGCAAGGCATCACAGCGACGGGATAATTTCACACCTTGCTCAAAAGCAGCAACGCTTTCTTCAAGTGGCAACTCACCGGACTCGAGTTTCTCCACCAGTGCATTAAGCTGATGCAATGCTTGCTCGAAACTTATCGATTCAATGGCTGTAGATTCCTGAACTTCGGAGACCTTTGACTTGGACACCACGCATTCTCCCTTACTGCTGAACTTAGGACACTCTGAATAAACACAGAATACCTTAACAGTCGCCGATTGTATGAGAAACAGGCTTTTGGGTAAATGCCCATGTCTCTTCCATGTTCCCGGCGGCTTGATTAGCCTGAGCCAATGAACCCATGGCGTTTTATTCAGCACCAGCAACAGACTTATCCTGACTCACTGGCTGAGCAGGAGAATGTCGTTGCCGATATCCTTGCAGGCAAGCAGGGCAACACCATCATTTTCACCGGGCATCCGCCGATTTACACCCTGGGCACTTCCGCTCGCGAAGAAGATATCCTCAATCGCAATGTCGATGGTGAATTGATCTCTGTCTTTGCCAGCGGACGCGGTGGTGAAATCACCTATCATGGCCCCGGCCAGCTCATCTGTTACGTCCTGCGTGATTTAAGAGAGCATCAGGATCTGCATCGGCATGTACAGCAACTGGAGGAGCTGATCATCAGAACGCTGGCGCATTTCAGCATTACTGCGTCACGCAATCCGCGCGGCATCGGTGTATGGGCCGGAGATGAAAAGATTGCGGCTGTTGGCGTGCGCTGTCGGAAGTGGGTCACCTTTCACGGTATTGCTCTGAACATCCATCCGAACCTGAAACATTTTTCCGGCATCGTGCCCTGCGGTATGCGGGACGCTCCTGTTACTTCGATGCATGAGCTGGGCGTAAAAGCCTCACGCGAAGAGGTCGAGTCATTCGTCCGCCGCATCGCTGCCGCTATTTTTTCTTAAGCGCCGGAATTACTTCCGCTTATCGGGTAGTGGCGCATGCCAGCCTTCGAGATTTTCCAGACCATGCTGCTTCACCCATTCTTCAAAATCACTGTAGGCTATTATCAGTGAAGAAAACACCTGCCTGGGAATACAGCAAATAATGCAGCGATTTTCGACCTCAAAATAAACACCCTCAGGCACTGTCAAATAACGGTACACATCACCCAGCATATGTTTGGAAGGAAAAGTAACCGAATATCGTTCGTCATCGCTGTCGCGCCAACTCAGCATCTCGCCATGCAGCACAATGCAACAATGTGTGCGGAACATTTCGGTGTGTTCAACAGGACCCTGCCTGAGTACCAGTACGCGCGATCGCTGACCAATCCAGCGACGGTCTTCGACAATCACATGAGCAAAAGCAGGATGCGCATATGTCATCGATTCGACCAGACGTTGCTGAATAATCTGCATCAAACGTTCACCGGCAAACGTTGAATGCTTAGCCAGTTTCTTGATATGATGACTGGTAAATTCAAGTAACAACGAAGGTGCGCATGCCGATACAGTGGCTGTTCTCGGCAACTTATAAATACAGGCAAACTCGCCAAAAAAGTTGCCTGCCTTGAGATTGGTGACCACAACATTCTGTCCACGATTGTTGGTAACACTCACATCAACCGTACCTTCGAGAATCAGATAAAACGTCTGGCCTATCTCACCCTGACGAATGATATCTTCACCCGATGCAATTGTTTTCAGATTACCCTGACGAATAAAGTCCATCGCCTCGCCATCTGAAAGTCGCGCTATCAATGAAAATGTTCGATCCAGCTCAGGCAGCGATCCGCTTTCTTCGGTCAGCAATGCCACCGCCATCAATGATTCCAGCTCATCTTTTTCGGGGTGATCCAGTTGTTTGCAAATTTGCAGAAATCCCATGGCATCCGATGCCGCGCCACGCGCCAGTAAATTCCGCGCCATTTGCATCGCAACCTGTTGCGCCATGGCCTGATTTTGATTTTCCCGGTACATCTGAATCAACGGACGCACAATATGCACATCATCCGGGAATGCGCGCCACAGCATTTCATATATATTTTGCAATTGACCCTGATCGTCTGCCATTGCCTGATCATAACGTCGCCTATTCGCCATGTCACCCGTCTAAACTCAAAAGCAGCGCCCGATGTTAAAAGTTAGTAAAAGTGTTCGCAAAAGTAGATTTCACCGCCAGGCAGTGCCATACTCACTTCATGATTCATATACATACTTCCAGCAGCGTTCCCGAAGGCCATCATGTGCGTGTCAACCGGCTCATGCCTGTGCCCGGCTTACGCAATTTCGACCCGTTTGTGCTGTGGGATCATTTCGACATCAGCAGTGGCGGATTCCCTGCTCACCCGCATCGCGGCTTTGAAGCTATCACCTACATGTTTGCCGGTGGCATGCAACACAAGGACAATCTGGGCAATGAAGGCACCGTCCACGCCGGTGGTGCGCAGCGCTTCACCGCCGGGCGCGACATCGAACATTCCGAGATGCCGGACCAACACGCTGAGGGCATTCAGCTGTGGATTAATCTGCCGCAGCGGCAGAAACTCATCGCACCTTCATATCAGCAAGTCGAAAAAGCTGACATTATCGAAACATCCGAAAATGGCATACGCACCAGTCACATTGTGGGCAAGCAGGGTGCCATTCAACTGCAAACAGACGTCGAATATCTGGATATTCACATGCAGACAGGCAGCTCCCTGCAACGTGAGATTCCCTCAGGCATGCGTGGTTTTATTTATGTGCTGCAAGGCGAGTTGTCATTAAGCCAGCATCGTTTGTCGATAAATCAGGCCGCTCTCATTGAACTTGAAACATCATTAGTGATCAAAGCTCACTGCGAAGTGCATTTGATGTGGTGTTTTGGCCAGCCTCTGCATCAACCGATTTTCCAGCACGGACCATTTGTCGACTAGGAGCAACACATGAACAGTAAACCCACCCTGTTTGAACAACTAGGCGGACTCTCGACACTGGAACGCGTTCACAAACGATTTTATGACGCCATTTACGCCCACCCATGGCTGGGCCGCTTCTTTGAAAGTCACACTCAGCAAGCCATTGAGCTGCGCCAGAGCCAATTTATGGCGGAGAAGTTCGGTGCCGACATCCGATATCCCGGCATGGCACTGGAACTGGCTCACCGCAGGATGTTTATCCCCGAAGAATTACTGCAATTGCGCCAGTCAATCCTGCGAAATGCCTTGCAAGAAGAGCGCATCCCGGAGGCACTAATTCGTCGCTGGCTGAAAATTGATCACGCGTTCTGGAAGCAGATTCGCAACGACTCACCGGATCAGTTCAATAGCATCGACCTAAAGTATGAACGCCCTTTCATTGTCGAGAATCCGGAGAACATTTAAGCGATTTATTATCTATGCTCGGTAGCGCACAGACAGGCAGCAAGTAGCCTCTACCATGGAGGTTAACATGAATGACGACCGGGAAATTTTACCGCAAGATGTGTTAACACATATTCATCAGCTACCGCTGGATGAGGTACTGACACGACTGTCGACCTCAGCTGCAGGGCTGGATAATACTGAGGTGCGGGTGCGGCGGAAGGCGTATGGCATCAATCAGTTGACGCAGAAGCATGAAAAACCGCTTATTGTGCAGTTTCTGCTGCAATTCCATAATCTCTTCTCCTATCTGCTGCTCACTGGCGCGGCGCTCTCCTTTACCAGTGAGCTGCTGGTGCGTGATGCGGGTTCGCTGTTTGTCGCCTGGGCACTGCTTGGCGTTACTGTGCTCAATGCCGCCTTTACCTTTTTTCAGGAGTATCGCGCCAAGAAGGCGATGAAATCCTTTGCCAACCTGATGACCTCACAGGTGGTGGTGTTGCGCAATGGCGAAAAGTTGCAGGTGGATTCGAAACGGCTGGTGCCGGGCGACATCATGCTGCTTAGCGAAGGGGACAAGGTGACCGCCGATGCGCGGCTGATTGAGCAGAATATGCTCAAGGTGGATCACTCGGCGCTGACCGGCGAGAGCGAGCCGCAGCTACGCAGTCTGGAGGCGACCAGCGGCAATGTGCTGCGCAGTCGCAATATGGTCTTCAGCGGCACCCATGTGCAGTCGGGGTTGGGCACAGCGGTGGTGGTGGCCACCGGCGATGTCACCCAGATCGGCCATATCGCCCGCGAAACAAGCGCGGTGAGCTCGCAAACGTCCCACCTGCAGGGGCAGATCAGCCACTTCATCCGCATCATCTCCTACATCGCCATCGCCCTCGGTGTCAGCTTCTTTCTCCTCGGTGTCGTGGTCACGCAGAGCCCTCTGTGGATCAATCTGGTGTTTGCCATCGGCATCATCGTTGCCAATGTGCCGGAGGGGCTGCTGCCAACGGTAACACTCACCCTCTCCATCGCCGCCCAGCGTATGGCCAAACTTAATGTGCTGGTAAAAAATATCGATGCCATTGAGACCCTCGGTAGCATCACCGTTATCTGCTCGGACAAGACCGGAACACTCACTGAAAACCATCTCAACGTGCACTGCATCTGCCTCGGCGGTCACTGCTATGCGTTTGATCGCGAAGCCAAACGACTCAATATGGATGGTCGCCATGTCCACCTGCGCACCATCCCCGGCATGCAGGATTTCAACGACATCCTGCTGCTGTGCAACAACAGCACCCTCACCGCCGAACGCAGCTTCGGCGATGCCACCGAGCTCTGCCTGAAGCGCTTCGTCGGTGCCTTCGCCAATATCGGCTACATCGAATCCAACCAGCCACGCCTGCATGAGCTCCCCTTCTCCTCGGAGAGTCGCTACATGGTGACCGTGAACCGATTTCACTCGCCCAACGCCCGCGCCTACATGAAGGGGGCGACGGTGGTGGTGTTGGAGCATTGCAGCCACTACTTTGAACAGGGGGAGCAGCTTGAGCTGACTGATACGGTGCGCCAGCGCATCATCGCGCAGAACAGCGGCTACGCGGCGCAGGGTTTCCGTGTGCTCGGCTGCGCGTTGAAATCTGTCGAGCCGGAGCACGCGGCCATTGAGGATGGCTTCTGTTTCTATGGTCTGGTGGTGATGCAGGATCCACCACGCCCCGAGGTGGCGGCATCGGTACATACCTGCCGTCAGGCAGGCATCCGGGTGATGGTGATCTCCGGCGATCACGGCTCCACCGTGCTGAGCATCGCCCGCCAGACCGGCATTGTGCAGGGTGATAACCCGACGGTGATTAGCGGCGACGATCTGCATCAGTATGACGATGCGACGTTAAAGGAGGCGCTGACCGCACCGGAGGTGCTTTTTGCGCGTGCGTTACCACGCGACAAGCTGCGCATTGTTACTATGCTCAAGGAGATGGGCGAAGTGGTGGCGGTTACCGGCGACGGGGTGAATGATGCGCCGGCGTTGCGCCGCGCCGATGTCGGTATCGCCATGGGAAAATCGGGCACCGAGGTGGCCAAGGAGGCGGCCGATATTGTGCTGCTGGATGATAACTTCGCCTCCATCGTCAACGCCATCCGCGCCGGGCGCACCGCCTACGACAACATCAAGGGGTTCATCACCTACATCCTGACCAGCAACACGCCGGAGATTGTGCCGTTCCTGCTCTTTATTCTGCTCGGCTGGCCACTGGCCCTGCCGGTGCTGCTCATTCTGGCCATCGACCTCGGCACCGACATGCTGCCAGCCATCGGCCTCGGCACCGAAAGCCCGGAGGATGACATCATGTGCCGCAAGCCGCGCTCGCCCGCAGCAAAACTGCTCAACTGGCGCATGATCGCCCGCTCCTACGGCTTCATCGGTCCACTACAAACCGCCTTCGCTTATATCATCTTCTTCGATATTCTGTTCGATGGCGGCTGGAACTGGGGCGTGGCGCTGGCAATCAGCTCCCCGCTCTACATGCAGGCGATCACCGGCTTCTTCGCCACGGTGATTATCACCCAGATCTTCAACGTCTTCGCCTGCCGCACCAGCAAACTATCGATGTTCAGCAAGGGGCTGTTCAGCAACCCTTTGATCCTGATCGGCATCGCCAGCGAACTGGCCCTGCTGGCAGCCATCGCCCTCACCCCACTTGGCAACGTCATCTTCGGCACCGCCCCCTTCGATGCAGGCTACCTGCCGCTGATGCTGCTGTTCGGTGCCATCATCCTCGCCTGTGAAGAGGCCCGCAAATATCTCTACCGCAGCCGTGGAATCTTCGGCCTGGAGTAGACGATGGGAAACCGGCAAGCGATCTCTGCATCCTGCCAACTATTGGCGATACGTAGCATGGCAACTTACGCAGTAATTCATTGTTGTATGCAGTGCTTGTAAGGATTGTTTGAGGTTCCCTGTTTTCAACGCATCACCTAAATCATCGCCACTTTTATGAAATGCCAGCCCTAGCTTTTTGAAATCCTCGTTGGCGAACATATTGCACATCTTCAGCATTTCTGGCGTTGCCCCCAGCTTGCTATATGCGACAGCTGATGCTTCAACATATTTATCTTCCGTCAGCAGGCCGATAATGGATTGTACTGCTTCCAAATGTGAACGCATGTTTGATAACTGATGTTGTTTCATTGCCGGAGGCAAATGAAGGGAAGTGCGCTCAACCTGAGGTGCAGACATCTGGTTTTGTTGCATCATCATCTCATGCATTGCCTGATGATTCGCCTCAGCACAGGCATTCATGGAAAAGCCAAGCAGTATTATTGTGGCGGTAGCCAGCATCGTTTTTTTCATTTTCATGCTCCTTGTTCGTACATCGTCGTATATGGATTCCTATGAACCTGGACTTTATCGGCAGCCAGTAGGGGAGCGCGATACTGACAGTTCAACATCCGGAGCCGTATGATTTGAATCATACCGATTGGATTAATTGAATGGACGATACCTTTCTTATGATTTTCCCTTCTTTCTCAAGGCATTTTAAATTGCGGTAAAAAGTTTCATGCGCCAGGCCAAGCTGATAAGCCATATCTTTGTGTGTTAATTGCAGATGAACCTCATGTTTGGCATTGGCTTCAAGTTGGAAGTAGCTATACATGCGCTGTTTGGCTGAGCGAATATTTTTGATTTCAAGGAACGCACGCAACTTGCGTATTCTGTGGGCAAACAACGCGACTATCTCCATCATTATATCAGGGTCGCCCTTGAGGGCTGCAAGCAGGCTATTCCTGTCAAAGCAGGATAACTCCGCAGTTTGACTGTGTACGACTGCTGAACAGTGGTACATATCCGAGAACAGTGAGGCTTCTGCAAGAATATCGTTCTGAACAGCAACCTGTAAAACGATATCATCACCATCGATGCTATGACGAATCAACTTCACCATTCCCTGGCACACGACATGAATATTCTCAACATGATCACCCTGACGAAACAGATGATCGCCCTTATGAAGGCGACGTTTTTTGTTCGGCATAAGGCGCTGGAGAATGGCTTCCGAATCATTCATGTATCAACAACCTCCAAAGGCAGACCTGCACTCTTCAGCAACCCCTTGATCCTGATCGGCATCGCCAGCGAACTGGCCCTGCTGGCAGCCATCGCCCTCACCCCGCTCGGCCATGCCATCTTCGGCACCGCCCCCTTCGATGCGGGCTACCTGCCGCTGATGCTGCTGTTCGGTGCCATCATCCTCGCCTGTGAAGAGGGCCGCAAATACCTCTACCGCAGTCGCGGCATCTTCAGCCTGGAGTGATGGGGGGGCGATCAAACTGCACATTTCGACAGTAATTTACGCGTGCTCGATTTTTCGCTGATTCAGCAAATAATCTTCTCAACCGCAGCCAATAGCCTGTCCGGGGTATAGGGTTTCTCGATAAAGCCTTCGTATTTTTGCAATTCGAGCGGATGATCAAGCGATGCTTTGGAATAACCGGAAGCGATAAGTACCGGCAAGCGGGGAAACATCTTCCTGATATGGTGCAACGCTTCCTCTCCGCCCATCACAGGCATAGCCAGGTCCATGATAACCAGATCAATGCGCTGCAAATCGTGAGCAAGAAAATCTAGCGCCTCTTTTCCATTACTGGCAGTAAACACCGTGTAGCCGCAAATTTTCAACATCTCAGCGCCAATCTCGCGAAGCTGTTGCTCATCATCCACCAGCAGCACATGGGTTACGGCAGCGCATGCGTCAGCTGCCTTATCCGTCAGCTCCCGCTGCACCAAACCACGTGTATCCATGTGCCGTTCTTGCGCATTAGTCGGTGCAGGCAGATAGATGTGGAACGTCGTGCCTTTTCCCTGCTCACTATCCAGCCATAAAAAACCATCATGCTCTTTGATAATTCCGTAGACTGTAGCCAGTCCCAACCCAGTCCCTTTACCTACCTCTTTCGTGGTGAAAAACGGGTCAAAGATATTATCAATGATCGAAAGCGGAATGCCGCAACCATTATCAACAATGTCGATGTTGATGTATTTCCCTTCTATAGCATCGGGATGCTTTTGCAGAAACGCACTGTCAATCAGGCGATTTTGTGCGCAGATAGTAATTTCAGCGTTTGCTGATTGCATCACAGCATCACGCGCATTAACCAGCAGATTAATCAGAACCTGATGTATCTGAGAATGATTCCCCAACACCTGCCATAAATCCTGATCTGTTCGCGTGTGAATAGTAATGCTGCGATCAAAGGTTTCCCTCAGCAGCCCTTCCACTTCTTTCACCAGAGCGATGATATTGATTGTCTCAATATGACCCTTTCCCTTGCGCGCAAAACCCAACAGGTTCCGGGTCAGGTCTGCAGCCCGCTCACCCGCATTGATAATCGTATCAAACCGGCCAATTGAAAATGAATCGGATTCGGCCTGGCTCTTACCCAGATGCGCTGATGAAAGAATGGCGGTCAGCAAGTTATTAAAATCGTGCGCGATACCGCCAGCAAGTGTGCCGATGGCCTCCATTTTCTGGGAATGCAGCAATTGATCCTCAAGACGGCGAATATCGGTAATGTCCTGAATGATACCCTCGAAACCGATAGGCTCGCCATGATCATCAAAGCGAACCCTTGACGTGAGCAGGGCCGTAATCGGTGTGCCATCGAGCTTGACGTAGTCAATCTCGCGCTCCTTAACCTCAACCTTTTGCAGCAGCTCATCGATCATCTGACAACGTTGTTCCGCCTCCCTGTACAAGATGCTTCCCTGCTCAATCATGGCCTCACGACTGCTATAACCGAACAGTTCGACCATGGCATCGTTACAATCGATGAGCTTACCATCGAGGTTGTTGATATAAAGGGGTTGCGCAATATTCTCGAACAATTCCCTGAACTTACGCTCTGATCGCTCCAGTTCGATAGTTTTGTTGCTGATTTCCACATTCTGCCGCCGCAACGATGCGGCCATAGCGTTAAAGTTTGTTGCCAGTTGCTCGATCTCATCGTGCGATTGCACCTCTATAGAAAAATCCAGATCGCCGGCACCAATCCTGATAGCACCCTGAGAAAGGGCCCGAATCGGCCTTGTCATGCGTCGTATCGGGAAATACAACAATAGGCAGGCGATTATAATCATCAGCGGGGTTACCCACAGCGTGGTAGTGAGGGAGCGTTGCCACTGCCTGGTAATATCGCTGGTGGAAAGACCCATGCGCAAATATCCCGCAATTTCGTGATTATCCAACAATACAGGAGCCAGAAATTCCTGATAGGCCTCGCCGTCTTTAGCGTAGGAAACTTCACCGCCCGGCATAAAACCCTGCCGGGCAGCCGATAAATCGCTATCGGAAAGTTGCTTGCGCTTACGATCACCGGACTGAAACAAGACGCTGCCGTTCTCCAGATAAACGTCGATAAAAAGAACATGCGGAAGGTTCTGTATACCCGAACAAACCTGCTCGACAAAATGCGCGTCTTCCAGAACCACGCCAAGACGCGCGCCATTACTGAGTCCTTCGGCCAGTGAACGAGCCTGTTCAGTCAGTGCATCATGCAACGCCCGGTTCTGGCTGATCAGAAAATAAGTTGCGGCACTTGCCATAATGGCAGCCACTAGCAGTGCAACCAGCAGAAAGATTCTGCTGCCGAAAGCGTTTAATGAAAGCACTGAAGGCATCCCAGGCACCTAATAAACATGCTTTGCCGCTTGCAGCAGCTCTCCGGGTACCTGAATACCCAAGGCCTTCGCCACCTTCATGTTGATGGAAAAATCGACATCACGTGCCATTTCAATTGGGATACTGCCGGGCTTTACCCCATTCATTATGCGATTGGAC
The DNA here is from genome assembly GCA_002791545.1 of Zetaproteobacteria bacterium CG_4_9_14_3_um_filter_49_83. Lineage (GTDB taxonomy): Bacteria > Pseudomonadota > Zetaproteobacteria > Mariprofundales > Mariprofundaceae > CG1-02-49-23. The sequence goes on from PFXG01000008.1 coordinate 112,298, forward strand.
AGCTCACCGGCCTGACGTCCCAGCGAGCGGTTCTGGACCGTAAAGGCAAACAGTGCTCCGGCCCGCACATATTTATCAGAGAGGCCAATCAGCGCCTTATTGTTCTCTTGTGAAGCAAAAAAAAGATAACGAACCAGATCTTTGGAACGCATAAAATGATCGGGCACCATCCAGTAGGCCTGATTACGATCCATGACCATTTCAAGATAATGCTCTGCCTCTTTTTCTGATAACGCCGACTGCGCATCCATCTCAATATTGTGCTTCGTTAATGCTGCTTCACCCAGTTTAATCAGACTACCGCTTTCTTCCGGGGCGTAGACCACCCCTACATGCCTGACGCTCGGCATCAGGGAGTCCAATGTTTTCATCTGCCGTTCCGGTGACACATTCATCGCCACGCCGGTCAGATTCTCATAATGTTGCTTGAGCTTGTCATGGGGGCTGAGCACCATACTGAACAGAATCGGGATATCAGTAATTTTTCCTGCCAATGCTGCAAGCGCTTCGCCACCAATGACCAGAATCTGATCCGGTCGCCGTGCACGAATACCAGGAATAAGCGCCTGCTCGTCAGAGATGTCACCATCTTCCCGGCGCTCGAAAACCTTAATACTGGCATCGGATGCTTCCTTGAAACCGGCCAGCGCCTCAACATAAGGGCGAATGTTAGGGTCGAGTAAAACCACAACTTCCTTAGCTTCAATTTCACCTGTGCCGCCAAGATATAAGGCAACCAGCAACATGCCACAGACAGTCCTGCACCACATACTCATTTAAGCGAATAGCTCGCTTCAGCCATTATAGTTCGACCAGGACGCGGATAACCGGCAGGAATACCAGCCGCAACAACGGTCGGATCGCTCACGTTGGCATCGAACAGGTTATGCGCTTTCAAGGAAAGTTCGAGGTTACGGACAAGCTTTGTAGAACTAACAGTAAAATCGACCAGCGTTGTCGAAGCCGCCGGAGCGCGGGTATCACCAACAGCTCTTGGCCGCTGCCCATCCCAACGCAATCCGGTATTGATGTTAATTAAATCATCAAAGCAACCGGCGTTGATACCGGCTTTGAAACGTTGGCGAGGAACATCCGGCAGCACCGATTGAGTCAGTTTGTCACGTGAGTGATACCAGGCGTAATTAAGATAACCGTAGAGATGTTCGCGCCAGTCGCTTTTGAGTTCTGTCTCAACACCCCAGATGGTTGCGCCGCTCTTATTTATGCTTAACGGAGACCCCTGGACGATTTGATCCCGAAATAAGTTGTGGAACAGATTGCTGCTGAGCTGGTAGTTGGGATTAATTTTCCAGGTGATACCAGCCTCAATGGTCTGCATTTTCTCCGGCTTGAGATTAGGGTTACCAACCGCTGAAGGGTTATTGATTTCATACATCTCCAGGAAACTTGGCGCACGGAATGCACTGCCGAAAAGCAACTTGATGTCCACCATATCGCTGGCAGTCCACACCACCGCAAATCTGGGGTTGAGCGTATTACCAAGGTCATTGTAATGGTCATAACGAATTCCGGCAGTAACAGACAGCGCGTTGAAGGCGGTCCACTCATCCTGCAAATAAGTGGCAAACACCTTACGTTTGGCCGACTGGTTGTGATTGAAGGCGGATGTGACATCAACACCGTTAACAGTGTGTACAACATCATATTGACGTTGAAAATCCTGCACAACTCCGACCGTCATATCATGGTGTTCAAACGGAGAAAAACGCGCCTTCACCTCACCCGACCAGGTTTGGTTTTTCAGTAGCGGATGGCCGGTGGTGAAGCCGGGAAAGCCGATGTACCAGTTAGCATCCCACCAGAACTGATCTAGCGCGATGTTCGTCTCAACATCCACGCCGCCTATGCGATCCTTATAGGTCAGGCTGCCGTAAGCCTGTTTGTTATGGGTGCGCGTAGTACCGGGATCAATGAAATTTGTAATCGCCAGGGGTGTGCCACGTTGTTTGTCCAGGTAAAGTCCCGAAAAGCTGAACTTGCCATATTCGCCATTGAGATAGGCAGTATCGGTGGTGCGCCAGAAGTTGGTGTAGCCTCTGGCACCGGCTGCATCAGCAGGCACAAATCGACGGCTGCCATTGGTATCAAGGCGATCATAGGAAAGCACCATGCCAGCCCCGTTGTCGCCCAATGCACCCAGCAGATTGGCATGGCTGCGCTGATTGTTACCGCCACCACCTTTGAGGGTTACGCCTTCAACATCACCGATTTTTTTCATGATAATATTGATAACACCAACAAATGCGTTGGCCCCATAAAGAGCTGAACCAGGCCCACGAATTACTTCGATACGCTTGATTTGCTCGATCGGAAATTCATCATAAAGATGATTAAAGCTACCGAAAAACGGACTGTTGACGCGGTGACCATCAATCATCAACAGCACCTTCTCCATGCGGGATTTAATACCACGCACCTCGATGTCCGATTCGGTGGAAATATTATTGAGGTAGCTGTAACCGAAGCCGGGAATGGTCACCAGAGCATCGAAAATGTTGCGAGCACCCATCTCTCTAAGCTGTTTATCACTAATAACGGTGGCGATAGCCGGGGCCTTGCCAAGCGTCTGTGTCGACTGCGAGGCAGAAATAAACAACTCCTCTTCGGAGAACAGCAATGCCAGATCATTGCCAGCCTGACCGCCCGATGTCGCCAGAAGCAGTTCATCCTGCGCCAAAACGTCATTGGGCAGCAAAGCGCAACAGCTGAAAAGAGTCATAAAAACAGCAATATTACCGCAGCCTTTTCTCACCAGCTCCCCCTCGAGTTCTTATTCATCAGACGGATGCAACGCTTTTGCACACCCGCCAACCGCCTTGCCGTTGCTCGGACATCATACAATCAACGCGGACTTTGTCCATGAAACAGCTATGCTTTTGCATTGTTTCAGCATCATATTTACAAGTCACAGCCGGGACAATAAAAGTAGTTGAACGCTTCTTTCACAACTTGACCGGGATCAACCCGGGGTTTCAGCAGTACGTTAAAACATATCCGTTTTCAAAGGCAATTGTTTGCCTAACCATATCGCATAATCATCGTGATCACGCTGATCATCACCGGAAACAGGATGCACCAGCACACTCAAGCCGCTTCGACATTTGGCCAGCCATGGCACCAGCTCACAAAATTCAATGGCAGAAAAAGACAACTGGCAACTCCACTCGGGGTGTGGGCCAATGGCTTTCCGGTGCATGTGACCGACAGAAATTTTGAAGCGTTGATCAGCCCGTTCACACAGCGCTCTGGCCTGCTCGAAAGTATCCGCGTTGAAATAAATATGGGCGTGGTAAACCGGGAATACCGGCACTTCAAGTCTCTTCCTGCAAATGGCTCAGGGCCGTTTTCAGCTTCTTCATGGCCCGCGCTTCCAATTGACGCACGCGTTCAATGGACACCCCAAGCTCCTCGGCCAGATCTTTCAGGGTTTCTGGCTCTTCATTAAGCCTGCGACGTTCAATAATCAATCGATCACGATCCGACAACTGACGCAGCGCGCCGTGTAATGCATCCATTTGATGCTGTTCCCAATTTGCATCCACCACTTGCTGTTCCGGTGAAGCTCCCGGCGCGGGCAACGCCATCGCCATCGTGGAACCATCTTCAGTTTCGGCATCAAGCGACAAGTCCGGTTGCAGAAATGCCTGCGCCACCCCCTGGAATTCACTGCTGGTGATGCCGTATTCCTTGGCAATTTCATCATCCAGACGCCCTTCAATCGCGGCAATGGCGTGCTTGGCTTTTTGCAGACCGGCAAAGACACGTCGCTGCAATTTATTGGTGCCCATTTTGACTATGCTCCATGAGCGTAAAATATAGTCGTGAATCGACGCACGCACCCACCATGAAGCATAAGTCATCAAACGAAAGCCACGCTCGGGATCAAAACGTTTAATCGCCTGCATCAGGCCAAGCGTACCTTCCTGAATCAGATCCATTTCTGACAAACCAAAATGCCGATACTCGCGCGCAATGGCAGCCACACCATGCAGATTACTCATCACCAGTTGCTGCGCGGCTGTGAAATCTTTGTCGTCGATCCATTTGCGGATCAACTCCATTTCTTCTTCTCGACTTAATTTCGGAATACGACGCAGTTCGCGATACCACAAATCCAGACTGGATAGCTCACCACGCTGATACGGAACAAGGCTGGTGCTCTCCGTGAATGAGGGTTCAATAATGATGTCGGGTTGATCGGGCTGCTTGTCATCCTGCATGGACTGATCATAGGGTTCGTCACCGGCCATTACAAGGGTATCAGCCGCTTATGTCAGAACGCCCCCTACAAAAATCGTTACGCACAAACGTTCTGACCCTAAACAACACGACCCCGCCAAAAGGCAGGGTCGCAAGCAATCGCAAATAGAAAGTGTTATTTAAAAACGCGGGCCCTGTTCACGTTTGGAGGATTTACGATCACGACGCTCCTGAGCCAGCTGATGGGCTTTTTCTCGTTGTTCAGGCGTCAGAATCGCATCGGTCTGCGCTCTGGTTTTTGCATGCTGCCTGATTGATGCCGCCACCAGTTTGCCTTGCTCATCGGCAAGTTTTGCTACGGCCTGATCATAACCATTATCCGCAGGATTCAGCTGGCGAATAGCTTCATGATTTTCTTTCATAGCATCACGATTTTTTTTCATTTCCGGTTTAGCTTCACTGTGAATTTTTTTGAACTGCTCTTTTTGCTCCTGACTCAAATTCAGTTCCGTGGCCATGCGTTCGAAACCTTTAGCACCACACTCAGCGGCTTTGCCCTGATCACCGGCAATAGCAATGCCGGAAATCGTCAGACCCAGTGCCGCCATAAGTGGTAGATAAAATATTTTTGCTGTTACGTTCATATTGAACTCCTTTTTTCCTGAATACCTGCGTGCCCAATTGGCCGTCGCGGTATGGCCAATGCTGATGTGAGGATTGTTAATGTGCTGACAATCAATGTCAGCAAAACGCAAAAAAGTGTTAAGATTGTGTAAAACTCACCACTTTTGGCTTTCAGCGCACTTATTTCATGGCATGATCACGACATGAATATTCTGATGATTGATGATGACATGGAGTTGTGCGAACTGTTACAACGCTTTCTTGCCGGTGAAGGTTTCTCTGTGCAATGTATCCATCATGGTGCGCAGGGACTGGCGCTGGCTTTGGCTCAATCCTTCGACATGATTTTACTGGATGTCATGATGCCCGGCAAAAACGGCATGGACGTGTTGCGTGAATTGCGCGAGCACAGTCAGGTGCCGGTGATGATGCTAACCGCTCGCGGCGAGGAGATGGATCGTATCATCGGCCTTGAACTCGGCGCTGACGATTACCTGCCCAAACCATTTAACCCGCGCGAACTGGCTGCAAGAATGCGGGCTATTCTCAGACGTCAGCCGCAAGCGGTCGAAGAAGCTGAACCGACAGGCGATATTCGTGTGGGAAGCTTACGATGGCTGCTGAAATCAAGGCGAGTGATGACAGTTCACGGCGAAGGGCAAACATTCGAGCTGACACTCACAACAACGGAATATGCCCTGCTGACCTGCCTGATACAGCAAGCTGATGCTGTCGTAAGCAAGCAACAGGCAGGCAATGCGGCGTTAGGCCGCAATCCCGGTCCGTTTGATCGATCTCTGGATGTACATATCGCCAGCTTGCGCAAAAAACTCCGTGATGCGTCGTGTGCATCCGGTGTTGAAGCACCGTCGATTCAAACCATCCGTGGTGTGGGCTGGATGCTGGTCAGTGGCCGCTAAGGTGCGCTAAAATGCGATTATTCTGGAAAGTATTTCTAACCCTGCTGGCAGTGCTGCTGCTCACCGCTCTGGCCTCACTGTGGCTGGCTCAACACTGGCAGCTGGAACAACGCGTGCTGGATGAAAAAGTCGAAGTGCTGCGCCATCAGGGCGAAACAGCTGTTGATATATTCACCTCTCAACAGCCAAAGGAGTTTCATCGCTGGTTGAAACAGAGCAGCCGCAGACATCAGGTCATGGGGGCTTTATTCAGCGCCGATGGCATGCCGGTAGTGTCACGGCCATGGCCACATGAATGGAAACCTTTACTGGAACGCCTACAACGGGGGGAAACGTCGATTCGTCTGCTGCAAGCGCCGATGCTCATCTGGGCCGGACGCTTGACGGCCGAAGATGGCAGCAGCTGGCTCTGGATCGCCAGCACACCTCTGCCGCCATCGCTGATCAAGCAATCCCGTCAACAACGGTTGCTGCTGTTTGTGCTGACGGCATTGCTGGCCATGGTGATTGCCAGCCTGCTGGTCGGGCGCATCATGACGCGTCCGATCGCCCAATTACGCCATATCACCAATCAACTGGGGCATGGGCATCTGGATGCCCGCGTCCCGGCCAGTCTCGCCGGACGAGGCGACGAGCTGGGCGAACTGGCGAGAGACTTTGATTCGATGGCAGAAAAAATTGCAGCCTTGTTGAGCGCGCATAAACAATTACTCAGAGATATTTCGCATGAACTGCGCTCGCCCTTGGCGCGCATTCAAATCGCACTGGAACTGGCCAGAGGTCAGGGCGATGCCGGCAATGAGGATGAACTTCAACGCATCAATAAAGAAGCCGACAGAATCAATGAGTTGATTGAAGAAGTGTTAACCCTGTCCCGATTTGACCAGGGGATGATGCCTCTGGAGAAGCAAACATTGTCGCTTGAAGCGTTGCTGCAAAGCGTCTGTGAAGACCTGCAATTTGAAGCAACCCGGCAGGAGTGCCACATCGAATATTTTTCGACCGCCAGCCTGAGCATCGCGGGCGATGAACGCTGGATCTTGCGGGCAATTGAGAATATTGCACGCAATGCCTTGCGCCACTCGCCACAGGGTTCAAGCATTACTGTCAGCTTATCGCAACAGCAGGAACTCAGCATAGCTTATGCCTGCATCCGAATTGCCGATGAAGGGCCGGGCATTGATCAGGACAAACTGGTGCATGTGTTTGAGCCCTTTTACCGGGCCGCTGAGGGGCGCGAGCGCAGCAGTGGCGGATATGGTTTGGGACTGGCCATTGCCAGGCAGGTGGTGCTTGCCCACGGCGGTTCAATTGCGGCCCGCAATCGCACAAATCAGGGACTGGAGCTTACCCTGCTATTACCCCTACCTGCGTGATCATTGCAGGATTCCAACATGATCCGTCCGTTTTATCCCGTGCTTTAAACTGATTGCCAGCGCAATGGAAAAGCCCATGGACACCCTTCGTGTGAGCCTTTATGGTAACCCGACTATCAACACATCATTTGGGGGCCAAGATCAAAAGAATCCATACTATTCCCCGTTTTCCTATACGCTGGCGCTGGTTTTTACTCGTTGGTGTGGTGGTGCTTGCTGCCGTGCTGTTATTATCGCTGATCACGCTTGATTTGGAGCGCAATGCCTGGCTGAAAAGCCAGGACAAACATGCTTTAGCACAGGTCGCACGTTTGGGTGAAGCGCTGAAGCTGCCGATGCTCAGCGGTTCTCAGGCCGAGGTGGATGTGCTGGTCACCGGCATGCTGAAGTCATCACCGGATATCATCGGCGTGCTGGTGAATGATGCCAAAAACAAACAGAAGTTATTCGGCTCGCTGGATGCGCCAACAGTGGCTGAAGAGTTTGAGTTTAACCCGGCGACCCACGATGGTCAGACCACTCGTCTTGATCTGGAAGCGCTGTGGTATGTGCAACAGGTTCGCTACGCAGAAACATCGCTGGGATTTATTGCCGTTCGTTATTCAGAAGCCGCATGGTCCGATCTGGCGCGGCAATTGTGGGTGCGTATGCTGCTGACGGCACTGGGCGTAATACTGGTGTCAGGGGCACTGGTGTACTGGATTGCCGGTCGAATGAGTCATCCGCTGGAACGACTGGCCGAGGCCGCCGAGCAGGTGGCAGCGGGCAACCTGAATGTGAAGTTGCTGGAAAAAGGTAACGATGAAATCACCGATGCCATGCATCAGTTCAACATCATGGTACGCGAACTCAAGCATAAAGAGGAGTTACGGGAATCCGTCGGCAAATACCTGAATCCCAAGCTGGTTGATGAAATGTTCAAGGGCGGCGTGGTAATGCGCAACAACCATAAACAGCAAGTCACCGTTCTGTTTGCCGATATGGTCAGTTTCACTTCATTTTCTGAAAAAAACTCCCCGGAAGCCGTGGTGGACATTCTGAATCAGTACTTCGAAGTGTTTAACAGCATCATTCATTATTTCGGCGGGCATGTGGATAAATACATCGGCGATGCAGTGATGGCGGTATTCAACCATCCGAATGAAAGCCCGAAACACACCCATTACGCCACACTTGCCGGCCTAGCCATGACCATGGCATGTGCCCGTCTGGGCCTGTTGCGTGATAACGGAGAAGCCATTGCCTTCCGTGTCGGACTCAATCGCGGCGAAGTCATCGTGGGCCATATCGGTTCGCATGAGCGTCTGGAATATACTGTCATTGGCGATGCGGTAAATGTAGCTTCGCGCATGGGTGGCTTGGGTCAGGGTGGTGAAGTGGTCATGCCATTCAAAACCTTTGAAACCTGTGAAACGGGGCTGGAATTTGAAGACATGGGTAATATCAATGTGAAGGGTGTAAAGTTCCCGATTCGTGTCGGTAAAGCAGTGGCTGAATCGGATGACGTCCAGCAGGAACTGGAAACAGCGATTGCACTGGCATTCGATATCACCTTGCCTTCGGTGATACGTCAGCAGTTAAAAGAGGTTGAATAATGAAGTTTTTGTTCGTATTGATCGTACTTGTGACACTTGGCGGTTGCGCCAGTGGTGGTGGTTCATTCAAGAGTAATGCCCTTTCATTCCTGAATACATATGACGAAGCAAAAAACAAATATGAACGTGGTGAAATCATGGAAGCGCGCGCAACGGTGCTGGCCATCGAAAAAGAGCATGAGGATTACGCCAGAGCCCAGGCTTTGCTGAAAAACACTATTGAACCGGCGCGACTGCGCTTATTGTCCCACTACAAAGCAAAAGCTCAGGCGGCAGAACGCGCCCGCCAATGGGATGAAGCTGAAGCCCGATACCGGCAGACTGCTGAAATTTCGATCAAGCCCGAGCTTTTCATCAAACAAGCCGAGGCGATGAACCTGAATCTCCGTCAGTTGCGTCTGGAAAGCTTACTCAAACAACGTCGTGAAGAAGATGCGCAATGGCTCAAATGGTCTGAGAGCTATACCCCGCCAGCCGGACTAAACAAAGATGATGAAGCTTATCATCGCATGCAGGAATATGTTCAGGAAGATCTCGAAAGTCGTAACCGCCGCTCGTTGCGCGAAGGCTGGCGATACCTCAAGCGTGGCATGGTTGGCGTAGCTTATATCGAAGCGGTTTCTGTGCTGCATCTTGAGCCGGAGTCGGAGCGGGCTCAGGTGCTGATGCGGGATATCAAGAAGAACTGGCCGACAGGGCTGACGATTCCACAAGTGAGCAAGCAAAAAACTTCCGTGCAGGCAAAACGCAAAACACGTCAACTGGTTAGCGAAGAACAAGTTCAGGAATTGATCAGGCAAGGTCAATGGCTGAAAGCCCGTAATCAGGCGGAAGCGTATCAACGTCAGGGTGGTAAACATGCCGATGCACTGCTTGAAAAAGCCAATGCCGGAGCGCAAAAACAGGCAGCCGCTGATTTCAGTAAAGGTATGGCGGCCTTCCGCAAGGAAGACATTGCCGGTGCGGTGCAGCTTTGGCAGCAGGCCGTGACCCTGCAACCAGACAGCGATGAATATATCGATGCGCTGCGCAGGGCTTCACAGTTACAGGAGCGCTTACAACTGCTACGTGACGGAAAAGGAAATTAACATGCGTGATGCTATCGTAAAAAACCGCAGGAAAACCCGCTCCGTTCAGGTTGGCCGGGTTCAGGTGGGTGGTGATGCACCGATTGCCGTGCAGTCGATGACCAACACCAAAACCACAGATATTGATGCCACTGTAGCGCAGGTTCAGCGCCTGCAACAAGCCGGTGCGGATATTGTGCGCATTTCCGTACCCGACCCTGAATCGGCTGCGGCGATGCCGGAGATTCTACGGCAAACCGATGTCCCCATTATTGCCGACATCCATTTCAGCTACAAAATGGCGCTGCTGTCACTGGAAGCGGGTGTGCATGGGCTGCGTTTGAATCCGGGCAATATCGGTACCCGTGACCGCGTCGAGCGGGTGGTGAAAGCGGCTAAAGAGCGCGGCGTTTCGATTCGCATCGGTGTGAATGCCGGTTCGCTGGAAAAAGAATTCGAAGAAAAATATGGCGAGCCCTGTGCTGATGCGATGGTGGATTCTGCCCTGAGTCATATCCGTATTCTCGAAGAGATGGATTTCTTTGACATCAAGGTTTCGCTCAAAGCCAGTAATATTCCTATGACGGTCAGTGCCTACCGTAAACTGGCGGAAAAAGTTGATTATCCGCTGCACCTCGGCATTACTGAATCGGGCAGCAAATTTGGCGGTACGGTCAAATCGTCGATGGGGCTGGCTCTGATGCTGGTTGATGGCATTGGCGATACCATTCGCGTGTCACTGGCGGCTGAACCGGAAGAGGAAATCAAAGTCGGTTTTGAAATCCTGAAGGGGCTGGGTTTACGCCATCGCGGCGTTAATCTGATTGCCTGCCCCAGCTGTGCGCGACAGAAATTTAACGTGATTCAAATCGTCAATGAACTTGAGGAGCGACTGGCGCATATTCAGGAAAGTATCGACGTCGCGGTAATCGGATGTGTGGTGAATGGGCCGGGCGAGGCCAAAGAGGCGCAACTTGGCGTAACCGGTGGTTATCCGGTGCACATGATGTATCAGGATGGTGAAAAATCCGGCAAACTTCGTTCGGATAACATGCTTGAGCAACTGGTAGAACAGGTCGAAGCACGGGCAAAAGTGATTCGTGCTCAAAAAGAGGCCGAACAATGACATATCTGCCACGCTCCATACGAGTGCTGTTAACACTGGCATTACTGCTGCTTTCCGGCTGTGCGTCGGTGCAGTTCAGTACGCCAGGCGGCGCGGTAACAGTTGGTTCGCTGACTGTCGATTCACTGACTGCCGATTCACTGACTGCCGATTCACTGACTGCCGATTCACTGACTGTCGATTCGCCATCTGCCAGCCTTCGGACAACGCCAAACGGTGTTGTATCAACAATCGGAAAAGCAGGTTGATCAAGGGGCACTGCACATTCCCTTATTCGGTATTGTGCCCATGAACTTTTGGATAAAGCGTTTATTCTTAGCCTCATTGGTGGTGCTTACAACCAATGCCTGTGCATTTGTGCACGTCAGCACACCCATCGGCCCGGTACGTGTTGGTGGCGTGGTGACCCCGGATGGTCGCGTAGGCGTCAGTGCCGGAACACGCGTGGGTAATGTGGTGATTGGCGGCAGCAGCAAGCCGGTGAAAGTGGGCGAGCGAAAGCAGCATAACGATATAAATCAAAACAATGAAGGCGAAAACGACTGATGGCAAAACAATTACAAAGTATACGCGGCATTCATGACGGACTACCGGGTGAAGTGGCAAACTGGCAATTTATTGAGCGTCAATTCGAGCAGGTATTCAGGCAATATGCCTTTGCCGAAGTGCGTCTGCCGGTGCTTGAACCCACAGAACTGTTTGTGCGCTCTATCGGAGAAGAAACCGATATTGTATCCAAGGAAATGTATGCCTTTGAAGATCAGGGTGGTGACCATCTCTGCCTGCGTCCGGAAGGTACGGCCGGTGCTGTACGCGCCTATCTGCAAGCAGGTTTAACCCGTTCGGGCGGCCAGCGCTGGTATTATAAAGGGCCGATGTTCCGCCGTGAGCGTCCGCAGAAAGGTCGCCTCAGACAATTTCAGCAAATCGGTGCCGAATGGTTCGGTGCCAGCGGGCCAGCCGAAGACATCGATATGCTGGCCATGGCCTGGCAACTGATCCAGTCCATTCAGTTGCAACATGTACATATGGAAATCAATTCTCTGGGTTGCCCTGATTGCCGACCTGCCTACCGCGACACTTTGCAAGCTTACTTGACAGACAAGCAACAACATCTTTGTGAAACCTGCCACCAGCGTATGCATAGCAATCCGATGCGCGTACTCGATTGCAAGGTTCAAAGCTGTCAGCAGCAGTTGACCGATGCGCCGGAAATGGTCGCTCACTTGTGTGAACCGTGCACATCACATTTTGATACCTTAAAAACCGGACTTGCAGCACTGGCCATACCCTTTGTTGTTAATGCACGCATTGTACGGGGGCTGGATTATTACAATCGAACGGCTTTTGAAATCATCACTGACCAGCTCGGCGCACAGGGCACGGTGCTGGCCGGTGGTCGTTATGACGGGTTAGTGAGTGAACTCGGTGGCCCCGCCACACCGGCAATCGGCTTCGCCGCAGGCCTGGAGCGACTCGGTTTATTGCTTGAAGCATCTGCCGTATCTGTATCATCCGCCGGCGTGGATGTGGCTGTGGCAGCTCTGGGTGATGCGACCCTGAGCTATTCTCTACAGGTGGCGCAACAACTGCGGCAGCATGGCTTAACTGTGTTGCACTGCGGTGGCGGCAACGCCAAACGTCAGTTTAAAGTTGCCGATCGGGAATCCGCTCGCTTCGTCGCGGTGCTTGGTGAAGATGAAATGCAGGCGCAGTCATTAACACTGAAAAACCTCGCCAGCGGTGAACAGATCACTTGCGATATTACCGAGGCGATACAACACATCAAATAGCAGCGCTACAGAACCGAATGACACTCACCTGAGCACCTTTTCTGTTGAGCTCCAAACGGCTAACCACCTCTATGTCGCCCCTCAGATCAACCAACAATGCCTCTTAATTTCATTGCGGTTGTAATGCTTGCGGGCGGTCCATATATGTCACCGTAATGCGACCATATTACTTTCGACAAACCTCACCGTGCGTGCCCACGTTGACGGGGATAATTTCTTTGTCCTCAAGCAGAAATCCGCTGCGCCTCCGCCGATTCGCGGATGGCATCACCATTGACCAGATCACGTCTGGCTTCAAGCAGAGCAGCCTCCAACTCCATTTCGCGCAGAAAATGGTATGCTCGATACACATCACAACGTATTGCTCTTTACCACGCACAGTAATGACTGCCTCGGGTTCGCTTTGCAAGCCCTCTTCCAGAACCGACACGCCTCTTTTTTTCAAACCATTGGCAACAATCGCATGCATAACAACCCCCTTAATAGTGTTGTTTATAGTGCGATTTATAATTCTCTTATATCAAGAAATGGAATCGTTTTCCACGGCTTCCCCTTTAATCCACATGCAGCAGCGCGCCACCCGAAAGTTGAGTGAGCAGATCACCAGCGATAGTGCCGGAGCATTACTGCAAATCAAATAATTACTTAAGCCGAATCATGATGCGTTGACGATGGCTTCCAGCCGCGTCAACGCAAGCAGTAAGCGTAAGTGCTGCGATTCACCTTCACGACGATCCGCTTTCTGCGAGACTATGAACCTGTCGATATCAGGCCAGAAGTGATGACAGTGCCACAACTCTTTTGCCGCCTGCTCCGCTGAAAGATGCCCGGCTTCGAGCACTTGCTGTGCGGCCCTGCACTTGAGCAGTGTCAGCCGCTGCAACCATTCGCGGCGCAGATTATGCGCATCTTCACCACCCCATGATGCAGAACGGAGTTGCTCTTCCATCAGCGGGATCGGCAACTGCTGCAAACAGCTTTGCGTTGCCTTGATACATGCGAGCAGCGCTTGTTGGTGGTGCATGGATAAATACAGTGCACACGCCAACTCTGCCAATTCAGGCAAAGCGGCCAGATGTGTGGCGTCATGCAGACTCAGCCCCTCCTGCGCGGCATGTTTCAGCAGTCCGAGAAAGCGATTGTTTTCGTTACCGCTGATGCCTTGTGCCGTTTTGGATTTGCGGAATCGATGTATGGCTTTGTGCACTTCCGGCAACCAGTCGCTGCCTTGTTCACTGACGGAGCATAGTCGCAGAAGCTCCTCAGCCAGATGCAATTGGGTTTCCTGCAATTGATGCTGAAAACTCACGGCCACCTCAAAATCTGAAACATCCGACCAGATAGCCTGACGCAAATCAGCGGCATCTGTCAGGGCAGCCGCCAGCAGCAATGACTCGGCGATATCAACCATCGGAGCATCCACCAGCGATTCCAGATGCTGAATGGCAACCAGCCCGTGCTGATTGACGATATCATTGCTGGCCTGGGTGCAGATGATATCCGCCCTGAGCGGATGCAGATCAAAACAGGCAGCCATTTTGCGATGCAGTGCCGGCGGAAAGTATCGGCGTAACAGCTCGCTGGAAAACCGACTGCGTGTATCAAATGATGCGGTAATCAGCTTATGATGGATGCGATTTTTCTCCTGCCCCAGCAAAATCGAAATCTGCGGCCTTAAAACAAGCAAATCGTTATCTTCAATGCGTGGTGCCACTTCAGGATCGAGCCAATGCGCCGCCAACAGCGCATCACGCAAGCGTTGCAGGCGTGATGCATGGGTTTCGGCATCATGACTGGCCAGCGTGATCACCCGCGATTGCAACAGATTATTGTCCAGACATTGCAGGGTAACCTGATCGGTGAGACTTTTCAGAATCCGGTTGCGTTCACTCACAGGCATCGGTTGTTCCTGTGCGGCAAAAAGAATTTTCAGATTTACCTCGTGGTCGGACATATCGACCCCGCCGGAGTTGTCGGTCGCGTCGGTGTTGATCATCGGAGAAACGTGCTGCGAAAACTCGATACGTGCACCCTGTGTGAAACCGAGATTGCCGCCCTCGCACACCACCTTGCAACGTAACTGGCTGGCATCGACGCGCACACTGTCGTTGGCGCGGTCCATCACCGCATCGTGCGTCTCCCAACCGGCTTTGACGTAGGTACCGATACCACCATTGTATAATAAATCGACCGGCGCTTTGAGAATCGCCTGCACAAGCTCAGGCCCGGATAATTGTTGCTCAGACAAACCCAGCCATTGGCGGACAGGTTCGGAAATTGTAATGGCTTTGGCGTGGCGGGAAAATATGCCACCGCTTTTGCTGATCAGCGATTGATCATAATCACCCCAGCCGCGCACCGCCTGGAACAAGCGTTGCCGCTCGGCAAAAGCAGCCGCAGTTTCCGGCTCCGGATCAAGGAAAATATGCTGATGATTAAAAGCAGCCAGCAGTCGCAGGTTCGGATTCAGCAGCATGCCATTGCCAAACACATCGCCACTCATATCCCCGATACCGACGCAATTGATGCTGTCATTCCAGGCATCGATACTCAGCCGGTGAAAATGATGCGCAGCGCAGACCCAGGCGCCACGGGCGGTGATGCCAACCACTTTATGGTCGTAGCCATCTTTGCCGCCACTGGCAAAAGCATCATCTAGCCAGAATCCCGCCAGGCGCGATTCTTCATTGGCATCATCCGAAAAACGGGCCGTCCCTTTATCGGCGGCAACAACGAGATAAGCGTCATCGATGTCATCTTCCGCCACGCAGACCCCATCCGGTGGCAGCGACTGGTCGTGAAGACGATTATCTGTCAACGCCAGCAGTGTACGAATAAACAAGCGATATTGTTCCAGCACCACAGCGGGCGATACTGCTTCCGCCGCTATATTGTGCAGAACAAAGCCGCCTTTGGAACCAGTCGGTACAATCTGGCCGTTTTTGATGGTTTGGGTGCGCATTAACTCAAGCACTTCGGTACGAAAATCGCTGGGGCGATCCGAATAACGGATACCACCGCGAGCAATCGGACCGGCCCGTAAATGGACGCCTTCAACATGGATGCCATGCATAAAGATTTCACGGTAAGGCCGTGGATGAGGCGCAAAGCTTAAACGGCCGCTGGCCACCTTAATAGCCAGCGGCATATCAGCTGAGCGTGAATACGCATTGCTGCGCAATGTGGCTGTTACAAGTTCGGCCAGAATACGAAACCAGCGATCATCAGAAATATTCTCGATTTTCTGGAGTGCTACAGCAAATGCCTGATCGGCCTGCTGCGGCGAGTGTATGACCCTGATGTCATGACGAACGGCAAACATCTGATACAGGCAGGCGGTGACGAGCGGATAGCGCAACATGGTTTCAGACAGGGTCAAGGCAGCTGCCTGCGGTAGCAATTGAACCAGATGATTGCGCAATGTGACAAGTACGGCGACCGCCTGAATATCCAGCCCAGCCGTTAAAACACATGCATTAAGCATGTCATGGTCCGCTTCCAGATTCATCACCTTATCCAGCGCCTGCTGCAAACGGTCGAGCGTTACGCCATCGATCAACTGCGACGGATGGCAGCTTATGCGACTGATATACATGCAGGATGACGGCAAAGCATGCTGGCCTGCATCACCAAAGCGCATTGCCGCCTCTTCTGCCGGATCAAGACCAAATGCGCGCAGTCGATCAACCACATCTCCCAGCGATGGCTGCTGCGGTGCATATATATCGATCACAATCGCGTTGGAATGTTGCTGGATCACCACGTTAATTCGCTGGTGTTGCTCAATGGTGCGGCACATCAGGATGTCGTGCGCAAATTGCTCGGGAGAAAACACCTGCTGATACAGCTCCGGCACATGTTGCAGCGTATTCAGGACACGTGGAATATCGAGCTGCTGACTCTGTTTCAACACAGCGGCTTTGGCACGATCCTTCCAGAAAATAATGCAGGCGCTGACCGCCTGATTCAGCGCCTGCATATCCATCGGCGCATCGGGTTTTTCGATACTGATGAAAATCAGACGATGCGCTCCCATGCCCAGTGACTCATGACCATGCACAGTCAAACCCTGATCGGCCAGTGTGAAAAGGATGCGTTGTAAAATCGTTGGTCCGAAGCGGTCGGAAAACAGCGTGACCAGTAACCAGCCCATATTTCCTTCCAGGCCGGGTAACCAGTGCGTGACAGCTTTTAACGGGTTGGACAGATCTACAATCTGTTTGAGGGGTGAAAGCCAGTCGTTTACATGCGTGGAAAGCAGGAAGCGGTTCGGAATCCGATCAAACAATGTGCGGATTTCACGCCTGTAAAAAGCCGAATGCCTGAGCAGACTATCAGCCTTGAACTGCTTCCAGGCAAGATTGAGCACTGGAATATGACTGCAATTGGTGAAACGGGCAGCTCGCGAAAAATGGCCGATCAGTATCGCCTGCTCCAGCGTATCTTCATCCGAGCGCCAGCAAACCCGCACCACTTCGGCACTGGTCAGGCTATACAGATATTGCTGACTGGCGGTCAGGCTCAGCCATGTCAGACCGGGCTCAACAGCATCGGCAACATCGCGAATCTGGGATAAAAGGCCCGGCGCCACCCGTTGAAGCACACGGAAGTTCCGCATCAGGCCATAGCGTTTTTTATTGTGCATCAGGCCGAAATAAAGGTAACGATTATCATTCATCCAGCGCAGCAATTTCGACGATGCATCATCTTCAAGCGCGTCCGCAAATGATTCCACACTTCTCTGCATATGGGGAAAATCCTGTACGGACATATTCACCGCTGTCAGCACCGCCAGCATATCATGCTCAAGCGGCTGTTTGTCCGGTGTCAGCGTGGCGGAAATATGCAGGGCAATGAACATGAAATTGTCTTCGTCCCTTATGCTAGGGCGCTTCAACTCAAGCGCACAGGCGGTATCATCACAACTCAGCCGCAACACCAGCGTTTGCTGGTCGATCGGTTGAATGCCCTGTCGTTGTAAATAGCCCTTCAGCGCATCGAGATAAAAGGCCTGATCAGGGCAGCGAATGGTGATGATATGACGATGAAAACGCTCTCTGGAAAAAGTTCGGGCATGTAATGCCACCCCATGCGAAGCGCTGCCCGCATCAGGCAGAAGCCGATAAAAGTCGTGTACCAGAATAGCCATAAGGCGCGCAGGAAGATCATCAACATGATGCTGCTGGCGCGCCTGATCCAATAATTTCACCAGTGATTTT
The DNA here is from genome assembly GCA_002791545.1 of Zetaproteobacteria bacterium CG_4_9_14_3_um_filter_49_83. GTDB lineage: Bacteria > Pseudomonadota > Zetaproteobacteria > Mariprofundales > Mariprofundaceae > CG1-02-49-23. Next base: position 130,239 of record PFXG01000008.1, read on the forward strand.
CGAAGATATCGCATGGACTGAGATTATCGGAATATTTATCAGAAAACCAAGTTTTCGATCAATCCGCTGCCGCTTTCAGGAGATCACCGTTAAAACCCAGAAGAAAAAAGCGGTGTGAACTCTTTAAGTCCACCGTAAAATGAGTGGTGCGTATTACGGGCCAACTTAGCTTAAAATGGCCTTCCAAATGATGGAAAGAAGCCAGTGGTCTTGGTGACAGGCCTAGTTCGGCCAAACCCGGACGGTCGGAAAAGGGTTAATTCAATATCAATCGAGTCTGATCCCATCGACCTGCCCCTCGCAGATCGACCAGCGGTTGCACGTTCCACCTCCGCTGGCGAGTTTCCCTAGAGTCGACCCAGAAGCATCAGGATGATCAGAATCAGCAGGATCAGGCCAAGCCCGCTACTTGGGTAGTAGCCCCACTGTCGGCTGTGAGGCCACGTGGGCAGTGCACCAATCAGTATCAGAATCAAGACGACGATCAAAATTGTTCCTAGCATATCGTTCCTCCGTGCAGCAATGATTTAGCTTTTTTAAACTAACGTGCCAATCAACTTTATTGGCTCCGCTCCTGTATGACATTGACAAGAATCATGATAATCGCAATCACCAGCAGTATATGGCTCAACCCGCCCATCGTATAACTGGTGACCAGACCCGGCACCCACAGAACAAGCAGTGCCACAACAATCGTCCACAACAATGCACCTTCTTTCGGGTTACCCGGAATCGCCGAGTGTGGGTGCAGAGGCACACCGGCACTCGACGGTTCAACAGTCTATTTGGACTGCTCGATGGTCATCTTGTTTTTTACGCTGTGCACGCCGTCTATGTCATTGACATATTTTGTAACCAAGTCGATTTCGGCGGCGTTCTTGACCTTGCCACTCAAGGTAACCACGCCATTATTAGTCTCGACTTTGGTGTGAACGGCGCTGGTTGAGCGATGGCTCAGCAACAGCATCTTGACCTCGGCAGTAATGGAAGCATCGTCGATCTTTTCGCCCAGCGTTGCTTTCTTTATTGCCTTACCGGACACGGTCATCTCATTGTTAACGTCCTTGACCCCCTCGATATCCTTGGCGTATTCGGTCGTCAGGTTCTTTTCTGCCTGGCTGGTGGCTTTGCCTTGCAGGGTGACGACGCCATCTTTGGCGGACACTTCCGTCATAGCGCTCACGTTACTGTGGAACAAGAGGGTGGTTTTCACTTTCGTAATGAGCCACGCATCCGAGTATTCAGTGGGTTGTTCTCCCTTGACTTCCAGCTTGTTGTCCACGCTCTTGACGCCATGCAGACCGGCCACGGTGTCCTGGGCCAATGATTTGTGGGATGTTTCGCCAACGCTCCCCGTCAAGGTGACGACTCCATCCTCTGCTTCGACTTTAATGTCATCGCTTTTAAGGTAGGTCTTGAACACATGCGACTGCTTGGCGGATGATTCGATGCTGTCATCCATATTGGACGCCAGCACCGGCATGCTGGTCACCAGCATCGCCGCCACAATCGCCAGCAACGTTACAGAATATTTAGATTTCATTGGTTTTACTCCTTTTTGTTGTTGAACCACTGATTTTCCGGGAGAGATGGTATCGGTATCGATGGCAGTTGCGGACGCAAGCACCCGCCAATGCATCTCGCTACTAGCGCCTACTTCCCCACGACTTTCTCAACTTGGCCGACCTTTTCTTGAACCTTGCCGCCGATTTTTTCACCTACGCCTTCGGCTTCCAACTCTGGATCATCAATTAGCTTCCCTGCTGTCTCCTTGATCTTTCCTTTCACTGCGTGAAACTTGCCATCTGCCTGGTTCTTGGTACTGCGTTTCATGGTATGTCTCCTTTTTTCGCTATGTTCACTATGAACTGCTCCAATAGCAGCAAAGGCAAACAGTAAGCGAGATGACCGGAAACAGTCTGTACGGTAACCAACATAGAAAGTTTGATCCCAATCAATGCACGCAACGAAGTAAGACGTAAATTGGCCATTGCTGTATTTTTAGGGAGCCTCCAATGTTAGGACAACATTTGCTTCGGCCGCATCGGGGCTACCGCATGAGAAATTCGCGGCAGCATTTTGCCTGCACAAGGGTAGACGTGGATTGCGCGGATTCAACTACCACATGCATGTATGGACTATAGACCAGTACGGTGGGGATAATTAATACTATTCAGGTCTCGGCAGCCAAGGAAAGGAGGTGCTAGCCCTCTCCCTTTACCGGGAAAGCTCAATCAGGCTTCAATCTGTGTGTTTGTCCGCCTCGTCTGAGATCGCTTCGCCGCCCTGCTCAATATCCTGACCTGCGCCCGACATCGTATGGCAACCGGTAAGTGCAGCAGTCGCGCTCAGGGATATGAATGCGAGCAGTATAAAAATCACTCTGAACATAGTTATTCTCCTTGTGTGGAAACAGTCAATCAACGGGCAGGAAACGTCTGCTTCCTGCTCTTTTGCGGATTGATACTGCGCCTGCCTGACTGAATGGTCTGTACGGTAGCGTACAGTGAACGATTGAGTGTCATTACTAGCTAGCATATGATTCTATTTCAGAAGAGTTTTGCGAAATTCCGAGGATATAACACCTACCTCTGAGTGGCTGTTTTTGGCCGAAACCAGTCGGTCGTTCAATAAAACCGGTAGCGCTGACCTCTTTAACCAGCCTGCGCAGCAAGGACCCTTTCTCAGATCAATCAGGCAATTTCACGAGCAGGGTGATGATTCTGCTTTCAAGATTACCCGGACAACTCAAAAACGACGGTTGCAGAATCTGTGAATTAGTACAATACTGAAGGGCCTGGGAGGTGGCATCTATGCAACACGATATCCGCCGTATTTTAACTCTTTTCCCGCATCGGGCTGATCATGCCTTTATCTGAAAGTATCCTGATCCTGATGGCACTGCTGGCGCTGGCTATGATTGCCGCACCGCTTACCCGCAGCTTGCCCATTCCATTTACTGTTGTGCTTGTCGGCATCGGTATTGCGCTGGGCTGGACCTCGCAATTCTGGGAGCCCTTGCATCAGCTACAACATTTCCGCTTAACACCCGATCTCGTATTATTCATTTTTCTGCCCACCCTCATTTTTGAATCCGGTTATAACCTTGATGCCCGTCAACTGATTAAGGACATCTTCCCGGTGCTGGTGCTGGCTGTCCCTGCCCTGTTGTTATCAACATTCCTTGTCGGTGCAGGCCTGCATCTGGTCTTTGACATGCCGCTCAGCCTGGCGCTGTTGTTTGGCGCACTGATTTCGGCTACCGACCCGGTGGCGGTCATTTCATTATTTAAGGAACTCGGTGCACCGCTGCGCCTGACGGTGCTGGTCGAAGGCGAATCGCTGTTCAACGACGCTACGGCCATTGTGGTTTTCAATATTCTGCTGGGCATGGCGCTGGTTGGCGGCTCCATGGATGGACATACCATGCTGCATGCCGGTTACGAATTCATTTATGTCTTCTTCGGCGGCGCATTACTCGGGCTGATCTGTGGTCTGATAGTCTGTGAATGGATGCGGCTGATGCGCGATAATTTCAGCGCCATCCTCGTGCTGTCGGTTATTCTGGCTTATGTCAGCTTCATCTTTGCCGAACATTATCTACATGTTTCCGGCGTCATGGCGGTAGTCGGCGCATCGCTTTGCCTGGGCGTTTATGGCGTCACGCGCATTTCGCATCATGCGGGTGAACTGCTGAGGGAGAGCTGGGAAGTGTTTGCCTACATCTGCAATGCACTGCTGTTTTTGCTGGTTGGGCTGTCGGTCGATCTGCATAATCTTGCAACGCACCTGCCATACATTGCAGTCGCTATCGTGCTTGTACTTCTGTCGCGCCTGCCTGCGGTCTATCTGATGTTACCGGCAACCCTGCGGCGATTTCACCTGCCCGCCGTGCGCAGTGGCGATAAACATATCATGTGGTGGGGTGGCCTCAAAGGCGGACTGGCTATCGCCATTGTACTATCGCTGCCGGAAGATCTTGCCGCGCGTCAACTGCTGCTCGACATGACTCTTGGCGTCGTCATTTTCACCCTGCTGATCAATGCCCCGAGCATCAAACCGCTGATGAACAAACTGGGCATGAATGCGCTCAATGCCAATGAAAAAGTTGAGCTGGAGCAGGGTGTATTACATGCTCAGAAACATGCGCTGAATGTATTGCAGCGCATGGAAAAGGCCCGCTTCATGTCTAAAGTCAGCCTGCATCAGGCCAATAGTCTGATTCAGGATGTCATGCAACCGCAGCATGCCAGCATCAGCCCGGCCCGGCAGTTATCGCATGTACGTCAGATTGCCAGCCGCGCCGAGGTTGAGGAGCTGGAGCATTTACGTGATGCCGGTGTGGTGCCGCAATATCTGTTGCTCGATATCAAAAGTGAGTTGCGCCTCGAACGTGAAGCCACCAGCGGTGAAGTGGCTGGCCTGAACCCTGTGCTGAAAGTGGAGCAGAAACTGCTGCGCTGGCTACGCGAACGGGACACCATGGCAAGCTGGCTGAGCCGCTATCAGGCACTGCGTATTTCCGGACTTCTGCGACGCACGATTCTGCGTATTCTGATGACCGATGCCGCCAACGCCCACCTGAAATCGCGCAAGGATATCGATGATGATGCCCGCAATACCGTGCGCAATGAATTGAAAACACGCCTCAACGCACTGCATGCGCAACTGACCGAGGTACACGAAAATTATCCCGGTTTCTTTTCCCGCTTTGAAACCCGTATGGGCATGCTTGCGGCGCTGGCCGGTGCCGGCTGGCAGGCCGACGATGATCACAAACATGGTGAAATCGGCAAAAAAGCGTACTGCCGCATTCAGCAATTGATTACCGAAGCCGAGAGCCGCATCCCCGAAGTTAAAAACACGCCGCTGAATCCACCGGCAAAAGACCTGATTCGTATGGTTCCGATATTTTCCCGTCTTTCGACGCAGGCAGCGGAAACGCTGGCCAGTCAGGCTGCCGTGGTCACTTTCCTGCCCGGTGATACGGTGATTGAAGAGGGTGCAAGAGGTGATGCACTGTACATCATCTCGCATGGTGAAGTGATGGTCAGCCATCGCGAAAATACCCAGGACAGCGCCATACTCGCCAATCTGCGGACCGGTGATTTCTTCGGTGAAATGGCCCTGCTTGGCGATCAGGTTCGCAAGGCAACGGTCACAGCCATACAAGCTTCCACCCTGCTTCGCCTGACACGCAAAGAGGTGCTGGCGCTGGCCAGCCAGTACCCGGAAGTACAGCAACATCTCAAAGCCGCTGAAGAGGAACGGGCACAGACGCTGGAATAATCTTATCCGCCATCAGCCCGGATTATTCATAGATTCTGTTGTACCCTTGCTTGCCCCTTTGTATACAGTTTGTCCGCAGTGAATCCTTCATCAGTTATCCGTATGCACTGCTATGCACGCCTTCTTCAGAATTCGTTGCGAACAAACGTTCGGCGCACAAAAAGGCAGAACTGCCGTTTGGACGCAGATAGTGCGCCCGAAGGGTAAGGGGCGCCCCGCATCAATCATCACAACGATTCATAAATGATTCGGGTTAGCTATACCCACACCAATATGATCGATGAAATCCATTTTTTTTCCGGTTATGCTTTCAGCGTCCAGGCTGCTAAGCGGCCTGGACCGGACCCGGCATGATGAGCGGTCTGACGGAGGGTTTATGAGCAGAGTTTTTATCCGCATCGGCGGCAAAAACAAACAGCTACTGGCACTTGATGCCGCCATGGGCAATCGGCATGGCCTCATTGCCGGTGCCACGGGTAGCGGCAAAACGGTGAGCCTGCAAATGCTGGCCGAAGGTTTTTCGCGGGCAGGTGTGCCGGTATTTATGGCAGACGTTAAAGGCGACTTATCCGGCATAGGCCTGCCCGGTAAGGCTCATCAGGAGGTCGAACGGCGTCTCGGCGAAGCTGCCATCAGCGATTATAATTCACGGCCTTACCCGATTCTCTTGTGGGATATTTTCGCTGAGCAGGGGCATCCCGTTCGCGCCACCATTTCCGATATCGGCCCCCTGCTGCTCTCGCATGTGCTGGAGCTGAATGACACGCAAAGCGGTGTACTGTATGCCACATTCCGCATCGCCGACGACAACGGCCTGTTGCTGCTGGATCTAAAGGATTTACAGTCGATGCTGACCTGGATGCTCGAACACCGCGACGATGTACCAAAAAAATACGGCAATATTTCCAGCGCTTCTGTGGGGGCGATTCAGCGGCGCTTGCTGGTACTGGAAGAACAGGGGGCAAGCCATTTCTTCGGCGAGCCTGCGCTGGCTATTCAGGATTTCATGCATTGTGATTTCTCCGGTCAGGGCGTCATCAGCCTGCTCGATGCCACGAAGCTAATTCGCCGGGCACCTAAGCTTTACGCCACTTTTCTGCTCTGGTTGCTGTCTGAATTATTTGAGAATCTTCCCGAGGTCGGTGATCTGGATAAACCGAAACTGGTACTGTTTTTTGATGAAGCGCACCTGCTGTTTGACGGTGCGCCCAAAGCCTTGCTCGACAAAATTGAGCAAGTTGTCCGTTTGATCCGCTCAAAAGGTGTCGGTGTATTTTTTGTCAGCCAGAGTCCGCTGGATATTCCGGAAGATGTCCTCGGACAACTCGGCACACGCATTCAGCATACGCTGCGCGCTTTCACCCCGCGTGATCAAAAAGCCGTAAACAGCGTGGCCGCCACATTTCGCCCGAATCCGCATATCGACACCGCCTCGGCGATTACCGAGCTTGGTATTGGTGAAGCGCTGGTGAGCACACTGGATGCCTCCGGCGCACCGACGCCTGTTGAGCGTATCTGGATTGCGCCGCCTGAAAGCCAGATCGGTCCGATGGATGTATCGATGCGCCAACAACGCCTGCAGAGTTCACCCATGGCCGGAAAATACGATCAGATGATTGATCGTGAATCCGCCTGCGAACTCCTGCAAGCACGTGCCGAAACCGAAACGCTTCAGCAACAGCAACAGATCAAACAACCCGCATGGAGCAAGCCGAAAGCGGCTGCCAGAGCCTCCAACCGTCAAAGCTTTGGCGAAGCCATGGCCAAAAGCCTTGGTCGCTCGATTGCCTCCAATCTTGGCCGCCGCATTGCTCGCGGGCTACTCGGCTCACTGCTCGGCAGTAGCAAGTGATACCGCCGATGCTGCATCGGTGCTTGCACTGGGCGGGCATCGATCTGGTTCGCGTCAGTCATGGCGAACGTTGTCTGGCCGCTATCGGTGCCACCATCGGCATCGCCAGCACCTGGGGAATCAGTAGTCTGTTTCTGGGGCCGGAAGCATCGATGCTGATGCTCGCATCGATGGGAGCCGGTGCCGTGTTACTCTTTGCCGTCCCCCACGGGGCATTATCACAGCCATGGCCGGCACTGGGTGGACATCTGATTTCCGCCCTGATCGGCGTCACCTGTGCTCAGTGGATTAGTGACATCGCACTGGCGGCTTCCGTTGCTGTCGGACTCGCCGTTTTGCTCATGCACTATAGCCACAGTCTGCACCCGCCGGGTGGCGCAACGGCGCTGATTGCCGTGATTGGCGGAACCGATGTACATGCGCTGGGCTATGCCTACGTGGTTGCGCCAGTCATGCTTAATGCACTGACGATTTTTCTGATTGCCCTGATCTTCAACAATCTCTCAGCCCATCGCCGCTATCCTGCCGCATGGGCAAACAAGCCATCCGTTCAAAATGCTCCCCCATCGATGCGCATATCAAACGTCTGCGCCGATGACGTGCGTAAAGCTCTGGATGCTATGGATTTGGTCGAAGACATCAGCGAAGAGGATATTATGGCCATTATTGTTCGCGCTGAAAACATCGCCAGGCTAAGGGAGGAAACATCCAAATGAGTCGTATGCATCACTATGAAGGCGAAAGCATTATCGTTGAATTTGATCTGTCGCGCTGCATTCACACCGGTGACTGCACACGTGGTTTGCCGGAGGTGTTCGACACCCACCGGCGTGGTCGCTGGGTTCACCCCGATGCAGCCGATGCCGCTGAAGTGGCACGCATCTGTGCGGCATGCCCGACCGGTGCCCTGCGCTGCATCGATAAGGCCGAGGGCGAGCTTATGCATGCGCCACCAGCGCAGCACAGCATTCAAATCGTCGCCGATGGTCCTTTGTATGTGCATGCCGACATGTATATCGATGATCGTCCTGAGACCGCCTATCGCGTCGCGCTCTGCCGCTGCGGCAAATCGCGACTGATGCCCTTTTGCGATGAAAGCCACCGTGAAGGTTTTCGCAATGCAGGCAAAGTCCCGCTTGTGATGCCCGACCAGGCACCTGCCGCAGATATCCTCTGCATCACCACGCATGCACACGGGCCGCTGACGATTGAAGGAACGTTCACACTGCTCGATAGCGAAGCTCACACGGTATGCCAAAGCAATCGGGCCAGCCTGTGCAGCTGCGGCAAATCCAACATCAAACCGTATTGCGATGGCTCACATGCACTAAACGATAATCGGAGCGAATCAATATGAGCGAACATTTCACTGAACAGAGCTTTACCTTCCTGCAAGAGCTGGCCCGGAACAACAACCGCGACTGGTTTGCCGCGCATAAAAATGATTACGAAGCCAGCGTGCGTGAACCGGCCCGTGCCCTGATTCGTGCGGTGCAACCACATCTGGCACGTTTTGCACCGCACTTTGTTGCCGATGATCGCAAACAGGGTGGCTCGCTGATGCGTATTCACCGCGATGTGCGTTTCTCCAAAATCAAGCAACCCTATAAAACCAATATCGGCATCCAGTTTCGCCACGAACACGGTAAGGATGTACATGCCCCCGGATTTTACCTGCACATCGAACCGCACGAAGTCTTCGTGGGAGCGGGCATCTGGCACCCTGACAGTGCGACGCTGAAAAAAATCCGCACCTATATCGATACACACCCCTCGCGCTGGCGGGAGGCGCTGGATGATCAGGCCTTTGCCGATTGCTTTCACATGGCCGGTGAAAGCCTGTCGCGACCACCACGCGGCTATGCTGTCGATCACCCGATGATCGAGGAACTCAAACGTAAAGATCATATTGCCATTGCACCGCTGGCGCCCGAGTTGATGCATGATGCTGAACTGGCCGAATTCATTTGCGGCTATTTTGAAACGGCACTGCCTTTGATGACACAGCTGTGTCGCGCTATTGGTGTAAACAGCTAAGGAGCCGCAAATGACTGGTATTTCAGCACGCATTGCCGGGATCCGGCAACAGTATCCGGATAATCTGATGGCGCGGCATTTCGATAGTGCTTATTTTGATGGACTCACTCCACAGCTACAGGCGCGACTGATCCGCATCATCACAACCGGCATAGAAAATCCGGACAGTCAGATGGGGGCGTATGCCATGCAACCGGATGATTATGCGCTATTCCAGCCATATCTTGATAAGATGATCCGTGATTATCATGGTATTCAGGGCGAGCTGCGACAGCTTTCCGACTGGCACACCGGGGGTGTCCTCGATCTTTCTGCCATTGACCCGTCGCTGAACGATATCTCCATGCGTGTGCGTGTCGGCCGTAATCTGCGCGACTTCCCCTTGCCCGGTGCGATGAACCGGGATGACCGGATTCGCTTCGAGCAGACAATGGTATCGGCCTTTGAAGCGCTGATGCAAACGCCCGTATTCGGCGGCTGTTATGTTTCGCTGACGCCCGGTTCCCCTTATGAAATTTCCAGTGCGCAATACCTGCAACTGGTCGCCGAGCACAAAATGTTCAAGGACATGAGCGCCGACAGCTATCTGTCTGTTGCCGGTATCAGTGCAGACTGGCCATATGGACGTGGCATGTATGTCTCGGCTGATGAGCAATTTATCATCTGGGTCGGTGAGGAAGATCAGTTGCGCATCATGGCCATGAAACGCGGCTATATCCTCAATGATATTTTTTCTCGTTTGCACAGCAGCCTCGATTTTCTCGCCGCGCAGGGGCTGAACTTTGCCCACTCGGATACTTACGGTGCTATCACCAGTTGCCCGACCAATCTGGGCACCGGCATGCGCGCCAGTTTACACCTGCCATTGCCCAGGCTGACCGACAATGGCCGAAACACCGGGGCGCTGAAGCCCCTCGCCCGTCAACTCGGATTATCTGTACGCGGCGCCGGCGGAGAGCATACTGCGGCTGGCGCAGGCGGCATTGTCGACATCTCGCCCGGCGCACGTTTGCAGATCACCGAAGGCGAAATTGCTCGCACACTTTACGCCGGTGTGAAAGCATTATGGGCGCTGGAACAACAGGCCAAAGCATAAACAGACATGAACCGGGGAAGGACAACCATGAAACATATTCAGGCACGTGCCACTACGCTTATCGAAGCATTACCATACCTGCAACGCTATGCGGGTAAGACCATCGTCATCAAATACGGTGGCCACGCCATGGTCGACGAAGAGCTGAAAGCTTCATTTGCCAAGGATATCGTGCTGATGAAACAGGTTGGTATTAATCCGATCGTGATACATGGCGGTGGCCCGCAAATTGGTTTGTTGCTCAAAAAAATCGGCAAACAAGCTGAGTTTGTACAAGGCATGCGTGTTACCGACAGTGAAACCATGGACGTGGTTGAAATGGTACTGGCCGGGCTGGTGAACAAAGAAATTGTCGCCAACATCAATCGGGCCGGTGGCCGTGCGGTGGGTTTATCCGGTAAAGACGGCGGCATGATATGTGCCCGTAAAATCGAACTGAAAATGGACTCGCCGGAACTGAATGTACCTGAAATCATCGACATCGGCCATGTCGGCACCGTCGAAAAGATTAATCCGGAAGTACTGCATGTGCTGCAGCGGGATCAGTTCATCCCGATTATTGCGCCGGTCGGCTACCACAAAGCAGAAATGCAAAGCTACAATATCAATGCCGATCTGGTTGCCAGTGCAGTCGCCAAGGCACTGGGCGCCGCCAAGTTCGTCTTGCTGACGGATGTGGCCGGCGTCCTGAATCAGGATAAGGAACTGCAATCACGCGTCTCCTTCGAACAAGCCGATGCATGGATTCAAAGCGGCGTCATTGCCGGCGGTATGATTCCCAAGGTCAATTGCTGTATCGATGCCGTCAAAAACGGCGTACAAAAAGCCCACATCATCGATGGTCGGGTACCGCATGCGCTACTATTGGAAATCTTTACCGATGAAGGTGTCGGCACAGCCTTTTATGCCAATCAGGCAGCATCTTAGGAACCTCTGAGTGCACGCGCAGACCATGCCGCTTGCTGCCTCAACCTTGTATAGCTTTTAAAACACCCTGAATAATATCAGTCGGTGTCGGCGGACAACCATGGATAATGACATCCACCGGAATGATGTCAGCAACAGCACCTGCGACTGCATAGTTGTCGCATCCGAAGACACCGCAATGGGCAGCACAATCGCCCATGGCAACAACCAGCTTCGGCGCAGGTGTTGCGTCATAAGTCATCTTCAGGGCTGTTTCCATATTGCAACTGACCGGGCCGGTAACCAGCAACATATCGGCAAAACGCGGACTGGCGGTAAAATGCACACCGAAGCGTTCAATATCGTAATACGGATTATTGGTCGCATGCACCTCCAGTTCGCAACCATTGCATGAGCCTGCATCAACGGCACGAATGGCCAGCGAACCCTTGAAATGCTTGCGCACCGCCTGCTCCAGTTGCGTACCTAATATTTCGAGCTGATTGCTTTCAGATAGTGGTTCGGTAACTGTCCCGATTTTGAATATTTGATGCAGGATTCTCAGCATAAGCTGCATCCTGTTGATCTGACTGAACCGGATTGGATCATCACAGATCATGTCCTGCATACGAGCAATTGAATGATTTATTAACGAGAGGAAAATCCGGTACCGGCACAGTTCGAACCGCGAGTTCAAGCCCGAGCCAATTGATAGCGGAGGGATCGCGTACGAAATAACGGTCGATACAACCACCTTCACCAAAACGAACCCAGGCCGCAATTTCACCACGCCAGCTTTCAATGGCGGCAAATCCCGAAACACCTGATTCCGGCGGTATCCATGCTGCCTGAATATCACCTTCCGGCAGGGTTTCCAATAATTGCCCGATGATACGCGCAGAATCTGCAATCTCTTCAAATCGCACCCAGATACGCGTTGCCACATCGCCCAGCTTGCCTTCGGCCACCCTCACCTCCACATCGTCGTATGGTGGATAAGCTTCTTCGATCCGCTCATCCGGATAATCCCCCGAAGCCCGTCCGGCGAAACCGAGCAGACCAATATCCCGTGCATCGGCGATACAAACGGTGCCTGCACCTATGACGCGCTCCTGAATGGATGGGTGATCGGCATAAATACTGCGCAAATGCTCGACTTCAGCAGCAATAGTACGGGTCTGCTGCATCAGCATCATACACGATACGGCATCAACATCACGACAAACACCACCCGGCGTAATCGTATCCATCAACAAGCGGTGACCGAATACATCGGCATGCATTCTCGCCATATCTTCTCTCAAACGCTGCATCTGCATATGCATAAAGGTAAAGGCGGCATCATTGCAGATGGCGCCGATATCACCGATATGATTTGCCATACGCTCACGCTCACACAAAATGCCGCGCAGATAGCTGGCCCGCTTTGGCGCTGCCGTATTACTTGCATATTCGCAGGCATGGGCAAAAGCCCAGGCATGGCCGACCGTGGTGTCACCGGAAACTCTGGCGGCAAGGCGAATACCATGCTCCGCCGTTCTGCCCTGCATGGCTTTCTCGATACCCTTATGTACATAACCCAGTCGCTCTTCCATGTTCAGGATGTATTCTCCGACCGCCAGAAAACGGAAATGTCCGGGTTCGATAATACCGGCATGCACCGGGCCGACGGGAATTTCATAGACGCCCTGGCTGCTGCTTTGCACGTAGTCATAATCGATTGCGTTTCTCTCAGGCTCAACAGACATACGGGTTACACTGAAGTCCGCACGCAGCGGATGCACATTTTCCGGCCAGTGTTCATGTTTGATCCATGCTCTGGAATCAGGGATATTGCGGACATGTATGCCGAACATATCCTGCAGCGTACGTTCCATGCGACAGGCAGAAATATAGTGTCCGCTGATCGATTGTACTTCCCGAGTATCGTCACGCAATCGGGTTCTCAGCAGTGCATGCCTGTGTTCGGGATGCGCAAAAGCCATGTAGACATACAACGCCCGGCTGCCGGATACGCTGATATCGTGTTTACCCGCTTCCGCCGCCCAGACAGCCACCATCCGCATCTCCAGACGTCGTGCTTCTCCGGCAGCTTGCTCCCAGTCATGCAGACGAATTTCCAGGCATGGCATATGCACAGGGTGGTGATCTGCAAGAAATTCCGAATGAATTCCATGATCGCCAAGGCGTTCGGCAAACCAGGTGTTGACGGCAAATCTCATCCTCCACCTCCGCCCGCAACAATCAGTGCCGCCGCCTGCGTATACCAGTCGGCCAGAAAGTCCGGAATCGCCAGACCCAGCACCAGTGCCATAGCAAAATGTACATACACCGGCAGCATATTGACGTGCACCGGCACAGCCTGGCTGGCGACCTCACCATACACCATCGGCTGCACAAACCGGAACAAACCGGCCATCGCTATCAGCAAGCCAAGAAGCAACGGCACGGCTGTCCAGGGATAGACTTCCAGAGCCGCCGCAAACAATAGAAACTCACTGGTAAATACGCCGAATGGCGGAAATCCGGCAATGGCTACTGTACCCATCAACAGACCCCAGCCAATGCCGGGATGATGCCGGATCAGGCCACGAATCTCGGCCATCTTCTGCGTGCCCATCGCTTGCGCTGCATGGCCGACGGTAAAGAAAATGCCGGATTTAACCAGCGAATGAACCGTCATATGCAGCAGCGCTGCGAAACTGGCTAAGCTGCTGCCGATGCCAAAGGCAAAGGTCATTAAGCCCATATGTTCAATGGAGGAAAATGAAAACATGCGCTTGATGTCGCGCTGTTTATGCAAACTAAACGCCGCCACGAACAATGACAGCAAGCCGAACCCCATCATGATGTGACCCGCCATATCTGTACCGGTGGAACCATCAACCAGCATCTTGCAGCGTACCAGTGCATACAGAGCAAGATTGAGCAGCAGACCGGATAACACGGCGGAAACAGGCGTCGGTCCTTCGCCATGTGCATCCGGCAGCCATGCATGCATCGGAACCAACCCGACCTTGGTACCATAACCCACCATCAAAAAACAGAAAGCAATGCTCATCACTGCCGGGTCGAGTCTGGCCGCGTTGGCATACAAGGCCGTCCAGTTTAATGCCTCATTACCATGTCCAAGCACTGCTGACGAAGTGAAAAAAACCAGCACTGTGCCGAACAATGCCAGTGCAATGCCCATACCACAGAGGATGAAATATTTCCAGGCAGCAGCAATGGATGCCGGCGTGCGATACAGTGACACCAGCAATACAGTCGCCAGTGTCGCCAACTCCAGCGAAACCCATAATACACCGATGTTATTGGTGGAAAAGCCAAGCAACATACCAAACTGGAAAAGCTGGAACATACTGTGATACAGGCGAAGGCGGGGTAAATCCACATGTCCGCTGGCCAGTTCGTGGCGCATGTAGGGAGCTGAAAAAATGCTTGTCGTCATACCAACAAAGGTGGTCAGAGCAAGCAGAAATACGTTGTAAGCATCCAGATGAAACCAGCCACTCATTGCATCCACCGATTTCACATCCAGCACCTGAATCACCAGCAGCAAACTAAAAGTAAAGGTAGTTATGCCGGTGCCGACATTGATGCGCGCAGCCAGTCGCGGATTATTCACCAGTGCCAGCAACAAGCCGCCAAGCAGGGGCGACAGCAATGTAGCGACGAATAAATTCATTCGTCATCATCCTTGTGGATCAGGTGGGCATGCATCGCATCCACTTCCAGTGAATCGAAGGTGTCGCGAATCTGAAAGAAGAACAGACCGAAAATTAACGCGGCAATCAGCACATCGAAGGCAATACCGATTTCCACGACCAGCGGCATGCCATTGGTAGATCCGATTGCGGCAAAGAAAAGCGAGTTCTCAACGGCCAGGAAACCGATCACCTGCGTGATAGCCTTGCGCCGTGTGATCATCATCAGCATACCGAGCAGCACACAGGCCATGGCAATTGCCATCGAATCACGCGTCATCAAGTGGGATATTTTCTCTATTGGCTGAATGATATGAAAGGAGAACAACGTCAGTGCCAGCGCAATCAGCATGGTCATTGTCCTGTTCATCAACGGCTCAACCTCACGATGCACATGCAACTGACGGATAACCCGCCATAACAACCAGGGTAACAACAACCCCTTGAGCAACAGCGCCATCAGTGCCGATATATACAGTTCGTGATTGTTGGTGCCGTAGGCAACCACAGCGGCAGTGGTTGCCAGTAAAAAACCCTGAGCAGCAAACCAGTTGAGAACCGAAAGCAAGCGGTGTTGCGCCAGCAAAGCAAAGGATGTCAGCAACATCAACGCGGCCAGACCATCAACCAGTTGCGGCACCAGTGTGTCACTCATGCGCCCACCTCCAGCATATAGAATGACAGCAGGCCGAGAAATGCGATGACAAATGCACCGCTGAGATATTCCGGCACGTCAAACAGACGCAGCTTGGCCATACCTGTTTCAGCCAGCGCCAGCGCGATCATTAATCCGGCCACTTTTAGCAACCACAATCCGAATGCCTGCACGAGGCTGATCGCATCTGTATTTACCGCCATGCCCCATGGCATAAACAGATCCACAATCAAGGTGGAAAAGAGCAGTAACTTCACCATCGCTGCCCATTCCATCAAAGCCAGGTGACGTCCTGAATATTCAAGAATCATTGCCTCGTGGATCATCGTCAGTTCCAGATGTGTTGTTGGGTTATCTATCGGTATGCGCCCATTTTCTGCTAAAGCGACTAGCAGCATGGCAACAAGCGCAAAGGCAAGCGATGGATGCAGGGCAAAAGGTGAATTCAGCGTATGATTGATCATGCTTGTCAGATTGGTGCTGTGTGCCGAAAGCGAAATCACAAAAATGCTCATCAGCATGGCCGGTTCGCCCAGTGCCGCAAAGGTCATTTCCCGGCTTGCCCCCATACCACCGAAGGCCGTACCGATATCCATACCTGCCAGGGCCTGAAAAAATCGCGACAATGCCAGCAGTGCGACCAGTGCGATCACATCGGCAATCAGCGAAAGCGGCGTATCCACCAGCATGGCTGGTACGACGCTTGCTGCCATCACCGTCGCCGTGAACACCACATACGGCGCTGTACGGAATATCCAGGAGGCATGGCTGGCCATCACCACTTCCTTACTGAACAGTTTGCGTAAATTACGCCACGGCTGCATGACGCCTGCACCTCGCCGGTTTTGCAGGCGTGCCCTGCAAGTAGCTACAAATCCGGCCAGTAGCGGCGCCAGCAGCAACAACATTCCCGCCTGAAAAAATTGAACCAGAGCTGACCTCATATGTACACCGCCAGCAAAAATATGATCGTCAAAAGTGTGTACGCCAGATAAGCATGTAGGCCGCGCTCATGCTCATGCTGGATGAATTTCGCAATGAACAGGATGAACCTGTCGACAGGCTGATAAATATACTTCACCGCCATATCACCGACATGTACGACATAGCTCACGTGATCGGTTAATAACTTATGTCGATTGCGCTCGATTCGCACATGCTCTTCGGCGCGATAAATGCCCGCAAAAATGCGCCGCAGCGGTTGTGAAAAGCTGGTTGCATTATATTGCATGCGCGCATGGGTATGCGGATTACCACAACTCCACGCAACACTCCGGCGCACGTTTGTACCTTTGGGGTGCAATAACCAGAAGGCCACCCCCCCGAGCATTAGCATGCCCAGCAGAGCGACAGATGCCGAGTAGGAACTGTGAGAAACGTCGACCGGTGTCAACCATAACCAGCCATGGGCATGTACGGAATCGGCCAGAGAAACCTGCAACATCATTTGCGGCACGCCGTCCATGAGCGGAATAAACAGCACGGGCAATATTCCGAGCAGCAGACAAAACACGGCCGGAATCGCCATCCCTACCTTCATCCAGTCGTTCACCTCGTGTGCATCCGAGGCTTCCTTGCTGCGTGCGTGGCCCAGAAAAACAACGCCGAACACTTTCACAAAGCAGGCCGCCGCGAGGGCACCGGCCAGCGCCAGCATGGCGGCTGAAAACGGGACAATTGCTGTGAGCAGGGCGCCGCCCAGTTGTGGTGCCATCAGTGCCGTCTGAAAAATCAACCATTCGGACACGAAGCCATTGAACGGTGGTAGTGCTGAGATGGACATGCAGGCCACCAGAAACAGTGCCGCAGTCCAGGGCATACGGTGAATCAGGCCGCCCATCGATTCCATGCCGCGCATGCCCGTACTATGCAGCACGGCTCCAGCCCCCATGAATAGTAGCCCCTTGAACAGGGCATGGTTAATCGTGTGATACAGGGCCGCAATAAGTCCCAGTGCCGCCAGCATCGGATGGCCGTAATGCGCCAGTAACATGGCCAATCCCAAAGCGATCAGGATGATGCCGATATTTTCTATTGAGTGGTAAGCAAGCAGGCGTTTGAGATCGTGCTGTTGTAAAGCCAGAAGCACGCCGGTTACGGCTGAACAGGAACCTGCCGCCAGCACCAGAGCGCCCCACCACCACTGGAAATCACCAGCCCCCATTAAATCCCAGACGACACGGATAAAGCCAAAAATGGCGACTTTGAGCATGACGCCGCTCATCAGTGCCGATACATTGGATGGCGCAACAGGATGAGCCTCCGGCAACCAGCCATGCAGCGGTACCACCCCCGCCTTGGTGCCAAAGCCGAAACCGGCCAATAAAAATGCCGCCGATGCCCAGACTGGCGAAACAAAAGCTTCGCGCATGACAGAAAACTCAAAGGAACCGCAGGCTGCATACAATACGGCAAAGCTGCCAAGAATCAGCAAACCGGCCATGTGCGCCATCAACAGGTAAATAAAGGCCGCTTTTCTGTTTTCCTGATTCTCATGTTTAAAAGCCACCAGAAAGTAGGATGAAATACTCATCAACTCCCAGAACAACATAAACGTGAACGCATCATCGGAAATGACGATGCCCAGCATACCAAGCACAAACAGCGGCATAAATATCGCCAGTACCGTTAACTGAGATTCGCCACGCAGATAGCCTTGCGAATAAATGGCGACAGGGAACAGCAGCGAACCAATGGTCAGCAGAAAAAATGCGGACAGCGCATCCATACGCACATGCATCGGTAACCACGGCAGACCCAATGGCAGAAGCATCGCGCCGCCACCGGCGATCAGGCCGGTCAAACCACTGAGCATGGCCAACAACCCTGTGGCAACAAGCAACAGGCAAAACATGCTGCGCAGCACATGTGTTGAAGTCCGCAGGATTGGCGTCAAAGCTGCAAGCAGTGCTGTGATACAGGCCGCCAAAGCCAGATCAAGCGATAGAAAACCGCTCACCTTGACCGCACCATCAGCAGTTCACACATTTCATCGGATACATTACGCCAGTTGTGTTGCTTACGCGCATCGTAGTACAACGACTGCATTTCGCGCAGAACATATTCGCGTCCGTCGTATTCAAGCAATGCACTGCCGCGACGTATCCAGACAAAGGCATGCGGGCTTCTGATACCGTATTGCTCTTCCTCAAAACGGCCACCGGGTTCAAGTTGTACCAGCATCGGCTCAAAGCCTGTCGGCTGATGCATTGCTGTTAACGGGATAAAACGTCCGCCCTGACTTAATTGCACGGACGGACGATCTTTGAGATCGAAAATTTCAATATCTGTAGCATCGCCGGTTTCAATGAAAAATGCGGCAATAGCAACACCAAGCCCGTCGGCCAGCTTTTCCAGCGTTGCGACAGAGGGTGATGCCTGTCCTGCTTCAAGTTGCGACAGCGAAGCCGCACTAATACCAGCCGCTTCGGCCAGCCCCCGCTGGGTAAGACCCTGTTTTTCACGCAGGGCTTTTATTTTGGCACTAAGTTCCTTCATCGCAAGCTTCATTATTCATAATAGTGAACAGCTGTATATATTATTTAACATCAGCGCTGCGCTTGTGCAGTTCTGATGTGCTGCTTAAGATCACGGCATGAACATTTCCAATTCTGACATCACCCGCCCGGACATGAACAGAACTTGCCCGGAACGCGACATCTGGAACGAACTCTTGCAGCTCGATGCTAAGCACATGCTCGAACTCGGCTGCGGCCGCGCCGAAATCACCCACGCCATCGCCACCGGCGGGCCGGGTCGCAGCATGCTGGCGCTGGAAGTGGACACCATTCAGCACACTCTGCATCAACAAATCAGCGACCTGCCCAACGTTGAATTCATCATGGCCGGCGCCGAATCCATCCCCTGCCCGGCCAACAGCTTCGATGTCGCTTTCATGTTCAAATCGCTGCATCACGTTCCGCTGGCTTTGATGGACAAGGCTTTCGAGGAGATTCACCGCGTCTTGAAACCCGGCGGCTTTGCCTACATCTCCGAACCCATCTTCGCCGGAGATTTCAACGACATCCTTAAAATGTTCCACAACGAAGAACAGGTCCGCCGTGCCGCCTTCGAAGCCACCAGACGCGCTGTCAACGCAGGTCTGTTTACTCTGGCCAGCCAAACCTTCTTCAACGCACCGATGCGCTTCGCCGACTTCAGCGAGTTTGAAAACAAAATCCTCGCTGCCACCCACACCAAGCACAGCCTTTCCCCGGAACTCTATGTAGCCGTCAAAGGTAAATTCGAAACCCACATGTCGCCCGATGGTGCCAATTTCCTGATGCCGATTCGGGTTGATCTCTTGCAGAACGTAAAGTGACACTCAGACGGCTATCGGTGCTTGTGCACGACAAAGAGCAGAATCAGGTGCATTTAATAAACCATCACCGTAATTTAAACTTTAGCGTTACTGCTCCAGTACAGCTTCAACAACGCTACTGAGAAAGGCGGCCATGAGTCGATTGAATCAATGCTTTGATCTGCTCTATGCTGCTGGCCGTAAACGACGCGATGGTCAGGTGGCCATGGCCGAAACCATTCAGAGCTCGATCATGGCGGACTCAGTTTGTGTCTGCGAAGCAGGCACGGGCATCGGAAAATCGTTTGCCGTATTGCTTGCCGCCATTACAGCCCGCGAGCATGCAATAGCACAAGCCGATGAGGATGATTCCATTGCGCCGATCATCTATTCGACCGGTACTGTGGCCCTGCAATCACAAATTATTGAAAATGATCTACCCACCCTGCTCGCCCTGATTCAATCCGATTTCACCTTTGTGCTGGCTAAAGGGCGCGGGCGATACGCATGCACCAAAAAAATCCACGAACTGCTGGAAAACAGGCATCAGGGCGTGCTGCTCGATGGTGACAAACTACAGGAGGATATCGATCTCTATGGCACGATGGCTGATCTGCTGAAGGCAGGTGAGTGGGATGGCGATCTTGATAACTATGCCGGTGCGACCCTGCACCCTGAACATATCAGCGAGGTCACCATTGAGGGGGCATCCTGCAGCAAACGGCGCTGTCCGGACTTCAATCAATGCCCCTTTTTTCGTGCCCGAAATGAAATGCGCAGCAAGGATATTGTGGTGGTCAATCACGCTCTGTTATTAAGCGATCTGGCACTGGGCGGAGGTGTGATCCTGCCAGGCAAAGCCAGTGAAACGACCTACCTGATTGATGAGGCACACCGCCTTCCTGAAACAGCGGTGAATCACTTTGGTTCGATGTTTTCTGTTAGCGGCAGCGGCGATATTTTTACCGGTTTTAGTTCGGCATTTAAGCGCCTTATGAGCTTTGCCCAGGCCCACAGTGATATTCAGGAGCTGCTTAGCGAGGCCTCAAAAGAGTCGATTGCCATGGTCGAATCGCTGCGTGATATTGGCCAGTCCCTGTCGGATAACGAGGCGTTATTTGACGATGGTGAATACCTGTTCAAATCTGTGCCGGACTTTATCTATGAGCCGCTAAAGCGACTCAAACACAATGCCACCGCCATGGGGAAATCCTTGTACAGGATTATTGAGCTCGCCAATAAAGATAAAGATCTGGATCCGCGCCTCATCTCTGATACAGGCTTTTATATGAGCAAGGTGCAGAACATTATTGAGACCATCATGCGCCTGTTTGATGATGATTCAAAACCACCCATTGCCAAATGGATCGACAATAAAGGGCTGGTGCACGCTTACCCGGTATCGGCCTCGCAGTTGCTCTTTGATGGTTTCTGGAAAGAGGTGAAATCAGCAGCGCTCTTCTCTGCAACGATCCGCGCTGTGGGCCGCTTCGATAAATTCCTTGCAGCCACCGGTCTCGCCCTGATGCAGCCTGCACCTGCTGCGCAGCAGTTCACTTCCTCCTTTGATTATTCCAGGTCCCGGCTACTGATGATCAACGATGGTCCCGAACCCAATGCGCAAGAGCATTTGGCCATGGTCACCACCGTTATCCATGGCACCATCAAAAAAGCATCTGCCGGTATTCTGGTGATCTTCACCTCGCGTAAAATGATGCACGGCGTTCGAGATAATCTGATCCGGATCTCCAGACCATTAAAAAACGTCATTCTTTCTCAGGGCGATTGCGCCAATAAGCAGCTACTTCGAAGGCACCGCACAGCCATCAACAAGGGCAAAGTCAGTGTACTGTTTGGGTTGGCATCTTTTGGCGAAGGCCTTGATCTACCCGGCAGGCTCTGCGAAACCGTGATCATCCCCCGCATCCCCTTTGCGGTGCCCACCACCCCACTGGAACGTGCGCGGGTAGACTGGGTCAACGCCACCGGCGGCAACCCCTTCTTCGATCTCGCGCTACCGGATGCATCTATCAAGCTCACACAAATGGTCGGCAGGCTTATCCGCAGTGAAGAGGATCAAGGCCATGTGATCATACTGGATAACCGCATCATACAAAAACGTTACGGCTCTGAACTGGTGCGCAATCTTCCTGCATTTCGGGTTCATCAGTTTTCAATTGCTCTGACATAGAGAGAATTGACCGGCCGCCGGTATAGCCACCGTCATCAATCCATTCAATAAGTCCTAACTTGACGACATGGACAAGGCTTTCGAGGAGATTCTGCTCCACAACGAAGAGCAGGTCCGCTGTGCCGCCTTCGAAACCACGGAGCGCCATCGATTCAGGCCTGTTTACCCTGGCCAGCCAAACCTTCTTCAACGCACTGATGCGCTTCGCCGACTTCAGCGAACTCGAAAACAAAATCCTCACGGCCACCCACACCGACCACAGCCTTTCCCCGAAAAGGCTACGAAGCCGTCAAAGGCAAATTCGAAACCCGCATAACGCCCGATGGTGCCAACTTCCTGATGCCGATTCGGGTTGATCTCTTGCAGATCGCAATGTAACACTTTAGTGTCACTTTATGCGCACCGAACTCGTCACTACTCTCAAAAGAAAGGCCACCGAGCTTCTCTCCGAGCTTGAGCGAGACAAGGAACCCATTTTGATCACCCAGCACGGTGTGCCAAGCGCATATTTGGTGGATGTCAAAACTTACGATCTGCTTCAGCGCCGCATGGATATCCTCGAAGGCATCGCCAGGGGTGAAACGGCAGTTGCAGATGGACGTACCTTAAGCCAGGACGATGCCAAGGCCCGTATGGCCCGATGGCTGAAATAGTCTGGTCCGAACCGGCGCTTCTCGATCTGGATGCTCTCGCTGATTACATCGCTCTGGAAAACCGATCTACCGCAACAATCCTGGTTGCTCGCGTCTTCAAACACATCGATCAACTTGCCGATTTCCCGGAGAGCGGTGGACTTATTCCGGAACTTAATAACCCTCGCTACCGGCAAATTGTCGAACCTCCGTGCCGCATCTTTTACCGTTTCGATGGCAAAAATATTTTCATTCTGCACGTTATGCTCACCGAGCGTCTGTTTCGACAAAGCAGCTTAAAGAGATCATGAAGCCACGTTTTATTTCAAGTGCTGGCGAAACAAAATCATCGGCGCCAACTTCCTGATGCCGATTCGGGCTGATCTCTTGCAAAACGCAAAGTGACACTCAGGAGACTATCCATGCTTGAGCGCGACAAAGAGTACAATTAGTGCATTTAGTAAACCGTCACCGTAGTTTCCACATACATTTTCAGGTTCGGCGGCCGCAATTGGGAGGGTCCACCCGCAACCGCATCAACATCAATATCAATGCCGTCTGCTCCCGGTTTGGCTTGAATGACTCGCATTGACAGATAACCGGTCGCCCGGTTGAGCA
>PFXG01000071.1 GCA_002791545.1 Zetaproteobacteria bacterium CG_4_9_14_3_um_filter_49_83
AATATCAATAATCAACATGAGAAACTGTTGCGCCTAATGGGAACTCGCTATCTCAGGTGTTATTCCTGAAATTAAAAATTATGGGTGCGGAATGTCGGTAAATACACTTAATTCACCCTAATCGGTTTGATCAAGCGGCCAGCGGTGTGACATCATGTTCGATCTCTTCGGACTTATCAGCCTTGGCAATCTTCAGATCATAAGCGGTTTGAAGATTGATCCAGAATTCCGGTGTATTGTTGAAGAAGCGGGCCAGACGAAGTGCGGTATCCACACTTACGCCGCGCCTCTCGCGAACCAGATCGTTGATACGAGGCGCAGGAACGCGCAGGCGCATCGCCAGCGCATTGGCGGACATCTCCAGCGGGACCAGGAACTCTTCACGTAGAATTTCGCCCGGATGGATCGGGCGCATATCGTTTTGGATTGCAGTTGCAGCCATTGCACACCTCTTCAGTGATAATCGACGATCTCGATATCCTATTACGGTGACAGTTTACTAAATACACTTAACTTTCTTCCCACGGATTTACCACCTCAAGACCCGAAAAGCAAAAGTCCTGACTATCGCGCGTGACCATGCGTAAGTCGTGATGCAGTGCAGTGGCCGCAAGCAATCTATCGATGGCCGGAACCGGGCGGTTCACCTCTGCCAGCATCCGCCCCCACTGTTCGGCGACAGCTTCATCAACAGGTAGCATCCTTTCCTCAAACCAATCCGGCAATGTATGCTCCAACCAGACACGCAGCTTCTCCTTTCGATTGGCATCTGAAACAAGTTCAACACCCTTGCGAATCTTGCCAATCGTCAACACGCTGATATAGAGACTATCGTCCGGCACGCTATCAAACCACGCCACACAGCAGGCTCCGGTTTAGCACGCACCAGCCCTGAGAGGACAGAGGTATCCAGCAGATAACTCACAAAGAGATTTCCCTGGTCGGCGAATCGGAACGCTCTATGACGATACCCGCGCCCACCAGCGGAGAAGCACGCATCAGATCGACAAAGCGCGGGCGCTGTCGTTTCATCGCCTCATACTCTTCAACCGAGATCACAACCGCCGAAGGTTTACCACGCACGGTGACCTGCTGAGGACCTTCATCCCGCACAGACTTGATCAACTCACTCAGACGAGCTTTCGCATCCTGTAACTGCCACTGTCCCATTATATCCTCCTGAACATAAACACCTAGTCAGGTTGGTCTGCTTTCACATCCCCTGTCAATCAAGAATTTACTATTTCAATTGATTCAGATTACGAACTGCACCCTAACGTGCCGGGGTCACAGGGCCTTCGGGGTCTTGCAATCATACATTCCCCATTTTCCACTTCTCGACCCAATAGTCAGGTTTTCGATGCCGGTGCGCAACAGCCAGAACCAGCACATGATCTTTTTTCAAGGTTGTAGATAATTTTGTAGGGAAAACGATTGAGCAAGCAATTACGGAATGAACCAATAGGCGATTTCGGCCAGCTTTTGGGGAATTACAGGATTCGTTTGATGACACTGTCAACCTCAACTCTGAAAAGTAGTTCCAGCTCATCCGATTCAGCCGCGTAATACTCAAGCGCATCGTGAAACTCGGAAGATGCAGCCTCGGAGAAAACAACTTTCAACGAAGGCCCAGAACCTGCTCCATGGGAATCGTTTTCATTTCACCACTTCGGCAAGCATCAAGTCTGCGCTGAGCTTCCTCATCCCAAAGTTGCTCAATGTTTGAATCTGGTTCATCCAGACTATTGATCAGACCATCAATCAACAGCACCCGTTCCGCCGGAGCCAGATGCAAAGCCATATCAAGAATCTCCTTTCCGCTCATCACCAACCTCCTGCAAAAACATCATGTCCAAGCATAGTCGCCAAAAAGTTCTCCTGCAATTTTACTTCAACTGCCCCAGATCGCGCACAGCCCCCTTATCAGCGCTGGTGGTCAATGCTGCATAGGCTAATAATGCTTTGGAGACAGGACGGTTACGGTTGACCGGTTTCCAGGCTACTGCACCTCTGGCCTCCATCGCTTTTCTGCGCTCGTTAAGAACATCATCTGAAACATCCAGACTGATCGAACGATTGGGGATATCAATATTGACCGTATCCCCTTCCTCGATCAATCCGATAGCGCCGCCCTCGGCTGCTTCCGGTGATGCATGACCGATAGACAGGCCGGATGTACCGCCGGAGAAACGTCCATCGGTGAGCAGGGCGCAAGATTTACCCAGCCCTTTCGACTTCAGATAGGACGTCGGATAAAGCATCTCCTGCATGCCGGGGCCGCCTTTCGGACCCTCGTAGCGGATGATGACGATATCACCGGCAACGATTTTATCGTTGAGGATGGCATTGACCGAATCTTCCTGCGATTCAAACACGCGCGCACGACCGGTAAATTTCCAGATCGATTCATCGACACCGGCGGTTTTGACGATGCAGCCACGCTCGGCAATGTTGCCGAACAGCACGGCAATGCCGCCCTCTTTGGAATAGGCATGTTCAAGATCACGGATACAACCGGCTTGGCGGTCGGTATCCAGCGTTTTCCAGCGTTCGGACTGGGAGAATGCTTCTGTTGTCGGAATGCCGCCGGGTGCTGCACGATACATCTCACGCGGTGCTGTATTAGCCTCGTTCATCACATCATTGGCATCCAGCCCTGCCCCCAGGGTTGGCGCATGCACGGTTGGCACATCGCGATGGATCAGCCCTGCCCTGTCCAGCTCGGCCAGAATACCGATGACGCCACCGGCACGGTGAACATCTTCCATGTGGTAGTGCTGCACGGCAGGTGCAACCTTGCACAGGTTGGGAACCTTGCGACTCATACGGTCGATGTCGGACATGGTGAAATCAACACCGGCCTCCTGCGCGCAGGCCAGCAGATGCAGAACTGTGTTGGTGGAGCCGCCCATGGCGATATCCAGCGCCATGGCATTTTCAAAGGCTTCAAAGGTAGCAATCGAGCGCGGCAAGGCAGAGTTGTCATTATCCTGATAATAACGCTTACAGAGCGCCACAGCGGTGCGCCCTGCTTCAAGAAACAGCGCTTTTCTGTCGGCATGTGTCGCCAGCAATGAACCATTACCGGGTAGCGCCAGACCGAGCGCTTCGGCCAGACAGTTCATTGAATTGGCGGTAAACATGCCGGAACAGGAACCGCAGGTCGGACAAGCCGAGCGCTCCACAGCTGCTACATCTTCATCGGTTTCGTTCGGGTTGGCCGCCATCACCATGGCATCGACCAGATCAAGATGCACTTCGCGGTTGTTCAGGGTGATTTTACCGGCTTCCATCGGGCCACCGGAAACGAATACGGCCGGAATATTCAGTCGCAGGGCCGCCATCAGCATGCCGGGGGTGATTTTGTCGCAGTTGGAGATGCAGACCATGGCATCAGCGGTGTGCGCATTGCACATATATTCGACCGAATCGGCGATCAGGTCACGACTCGGCAGACTATAGAGCATGCCGCCATGCCCCATGGCGATACCGTCATCAATAGCGATGGTGTTGAATTCCTTGGCGACACCTCCGGCTGCTTCAATCTCACGCGCAACCAGTTGCCCCATATCTTTCAGGTGCACATGCCCCGGCACAAACTGGGTAAAGGAATTAACCACGGCAATGATCGGCTTGTCAAAATCACCGTCTTTCATACCTGTGGCGCGCCACAGTGAACGGGCACCGGCCATGTTGCGACCATGCGTGGATGTGCGGGAACGATAATGCGGCATATTTCACCTCGATATTAATATTTAAACGGATGCTAACCATAACGCTGGCAAAAAAAATAAAAAGTCACTGATATCTGTCCAACCCAGACTTACCTTAGATAAAGCCTCAAATATAACCTATAATATGGGAAATGCGTGAGTGAACGACCAGAGGTTGGAACATGCCAAAACTAAAACAGGAGCAGCAACACCACGGTCATCAGTGGGGCTTGCGAGTAGGCACAGAAATTGTGGCCTCGACCATGATCGGGCTGGGTATCGGTTTCTATCTGGATCGCTGGCTGGAAACGCGGCCCCTGTTTCTGATTGTGTTTGCCATCTTCGGCATGGCCGCTGGATTCATTAATCTTTATCAGCTGATGGTTGTGGATCAGCGTCAAAACATGGATGGCGATGAATCATGAGTCTGGATTTAAACGGCACCATTGAACATTTCAGGGTGGTTATTCATCAACAACTGAATATCGGCTATCTTGACCTCTCCATCTCCAATTCAGTGGTGTTTATGTGGATGGCTGTTGCACTCGTGTTCATCTCACTTCGACTGATGACAGCCCGCCCCGAAATCATCCCCAAAACCGGCCAACTGCTGGCGGAAATGCTGTATAGCTTCGTGGCCCGACAGGTCACCCAGAATATCCACAACGAAGGAGCAGCCTATATCCCGCTCATGTTCACGCTGTTTACATTTATTCTCGGCTGCAATCTGATTGGCCTGATTCCCGGTGCCTTCACGCCAACCTCACAACTGGCTGTGACCGGCACACTGGCAGCCGCTATATTCGGCTATGCCATAGCTTTAAGATTCTACCGCCACGGCCTGGGATTTTTCCGTGCCTTCGTGCCATCAGGCGTGCCTAAAATGTTATTACCACTGATGATCCCGATTGAACTGATTTCGTTTCTGGCGCGACCCTTAACACTGGCTCTGCGATTGTTTGCCAATATGACAGCCGGACATATGGCACTGGGTGTACTGGCAGTACTGGGACTGGCATCACCGTGGTTCATGCGCTGGCTACCACTGGGATTCACAGCGCTTCAGATTGCGCTGGAGTTGGTCATTTCATTTATTCAGGCTTACATCTTTATGATATTATCCTGTGTGTATATTGATGACGCTCTGAGCGATCATTAGGAGGTGGGATTATGGACGCTGCAACGATGGTACCTATTGGCATGGGGCTGGCTGCTGCCGGTATGGGTGGTGCAGCTTTTGGTATAGGCATGATTTTCAGCAAAATGATCGAGTCTGTCGCCAGACAACCGCAAGCTGAACCGATACTGTCAAAATACGCATGGATCGGCTTTGCCCTGGTTGAAACTATCGCATTGTATGCACTGGTGATTGCCTTTATCATTATGGGTATGGGATAAACATTCACCCATGCCGCAATTTGAACCGGTATTTTTTGCCTCGCAAATACTCTGGACGCTTGTCTCATTCGCCGTGCTGTTCTATGCACTCAATCGCTGGGTGTTACCCCGCATCACCCATATCATGCAACAACGGATACAGCTCATCGAAGATGAAATCGAACAGGCACGTCATCAACACGCGGAGGCTGAAAAAATAAAACAGGCTTATGAGGCTCAACTGGCCACTATTGATCAGGAAGCAAAGCGCCTGTTCAATACCTCAAACCAGCGTCTGATCGACCAGCGCAGGCGCATGATGCAGCAATGGCAGGATCAGATGGCTCGCGATAAAAGGCAATTGCAGGACGACATAAAACTCGCCCGGCAGCAGGCTATGCATCAGGTTCGCACTGAACTGGCTGATATCATTGTTTCAGCAACCGACAAACTCATCCATCAACAGCTCGACACACCCACAGCTCAAAAAGCACTAGACGAAAGCCTCGACGAATTAAAAAAGCATTTGAATTAAATGCTACAACCGACATTCCGCACCCTTAAAAGCATGTTTTTTATTTATGGAAATAGGTCGAAATAATACTATTAAAATGATGTTAAACTACTGATATAT
>PFXG01000074.1 GCA_002791545.1 Zetaproteobacteria bacterium CG_4_9_14_3_um_filter_49_83
TAGAGATGTTATCGCCAGGCATCACCATTTCTGTTCCTTCAGGCAACGTAACAGAACCGGTCACGTCAGTGGTACGGAAGTAGAACTGTGGACGGTAGCCGTTGAAGAATGGCGTATGACGGCCACCTTCTTCCTTGGTCAGAATATATGCTTCAGCCTTGAAGGTTGTGTGCGGTGTGATTGAACCCGGCTTAGCCAGAACCTGACCACGCTCAACGTCATCACGCTTCGTACCACGCAGCAATACACCCACGTTGTCGCCTGCTTCACCACGGTCCAGCAGCTTACGGAACATTTCAACACCGGTACACTTGGTGGTTACTGTTGTTTTAACACCAACGATTTCAATATCGTCACCAACATTGATTACGCCGGACTCAATACGACCTGTTACTACGGTACCACGACCTGAAATCGAGAAGACGTCTTCAATCGGCATCAAAAATGGCTTATCTACTGCGCGCTCTGGCGTTGGAATGAAGTCATCTACTGCCGCCATCAATGCGTGAATTGCTACCGAGCCAATTTCTGAATCATCGCCTTCCAGTGCTTTCAGCGCAGAACCCTTGATAATCGGTGTGTCATCGCCCGGGAAGCCATAAGAATCCAGAAGTTCGCGAACTTCCATCTCAACCAGCTCCAGCAACTCTTCATCGTCAACCATGTCCGCTTTATTCAGGAAAACAACGATGTAAGGAACGTTTACCTGCTTAGCCAGCAACACGTGCTCGCGAGTCTGAGGCATTGGTCCGTCAGCAGCTGATACTACAAGAATAGCACCATCCATCTGAGCCGCACCGGTGATCATGTTTTTCACATAGTCAGCATGGCCAGGGCAGTCAACGTGCGCATAGTGACGCGCTGCGGTTTCATACTCTACGTGGGCCGTTGCAATCGTAATACCGCGTTCGCGCTCTTCCGGCGCACCGTCAATATCACCATAATCTTTAAATACTGCGCCGCCGGTCATGGATAAAACCTTTGTGATTGCTGCGGTTAACGTGGTCTTTCCATGGTCAACGTGACCGATGGTTCCAATGTTAACGTGTGGCTTGGTACGTTC
>PFXG01000033.1 GCA_002791545.1 Zetaproteobacteria bacterium CG_4_9_14_3_um_filter_49_83
AGAAGAAAAATCTCCGCCTCGGATGCGCTTACCGCCATCTTTACTGGCGATGCAAACGCTGCAATCTCTTTGATTGCTCAGAGGGCTGAATAGTTACATAATTTGTTATCATATGATCGCGATGACGATAAACAGGTATTTATAATATATCATATAATGTAGCGTAAATCGTACCCCGCAAAGTCATGTCGCCATGCTAAAGGAGGAGGATTGATACAATGACCTCACCAGAATCCGCCGCTCCGCTACCCCGCAGCCTGGCTATGGGAACAATCCGCAGACACTTCATCATTCTTGCTGTGGTATGGTCATTACTGATTGTCGGGCTGCTTGGTTGGGGGATTCAGCAAACATCCAAACAGACTGAAAACATTCTCCTGTCGCAGGCGCGCCCGTTTTGGGAACAGATCGTAGTCACTCGCTCATGGAATGCACGCCACGGTAGTGTTTACGTACCGATCACCAGTGACAACCCTCCCAACCCCTATTTAAAAGTCCCCAACCGTGATGTCGAAACCACGAGCGGCCTGAAGTTGACTATGGTTAATCCGGCGTACATGACCCGTCAGCTGGCTGAATTATCCAGAAAAAATGATAATATTGAGTTCCACCTGACCAGCGAACACCCTATTCGTCCGGCCAATGCAGCAGAACCCTGGGAGGCTGCGGCACTGCAAAAGTTCAAACAACCCGGCGATGAGTTTTTCCAGTTGCTACGAAACACCAGCAGCAAGCCAATATTCCGTTATATGGCCCCCGTCTGGTTTAGCGATGCGTGTTTACGATGCCATGCAGCGCTGGGTTTCAAAAAAGGCGACATGGGCGGCGGTCTGAGTGTCACGTTGCCTGCCAAAGCCATCATCAACAATGAGAATGAATCCATTCTGCTTCAGCTCACCGGTTTTAGTCTGGTCTGGCTTTTCGGCATGTTCGGTCTTCATCTGGCATCACGTCAGATACGAAAGCAATCGCTCGAACAAGAGGAGCTGATCGCACGACTGGAGCACACCTTGCGTGGGCTGGTACCGGTTTGTTCCAATTGTAAAAGCATCCGCAATAGTAATAACCAGTGGGAGCAAATGGAAAAATACCTGTCAGAGCATTCGGAAGCAGAGTTCAGCCATGGACTTTGTCCAAAATGCTCGGATAAGCTTTATGGCTCCTTTCTTGATAGAAAAAATTAATAGCTTATTGCGACACGTCTGACGGCGGAACTGATGGGATGACTGACTGCGTGGCTGAGACCCTTTTTTCCGGTGGAAGAACGCCACCTGAAAGCACCAGCTTCATACCCTGCTCAACGCTTAAATCGAGATATTTCAGTGTTGATTCTTCAACAAATAACAACCATCCCGTAGTAGGCAGTGGCGTTGAAGGTACAAACACAGTCACATGCGGCTCTGTATCCTCCTGACCCGGCAAGGGTCCGTGCCCGGTCACGAAGCCAATCACCCATTGTCCGGGCTGCGGGAATTGCACCAGCACCACTTTTTCAAAAGCTCGTGATGAATTGCCAAAAATCGCTCCCAGCAATTGCCGTGTGGCTTTATGAATGGTCCGAATCAAGGGAATCCGCTCCATCATGCGATCCAGCCAATGGATAATACTGCTGCCGATAAAGTGCGTCGTCACGGCTCCAACGGCCAGAATAAACATCAGCGCCAATAAAACATCCATGCCCGGAAAGTTGATGCCCAACAGCTTTTCCGGACGAACGGCCGCTGGCAATACAGAAAAAACACTGACCGACAGACCAATCAGCCAATTAATCAACAACACCGTAATAAGCAGTGGTGCCAGAGCCACCACCCCGGCAATCAGATACTTCTTGAGTCTATGCATGGCAGTGCCGGAAAAACCGGTCAAGCCTGAATAAAGTCGTTGAACCGATCAAAAAGGTAGTCCGCATCGTGCGGGCCGGGGCTGGCTTCAGGGTGATATTGCACCGAGAAGATCGGCTTGTTTTTCACCTTCAATCCCTCAACCGTACCATCGAACAGGGAACGGTGCGTAATTTCAACATGCGCTGGAATATCGGCGTCGACCACAGCAAAACCATGATTTTGACTGGTAATTTCCACCTTGCCCGTAGTCAGATCTTTCACCGGATGATTTCCGCCTCGATGGCCGAATTTCAATTTAAAGGTGGACATACCAAGCGACTGTGACAACAACTGATGCCCCATACAGATGCCGAATATCGGAATATTGCTATCCAGCAGCTTGCGGATGGTATCCACGGCATAAGTCACGGCTGCCGGATCACCCGGACCATTGGAGAGAAAAATGCCATCCGGTTGTAATGCCAGAACATCGGCGGCTGAAGTATTTGCCGGCACGATGCTGACGCGCAAACCACGATCCACCAGCTTACGGAAAATGTTGCGTTTACAGCCAAAATCAAAAGCAACTACGTGCTTTTTCAGCTCCGGTGTATGAAAAGAAGTTGTAACCAGATGATAGGAGCCGATATCCCAGCTTTTAACCTTTTGACAACTGACCTGCCCCACCAGATCACGCCCTTCCAGACCTTCCCATTGCCTTGCCATGGCAATGGCATCTTCCTCACTCATACCGTTGGAGGCAATCACCCCGTTTTGAGCACCATGATCGCGCAGATGGCGAACCAGAGCGCGCGTATCGATGTCACAAAGGCCCACCACGTTACGCTCAGCCAGCCATGCTTCGAGATGATTTTCAGAACGATAGTTAGATGTAATCCGGGCCGGAGCACGTATAATCAATCCTCGCACCGATACCGTATCCGCTTCCATGTCGGCATCGTTAATACCTACGTTGCCAATGTGCGGATAAGTAAAAGTCATAATCTGGTCAGTGTATGAGGGGTCTGTGAGAATTTCCTGATAACCGGTCAACGAGGTATTGAAACATACTTCTCCGACTGTAACACCTCTGGCACCGTAAGCTTCTCCGTGAAACACCCGCCCATCCGCCAGTGCCAGTATCGCGCTATCGCGCCTGCTTGTCCCGTCAGTCATAGTCTAACCTCAAGTAAGAAAATTCGAGAAGCACCCGTAGTTCGATCAGGAGCCGCACGAGTTCGGCAGACTACGCAATAGCGCTATTTCTGTCGAGCAAGCAAGGTATGCTTTTACCTGCAGAAACAAATATTTTTCATCCTCGCTTAAAAGTACAGGCTCGACTCGGCATCACATTCATCAGCGAGCAGACTTTAAAACAAAATAACCCACGCAGGCAGATAGAAAAGAACCCAGCAGAATCGCCAGTTTATCGGTATACTGAAACATCTGATCATCTTTAAAAGCCAGTGAAACAATAAACAGACTCATGGTGAATCCAATGCCGGTTAACACAGATACGCCGTATAATTGTCGCCAGCTACTACCTTCCGGTCGTGCAGCCAGCTTCAGTTTGATAGCAACCCAGCTGAAGCCGAACACGCCAAGTTGCTTTCCGATGAACAATCCGAGCACAATCCCCAGCGGCACTGAGGTAAACATCTGGCCAAAAGAGATCTGCGTCACGTTCACTCCGGCATTCACAAAAGCAAACATAGGTAAAATAAAGTACGCAACCCAGAAATGCAGCCCGTGCGCGATTTCTTTGAGCGGCGAAAATGCCTTTCCATCTTCATCCTGCGCATACAAAGGGATGGTAAAGGCCAGCGCCACCCCGGCCAGCGTCGCATGCACACCGGACTTGAGAACACTGACCCAGAGGATCATACCGATAATGAAATAGGCGGCTTTCTTGGCAACACCGAACACGTTCAGCAGAATCAGCGCAAGCAAGGACACCCCGGCGACAGAAATGGACAGCGTTGAAAGTTCCGTGGTGTAAAACAAGGCAATAATCACAATTGCCCCCAGATCGTCCATGATCGCCAAAGCCATCAGAAATACCTTGATCGAAGCGGGGACACGACTGCCTAACAGCGAAAGAATGGCTAAGGCAAAAGCAATATCTGTGGCTGTAGGTATCGCCCAGCCATTGACGGCGATGGGATGGCCAGCATTAAAAAGCAGGTAAATGGCAGCTGGAACCAGCATACCGCCAAGCGCAGCAATTCCCGGCAGGGCGATTTGGCGCATGGAGGATAAATGCCCCTCCAGCATTTCCATTTTCACTTCCAGCCCGATCAGCAAAAAGAACACCGCCATCAGGCCATCGTTAACCCAGTGATACAGTGACTTATCCAGATGCAATGAACCAACGCGAATTTCAACCGGAAGATGCAAAATCGACTGATACACAGATGAAAGCAAGGAGTTGCTCAACAGCAACGCCAGAATGGTCGCAGCAATTAATAGCAGGCCACTTGCAGATTCTTGCCGGAAGAAATCTTTGATGATTTTCATCGCTTTGTTAAATCACCCGACTACACTGCTTTTAATTTATTTTCATCGGTGTGTTCAAAAATTTTACCGTAAATATCGACCGTTGTTTTCTGTGAATATGAAAGTTCACCTTTACCAACAACAATGTGCATTTGAAACGCAATCGTCCGGGCATGATCCCGCATGAATGCCGACTGCACGATTTGCCAGTCTTTATTATTGATACCAGCTACAACGTCGAAAATAAAACTCCCATCACTGTTTCTTTCACCCGAATGCTTACCTCCGGCAAGCAAACCGACCGCTCGAGGGATAGTTAACGAATGCATCATGACATGCGATTGTGCATCCCACATCCAATAACCGGTTTGATCATGAAACACCCGGTGATCAGACTTTCGACTGACAATCTGGCGATAATGAACAGCAACCAGCGTTTGTGATTCAGCATTTTCAACTGCCCCGGCAGCGGCAAAAGTAATTGTTTCGTAATATGGGTTTTGTTCAACACCATCGGGGTCAGGCGCAATATCCAAACCTTTATCGCCTTCCCATTTGCCAATCAATTCTGTTAACGGACCATAATCAACATCTGCCTGATCACTCATATTGCCCCCTTGAACGTTGCTGGGTTAGATGAAAATCCACCTGAAGCCGAACCATACCTAAACAGTTACCCTGCCTCAGAATGACAAAAAAACATCCACTTTATCACGTAGCATCTACCCTACTAACAGTAAGAACTGAATACACTTATACCAGCGAATATTTTGCCGGGGACACCGAAAACGACATAAGCCCGTTTATATATGCCAATTTATGTGGACTCCGAGCTGTCCGGTGAATCCAGACGCGCCGTTGCAATCACTGCACCTGCAAGCCCCATAAAAGCACCACCGGGCAGCAGTGAAATCAACAATATCCAAAGATTTAAATCAATAGCGCCCGCCTCCAGCCAACTGGCAGCAATCCAGTCCAGCGGCCACAGCAGAAGCCAGGCTAAAACGCCAGAAGCTGCCCCCAATGCCAGCCCTTCAAGAATAAAGGGCATACGGACAAACCACTCTTTCGCCCCGAGTAAGCGCATCAAATGCACTTCATCGGCTCGTGCCAGCAAAATCATACGCAAGGTATTGGAAATAATCAGCGCCATGGCCAGAGACAACATCATGGTCACAAACCACGCCATTACCCTGACCTGATCGAGAACATCATTCACCTTTAACAGCTGAATCTCTTCCTCATTCAGTGAACCGCCAAAACGTGATGCCACATCCCGAATATCATCGACAGTAAAATCACCCCCTGCACCATGGAGCGTCACATTAAATGTAACAGGCAAGGCTTCCACCAACTCGGAAACATCCGCCAATGAATTACCCATCCATTGCTGCAACCATTGCCGCATATGCGGCAGTTCAATTTGCTGCACATCCAGAACTTCAGGCAAGGCTTTGAGTTCTTCTGCTATCGCTTTAAGTCGCTGCGAATCAACTGCATCGGTTTGTGGAATATAGACATGCAAACTCATCTGATTCTGCCACGAACCTACCCATTGGTTTGCAGCCTGCATCCCCAGCCAGAATGACCCCAGAATCCACAGCGCGACAGCTACAATAATCATCGCCAGATATTGATGCACACCGAATGGCGGCATACTCCAACCACCGGGTAAAGATACTTTAACACCCTCGGGTATGCTATTCATGGGCACCCCCGCTGTGCACGTGGCTGCTATGCGTATCGCCCACCAATTGCCCGGCATGCAATTGCACAACACGGCCCGGATGTGATGTAAGCAGATGTAAATCATGGGTTGCCATAATAACTGTACTACCAAGCTTATTCAGCCCGGTCAGCAAATCGAGAATATGTCTGGCCGTATCTTCATCCAGATTCCCCGTCGGCTCATCAGCCAGAATCAGCGGTGGTGTTGTTACCATGGCACGGGCAATGGCAATACGCTGTTGCTCTCCACCGGATAGGGCTTCCGGATATGACCAGAGTCGGTCATCCATACGCACAAATTCAAGCACCTTACGTACGCGCGCCACAAGTCGGTCATCTTTCCAGCCCTGCACGCGCAAGGGCAGGGCCACATTTTCAAAAACAGTTCTGGAAAACAGCAAGCGGTGATTCTGGAAAATAATGCCGGTACGCCGACGGATATCCCGCACCTGCGATTCTTTAGCTTCACGAATTTCTGTGCCAAGCACCCGCATATGACCAGAGGAAGGTCGCAAACCACCATAAATCATACGTAACAGCGACGATTTTCCGGCACCACTTTCGCCAGTCAGGTAAACAAACGAACCCTGATGAATATCGAGTGTGATGCCGGAAAGTGCCACCTTTCCGGTCTGATAGCGCAACATCACCTGTTGCGTAGAAATTAATGTATTGGGTGCCGACATGGCCCAACATTAACGACATCATCATGAACTGCCAGTGTTTGATACACAATCGGCTGACGCTGCAGTCAAATCAAAAAAACGAACTACTGACAAAAGTTAACGTAAGCTTCAGCATGCATGCGATGATCGTCACTTGCCCAACATGTGCCGCTAGATATCGCTTTAGTGCGGTTATTCGAAATGCTGTTCTGGTGTGTCACCATTGCGGTACAGAATTTGATTTGTCCGATCAGGATAGTTCCGCCAAAAAGAACGATGCCCCCCAGCGGCCTCATGCCAATCAAAGCCTGCCATTTGACCGCAAGCCGGAACAAGTGGACGCTACAGTCTCCCCGCCAAAAAAAGTTATCACCCCAAAAAAAAATGCCACCCTTCCCACCCCAAAAGAAAAGGTGGAAGCAAAAGCAAAGACAAGCCCTCCTCCCCCCATTATCCCCGCAACCAGTGTCGAGCCGGAATTACCTGAAATTTTACCGCTGCGCAAAAAAGCCAGAATTTGGCCATGGGCGATATTCGTACTGCTACTTATCGGAGCCGTCGGCATCTGGAATAATCAGTCGTTATGGCGACAGCATGCATGGGTAAGAGCTGCTGAAATTGAAGCGCAGCAGCTA
The DNA here is from genome assembly GCA_002791545.1 of Zetaproteobacteria bacterium CG_4_9_14_3_um_filter_49_83. Taxonomy (GTDB): domain Bacteria; phylum Pseudomonadota; class Zetaproteobacteria; order Mariprofundales; family Mariprofundaceae; genus CG1-02-49-23. The sequence continues at coordinate 7,348 of PFXG01000033.1, forward strand.
TGGCATCAATGGACAGGCTCTACGATGAGGGATGTGCAGACAGATGGCTTGTGGGAAATAAAACACGCATCCATGCATATCGAGTGGATCGAGCGTTTAGACGGCAGCAAAGTACTGGTGATCAGCGGCACGCTGAAAAACATGTTACCCATTCGTATGCCACCACCGACATTACGTGTGGGTTACACCGATGAATCGGGGGCCAATCCACTGCCTGTAGATCTGACGCTGGCTATGACTGAGCCTCCGGCCATGCTAACAATACAACGTACACCGTTTATTTCGCCCCCCGTCGACACGACGCCGATTCGGGCACAAGGGCAGCGAGACTTTTTACTGGTCCTTGAGGCGGTTCCTGAACATGCAGCTCACCTTGTTGTAACAACGCAAAAAAAGAGTCAACCCTGATCAAAAGTCATGGAAGTATCATCACGCCGTCAGCAGTACGCTTGCCTGAGCCGCCATACCTTCTTCCCGACCTGTAAAGCCGAGCTTTTCTGTTGTCGTGGCTTTGATATTGATGCGCTCAAACGACACACCCATCAAATCAGCCAGTGATTGGCGCATCGATTGAATATACGGAGCCAGCTTTGGTTTCTGAGCAATCACCGTCGCATCCACGTTGACAATATGCCAACCGGCAGCGTGAACATCCCGCATCACTGCGACAAGCAATTTGCCGCTGGCAATACCTTTGTAAGCCGGATCATTATCGGGAAAATGATGACCGATATCGCCCATAGCTGCCGCCCCCAACAAGGCATCGCAGATGGCGTGAATCAATACATCCGCATCAGAATGTCCGGCCAGCCCGAGCTCCGAAGGAATCCGTACTCCCCCGAGCATCAAAGCTCTGTCTCTGGCAAAAGCATGGACATCAAAGCCCTGCCCGATTCGTAAATTCATGCCCATGGATTCATCCTCACGTTGACCTGTTAATCGTTGCTCCAGCCAGTGCATATCATGCTGCGTGGTAATCTTACGATTATTGACATCACCCTGACTGATCATGACCGGAAAACCTGCCGCCTCCAGCAACGAAGCATCATCGGTGTGTTCTGCCAAACGATCGGCCTCTCGCCTGACCGCCTCGATAAACCAATCTCGTCTGGCAACCTGCGGCGTTTGCACGGCACGCAACGTTCCCCGATTCAACGTGCTTACAACCTGCCCGTTGTCCGCCACTTGTTTAATAGTATCGACCACAGCCAGTCCCGGCACTGCAGCCCCGTGAGCTTCCGCCTGATCCAGCACGTCTTTGAGCAATGCGGCTGAAGGTGTCGCCCGGGCTGCATCATGTACCGCCACAAGTTCAAATGATTCCGGCACAGCTTGCAATCCACGCATCATGGATTCTGACCGCTCCTTGCCACCGGTAATCGGCGCTATCAACTCAAAAGGAAATACTTGTCCGGCCACGATGTCGCGAAATCGCTCATCATGCGGAGCCAGTACCGGTAATACCGCTTGTATTCTGGGCTCGACCGACAGGCTGCGCAGTGTGTGCAGAATCAATGCCTCACCCGCCACATCCAGATATTGCTTGGGAATATCGCTGCCGAAACGTTTACCGCTCCCGGCAGCGAGTAATAACACGATTGTTTTCATATCCCAAGTGTGTCGATTCAAACTTACCGGTCAATACTGTCCACTGTTTTAATAGGCACATGTAACATTCAGCATCAATTTGCATTGCACATCGACGGTGCTTGGGATAGAAATCAACCCATGAATTCGATGATGATTTTCCTGCTTTCCGGCATACTCTGTCTGGCTGGAGCGACTTTAGTCTGGCGCCAGATCTATCATGGCAAACACCACGCACATCAAAGCACTACCAATTGGCTGATTGCTATTCAAACGCTGGCCACATTATTAAATACACTCGGCGTTTTTATGCTGAGTCCAGTCACCGAGACCGGCATTCATTTTTCCATTGCAGAATCCGCCGCAACAGCCACTTTACTGGTACAAATCATGTTTCTGGTCGGACTGATTCGTCATGGCATTCAGGGACTCGGGCTTTTCCTGCTTCCTGTCATTGCTATTCCCTTGTTGCTTATGCCCTGGATCCCTGATGATGGCATGGGTCAGGGCATCACCACGACGTCTTTCCTCGAAACCGGACACCTGCTTATTTCCATGCTTGCCTATGCCGTGCTTACCATGGCAACTTTTTACGCCATCATGCATCTGATCCTTGATCAGGCTTTAAAACGCAAGCGCATGCATCCGATGATGCAGGCCATGCCTTCGCTGTTTGAACTGGAAGCATTAATTTTCACTCTTTTGCTCTGGTCTGTTATTCTCATTGGCATCAGCATCCTCAGTGGTCTGATCTGGCAATGGGTGGACTTTTCCGCCTTTGCGATTTTGAACCACAAAGCTCTATTATCATTCTTCACCTTCTTTCTCCTTGCCTGGGTAGCCTGGCAGCACAAGAAAGCAGTTTGGCACGGTACACTTGGCAGCAAAATCATTGTCGCATCTTATATTTTGCTACTTCTGGCATATTTTGGAGTAAGACTCATTCATTCCTGGATGCAATAAAGCGAGCTTAACAACACATGAACGAAGCATTCATTCCAATGCCCCTCGCAGTAATATTATTGCTTATATTACTGCTGCTTTCGGCATTTTTCTCCGGTTCTGAAACCGCACTGACACGTGCCCGTAAAACACGCCTGCGTATTCTGAAAAATGAAGGCAATGAAGGTGCACACCATGCAGAAACCCTGCTGCAAACACCTGAAACACTTTTGACCGCTATTCTTCTGGGTAATAATCTGGTTAATTTTGCTGCTTCCAGCATCACCAGTGTCATTTTTTTACTCGCTTTTGGCGAAGCAGGCATTGTCTATGCCACGCTATTCATGACAATTGTAGTTGTCGTATTTTCCGAAGTCCTGCCTAAAACCATTGCTGTAGCTTATGCCGAACCCATCGCCTGCAAAATCGCTCGTCCCCTGCAATGGATTATTCGCATCCTGAATCCTATTATCATACTCGTTCTGGGATTCATCGGCATAATAAAAAAACTACTCAAAATTGCTCCGCATCAGGAAAAATCATTTACACATCAGGAACTGGCCACGATGGTCGGACTCAGTGCCGAAACAGGTGGACTGGACAGCGCCCGTGAGCAAATGCTGGCTAACAGCCTTCGATTACATGAAGTGCCTGTTAAATCGTTGATGACACACAGAAAAAACATGGTGATGCTTGATGCCATGCAAAGTGTGACGCTCGCCAAGCAGGAATCCCTGCAAAAACCGCATTCCCGTTACCCCGTTTACCAGCATGATCAGGATGATATTCTGGGCGTATTACACATCCGCGACCTGATCAGTATGGACGATTCAGATCAACCTCTGGGGCAAATGCTGCAATCGCAACGACCTTCTTATGTGCCTGCCAATCGAAATGCACTATCTCAGTTGTTCGATTTCCAAAAAAGCCGTCAGCACATGGCTATCGTCGTCGATGAGTTTGGTGATCTGGAGGGATTGATCACGCTTGAAGATATCCTGGAAGATATTGTTGGTGAAATTGTCGATGAGCATGATGCTCCTGAAAACAGTGAGACATGGAAACAAGCCGATGGCTCTATCATCGTCAGTGGCACAGCTAATCTTCATGATCTCAACCAACTGCTTGGGTCCGATATGCCGGAAGATAAAGCCACCACCATTGGTGGTTTGATTGTCCATACACTCGGCTTTCAGCCTGAATTTAAATTATCGATTCCAATGGATGATTTGCGCGTTGAGATTCTTCAAATTCAGCACGAGCGTATTACCCGTGTTCGCATACACGAGGCCGCACCAGAGTAAAGAGCCCACCCTCGAACTATTTTCTTACTGCCAGCAAACGTAATTTAAGCGCCTGCAAATCTGACCATGCCTTTTGTTTCTGGCCGGGTGATCGAAGCAGAAAAGCCGGATGGTATACGACATAAACCGGGATCCCGTGATAATCATGCCATTGTTCACGTAACTGCCCCAGCGGAGCATCTGTCTTCAGCACGGCTTGAGCCGCCACACGGCCGAGCAAACAAATCACTTTTGGAGCAATCAGACGTACCTGCTGGTCAAACCAGTGTGCGCAGGCTTCAACTTCTTCTGCTAACGGATCGCGATTGTTCGGAGGTCTGCATTTGACTATATTCATGACGTAAATTTGGGAGCGCTCAAGCTCTATAGCCTGCAACATTCGATCCAGAAGATTTCCGACTGTGCCTACAAATGGTTTACCCTGCTCATCTTCATGCAGAACAGGAGCCTCTCCGATCAACAACAACTCTGCATCGGGTTTACCAACACCGAAAACAGTTTGAGTTCGCCCCTGAGACAACACACATCGGGTACAAGCAGAAACATCTCTTTCTAATTTACTCAGCGTGCTGGTATTGGATGGTTCAGGAAACCTGATATGACTTTCGTCCTGCTTACTGATTGATTGCTGCATACTATTGCCCTGTTCGGTTTGCCCGGCATCAAAACAGGAAATCGGCGTATGAACGCCGATTTCCTTTAAATACACCTGAGTAAATGTTGAGCGATCTGTCAAAGCAGCAATTATTTCAACAGCAAATCAACATAGGCAACAGAACCGAGGTAAACAGGAACGCGCTGATGCAAAGCTTCCGGGTTGATATCCAGTACAGCGATATCCTTGCTCATCGCCTTACCACCTGCCTGCTCCATCAAAAAGCCCATAGGAATGGCTTCGTACAGCAAACGCAATTTACCCGTCGTATTCTTACTATCGGCCGGATACAGGAAAATACCGCCTTTTAACAACGTACGATGCATATCAGCCACCATGGAGCCAACATAGCGCATACCAAGCTTACTTTCTTTCTTCATGCCATCGAGCTTGTCTCCCATCTGATCCAACCAGTCTTCCGAATTGGATTCATTGACGGAATAATAACCACCGCTGGCGGGAATCCGCATATCCGGATGGCTTAATTCAAAACGCGCTGAAGCCGGATTGAATGAATAACCATGAACACCTTCACCAACCGAACACACCAGCATCGTTGATGGGCCGTATAAGACATAACCGGCTGCAATGACTTCCTGACCGGACTGTAAAGTATCTGAAACATGTGGTTGATCAGTAATGCAGGTTTTACGTTTAACCACAGAAAAGATAGTTCCGACAGGGCCATCGATATCCAGATTGGAAGATCCGTCCAGCGGGTCTACCAGCACTACATAGTTAGCATGTGAATACTCTTCGATCACCAACAATTCTTCCTGCTCTTCTGAGCCCACGGCACAAACAAAGCCGGTAGCGCGCATTTCATCGAGAAAGATTTCATCAGACAAAATATCCAGCTTCTGCTGTTGCTCACCCTGTACATTTTCAGCACCGGCCGCACCCAGAGCACCATGAAATACAGCCCCGCGCAGCAAAGCGGAGATTTCAATTGCAGCTCTGCCAACGCCTTGAATAATCGGCATCATTGCCGATCCATTACTTCCCTGTTTAGCAATACTGTTTAATGTGATAGGCATAGAACCCTCCCCTTTTAAGAATGACGGCATCATAGCAAACAAAGGCAATACTTACAAAAAAAAGCTGCACAAAATGATCGCTACCGAGCAATGATGCTGAATATCAAAAGCGGTCAATGTTTCTTATCTCACTTATTGTGTATGGCAGTGTGACTTGATGACTTCCCCTTGAAGGGCATGATGTCTAGATTCAATGGGGCGAGAAAAACAATACCCGGAGGTCTCATTGCCAAAACGAGATTACCTGATATGCCCCCTACCCTGACGAAAGGAGCTGCCCGATTTCATTGGCTGTTTTTTTGTTTTATGGCGATTTCAATTGGCATGGCCGGAAATGTTGGTTTCACCCCACAATTCCTCGCTTTTATTGCTTCGAAATTTGGCGATGATGCGAAAGAGCGCGTGATTCAATGGCAAACGCTTATTGAGGAGAACAGTGGCCATAGCGAATGGCAATCGATCAATACCGTCAACACATTCTTCAACCAGCTTCGTTTTATTTCAGATGACGCGCACTGGGGCCAAACCGATTATTGGGCAACTCCGGTGGAATTTCTTTCGACCAACGGAGGCGATTGCGAAGATTTTTCCATTGCAAAATATTTTACACTTTTAGAACTGGACGTGCCCGATGAACGCATGCGTATCACTTACGTCAAAGCACTTAAACTCAATCAGGCGCACATGGTACTGGCTTATTACGAGACCCCCACCAGTGAACCTCTGATTCTCGACAATCTCGTCCCCGGCATTTTACCTGCATCGCTGCGAGACGACCTGCTTCCAATCTATAGCTTTAATGGTGGAAGTTTGTGGATGTCCAAAGAAAAAGGTCAGGGCCGCATGATCGAGGGCGGCTCAAATCGTATTAAGCTCTGGCGCGATCTGAAAGTTCGCATGAAACAGGAAAGAGAGCTTGGATATAGCCATACAGCTAAAACAATCACTGAATAGGATGAAAACATGACCTTTTCGAAACAACTCTACACTTTAATTTTACTCACCTCACTACTGATGGCCGGGGGCACGCTCTATATCAGCATCGAAAACACTCGCTCCTACCTGACATTACAACTGGCCGCCCAGACACAAAACACGGCAGATTCTCTTGGGCTTTCACTCGTGCCATACATGAAAAACAAAGATATCGCCGCCATGGATACGATGGTGAATGCCGTATTCGACAGCGGTTACTATAAATCACTGACGCTTAAGACAATGTCAGGATCCATCCTGATTGCTCGCGAAAATACCAGCCGAGTTGAAAATGTCCCGGAGTGGTTCACCCGTTCACTGAGGCTTCCAACGACGGAAGCAGAATCAGTTATTACCACGGGATGGATTCAGGCCGGAAAATTAACCCTCTCTGCTCACCCCGGCTTTGCTTACAAAAAACTATGGGATGCAAGCAAAGAAGTAATCTGGTGGTCACTAATGGTCTTCATCCTCACCTTAATACTGTCCTTCCTGCTGCTTAGAGAAATTCTCAAGCCACTCAGCGCCGTTGAGCAACAGGCTCTTGATATTTGTAATCGGGAGTTTCCCATTGTCCGGGAGATACCCAAAACACGAGAACTGAATCGCGTTGTACTGGCGATGAACAAGATGTCATCAAAGATGGAATCGATAACAACAGAGTTGACCCGACGCGCTGAACGCATCCATAAACAAACGGATTACGATGAACTCACAGGCCTGCTTAATAGCAACAGATTCTCAAGCGCGCTGGAGTCAGCCATCCGGAACGTTGAGCAGGCAGGCAGCGGTTATATCGCCATGATCAGATTACATCACTTTGATAATTATAATAAGCAGCATGGTCACCTTGCCGGTGACAAGCTGCTTGGAGAAATTGCCAAACTGTTAAAAGAGAGCTGCGTGAAGCTGCCGTCGGCCAATGCCGCAAGAATTTCAGGTGTCGATTTCGCCATGATTTTTCCCTTAGCCACCAGCGATACTGTCACTTTATTCGCCGAATCACTCTCTGCTAAATTAGCCTTATTGAACCTAAAGCCGACGAGCATCAGCATCGGCATTGCACCATTCAACGAACAAAGCAACGTTGAAGAAGCCATCAAAGATGCAGACGTTGCCGTGACTTCAGCTCAGTATCAAGGCATTCCCAACTTCCACATTCTTCCATCTGGCAACATTGCCATAGAGCAACTCGACTGGGAAAAATTGACTCGTGAGCTGCTTGAGCATGAACAAATCGAACTGTGGTCACAACCGATAATGACTCCGGAAAGCAGACTCATCTATAGTGAAGTACTTATGCGAATTAGAGACACATTCGGCACCAATATGTCTTCTGCAACATTTGCCGCCATAGCAGAACGCATGGGGCTTCATATCGAGCTGGACAAATATGTGATCAGTCACGTTATCAACATCATCGAACAACTTGGAACTTCTGCAACCCCCATGGCAGTCAATATCTCAGCAGGAAGCATCAGAGAGAGCAATTTCACGCTCTGGCTCCAGCAGCAGATGAAGGCTCATCAGCAAGCCTCAGCAATGCTTCTATTTGAGATCACGGAATACGCAGCAATGCAAAACATCGAGAACACCGGATATCTGATTGATCTTGCACATCAGTATCACGGACGCATTGTAATTGAGCATTATGGTACCCGCCCCGAATTCTTCCAAACCTTACGACAACTCAAAGCCGATTACGTCAAACTCGATAGCAGTTATGTCAAAGACATTACCGAAAACAACGAAAGGCGCTCCTTTTTGCAAACCATTATTGATATTGCGAACAGCCTCGATATGGGTGTTATTATTGAACATATCGAAACAGCAGATGATGTTCAAAATTTCGAAGCGCTTGGTATAAAAGCCATGCAGGGTTTCTACTTCGGTAAACCATCACCTATCAAGTAAATATGAAATATAGATTTTCTATTGAAGAAAATACCTCTTTGGAGTATATTAACTTTGAGTTCTTCTCTTGCGTAGAGAAGCTCATGCGAGGAGTACGTATGAAAACAGTCCTATTCATCATGGCGGTTTTTGGTTTCATTTTTAACGGATTCATTATTAACGGATTTGCTGCTGGAGCTATAAGCCCTCCCGTTGAAAAGAGTTGCATCAACATCGAGCAATCTCTGAATATGCAGATGCCTGAGTTGGATATTCTTGAAGCACTGCTCACTGAAACGTGTGGAATGGCTTTAGATGAAGCTGTCGATGCCATCATTGCTGCAGGGGGAAACTTCCAGAGAACACTCGCAGCCGCACTGATCATCAATCCTGATTTTACATATACTGATCCTACTGCAGGCCTTAATGCTACGCTAGCGGGACCACAACAAAGCATCAACGTTAAGAGTGTAATTACCACCACAACAAGCCCTGGTGGCGGCGCGAGCCCTTCATAAAAAGTTTTTCGAGCAGCAAGTTGCTGAAAACTGTTTTTTTCCTGCAATCAACGTCTGCGGTGAGCCATGTTCGACCATAAAACGATGACACATCCCTATTTAACCATGCTTTATTTGGGACTGATCTGCTGGATACCTATACCTTTTGGCAGCAATCGAGCGTGGGCCTGGTCACTGATGGAGATTTGGATATTCGTGATTGCCATAAGCATCATGATACTTTCATTTCAAAGAAACATTCCCCTGCTAACTGGTCTACTGTTGAAAAACGCCAAACCTCTACTTCTATTGTTTGTGGGTTTCCTCGTCTGGACAGCAGTACAGCTGATTCCTTTGCCTATCTCATGGCTCGAATTCGTCTCCCCCTACGCCGCCTCTATCGCAACCGTGTCTGGAAATACATTTTCTACGATCTCTATTGACCCTGATACAACTGCCAAGTCACTTCTCAAAAGTCTGGCTTTAGTAACTTTTCTGTTTCTGATGTTTATTCTAATCGATAGTCACATGAAAATTCGCTGGCTTGCTTATACAATTCTTGTCTCGGGTCTGTTTCAGGCCACTTATGGTTCTTACATGGTATTATCCGGCGTTGAATACACTTTCTTTCTTGAGAAAGAAGCGTACTTAGGCATGGCAACGGGCACATTCATCAATAGAAATCATCTTGCCGGTTACCTTGAAATGGTACTTGCCATAGGAATCGGATTGTTGATTTCAAACCTCAGTGACAATCAATCCCTAGGCTGGCGTGAGCGAATTCGGCATTTAATCAACACCATACTCAGCCCCAAGGCATTTATTCGCCTGACGCTGATCATGATATGTATTGGTCTTATTTTGACAAAATCACGAATGGGCAATACAGCTTTTTTTATAAGCATCTTAACTACAGGTATCATATTTTTGATTACGGCACGCCATGCGACACGCTCAACGAGCATTTTCCTGAGTAGCATCATTGTACTTGATATACTGTTAATAGGCTCATGGGTCGGTATTGACAAAGTTGTTCAACGCATCGAGAGCACAAGCTTTATTGAAGAGCACCGTGATGAAGTGATACGTGATACACTTACTATGATAAAGGATCAACCACTTACCGGCATTGGAAGCGGTAACTATTTTACGGCATTCTCCAATTATCGACAGCAGGATATTTGGGATAATTATTACCATGCACACAATGACTATCTTGAATTTTCAAGTGAGTCAGGACTGATTGGTTTTTTACTTCTGGCAACTGCGGTGCTTTACAGTCTGCTCGCAGCTTTTCAGGCCATGTCTAAGAGACATTCTCCATTACTGTTAGGCATGGCCTTTGCATGCATGATGGGCATCCTATCCATTCTGATCCACTCCAGCGTTGATTTTAATCTGCAAATCCCGGCCAATGCCGCAATGTTTATTCTTTTAATGGGCCTTGCCATTATAACTGCCTCAGCACCTCATCCTTACATAAACAGGTGACCATTTAACTATTACAGAGCCGGTCCCGCTCAGGAGAAGGTAAAACCAGACAAAAATAGGGTGCCATCCCATAGTGGACAATGATTTTAACAAAATCGCCTTTCCATGGACTTTTCAGACCCACCCGGATGACCAGCAATACTTTTTTTCGCATCGGCACAGTCATTTGTCGCCAGTTTGCAACAGCAAGCTCAGTAATAGTTAATTGGACAGCAGGCACGCTGGCTCCAAACTCAATAGCACGCAGCATGGACTGATAGAAAGACTCGTCATGGATTCCCATTCGATGCTCAATTAAAGCCAGGTTTGCCCAAGCCAAGCCCCAGGAGGGGCGCAACCGAACGGCATCATGAAAATAAGAGCGTGATATTTCCAACAAAGGCTTTTCCTGACTTTCATGCTCAATCATATGGATGGCTGTATACTCATAAAATCGCCCCATATCATTTCGATAATCGGCATTGTTCTCATCCAGCTTGATTGACCAGCGAAGTGCTTCATGAGCCAGCTTCCAGGTTCTGACTTCAGGCGTATTTGTCGATTTTAGCCAACTTTCAAAATGCCACATTGTAAAAGCATGCCCGACCGAGGCCACACCCCATGTTCCGGCATAAAACACAGCGAATATCATGAGCGCAATGAGAGCTATAATCCCCAATCGATGAGAGGCGAAGCCGGGTTTAATGTGTGTATCAGCCATCAAATCAACTTCAGGCAATTACAAATACATAGCTGTTTACTTTTCGGCTGTTGCCACATATTCCCGGTTGCATACGCATCCTCTCCTGTAGCAAACACCTGACCACACCAGTGATTTATCCATTGAGCAAAGGCTGTCGTTAATAGCAAGGTAGAGATAGCAATAGAAACTCGCTTCATGCCCGGCTTTGCAACAGCTTTACCCATTCTCTTCATAGGTAGGGCCATAGCCATACCTCTCATAGTATCCACCATAGCCATGCTTGGTAGAATTTTTCATATCCACCATATTGAGCACAACTCCGATAATCGGCACATTAACTTCATTCAATCGTTTCAAACAACGAATTGCCATGTGCTCTGATGTCGAATCCGAATGAATGACATAAACAACACCGGATACATATTGAGAAAGTACCAGTGCATCACTGACATACTGTACTGGCGTTGAATCAATGATAATTCGATCATATTCCTCCTTGAAGGAATCCAGAACCGTTGCAAAACGTTTCGATGAAAGTAATTCGAGTGGATTAGGAGGAATCGTCCCTGCATGGATGATATCAATGCCAAATTCTTCATTGTGCTGGATTACGCTATGATGTTCCGCCGTGCCAGCAACCAGTTCGGAGAGTCCGTCATCAGTCAAATCGAGACCAATTTGCTTCTTAATCACAGGCCTTCGCATATCCGCATCGATGAGCAATACTTTTTCCATTTTCCCCATTGCAATAGCCAGATTAGCCGCAACCGTAGATTTCCCTTCGCCTGGCAACGAGGATGTCACCAAAATAACTTTATGCGGATTATCAATAGCCGAGAGCATGATTCCCGTCCGAATCGTCCTGATAGCTTCACTGAAAAAAGGATTATCTCCACTTACTAAATTTTTCAACACTTCTTCTCTGGTGATATCCTTGTTCTTAAATTTCACCTGAGGTAATAGTCCCAGTAAAGGCAAGCCCAGTTTAGACTCAACTTGTTCAACTGATCGAATTGTAGAATCAAGCATCTCTTGCAAAAAGACCAACCCGACACCAAAGACAAGTGTCAAAACGAATGACACAATCACGATCAATTTCTTTTTCGGTTTAATCGGATTCGTTGGAGCAATAGCTTCATCAATGATACGTGCGGTTGCAGTTCGTAATGTGCCGGATTCTTCCGTTTCTTTTACCCGGCTCAGATATGTTTCGTAAAGCTCTCTGGTAGATGTGACTTCATGCTGTAATTCTTTGAGTTTTATATCCGTGCGTCCCAGCGAACGAATGGCATTTTTTCCCGACTGCATCTCACGTTCAGCTTGCGCCAGCTCGGTTTTAGCAGCAATCAGCTTGGGATGTTTCGCGCCATAGCGCTGGCTCAATTCATTTACTTTTGCCTTAGCAGCCATTGCCCTGTTGGTCTGCTCGGTTAATTCCTGTGATGTTAGAGCATTTACACCCTGATCGAGATTTACCAGCCCTTCCGCTTCGATAAATGACTGGAGCTTATTTTCTGCCACAGTAAGTTTTTCTTTAAGCGAAGTTGTTCGCTCCCGCATCCATGATGAGGCTTGGCGGGCCATTTCCATACGGGCATCCAGTGTCTCCTGAATATACATGCGAGCGAGAGTATTGGTGAGAATCGCAGACATCTCAGCCGTGCTCCATCGCACTGACAGTTCAATAAGCTTGGATTGAGGCACTTCATAAATAGTAAGATTACTTCTCACCGCATCAATTAACGCTTGTTTCGACTCAAGTTGAATACCTTTGTCCTGATCCACGCGATTGAACAGAGCATCAATCCACGATGTATCCCCATATTTATCGGTAAGCTCCGTGTTGGCTTCTTGCTCAATCTGAAGCTCTTCAACCAGAGCATTGAGAATTTTCCGCGATCTGATGATTTCTTTCTGCGTATTTACATATGCCGACCCGCGTGAATCAACATAAAACAAATCGGCCAGAGAGATGTTTTGAGCCTGCTCAGGCTCAAGCAACAATACCGCCGTAGATTCATACACCGGCTTCATTGAAAAGACCACAACGGTAGACAATATTGCGACTGCCAAAGCCAGCGTAATTATGTGCCAAATTCTTCCACGCATGAGTTGCAGGAAATACATCGGGCTCAATTGACTTTGCTCAGCATTCAGTTGCAATGATCACTCCTTACCTTTATCAATAAAAAAATCTCAGAAAAAGCTCTGTTTAACACGAATAGAATCACCTGACTCAATTTTTGTACTCATCACATCATCTTCAACAGCACGCTCAGTCCCATCTTTTGAAATAATGTCTATTTTTCGCTCTGAGGCTCGTTCTGTAAGCCCGCCGGCCAGAGAAATCGCTTCACGCATCGTCAAGCCCGGACGACAAGGGTAACCATCGGGCTTATTCACTTCTCCCGAGATATAAAAAATACTCTTACCCACCGTGATCGAATCCCCGGGGCCAATGGGTGCATCCACGCCCACATTGACTGAAGAACGACCCGCTGGCTTTTCATAAACCACATAGAAGCTCTGCCTTGTCGCATATTCCGTGAAACCACCAGCCAGTGACACAGCCTTTCGAATCGTCAAACCCGGCATAAAGGGATACCCACCTGGCTTTTTCACTTCACCTTCAATAAAAAAAGGTCTGTGCTCAACAATTGAAACATTAACCTGTGGCGATTTAATATAACCATCCTGCAAGCCTCGGGTCAGTCTGCTTTCAAGCTCATAAACGGAAACCCCCTCTACATGCACCCTACCCAGAAATGGATAGTTAATAACACCGGTTGCATCCAAACGAACCTGCATATTCAGCTCATCTTCACCAAATACATGTATAAGAATCGTATCACCGGAAGCAAGTCGGTATTCCTGTTCGGCCGCATCTATCCGATCAGCTGAAAACAGCATCACACTCAAAACCAATACAGCAAGAGTTCGCAATAAAATCATCTGGCCTCCGTGCCCATTGTTTTCATACAACCATCGGGTAACAAAGTATCATGGATGAATATCAACACAAGGAAACCCCTATATATTGTTTAGCAGAAATCATAGCCGTTTCTCAAGCGAAATCTTAGTCATATTCTGTCTGTAGCTTGAATTGAACACATTGGATGTCCGTTCCGAGTAACTGTAAGCGGCGACAATATCGAGTCCGGGTCTAAAGCTATAGTTTATACTTATACCAGCGCTCAAATCTTTATCTTTTCTCAACAATCCGATAAAAGCATCGTGCTGATACTGTAATTCAGCCAAATGACTCAGGCGTGCCAGCCAATAGTGCTTCCAGGTAAACGCAATATTCTGGCTCTTGATAAAAATACCTCCACTGCCATCAATCTCTTTTGCTGCATAACCAGTATTCAGCTTCCAAACCGAATACGTCAGGGGTGCCCACTCCGCTGATGCATCCCAACTGAAATATTGTGATATGGGATAATAACTTGCCTTAAACCTTTTACGTTGCCAACCAAGCTTTATTGTTGCTGAAGTTATGCTCGATGGCTTCCATGCTACCCCCGTAAAGAATGTAAGTTCATTACTGTCCAGCGTCGATTGAGCCCATCTGTAATCAAGCACTTTATCTTTCAACTCGAATAAAGCCGCAGTTCTCGCTCCTAAACGGTAGTAGAAGGCCGCGCCGAATTCAAACGTATCGAGATCACGGCCCAGCGTAAGGCTTCGGTGATTATCATAACGCCTTAAAGCATATCCGCCTTGCATAACAATACGCCCAGTCGCATGATCACCGCCATAGGTGAATTTCAAATTAGCAGCATTCTCATTCCACAAATCCGGGGTTGTAAAGCCAGTAGAAAGCCCTGTATATGTTGTCCCTCTGGCATCATGGCTTTTTTTGTATGACATAGCAGTTTCAAGTTTTGCCCTGTGTGTAAACTCCCTATGAGAGCCAAAATTAATTAAATGATCCGAATATGAATCTCCCTTACTGTCTCTGTATATCCCTCGTTCAAAAGCATAATTCAAGTTCATATAATTGACTTCACCACCGGCAACAACGTCAAGTGAAGGTTTTGCTACGGTAATATAAGAATAGATAGGCATTGATTCAGCAAAAGTTATGTTCGAGTCATTTATACCCGTAAGCTCAAAGGCCGGTTTAAACTGTAAGCCGCCCAAATAAAAGCCTTCACCTGATGCATAAGCACTGGCTGAAAACAAGGAGAGCGTTACTGCCGCAGCGAGCATTATCTTTAGCATTTCATACCATATTAAACACTATCATCTATGCTCGCGGCTTGATTCATCTCGTTCCCATACGGCGTAACCGCTCGACACTGAGATGATTTTTGCCCTGAGACGAGCCATAAGATTGATACACAAATACACAAGCACCTCAGGCCATGTTTGCCATGCACGAAGAACACCAGACATCGCTTGCGAATATTTTTTACCATCATTGCCAAAAAGTTCCGGAAATTTCCGTCTTAACTCATACTCACCCAGCCTGCTTCGAGTCTTGATTTTAATCAGCCCTGAAACATGAGAGGGCGCGGTCACGATAGAAAATACGCCATCGACTGCTCCTCGCTCTTCAGGTGAAAACTGGAGTCGCACATAACCATCGTCAGCAATAACATCTGGAAATTGCCCGAATCTGCCTCTTCCCTGTTCAGACAGCGCATAAACGCCAACGCCTATCATACCATCACGACAATATGGCAGTTGTGACCAAATGTTATAGTACGCCCTGACCAACAATGAGGAGTGCGACAAATCCATCTGCATGCCTGGCGAAACTGCCAGCAACTTTCCCTCTGCCAGGATTCCTGCCAGCGCAAAAATATCCGTATGAGACAGGCGAATATCCGCATCCATATAGATACGGGGAAATCCATGCACTCTGGAATCTCCGATATTAAGGGCATTGGTTTTGGATGGTTTCTCCACCTCAATGCAAGCGATGCGATCACTAAGCCTGCGAACCACATCCGCAGTGCTGTCAGTACAAGCATTACAAATCACAACGACTTCAAACTCCCCGGACTCAATACCCGGCAACAAACCGGACAGCGTCGATTGAATGACCCGGGCTTCATTGTGGGCCGGAATGACGATGGAGATCAAACGGATCTTCCCTCGATAAAATCCCTGATCGTCGTGATCAGCGCAGCTGAAGCGTAAGGCCCGACACCATCACTTGCAGAAAGTGTATTTAAATTCTGCAGGACAGCCAGCAGCTCCGTTTCATCCATCGCCACATGAATACCCCGTGTTTCCCTGAAGCGGCCAGCCGTGGCAAGCTGATGGTCATTCCTGTGTTCGTTAAGCGCTGCTTGTCTGGGCAAAATAACAATAGGTTTCTGAAGCTGCAATGCCGTCAGGATCGACCCCATACCGGCATGGGCAATGATGGCTCTCGCCTGGTCCATATATGCTGTAAATTCATCCGGGGTCAAAAACTGCTGATATTTCAAATGTAAGGGCTTCAACCCGGATGGCCCGATCTGAGCCACCACCTCCTCATCGGATGTAGCAGCCCATTCATCAACAGCCTGAATCATACGATCAAAGCTCAATTGAGTTCCGACAGTCACAAAAATCAAAGCACACGCCCCTTAAAAACCGGACCATCAGCCCTTTCAAGCTCCGGCCACTGGGTCAGCCACAGATCGGCATACGGACCTGCCAGCTCTCCCGACATGGATACCTCTTCGGCATTGGCAATACTGTCGAGCCAAAGCGTTCTGGCACAAAAAAATTTAGCCAGACGAACAGCAAAAACACCCGGAGCCGCGCCGGTAGTGATCACAACATCAGGCCGAACCCGAATAAACACCGTGAGCAGTTGCAGCAGCATGACAAGCAAGCCAATTTTATCCCAACGGGAAGCATCTCGCACAACAAAACAGCGCGCACCGCCCAGAGCCTCCTGATATCCATCTATCGTGGTCACGTAACTGACCTGATGCCCTTCAAATGCGGGCCGAAGCCGAAGCAGTTGAATGAAATGCCCGCCACCGGAAGCCACAGCAATAATCTTTTTAGTCGGTGCCATGTTTATTCGCTGATTAACGCATTGTGAATAAACAGGTAGTTATCTTTTTCAACATGTATGAATTGAAACCCCAAGTCTTTTAGCGAGCGAATGACTTTCAACACCCTGAGCAGAGAAACAGGAGAATCGAGTTCCACGCACAGAATTGAAACTTTGATTCTTTCTTCAATAAGATTTTGAATAACATTTCTCCATGCTCCCTCAATATCGAGTTTTAGCAAATCTATATGACTATGCCCAAGCTCAGACATGATAGTCGACAGCTTTTTACATTGTGCGGTGAAATAGTCGTTTGTGCCATGAAGATCAAATGCAGAATGTGAAGTCTGTTCCTTATTGGCGGGCGAATAGAATCGGAGTTCGGTATTTTCATCCCATACACCCACAGGAAAAAAATGCAGCTTTTCACTGTTATATTCTGAGGACTTCATATATTCGATTGCCCGAGGGGTTGGATCAAAAGAAAAAACTCTGGCACCAAACTCTGAAACAAGGCAAAAATCAAAAGATGCATCCGCCCCGACACCTACACAATAACAAATCGAATCGGCTTTCATAAGCAACGTTGGAACATGCCACCCGCCATAATCTGTACCTAGCCTGACCAAATCTATATCTGATTTTATTGGCGGTGATATCAATGGTAACAGAAGATGAATAAGCTCTTTATCCAATTTTCGGCGCACTCTCCAAAGCAGCGCTCCGAAGCGACGAAAAACTTTTATCACAATATTTTCTTGAGACACTGTTAACTCCAATAATTCATTTTTTAGCCATCTTTCCCGGTAACGTTACCCTTGCCATTCGCGCCTTCTCCGCCAAATATTTCGCCATGTAGACAGATCTTGACATTTCCCGAAACGAACGATGAAGAGCACATAACCAACAAACAGTCTTCGAAAACTCCAAACCGTCAGCATGCTGACCATAAACCAGGAAGTTATACCCCCCCAGTGTTTTTTATAAAGGCGCGATTTAGCTTGAAACTGACGAACGGTTTGATCCTCTCGAATAGTATCTGACCGGCCCCCATAATGAATGATCGTTGCCACTGGAGTAACCATAGGGCTGGCACCCATAGCGCGGGAGCGAAGACATAAATCAACCTCCTCTCCATACATGAAAAACGCCGCATCGAATCCAGCCAAACGCTCCCACAAATCACGATCAATCATGAAAAAACAACCTGAAACAATATCTACATGCCTGATGCTGTCGCGTTTCCAGGTTGCCATGGATTCAGAATCACACCAACTTGCATTAAGAAACAATCGGGAAATTCCTGTTGCACGACAAAAAACGCTCCATGGGGTTGGCTTCCCCCAGCAGGAACCGGGGTTTAAAGTTCCATCTTCAAAGACAGTACGGCCTCCCCATATATTGCAATCAGGATTTTCCTCTGCAAAAGCAAATAAATGATCGATAGCTCGATCAAGAACAATCGTATCTGGATTAAGAAGCAGAAGACGCCTTCCCTGAGCTTCCTTTACCCCTAAATTATTGCCACCGGCAAAGCCCAGATTTTCATCCAGCGCCAGCAAATGTACCTGAGGAAAGTTTTCAAGAATGGCCTCTTCCGATTTGTCGGTTGAGTTGTTATCCACAACGATCACTTCGAATTCAACTTCTTTGGTTTCCGCATACAACGAACGAAGACAGTCGACGGTTAATTCCCGAGTGTTATAACTAACAATAATAATACTCAGATCTACCATCAGTGAAGTATATCCCGAAGTATTCGGGCGATATGTACCCGGAAGTTATATCCATCCATATCGATGATGTTTTCTTTAGGGGCTGAAGAAAGGATTGAAGAGATATAAGAAAATGTCGAACCCTTAGGATATACCAGCCAATGACAATATGAGAGCAGATACATATCGACAAGGGCCTCCACGCCATTCTCAAAGGCATTTGGACATGTGCTATTCTGGTGCATGGGTACCCCGCTATCCGGATACCACTTATCAGTTGAAATAACCTTTGGAAAACCGGCTTGAAAGCGGGATAGTACCGACTGATTATCCGTAGCTACAAATATGGTGACATCATCATTGTTTTTACACAATCTCTTTACCCTATCCAGATAACGATCAACATTTGCGGACCTATCACTATGTCGCACATGTACCCCGATTACATTACCAGAGAAATTCTCATTTCTAAATGCATCGATACGCGCTTTAATTTCTGGTCTTAGTACCATGTAATGAGTCAGCAGATGCCGAAGAATATCATCCACCCTCGCATCCCGCCCAAGTTCAAACTGCTTGCTCAAAGCTGATTGTAAATCCTGAATCCGATGCGTATATGACCATAAAACAATAATATCTTCCGGATAATCCAAACGCCTGAGGTTGGCAGAATATTTGCGATGAATGCGAAAACTACTGTGTTTATCAGGATCATAAGCATGCACCATGCGACTAACAGACCAGTCTAAATGACCTTGCCAAATCTTTGGAAATACTCCTCCATCACTCGGAAGGTTGCCACTCACCTCAACTAAAGGCGTATTAAAATAAGATAAAAACACATTCTCGCCATGCTTTGAGTATGCCTGATCAGTCCAGTCAATCACCACCTGTCGCCTGGAAAGCAAACCATAAGCAATTCCTGTGACAGCACATAGCATTCGGTTGCCCATCCCGCCCTTTGCCTTAACAAGTAAGATCTGATTACTTTTCATTTTCAATGGCCCGCTCCTTTTCAAGGGTTGAAGCAATCAAAGCAAGCATCAGAGTTAAGGAGAATAAAATTTGCCCATAAGCTGATATGGAGAAGAAGGTTACTGTGAATGAAAACAGTGTTGCTCCAAATGCCCAAACAACTGCAAACTTTACATTCTTTTCATCAAACTTATCGACAACCTCATGGACAGCACGAAATGCAACCACAAGCAGAGCAACAAAAAGCAACATCGACGCCAGTCCTCCCTGAGCACCTTGCCATATATATTCATTTGTAATATCCCAGAGTCCCCATCCCCAATATGCCGTGCTTGGAGTGCCAAACATCCACCAGTCACTAAAATGTTCAATTGCCATATCAATCAAGTAATAGCGCTGCCAACCTGTAGAGGATGACAGAATATTCACTTTCGCCAAAAGACTCCATACAGGCCCATTCATCACCAGATGCAAAAAAATCAAAATTGGCACCAAGCTTATAAGGATTACTTTAATCGCGCCTCTAAAGCAAACAAACAGCACCCCAATCAATGCCATCATGATAGCCATCAAGCCCGTACTGGTCGCAGTCGTCACCACTGTGATTGAAATGAACAAGATACTTAAATTGGCTACAAACTTGCTTCCCATGTATCGATAAGCAAAACATATCGGAATTAAAGTACCCCAAAATACACCTGCTGTAATCGGATGATTAAAGGCTCCCTGACAGCGCAGCATACCATCCCGGGCATATGTCCTTTCCGGAACACCTCCGAGAATCGAAAACAGATTATGCCCGGTTTTCCATTCGTATAAAAAAAACAGTGCGACCGGAAAGCTTATTAGCACCAGGCTGCGAACAACATAATACACATCATCCCAACTTCTAAACAGAGCTCGAAACAATAAATATAAGCCCAGAGAATCAAGCGCGTTACCCAATTTATAGATGAAAACACTAACGCTAAGTTGCCCCATCGTAAAAAAAACAACCGAAGCCATTGCCAGAGCCATTGAGATATAATCAAGGTTATTGAATTTTACACTGGAGTACTCTCCACGAATAAGAACACGCATTAGGCCAGCCAACACAAGTATTCTCAAAAAACTGAAGTCTATACCTGCCAAAACAAGCCTCTGGGCGATTGGAACAAAACATACAAACGCAATAATACTAAAAATAGCTTTTTTCCTGTTCGCAAAAAGTACAAACAACACGGCAATAAATAACAACGACAACCCCAGCATTGAGACCGAGGTTACCCCGTATTCAGTTAGATTTGTTCCAATCAAAGTTCATTCATCTCTATAACATTTCTTCACAGCAATGACCCATTGGGAAGCAAAAAAACCTTCAAAAATGCCCCCTGCAATAACATTCAAATACCGATCTCTTCGACGGTTTATGACCGGAGAAATACTATCCGGTTGCAGCCCGGCTCCTTCAACCAGAAGCAAGGCCGTTTTTTTCGTGAAAAAGCGAAGGTGTGTTGCATCAAGAATTCCTGAATCCAGATACTTCCAGTCACCTCGAAACAACAGGGGAAAAACAACTGAATAGTGCCTCACATTCGGCAATGATATAATAATATAAGCATTTGGTTTGAGCAGCGTAGATAACCTTTTCAATTGTAACCATGGGTCCTTCAAATGTTCAAGCACATCACCACACAATATATAATCAAATGATGCCTTGCTTATAAACGGCTCATCCAGTGGTAATTGCTCCAAATCGCCGAAAATCACATGATCCAGTCGAGACTCAGCATTTCTTGCCGCCTCAGAGATCAACTCGATGCCTACCACCTCCGATGCCCGGCCTGACTGCTTGAGTAGAAATCCGGTGGCTCCTTCAGCACAACCCACATCAAGAACTCGATTGCTGCCAATGGGTATTTTTTGAACCAAATCATGTCTTACATGTTGATAGTATGTTTCATCCATTACCTTATCCATTTACGCACCTGCCAAACATTTGAAGCCTGTCTTCAACAGATGGAGAGAGAATCTTATCCTTAGCTGTCAGTAGGGGCCCTGTGTAACGAGCCAATACTTGAGTCGAATCATGTATTAGTCTGCACAACATTATTCTCATCCGTTGCTCTTTGTTAATCTGGAAAGAATATTCATCAATTTAATTCTATCCTCCGGAAAGATTCCCCATTTCAGGGCTGCAAAAATAATCATGCCGTTCAAGATAAATAGTACAATTACTTTCAGCAAAACTGCGCTTACAAGCGTAACAGAAAGCAATATTGCAATAGCCACCAAAACTTTCAGAAATATTTTAAAAGCATCTTTATTTACATCAGGAAGAATCTCGGAAGCAATGAATAAGAAAGCAAGGGTATCAACGAACACTCTCAGGGACCAAACAAATGCCGCGCCTTCGATACCATAATACTCCAATGCATACCAAAGCGCCGCCAAATAAAATGGAAGTTCGACCAAATAGAGCTTCGCTGGCAAGTCAGGGCGCCCCGCACTTTGCACCATTATTGCAGGGACTCTGGCCAAACAGTTTAAAAATACTCCAATGGATAGCCATACGACCACATCCGAACTTTTCTCGGCAAATTCCACCCCCAACCATAAATCCATCCCTTCATAGGCGAATAAATTAATGACTATGAAACAGGGCAGCATCGAGTAAAAAATCAGGTTGATCGTCCGATTAAAATATAGCGCCGCCCTTTTTTTATCTGAAATAAGCATGGTAGAAAATGCCGGGAATAACACGCCTATCAAACCCATTGGAACCAACCATAGCTTAGTTACCATCTCATATGGCGCTGCATAATATGCAACGGCTGCCATTGTAAGTAAGGAGCCGATCAGAAAGCGATCCAGATACACCATTAAAGGCCCGATTATATTGCCCAGGGTCATCCATCCGCCGAAGCTTAATAAAGGCTTGATCATGGCCTTATCAATAAAGACCGTTGCCATAAGCTCTGGTACAGTTTTTATACAGTAATAATAATAAGCATATGCGCCAACCACGCGGCCCAAAAGCAGCACGATAACAATGACATCGAGAGAAACCGAAAATGGCAAGACAGCCAATGGACCTAAAAAAGTTAGAAGCCCGAGAGGGACACGAATAATATTAATAATGGCAAATTTCTGATATGCCTCCAAAACGCCTCGAAAACCTGTAGTGGCAATCACAAACGGAATTGAAGCAGCCAGAATATAAAAAGTATTCAGCGACTCCGGTTGAAGCGAATCAGGAATATTTAACCAGCGAAACGCCATCTGTTCTGACAATAATGCGACCACCATCGAACCAATCAAACCGGCGCAACCCATCAGCGCCAGCCCTGTCCAGATAAGGATGGGAATTGAACTATGATCATCACCGCCAAGTTTTTCCGCCACCAGTTTGGTGAGAGCCCGACCCAGACCAAAATCAAAAATACTGAAATACCCGATCACCATCCAGGCAATCGTCAACACACCAAAACGCTCAGTACCAAGACCATGGATGAGAAATGGCATGGCAAACAAACCCATGATAAGCGGTAAAATAATTCCGAGTGTATTCCAGATAGTGTTTCTGGCTAACAGGGAGGCGCGAGTAATCTCGGTTCTGACATCAGCATTACTCTTGCCTGTTGGTTTTTCAGTCATTGCCGAACAAGTCGCGAGTATAAACTTTATACTGAACATCCCGGATATCATCCGTCATGCGATTGGCGAGAATCACATCAGCTTCATCTTTGAATGCCCTCAAATCGTTGACAACTCGCGAATGAAAAAATTGTTCTTCATTCAAAACAGGTTCGTAAACAATGATCTCAATTCCTCTGGCTTTGATCCGCTTCATAATACCCTGAATGCTGGATGCCCTGAAATTATCCGAGCCGGTCTTCATGATCAGGCGATAGACTCCAACAACCCCTGGATTTTTCCTGATAATACTTTCTGCAATAAAATCTTTCCGCGTTGCATTGGACTCGACGATGGCGCGCATCAGGTTCTGAGGCACATCCTGATAATTGGCCAGTAATTGTTTGGTATCCTTAGGCAGACAATATCCTCCATAGCCGAAAGAAGGATTGTTATAGTGTCCACCAATTCTCGGGTCCAGGCAAACACCTTCGATAATCTGTTTTGTATCCAAACCACGCGTAAGCGCATATGTATCCAGTTCGTTAAAATATGCCACCCGCATTGCAAGATAAGTGTTGGCAAACAACTTGATGGCTTCGGCTTCGGAGGAATCGGTAAACAGAACCTGAATATCTTGTTTGAGAGCCCCTTGCTGCAGCAGTTTAGCAAATGCTTCGGCACGCTCGGAGCGTTCCCCGATGATGATACGTGACGGATAAAGATTATCATGCAAAGCACGCCCTTCGCGCAAAAACTCGGGTGAAAAAATAATATGATCAGTGCCAAAGCGGGCTTTAACCATTGCGGTGTATCCCACAGGCACAGTGGACTTGATCACCATGACTGCATCGGAATTAATCGCCAACACATCCCCTATCACTGCCTCGATTGAGCTGGTATTGAAATAGTTGGTTTCCGGATCGTAATCGGTCGGCGTGGCAATGACGATGAAATCCGCATCCGCATAAGCCTCCTGCTTATTCATCGTAGCATTCAGATTCAGTGATTTGTTTTGAAGGAAATCTTCAATTTCCGCATCAATAATCGGAGATTGCCGACGATTGAGCATCGCCACCTTCTCTTCAATAATATCTAACGCCGTAACCTGATTATGCTGGGCGAGCAGTACTGAAATGGACAGACCGACATACCCGGTTCCGGCAACTGCTATTTTAATCGCAGGCTCCTTAATCTTTTGCATCATGTATATTCCTTACCCACTCTAATAAACTTCTGAGCTTATATTCAAAGTGCAGCGAACTTCCCGGGATTGAGGACTTCTTATATTCACATTCAGAACATTCAGGATCTAGCCAAATCAATATTGAACAGGTGAGACCCCTGTCTTCCCAGCGTTGTATCATCGCTCCTGCATCCATGGCAATTTTCCTGGAGCAACACTTTCAACAATCAGGTATCCGATACCAGCATGCCTGTATCGACCTCTGTCAAAATCAGGATTCGCCTCTGCCATCGTCAATTCCAGTGCATCCGTAGCCGCCCCTTTACCACCGGGATGCTGATAGTTGCAAAAAATGTACATAAAGCCATTAAGGTTCTCGACAACCTGCAGGCCACCAATTTCCGCACCCGCTGGTACGGATAACAGACGCACCAGCTTACCTGAATCGATATGCCAGGCCCAAAGATAGTTATTCACATGCTTGCCAGTATCCTCACCGATAAAAAGGTAACGGCTGGATGGTGAAAAGCTGAGATTGTCAGGATTCGCTATCGCATTGACATCAGCCGTATTGCCCCATTTGTCCGCAACAGCTCGATCAACACCAGTAAGTGCCGGGATCGAATGCATTGAACCAGCCACCCATTGACTGCCTATCTGATCACCAAACTGATCTTCCGGCCTTTTAGCATTGAGTGCTACTTCATAGACAGCACCAGAGACAATTTCGTCCAATCTGATATTGCCATGATCATTCGCCATCCCGGCCACAACATTCGACATGGCCAGATATATTTTCTTATCTGCCAGATTAAATGCCATCCCTTCCGGTTTTGAAAATTCAGTTGTAGCACCGATATAAGCGGCATAACGCCTGCTTTCAAGAAATGCGGCAGCTGTTTCCATACCCGGCTTCAAGCGCAGATATTCACGCTTATGCCCATCACCGGTGCGAACCGTAACAAAGCCAATCGCCGGCACCGGCGCTGTATCAAAGATATCGAGAAAGGATATACCATCCTCGACGATTTTATTTATTTCAGCGTCAGTCGCATGCCCGAGTCTGATCCACTGCAAATCAGCACGGCCCGCAGCTGAACCGGAAGTCTGGTCCCATCGGACTGCATAGAGAGTATTGGCGGAGAGATCACCGGCTTTATCCGCAATAGCCATAAAAAAACCTGCGAAATCTCTGTCGTCGCTCATGTAAAATGTTCTTTGATCCGGCATCACAAGAATTTTCTCATGTGAGAAGCGTCCCAGACTATAATGCCGAACCCCACCTTCTAACTGGCCTTTTCCGCCGAGCCGGGCTTCAATCATCTGACCATAACGATATGGCACGGATGTCGTGACTGGATATTCATTGAGATAGTGTTGCATAAATGGAATGGCATCCAATTGCGCTTTTCCACCGGGTCTTCCCATCGCCCATAACCGTGCATCCGGCTCAAACTCCTCATCACTGAGCACCGTACCCCAGGCGGTTGCTGTAGCCAGACATGGTGTCCAGATTCCACCGGTCTCACGGTATTGGTGTTTATCAAAAGCGCTCACTTTCAAATTTCCATCCCGCTGCTGTTGAAGCGACGTAATAGCGGAGAACATCGGATAATTCCGGAAAAGGCTTTTTCCTGTAGAATCCTTTGAAACATACTCAAAGTGGGACATCAGATAAATCTGGCCCTGTTCATCCATAATCAGGGTGTTTCCATCCGGCACATCAGAAACGATTTCTTTACCGGCTTTATCCTTCAAAGGGTTACCATCTGCACCAATCAACCCGCCAAAAAACTGCCCGGCAAATAACCCCGATGGAACAATGTCATCCGTATAATAAAGATGCTGATAACGCAGTGAATATTCAGATATTTTACCGGCAGCATCAGTAAGCTTGATCCGCGAACTGGTGTAAGGATACGTTCGCTCGCCAGCTGTCATCTGTGATGGCGTATCAGTAAAAGCAATTGAACTGCCTGCCTCCGCTACTGCCAGAGGCAGCAAGCTAAACAATATAAGTAGAATTGTTTGCTGCATATTCATTGCATAGTCCCCTGAGATAACGATACCTTAGCCACAACCGGATAATGATCCGATTCACCGGCATCGTCGACAACATAAGCCTCATGTACTGCAAAGTGATGGCTGACAAAAATGTGATCGATACGCATGAATGGTATGAGAAACCCGACTCTGCGGGCAGGAGACGGGAAGGTGAAACCAAAACCAAACCCGGCACGCTCGAACGCATTGTCGAGATGGCGGGCCATCCTGACATAAGGGTAATTGACAATGGTTGCATTAAAATCTCCTGCCACGATCAAGGGGCCGGATTCAGAGGCACATTGCTGTGCCAGTTGATTGACCATTGTGTACTGAGCCGTTGTGTCACCCATCGACTTTTTCAGGTGCACGTTCCTGGCATGCACCACCCCCTCGGGTAATGCAATGCTCACAGCCAGTGTGGTGTCTGCCTTAAGCACTTCAGAGACCAGCGGAAAACGGCTTATTACCAATCCCAGATATTGATGGCTTATCCAAAAAAAATTTTGACCGTAAGTTGCAGTTATCAACGCCAATAAGCGCGTCGACTCAGCTTCAGATATTTCCTGCACAAACAAAATGTCCGGATGCTCATTATTCACCACGCGAGCAACAGCATCTATATCATGGTTGCGGCCCATCTTGCTATAAGTCATCACCTTATAAATATTCTGAGCTGGAAGCATTTCAATGCTCTGCGAGAAAAACCTGGGCATAAAAGGGAAAAACATCAGAGCAGCCAGTGCAATCAACACAGCTGCCAAGCGCCATTTTCTGACGATAGCGACAACAGCCGAAAAGATGAGAAGAAAAATGGAAACCCATGGCAACAAATAACTGATCCATCGAACCAGAAAAAAACGTTCGCCAGTAAACACAAAAAATCCAAGCCACAGCAACACTGCCGCAACCAAAGCCCAGCCAAAGGCTCCGATAATCATCGACAATCTATTGTTGATCAACAAAGAACCCTGTGAAAAAAAATCCTAATAGGCATCTTTAGAAATGAGGATAGAGAATGTTTTGATGAGGATCGTGATGTCGAGCCAAATCGACCAGTTATTGATATAAGTCATATCATACTCCACTCTTTTCCTCATCTTAGCGATGGTATCCGTTTCTCCCCTGCAACCATTAATTTGCGCCAGCCCGGTCATACCGGGAAGAATACGATGACGTGACATATAGGCCTCGATCTTTCCGGCAAAATATTCATTGTGCTCCTTGGCATGAGGGCGCGGACCAACGAGCGACATCTCACCTTTAAGCACATTAATTAATTGTGGCAGCTCATCAATACTGGTTCTGCGAATAAATCGCCCGATACGGGTCACGCGACTATCATTTTTCCTGGCCTGCGTCACCGTACCTTCTTTTTCCTCATGTACTACCATACTTCGAAATTTCAGTACCTTGATAATTTTCCCGTCAAGCCCATGCCGTTCCTGCCGATACAGGATGGGGCCCGGGGAAGAGAGTTTGATGGCTACGGCCACTGCCAGCATGATCGGAAAGCACAAAATCAACGTAATAAAAGCCAGTGATTTATCCATCAGCATTTTACTGATGCGTGCCCCCCCGACTATCGGACTTTCAGAGAGGAAATAGAGCGGTACCCCTGCCACTTCTCTTACACTCGGGCTAACTGTGTGCAAGCCATAAAAATCCGGAGCCCACACCACATCAACATTGAGATCAACAAGATCAAGTTGCAGGTCACGAATCTGGTGAGCATTCCTCATAGGCAGAGCAAAATAAACCCTCCGAGCCTTATGTTTTTCAACCACAGAGCGTAAATCAGCGATACTACCCAATTTAGGTAAATCTTTTTCATACCAGCTCAGCTCAGCGTCATCACTGACTACACCGACAATCTTGTGATACATCCAGGGATTATGATTGATATGCGTAGCAAGGTGCCCCCCCAATTCACTGTTACCAACCAGAATCGAAGGAATTTTTTCATGACTGATATACTGCGTTTTAACCATATCTATCACAATATGTGCGCCAATCTGGGCGGCCATAGCCAGGAAATACCAGGCTACAATGACCGGGCGGGAATAGTCCTCCGATACTTTTGTCACAAAAGCCAGTACAACCAGCATCATCAACACCTTACTCCAGGCCCAGGTCAGGCTCATTGCCATACTGGTTTTGCCTGAATGTCGGCGATATACGCCCGAATTAAAATAACCCAACCACATAAAAATCGGTACGATGGCTGCCAGGTAGTTGTAAATGGAAGTATCGAAAATATGCCGAATTTCCACACACAAAAAGAGCGCCCCTTCGACAATGGCTATATCTAACAATAATTGCAGCTTGATTGAAACCTTACCGGATGACTGAAGTTTATTCCGGAAATGAATTGGATGATGTGCCCCATCAGAAGATTTTTTTGACTCACTTTTCATTTACACTGCCCCCACCATTGGAAAACATGACATACTTTAAACAGCTTGGCATCCACCAAAAATAGAAAGTTTTTATATCTGAGCTTTTAATCGTAAACATCGATCAATGCAGTCGCCAGAGCCGGCCCGCCGTAGTACTGATGTGCATCCACTCCCCAGCAGAAGTTTCCTTCCAGAAGCCTGACTCCGGATGGCGTCATCGCGATATCCCAGCCAATGCTGGAAAGATCAGAAAAACTGGCATGCGCCCTGGTGGCAATATCCACAGCATCCTTCCAGAAGCGCAATTCTTTCCCGCCGGCCTTGCGGATAAGATTTGCATACTCTGCATCAGATTCATCACCTTCCCGAAGGATTCGCCCCGAACTCACATCCACATCCAGGAACAAGCAAGAATCAGGTTCATCTAAAGACGGAACTTCCAGCCTTGCAAAGATTGCGCCTGATTTTCCTCTGATAACACCTGTAACAAGGCGCAGAACGACCAGCTTTTGACCATACAGGGCAGTAATTTCAGGGTGATTTTGCAGTAAGGGTTGCACCAGATAATCATACTGCTGAATCTGGTTGTTCATAAATGCCAGAATTTTCTCGTTACTTTCAGTGCTACCCTTTCCGATTAACGCATATTTTCCAGACACCTCATCAAAAGAGAGTATATAAGCTCCCTTGGCCTGGCTTCCACAATTGGGTTTAAGAAAACATGAACTGCCAGAGAATAATCTCTCAGCTACCACTGGCTCACCTTTACACAGAAAGTCAAAGGTCTCTACCGATGCAATACTAAGACTTGCCATCATCTCAGAAAATGCCTTTTTATCTCTCATGTAATGCAGTGTCCGCTCACTCACGCCTAGCGAATGAACCAGATGCCATTGAGCTGATTCATGCGGGTAAATATATTCCAACCACTGTTCTCGTGGCCTGCAAAACAGGGTAAACTCATAATAAGCGTATGCAGGAATAGCATGCAGTAATGCAAGTCCGACCAAATCAAGACATTGCCTTCGTGCAGATACGCCAAACTTCGAAGTTACACCACCACTATGATCTCTCATACAGGTGTAAATCTGTTTCCAGCTAAAAAAAAACATCCAGGTGATAGCGCTATATAAAACAATCACTACCCAGCTCCATCTGGACAATTTCGGCCATGCCCCCAGAAATACTCTGCGATGCAGTCGAATAGCCTTGCTCTGTCCGGGAAGAAGAAAACGCCAACTCACAAGCGTGTGTGGCTCCGGGTAGCATAACACCTGCTGGCAAAGCTTTTGCCAGAAACCGGCAATATGGGTTTCAGCCAATTCCGCTTTCTGCATCTAGCACAACCCTATGTTTGACATGCTGAATGGTAGTTTCCCGGTGTGCGATGATGATGATGGTCAATTTACCATCCATATGTTGCAGTGCCTGCTGGATTTTCTTCTCGTTTTTCCGGTCAAGCGAACTTGTTGCCTCATCCAGAATCAACAGCTGTGGTCGTGAAAGAAGTGCTCTGGCCAGAGCCAATCTCTGGCGCTCACCGCCTGACAAGCGAACACCCCGATCTCCAATGGTTGTATCCAGCCCGTTGGGAAGCCTTCTCACAAACCGGGCCGCTTCAGCTAACGCCAATACTTCCCACAACTCATTTTCATCCGCCTGCGGTCTAACCCAGCTCAAGTTAGCTCGCACACTGTCGTGAAACAGAAATACTTCCTGAGTGATGTATGCGACACCGTGTCGCCATGCCAGACGCTGCTCGCCCTCCAGCAATATTGAGTCACAAAAAATCTTTCCTGAATCGGGTATCAGCAAGCCCGCAATCAAGTCGGCCAGTGTAGATTT
Source organism: Zetaproteobacteria bacterium CG_4_9_14_3_um_filter_49_83 (assembly GCA_002791545.1). Taxonomy (GTDB): domain Bacteria; phylum Pseudomonadota; class Zetaproteobacteria; order Mariprofundales; family Mariprofundaceae; genus CG1-02-49-23. The sequence continues at coordinate 38,190 of PFXG01000033.1, forward strand.
CCCTGCCCCGGATTCACCTATCAATGCCACCGTTGAGTTTTTCCTGATCGTCAAAGAAAAATGATCGATCACCTGTCTGTTGCCACTTTTATAGCGAAACGACACATCTTGCATGACAAGTTCATTTTCGATTCGAGGTGCTTTGGTATCGCGCCCAATCGCGGGCTCTCCTGCTGCTTCACATGCAGTTATCATCTGACGCACGTCTTCAAATGATGGCAACTGATGTAAAATATTCTGGTAACCGGATTGAAGGCTCGATATTTGCGGCAGTAAGCGGGAAAAAATCAGCAACAGCAATAGCAGCGTTGCCAGAGAGACCGATAGCCATTCAACAGCAAAATAAAAGAAAATTGAAAATGACACCACTGCCCCGATCATATAAATCATCTGGGTACGTGCATTGATGCGACTCAACGTCACATACTGTTGCTCAAGTGAATTACTTACGCGTTCAAATTCATCAGCATATTGCTCTTCACTACCGTAGCTCTTGATCATCTTCAGGCTAGCAAGCTGCTCACTGACCATCTGAAAAATATCTTTATAGCCATCAAGCTCCGCTTCTCCCGAGTGAAGCACAGCTTTATGTAACGGCAGTAGAATCACCAGCAAAGCTGCTCCACAAATGATGGCAAGCAAGCTCATTTGCCATGACAGCATTAGCGAAATCAGCACATACACCGTAATCAGAACAAGCTGACTCATCAGATTAAGCATCAGGTAACTTGCATAGCCGATATCCTGAACCTGTGATGTCAGTCCATGGGCAATATCAGACATCTTATTACTGATAATAAACTGCCACTGACTATGCAGTAGCGCCCGATAGAGGCGGTTTCTGACATAACAAATAAAATCCTGCTGAACAGATGCGGTTAATACCGTCAGAAAATAATTCAGGCTGGCAACCAACGATACAATGACAATGTATGAGAAAAGTATCAGAGGCAACGTCAGCGTGACACCTATTTCAGAAAAAAAACGGGCAATAATACTGGCAAACTCTGAGCTGGCGCTTGCACCAAAGTCAAAGCCAACCAGATGCAACAAAGGGATCAGCATCAACAACCCCACACCGGCTGTCAGCCCTTTTAACATCATCAAAGAGAAAACAAACCCCAGTCGCCAAGGCGAAAAATGGAAGAACTCCAGAAAGGCAGTCCATAACGCAGCAAGTCGACTAGATTGCATGGAAATCGTGCCGTTTGGGACGGCTGGAATGTAATATTGCCGGGTCCACAAAAGTGGAAACGATAGTAAATCCCTCATGCCCATCATAACCGGTGATAATCGATGGCCCGACGCTGACCCATGCATGCGCAATCAACACATCACTTTCGCTTTTATGCGCTGCTTGATTTCCCGCTATTTTACCGACACCCAGATAAAGCACATAAGGAATGCCATAGTAAGCCAGTACACATCTTGCCATCATGGCCTGCACCAGACATTTCGATTGCCATGGTGTCTGCTTTGCTACCAGTTCTGTCATGCGACCAACCCACAAGGCCTGTTGCAACTGCGTAGTTGTCACGATAACTGTCAATTCAGCATTTTGATAATGCTGCCCGAACAAAGGCGTCAACCAGCGAAACGGCAATATCAGCATGGTAAATCTGGCGATACCGCTGAGACACAGAAGCAGGATAATCCAAAGCTTTTCCTTGTTTTTCAACATAAGAAATTTACCTAAAAGGCGTTTCATATCATGCCTTCAAAATAATATTGCGTTCAGCCATCTGTTCGAGAAAAGCAAGCACATCCTGTCTGCATATCGATTCCTCGACATCAAATCGTTTGCAGAGTCCGGAACAGATATCAGCAACACTGATTTCCTCATCCAGCATATTCCATATCTCAGAGCCAATCGCATCCATGCCGTAGTATTCTCCCCGTTCAATACTCATCATCACAATCTCACCATCCATGTCGGAAAAAACCATTTCCGGGTTTCGTTTAATCACTAAATCCATTGTTATTGTCATCATTGCCTCTTGAACAGGTTAAAATCGTTATGATACGCACTATAGAAAAAAAGTCTTTTTTCAATAGCTTATCATCTCATCATTGAATGTATGTCTGAATCATATCCGGTTCAGCACGTCATTTTATTTTTTTCTTGCAGGAGTTATGACATGAACAACAGCCTTGAATCAGTCACCGTTTTGCCCATCTCAGACCTGTCGAATTGATAACTCTTGCACTGGTTATAATCCGGCTTAATCGATGAAAGAAAACATCACGCTCTATCGGGCATTTGGCCTATTTATCAGTTCAGAACTCAAGCTTCCTCCGCTAGCTATGGCTGAGAATCAGCATACAGCGGCGGATGTCAGCATACGTATCGCTCAAATTAGCAAGAGAGGCCTGAATTGCCCACTCATAGATGGAGACTGGTATCAGGCATCTCCCATGCAGTTCTGGATGCAAGTCGATGGTATTGCCTCTTTTACTGTCACCAATGGCAGCAGCATTGTAATTGACCCCGAACCGGAAGCAGAGCCGCGAAGCATTCAACTCTATTTACTTGGTTCATGCATGGGTGCGCTCTTGCTCCAGAAAAAGTATCTTGTCATTCATGGGAACGCTATCCGTTTCAACAACCACTGCGTGATATTCGCAGGGCCATCCGGCGCGGGCAAATCAACACTTGCTGCGGCATTTCATCGCCGTGGTTACGATATTCTTGCCGATGATGTTTGTCCGGTAAATGGCGATGGGTACGTCATACCCAGCTTCCCTCAATTGAAACTGTGGCACGATGCCACTGAAAAGCTGAAGATTGACACCTCGGACTTAGAGAGAGTTCACCTTGATATCGAAAAATTTTCATTCCCTTTTCAACAAGCTTTTAACCAGCCTGTCCCGCTTGCTGCGATCTACGTTCTTTCCTCAAACAATCAAAACAGATTCAATATTGATATACTCAAGGGCATGAAAAGCTTTGATGCTTTACTACAAAACACCTACCGTCTGCTATTTCTTAAAGGACTAGGTTTGATGCCGACGCATTTTCAGCAGTGCTGCGAACTGGCCAGCCGTATTCATGTCGCTCGCATCAGTCGACCAGATCAGGATTTTCAACTGGATACACTGGTGGATGTTATTCTTGCTGACCTGTGGGAAAAGAACCTTGTTTTACCAAAACCAAAACCCTGATTTCAACGGCAAGCTGCCGATGGGTCGGGGGAATCCGGCATGATTTTTGGTGAAATGCACCGGGGATCAAGCCAGGGGTATGCTGACCAGCTCATTGCTCTGTCAGAAGATGGATGCATCACAAATATCTTTCCTGCTGATATTACAGCCCATTGGCGCAATGAGCAGGTTACACTGATTCAACATACATTATGGAACACTGTTGAATCGAAGTCTGATCACAACCCCACCACTGATGCAGATCCGCAACTGCTGATCACGGCCTGGGCACGAATCGACAACCGTGCTGAACTTGGGGCCAAGCTTGCAATCCATGCCTCAGACTCCTCTGTCCCTGACAGCAACTTCATCCTTCAGGCCTACAAAAAATGGGGAGAGAATTGTGTCGATCATCTGATTGGTGATTTTACATTTGTCATCTATGACCTGCGTGAGCAGAAGCTTTTCTGTGCGCGCGATCATATGGGCGTGCGCCCCTTCTATTATCATCTCTCGGAGGAGGGCTTTGTGTTCTCCTCCAGTGTCGCCCTGTTTCATCAGCTCGACGGCTTTGAACTAGAACCATCGCAGCAGTGGATAGCTGAATTTATAGTCGATCTCTCCATGAGCTTCGATACCACCCCCTATGCCAATATTATGAAACTGCCTCCAGCACACTGCCTGACTGTCAGCACTGACAGCAGTCAGCTCAGGCAATATTTCCACTTCTCGCCAGAGAGCACGCTTCATCTGGAAAATTCTCAGGGCTATGTCGATGCCTACAGAGAAGTACTGGAAGAATCCATTCGCTGCCGACTGCGCAGCGACTACCCGATTGGCACTGAACTCAGCGGGGGCATTGACTCGTCTACCATTGCTGCATTTGCCGCCCGCATGCTGTCAGATGCGCCTTCCCGGTTATATGCATTTGCCTTCTCCTGCTATGAAAAAGAGCATGAATATATTCAAGCGGTTAGCCATGTATGCCCTGAGATGGCAACGCACGAATTTCACGGCCCCATAGAAGTTCCTCACGCATCGTTACTCGACCACAGCCTGCAAGTTCTCGGTTACCCTGCCGAAGTTGAATTTTCTTACGAACAGGAGCCTTTTTATCGCAAAGCCGAAGATCTCGGCATTCGCAGCATACTTTCCGGTTTTGGCGGGGATGAATTTGTAACTACACAAGGAGGTCTGGCTCGCATAGAATTACTGGTTGCTAAAGAATTTAAACAGCTTTATCGGACCACTCAAGGGAATCCTATGGCCCGGCTGGCCCGGCTGCTCAAGCTGGCCTTGCACTGGCAACACATCAAAAACCGCAAATATGAACCCAACTATTTTGCGGCCTATATACATCATTGGCAGAATCAACCACTAAGATCTGAATGGGTCAAAAAATTTAATCTTCACCAACGCTATATCGACATCTCAACATTCGACTCCGGCTATAGCAACCTCAATCAATTTATTCTGGAAAAGTGCTGGACACCTTTTGTGACCACTCGCATGGAAAACTGCAGCATGATGGCCGCTTCCCGAAAACTTGAAGCAAGTTGGCCGCTGCTTGATGTTCGTCTGATTAATCTATTTCTCTCTATTCCTGCGTCAGAAAAGCATGCCAATGGAATATCCCGATTTCTGCATCGACGAGCTATCAATGGCATTGTGCCAGATAAGGTGACATGGAAAAAATCAAAGGATATGGGGAATTTTAACAAGCAGACGCCAATCATAGCGCCCGATACTCCCTTGCAAAACATACACCCTGACCTGTTGAAGATGATTGATATTGAAAAAGTACATACTCAGTTGAAGACAATATTGAGTCAAACCAGTGATCTGCAAAGTAATGATCTAATCGATTTTATTGAAATTGCAGGGCAACTAAAACACCTGAACCAATGGCTTCAAAAATCAACCGGATATTGTCATCATAAATGACAATTAACTACCCACTCTTTTATTCCTTTCCTTGCGGCGAACTCTTTTCTTCCCCGAAGCTGCTTCTGTAAATATATGATTCAGGATAATGAGCTTCGGCTTCTTCCACAGCAAACTTCCCGTTTGGTTTTCATGATGTTGATGTTTGTCGCCATTCATGGCCAGTCGCCCTCCTGATATGATGAGTCGGATTAGTCATCATATGTAACCTTAACCGGCATCATATTATATGCAACTACACCGACATGACAAACTCAACTACCAACTTTTTTGTTTTGCTCTTTAGTTCTTATCTTTTTTTTACCTGATCCCGCTTCCGTAAACATATGACTGAGAATAAAAAGTTCCGGCTTATTCCAAACCGAATCACCCGTCTGTTTATTAAGAAGTTGCAGTTTGTCGTCAAACATATCAAATGATCCTCCTGAAATTATTAGTCATAAATACCACCTTAACCTACCTTATATTACTTTCAATTATCGACATCAGGGCATCAGCAAAAACTCAACTGCCCACATTTTTATTTTGCTCATGAGTTCTCTGTTTCATTTTCCCTGAGCCCACTTCTGTAATACTATAACTAAGAATAGAAAGTCTAGGCTTCCTCCAACCCAAAACAGCATTTTCTGATTTTTGATGAAGCAAATACTTGTTACTATTCATGGTTACGTCATCCTCCATCAATGCATGCTAACTGCATTTAATTTCTATAATTATTATACCATCACATGCATTAATGTCCTAGGAGAATATCACTGGAATGAGTTTAATTTTTACCTTTTCTGCCAGCCCGGAATTCAAGCTATTGCTTGAACTAACGCATCCTGAACGCTTAACCAATGAGAGTAAGTTCATCTCTGAAATACACATTCCATCTGTTGACTGGAGTAAATTTCTGGACGCCGTCGAATGGCACCGCATGACACCGCAGGTTTATCAGCAACTTAAATTACTTAAAGGGGATATCCCCGAAGAATATTTCTCCCGCTTAAAATGCATGAACGATCATTGCCGCATGACATCACTTACCATGATATCCTGGCTGGCAAGACTGTCCCTACGCCTTGGTGATCAAAATATTGATTTTATTGTATTAAAGGGTGCTGGCCTGTCGCAGCACCTTTATAGCAAGAGCAGTTACCGGGAAGTTCGGGACATTGACATTCTGGTCGATGAAAAAAATATCAATGCCGCAGAACGGGTACTATTTGCCTCGGGCTTTATCAGAACCACACCGTATCCCGGCGCAACCCCCAGGCAACTGCGATATTTCAACAAGCACAAAAAAGATCGCGAATACTACCATCCTGATGACGGAACCATCGTGGAGCTGCACTGGCGACTCATCGAAGTGGACCATCCGTATAACCCGGTTATCCATGACCTTCTCAGCACAGAATACAGTATTACTCTTCAAGGAAAGAGTATACCTATCCCCACTGTTTCTCCCACAAACTTATGGCTTTATCTGAGCCTGCACGGCTCGCTTGCCGGTTGGTATCGTATGCGCTGGATCAATGATATCGCCTTACTGCTTTATTATGACCCTCCTGAAGATTGGGCTACCCTTTTCAGGCTAGCAGAACATCATGGCTGCAAACAAAGTGTCATCGAAGCCGTTGGTCTAGCCTGTTCACTTTATCACCTTCAAGTTCCTGCCCCCATTCGACTCAGCATCAGGCACAACAAAGGCATACAAAAAAGCATCTTATCTTCTGCCAACCAACTATTTTATAAGAAGAGCACATGTGGGAACATCATCACGTATTCCCGTCGAATCTTCTTTTGCTCCCCTATAAGCAGCCTGCTGAAACACTTGATAGGTCGGATTTTTATCTCAACGGGTGATTTTGAGAAATTCCATCTGCCAGATCGATTCTTTTTCGGCTATTATCTGCTACGCCCATTTTCTTTTTTATATCGCCGAATTCTATCAAAACAATCCCACCAAAAAAATTGACTGGTCCCCGAAAGATCTTCAGGGTCAAATGGCAATGAAAAACGCACTAAATAACGACCCCTTTCATACTGTTACCTTTCCAACAGAGCAAAACTCCTGATGATCTCTGAAAAAATCTCCCTTGAACTATCATCAATCTGTCAATCCTGCGGCATGTGCTGCGACGGCACATTATTTCATCAGGCCAATTTGGAAAATAAGCATGACAGGGCTCTGGCCGACTCACTTGAATTAGTCACCAAACAACAACATGATAAACTTGTCTTCCAGCTTCCCTGCCATCATTTCAACCGGCAATGTACAATCTATCAGCAGCCTCGCCCGGCAATATGCCAGGGCTATTTTTGTCAGCCATTAAAAATGGCAAAGCGACAAAAAATATCTCTGCATCAAGCACATGATACAATTTCCACAGCCATGAAACTTAAACATAAATTCGATGTTGCCCGCATTAACTTTCCTGAATTCGATAAAAAAACAGTTCTTGGAATTCGTGATGAATTGATATTCGATCACCTGCCGGAAGAACAACAGATAGCCATGCGTATCAAATATACCCCGCTACTATTGATTGGCATGAAGCTCTTTCCGTTAATCCAGGAAATCATCAGTACCTCAAAAAAATAACTATCATCACAACAAGACTTTTGTAAACACACCTACAGATTTCGTGAGACTGACTAATCCGGACTGAAATCAGGAAAAGAATCCAGAAAACAAAAAAGCCCGCAAACTTATGCTTGCGGGCTTTTTTTGTTGTGCATCCTAAGATGCTCGAGTGGCGGAGCGGACGGGACTCGAACCCGCGACCTCCGGCGTGACAGGCCGGCATTCTAACCAACTGAACTACCACTCCGTGGTGGGTGCTGCAGGGATCGAACCTGCGACCTACGGCTTGTAAGGCCGTTGCTCTCCCAGCTGAGCTAAGCACCCAAAAAAACAAGGGCCACGTGCCCTTGTTGTTGCGTTGCGAAAGATAATGAATTCTTCCGCAATTTCAAGCTTATTTTACAGCGTCTTTTAAAGCCTTGCCAGCTTTGAATTTTGGCGCTTTAGATGCTGCTACTTCAATGGTATCACCTGTTCTTGGATTACGTGCTGTACGAGCCGCACGCTCCGCAACTGAAAATGTACCAAAACCAACCAAGCTAACGGAACCGCCATTCTTTAATGTATCAGCTACACCGCCCAATACGGCATCTACAGCATCTGCCGCTGAGGCTTTGCTCAGACCAGCTTTCTCTGCAACGTGACTTACCAATTCTGCTTTATTCATTATTCCTCCCTGAAAGAATTTAAGGTGGGGGAACTATACGTAAGTAACCCCACTTACTGTCAACTTATTTTTTTTGTTAAACCCAGAAAAAATACCAAATTTTAATGCGTAATCGGTGCCGGCTTATCCAAATTCTTATCCAGATAAATATCTGCCGGTGCCTTAGACACAAATTCGGAAGGCATACTCATACCATCAGGCAAATGCGTCAAGGCATGACTTAATACTTCGTCCATATGTGATACAGAAACCACTTCTAGCTGCTCAAGAATTATCTTAGGAATATCCTTTAGATCTTTTTCATTTTGCTTTGGTATTAACACCTTGGTTAAACCACCACGATGTGCAGCCAGCATTTTTTCCTTCAAACCACCAATCGGCAAAGCCATACCGCGCAGGGTTATTTCACCAGTCATACAAACATTTTTCAGCACTGGAATGCCGGTCAATGCTGACACCATGGAAGTGGCCATAGCCAATCCCGCTGATGGGCCATCTTTAGGAATTGCACCTTCCGGCACATGCACATGGATATCAATGCGCTGGTGAAAATCCGGCTTAAGGCTTAACAACTCAGCCCTGGAGCGAACATAAGTCAGTGCTGCCTGAATGGATTCCTGCATCACATCACCCAATTGTCCAGTCACCATGAGTTTACCTTTACCCGGAACCAGTGCTGTTTCAATCTGAAGTAACTCTCCACCTACTTCTGTCCAAGCCAACCCTGTAACAACACCCACCTGATCCTCTTCTTCAGCCCGCCCAAATGAATACTGACGGACACCGAGATAGGACTCCAGCTCACCAGTCCCTATCGAAACAATATTCTTTTCACCTGACTGGATGCGTTTCTTGGCAATTTTACGACACAACTTGGCCAGCATTCGATCCAGAGATCTTACACCCGCTTCATGCGTGTAATAACGAATGATATCGAGCAAAGCCGCTTCATCCACGTTCATAGCGTTGGCAGGTAAGCCATGTTTCTTAAGTTGCTCCGGCAATAAATAACGCATGGCAATAGCTTTCTTTTCCTGCTCCATATAACCGGCCAGACGAATAATTTCCATTCGGTCAAGTAATGGCCCGGGAATATTCAGACTATTGGCAGTCGTAATAAACATCACTTCAGACAAGTCAAAGTCGACCTCTAAATAGTGATCGTTAAAGGTATGATTCTGCTCCGGATCGAGCACTTCAAGCAAAGCCGAAGAAGGGTCACCACGAAAGTCGGAGCCCATTTTATCAATCTCATCCAATAGAATCAGTGGATTTTTGACACCTGCTTTTTTCATCGACTGAATGACTTTACCGGGCATCGATCCGATATAGGTACGCCGATGACCACGAATTTCAGCCTCATCGCGTACGCCGCCCAGACTCATGCGGACAAACTTTCGACCCGTCGCTCGTGCAATCGAGCGACCGAGTGATGTTTTGCCCACTCCCGGAGGTCCCACAAGGCATAAAATCGGACCTTTCATCTTCCGTACAAGTTGCAATACAGCCAGATATTCGAGAATCCGCTCTTTTACTTTTTCAAGGCCATAGTGATCATCATCGAGTATTTTTTCAGCGGCATCGAGATCCCGCCGGACGCGCGCCCGCTTGTTCCACGGCAAGTCCAGCAACCAATCCAGATAATTTCGCACAACCGTAGCTTCTGCACTCATCGGCGGCATCATTTTCAAGCGTTTCAGCTCGCCCTCAGCTTTTTCTTTGGTTTCAGCTTCCAACCCTAGGGTTTCAATTCGCTCAGCCAGCATATCCAGCTCGCTCTGGGCATCATCTTCGCCCAGCTCCTTCTGAATAGCTTTCATCTGTTCAGACAGGTAGTACTCACGCTGACTCTTTTCCATTTGACGCTTCACACGCGTGCGAATTCGCTTGTCCACTTGCAGCAAATCCATCTCTTCTTCCATGTGAGCATAAAGCCGTTCAAGCCGATCAATGACACTCGGCATTTCAAGAAGACCCTGTTTATCTTCCAGCTTAAGGTTCAGATGAGAGGCAATCGTATCTGCCAGCTTATCGTACTCATCAACACCGGCAACTGACACCAGCACTTCAGGTGGGATTTTTTTATTCAGCTGAACATAGGCTTCAAACTGACGCTGTACCGTACGTGACACAGCCTCCAACTCTTTCGGATTATCTTCATGTTCGGGTAAAGCATCATATTTAGCTCGAATGCACGTTCCATCATCAAGCATATCGTGCACATTGATACGAGCCTGACCTTCGACCAGCACCTTGATTGTACCATCCGGCAACTTGAGCAGTTGCAAAATATTTCCAAGCGTTCCGATCGAATAAAGCTCATCCGTAGCAGGCTCATCACTTTCCGGGTCCTGCTGAGAAACAAGGATAATCTTCTTACCGGCTCGCATGACTTCTTCCAGAGCAGTCACACTTTTAGCACGCCCGACGAACAATGGTACAATCATATGTGGGAACACCACGATGTCGCGCAAAGGCAACACGGGTAACAGCGTATCAGAACCTGTTAAAGCACCTGTGTCTTTCTGACCATGTTCTGAATTCCATTCTTCTGCCACATTGACTCCTTCAGCCTTATTTTACGAATATTTCCGGGATACTCTTATGCCGCTTCGTCTTCGGACTGAAGAACCAGAACCGGCCTGGCATTGGTTTCCACAACATCTGCACCAATCACACACTTTTCAACATTTCCCATCGAGGGAATGTCATACATCACATCAAGCATCACCGACTCCATAATCGCACGCAGGCCGCGTGCGCCTGTTTTACGCTGGATCGCTTTGTCAGCAATAGCTTCCAGAGCATCTTCGGTAAAACTCAAGTCGACACCATCATACGACAATAGAGCCTGATACTGCTTCACCAGTGCATTTTTCGGCTTCACCAGAATTTCAAGCAATGCATCTTTTTCCAGCGGTGAAAGTGTTGCCACAGCGGGCAAGCGTCCGATAAGTTCCGGAATCAAGCCATATTTCATCAAGTCTTCCGGCTCAACCTGTTTCAATATTTCGCCGATATCCTGCTCGTTTTCAACCTTCACATTGGCAGAAAAGCCAATTGAACGCTTCTTACCACGAGCCTCAATCAATTTTTCCAGACCGGAGAATGCACCACCGAGAATAAACAGGACGTTAGTCGTATCAACCTGCAAAAATTCCTGCTGCGGATGCTTACGCCCACCCTGCGGCGGAACACTTGCCACAGTTCCTTCAACCAGCTTTAACAGTGCCTGCTGAACACCTTCACCGGAGACATCGCGGGTAATCGATGGAGAATCAGCCTTACGCGAAAGCTTGTCGACCTCGTCAATATACACAATGCCGCGCTGAGCCCGCTCAACATCGTAATCAGCCGCCTGCAACAGCTTTAGAATGATATTCTCGACATCTTCACCAACATATCCGGCTTCGGTCAGGGTTGTTGCATCAGCCATCACAAAAGGGACATCAAAAATTTTCGCTAACGTCTGAGCCAGCAGTGTTTTACCACATCCTGTCGGACCGAGCAGCAAAACATTACTCTTGGAAATTTCAACATCACTTTTCTGATTGTGATCAATCCGCTTGTAATGGTTGTATACAGCCACCGAAAGCAAGCGTTTCGGCGCTTCCTGCCCGATCACATACTGATCAAGAAATTCCTTGATTTCAGAGGGCTTGGGTAACCCCTTCTTATCTTTGGATTTTTGTGTACTGTCCTGTCCGTTAAGTTCTTCCACAATAATTTCATTGCACAACTCGATACACTCGTTGCAAATGAAAACACTCGGTCCGGCAATGAGCTTCTTAACATCATGCTGGCTCTTACCACAAAAGGAACAGTACAGGGTTGATTCACCGCCACCTTGTTTTGCCATTTTCTACCTCCGCCATATCCGCGCCCCGATGGGGGAAACGCTGCACATGGAGTTCAAGTTAACTGTCCTTATTGATACTGCTTTCTGAACCTTCAATCTCAGCGCGCGAGTTTAACACACGGTCGATTAAACCATAATTACAAGCCTCACTGGCCGAAAGAAAATAATCACGCTCAACATCTTCTGAGACTTTCTCAAGTGTTTGCCCTGTATGGTGAGCCAACAATGCATTCAGATGATCTTTAAGTTTAATAATTTCACGGGCATGAATCTCAATATCTGTGGCCTGGCCCTGAAATCCACCCAATGGCTGATGAATCATAATCCGCGCATTGGGCAGTGCAAAACGCTTACCCGGCGCTCCGGCAGCCAGCAAATGGGCCCCCATACTCGCTGCTTGCCCAACACAAAGCGTCGAAACATCACAACGAATATATTGCATGGTATCATAAATGGCCATACCGGCCGTTACCAGCCCACCCGGACTGTTGATATACATATAAATATCTTTATCCGGCCCTTCTGCTTCCAGAAACAATAATTGTGCCGTTATCAGGTTAGCCATGTGATCATCAACAGGGCCACTCATAAACACAATACGTTCTTTGAGCAAACGCGAAAAGATATCATACGAACGTTCGCCTCTAGCCGTTTGCTCTACCACCATTGGGATCAGATTCATGCTTGAACTCCTAAGAATTATCGCGTTCTTTCTGCCATTGGGAGAGAGTTATTTCAACCTTTGACGTTTTTGCTTCGGCTACCACATGATCGATACACTTGGCTTCAAGCAATCTTTCTTTCACATTGGCAATCTGTTCTTTATCGCTTTTCACCCACTGAATGAATTGTCCGCGCTGCTCAGCCGGATACTGAACCGACACACGTGCCAGCTCGGCATCAATCTCTTCTTCGCTAACTTCAACACCAGAGAGGGTACGCACAGCCTGAATCAACACAGACAATTTCAGACCACGCTCGGACTTTTCACGTACTTCTTTCTGGAATGCTTCATCGGCAAACATTTCAGGGCCAACATCAGCCCCCTGACGCTGCATATTCTGCATTACACGAGAGATCATCGCCCGGCTGTCCTGCTCAATCATACGCTCAGAGATGGTCACATCGTTCGCTGCCAGCAGTGCATCAAACGCCGCATCGCGGGTTACACTTGCAGAGGCATCTTTTGCTTCAAGACCCAGTCTTTCCCGGGCATCCTGACGCAGCGATATTGCATTTTCAAAACCAAGAAGTTCAGCCAGTTTATCTTCGTTTTCTGGTTTGACAGCCTTAGCAACAAGCTTCACATCGGTTTCAAAGCGTGCATCTTTACCGGCCAGATGGGCTGCCTGATAGGGTGACGGAAACGTTACATTCACTGTCACGTGATCACCGGCTTTGGCTCCGACCAACTGATCTTCAAAGCCGGGAATAAACTGACCCGCCCCCAACACCAGTGGCGTATCTTCGCCACGGCCACCTTCAAATGCCTCATCACCAATAAAACCGACAAAATCAATCGTCACCTGATCGCCCAACTCAGCCACGCGCCCGTCTTCTTCTTCATACTTAACCTGAGAATCCATCAGGCGCTCGACCACTGAATCGATATCAGAATTTTCAACGTTTACAGTAGTCTGCTCAAATTCAAGTTTCGCCAACGGGCTGAGCTCAACTTCCGGCCAGGTCACCACATTCAGGTTAAAGACGAAATGTTCAACAGGCTGAATCGCCGGAATATCCAGTTCAGGCTGAATCGCCGGCTTAAGACCGGATGCATCAATGGCACCGATATAATGCGTCTGTAGCAACTGAGAGACTGTATCATCATGCAATTTCGGACCGAACTGCTGTTTGATTACCTGCATTGGCGTTTTACCCGGACGGAAGCCAGGCAACTTGGCAGAGCGGGACAATGCAGCCAGCTGCTCATTGTAAATTCTGTCATATTCAGATTTAGGCAGCTTTACCTCAACCTGATGCTCATTGCTGCCTGTCTGTTTGACCTGTGTCTGTATCATGCATGTTCTCCGATTATTTCCATGTTAATATGATTCCCTGTACTAGATCACTTCATCATTGAAATGTCATTGTGGGAGATGGTACGAGGAGGGGGAGTCGAACCCCCACACCAAAGGTACTGGAACCTAAATCCAGCGCGTCTACCAGTTCCGCCATCCTCGCTTACACCATGTACGCATGTTCTGATTTGCCTGCCAGCAAATTGAAAGCGGCCGGAACTATGCCGTTGCAGCCCGGCCAAATCAACCTGCACAGTAACATTTTTCCAAATAGCAGGCAGTAAGTTTAAAACCAGCCGTGCTCCCTGAAAGATAACACTTCTTTATCAGCCACCAGAAAATGATCCAGCAGCTGAATATCCAACGGCGCACAGGCTTCGGACATCCGCCGCGTAAGACTGATATCCTCTTCGCTGGCATGCGGCGTGCCACCCGGATGATTATGAAATAAAATCATTGCCTTGGCATCCAGTTCCAGCGCCCGTTTCATCACATTACGTGGATATACAGCCGCCCTGTCAACCGTGCCTTCAAAAAGAATTTGCGTCACCAGATGTCGGTGTTGTTGATCAGCGAATACAGCGCCGAAACATTCCATGCGCCGTCCTTGTAATAACACCCGCAAGTGCTCTTTCACACGATCTGGCCGGTCAAATACCGAGCGCCCGGGCAAATCAGATGCCAGATAACGCTCTTTCACCTGCCGGACAAGTGTTAAGTACATTGCCCCCTTCTCACCGACACCTTCGACCTGTGCCAGCTCCTCGACCGGCGCATCAAAAACTCCGGCCAGGGTACAAAAGCGTTTCAACAAGCGTTTGGCAACCGGCTTAACGTCGCTGCGCGGCACCGCATAGGTCAGCAGCAGCTCCACAATTTCATAATCGTGGAACCCCTCAAATCCGCTGACGGCAAAACGCTGCCGCAATCGCTCCCTATGTCCTTTAACACTCTCATCCATAGCCCATATCTCACCGAAATATACACGAGAACACAAGAACATTTCATATAGGGAAGCTCTGGTTATACTTGCCCGATGCGTCCAGCCATTGCCCTCATCCACCTCGATCGTTTACGCGACAATTTCGAGATCGTCACCTCGCATGCCGGTCATGCCAATATTATATCCGTGGTGAAATCCAACGCCTACGGCCATGGCCTGCACATCATTGCGCCGGAATTACATCGCATCGGTTGCCGCAACTTTGCTGTAACTGAGGCTTCAGAAGGGGCGCGCCTGCGTGACATCCTTGGCCCTGATTGTGACATCACGCTGCTCTCTGGTTTGTTTGATTCTCATGACGCCGAACTCTGCGGCACGTTCAGACTCTCGCCCGTTGTCACCGAACAGCTGCATATTCAATGGCTCAGAGATAACAGATTCAACGGCAGTGTCTGGTTGAAAGTCGATACCGGCATGCAACGACTGGGCACCACCGAACTGAAATCACTCCATGCGGCCAGCCAGGCATCGGGTATTGGTATTGCCGGCATCATGTCGCATCTGGCCTGTGCAGACACGCCGGAACACCCACTGAACCGCTCGCAAGCTGATGCCTTTAGCCACCTGTGCTCTGAGCTTCCTTCAGCTACAGCTGCCTCTCTGCTCAATAGCGCCGGATTGATTGCCCTGCCTGATCAGACACTGGATTTCGTTCGTCCCGGCCTTGCCTTGTATGGTGCCGAACCGGTCATTGCTGAACCGCTCGGCTTAAAACCTGTCATGGAATTCACAGCGCAAGTCATGCAGGTCCGCGACATCGAGGCCGGAACCCCTGTTTCCTACGGTGCAACATTTACCGCAAACAAAAACATGCGTATCGCCCTGATCTGTACAGGTTATGCCGACGGTTTACCGGTGAGCCTGTCCAACAACGGCTTTGCCGAACACGATGGCGCGCTACTGCCTATCATCGGTCGTGTGTGTATGGATTATTGCCTGCTTGATTGCACCGAGCATCCGCTGCAAACCGGCCAGCGTGTTTCCTTCTGGGGAGGCGATATACTCAAGCCTGAACAGGTTGCCGCCCGCATCAATACCATCCCCTACACCCTGATGACCGGCGTCAGCGACCGCGTGCATCGCGAGGTTGTAACCAATCCGGGCTAAACCACACTAAGCGGACGGATGCAACATCGTCTGCGGATCCAGCAGCCGATCAAGCTCTGCCACATCCAGAATCTTCTCGTCCAGACATACCTGACGCACAGTTTTGCCTTCGGCGACGGCCTGCTTGGCCAGCACGGAAGCTTTATCATAACCGATAACAGGTGCCAGCGAAGTCACCATGCTCATGGACCACTGAATCTGACGCTCGCACACATCGGCATTGGCTGTCAGCCCGGCAATACATTTATCGGCAAACATCAGACTGGCTTGCGTCAGCAGCATTTCCGACTCAATAATATTATGTGCCATGACCGGCAACATGACATTCAGATCAAGCAAGCCGGAAGCCCCGGCAAAGGCAATTGTCGCATCGTTACCAATGACTTGCGCACACACCTGGGCCATCGATTCAGCGATCACCGGATTCACCTTGCCCGGCATAATCGATGAACCCGGCTGCACAGCCGGCACGGTAATTTCACCCAGCCCGCAACGCGGCCCCATATTTAATATACGTACATCGTTAGCGATTTTCACCAGCGACACAGCCAGCGTGCGCAGCGCGCCGGAGAGCTCGACTATGGCATCCTGCGCCGCTTGCGCTTCAAAGTGATTTTCTGCTTCACGAAACTCAATGCTGTACACTTCCGCCAGCGCTGCCGCCACCCTGCTGCCAAATTCCGGGTGGGTATTGAGACCGGTTCCGACCGCAGTTCCACCCTGCGCCAACTCGGCAAGATTCGGCAATGTAGCCCGCAGGCGAGCAATACCCAGTTCAATCTGTCTGGCCCAGGCGGATATCTCCTGACCCAATGTGATCGGTGTGGCATCCATCAAATGGGTACGTCCGATTTTAACCACATCCATGGTTGCAGCAGCCTTATTTTGCAGCCGGGTATGCAAGTACTGCAAAGCGGGAATCAGTTCGTGTACCAGCAAATCAGCGGCAGAAACATGCAAGGCCGTTGGAATAACATCGTTGGAGGACTGGCCCATGTTCACATGATCATTGGGATGCACCATCACTTCAGACTGCATCTGTGCACAACGGTGAGCAATCACCTCGTTGGCATTCATATTTGTTGAAGTGCCAGAGCCCGTTTGAAAAATATCGAGGACAAACTGATGATCCCATCTGCCGGAAGCCACTTCTCCAGCCACTTCGCGAATCAGTTGAACACGCGGCTGATCCAACTTACCCAAAGCACCATTCACTTCTGCTGCTGCTATCTTGATATTACCCAGCGCCTTGATAAAAGCACGTGGAAAGCGCAACGAGGAAACAGGGAAATTCTCTACAGCACGTGCCGTCGATGCACCATACATAGCATCAGCCGGAACCTGCATTTCACCCATGGAGTCTTTTTCAATTCTGTATTGATGTTTAGCGTCGTTCATGACTTACCTCTGATAAATGATGCTCATAAAATATAAGTGTCGGGGAAGCGACGTTAGCAGAACACGGGATTATTTGAAGTGATGAATTGCGTTTGTAGGAAAGGCCTTCAGGCCAAAGAAAAAACCCGCAGGATGGATGTTATGGCCTGTAACTACTGAACCCTTTTAGCTAAGGTGGGAACCTCACCGCAATATCAGGTAACCTGAAAAGGTCGCTCACAATTGCAGTAGCTGGCTCCCGTTCAGTGCGTATCGGCTCAAGCGTACAAGCCACAACATCCATCCAACGAGCTTGGTGAAATCCTACCATAAGCACCCGGTGTAATCAAACCAAATATGATATTTCCCTGATCCTTAATACGTCATATTACAATGTTTAAAAACCACGCATATCTTGTATCCAAACCCGCTTTCAGGCACGTTTCGTGATTCGAAAAATGCCGGAGAAACCTATGCAACCTTTAACTGAAGCCAACCTGACATGTTTGCCCCTGCTGCATAAAGGCAAGGTGCGCGACATCTACGAAATCGACGACAAACACATGCTGATTGTCACCACCGATCGCTTGTCTGCATTCGACGTAATTTTACCCACGCCGATCCCTCAGAAGGGTGCCACACTCAACGCCATTTCCAATTTCTGGTTCCATCAGTTAGCACACATTGTGCCCAACCATTTGTCTGATATGACATTGGAGCAGGCTATCCCCGACACCGCAGAACGTGAACGCGTCAAAAACCATGCCATCGTCGTAAAACGTCTGAAACCCGTACCCATCGAAGCGATTGTACGTGGTTATCTGATCGGCTCCGGCTGGAAAGAATATCAGGCCGCCGGCTCTGTCTGCGGCATTACTTTACCGTCAGGACTGCAACTGGCCGATCAACTGCCTGAAGCCATTTTCACACCCTCTACCAAGGCTGATATCGGTCAGCACGATGAGAACATCGATTTTTCCCGCATGTGCGACATCATCGGTGACGATCTGGCTGAACAGGTTCGCCGAACCAGCCTGCAATTGTACAGCGAGGCAGCAACATTTGCGCTGGCTAAGGGCATTATCATTGCCGACACCAAGTTTGAATTCGGCCTGGATGCAGACGGCACACTGACACTGATGGATGAAGTGCTGACACCGGATTCCTCCCGCTTCTGGCCCGTCTCCGAATATCAGCCGGGTATCAGCCCGCCAAGTTTCGACAAGCAGATTGTACGTGACTGGCTGGAAAGCCAGCCGTGGAATAAACAGGCTCCCGGCCCGGTTCTTCCGGACGCCATCAAAACCAAGGCATCCGAGAAATATCGCGAAGCACTGACCAAGTTGACCCACTGATGTTATCCGCCTTTACCGCCATGATAGTCGGTATCGCCCTGCTCGTCTGGGGCGCTGATCGCTTCGTCGATGGCGCAGCCTCCATTGCCCGCAATTTGCGCGTTTCACCGATGATCATCGGCCTGACCATCGTCAGCCTGGGCACGTCATTGCCGGAAATGATCGTATCTGCCATAGCCGCCATGGATGGCAACAACAATCTGGGTATCGGCAACGTGTTGGGCTCAAACATCGCCAATATCGGCTTGGTACTGGGTATCACGGCGCTGATTATACCGCTGAGCGTTCAATCGATGACCCTGCGCCGCGAAATGCCTGTGCTTTTACTGATCACCATGCTGGCTCTGTTACTGATGGCTGATGGCGATTTAAACTTTTTCGACGGCGTTATTCTTTTTGTCGGCTCATTTTTGCTGGTTGCATGGATCACCCGTATCGGCCTGGCCGACCGTCATGACCCGCTGGTTGAAGAATTCACCGAATCCATTCCTGATGCCATGCCCATGGCCCGTTCCATTATGTGGTTTATTGTCGGTCTGCTGATTCTGATTGCCAGCTCGCGCATGGTTGTCTGGGGTGCAGTGGAAATAGCGCACTATTTCGGCGTCAGTGATCTGATCATCGGCCTGACCATTGTCGCCATCGGCACCAGCCTGCCGGAGCTTGTTGCCTCAATCACCGGCGCGCTGAAAAACGAAGCTGACCTGGCCATCGGCAATGTCATCGGCTCCAACATGTTCAACCTTTTAATCGTGCTTTCGATGCCCGGCCTGATCGCCCCCGGCACTTTCGAGGCACAAGCCCTGCTGCGCGATTTCCCGATCATGATTGCCTTCACCATTGCGCTGTTCGTTGTTTCCTTCGGACGTTCCGGCGGCCGCATCACCCGGGTCGAAGGCGGCTTGCTGACAAGCGGCTTTATCGCCTACCTGTATTTACTTTACCTGCAAGCCTGATTTTTCAGTCGTGGTTTCCATTTCTTCCCGTAAAAATCCGGCGTTACCCTCTGGTGTGGAATGGTGGCAATTTTCATCGGCAAATCTCCCGGATTATTCATAAGTTCTGTTGCGCCCTTGCTTGCCCCTTTGTCCGCAAAGAATTCTGAAGGTGGCGTCGTCATGAAGCAGCATCGGCTTGACGCGCATACAAGCTGCCCAACACCGGCGCTGCACCGGATGGTCAAATCCGTGGCCGGATGCTTCGGAATGCGCAGGAGATGTAGACGGCATCATTCATCATTGAGCCCCATACTTGAAAAGCAGGTATTGCTGATATTCCTCGACATGCATTTTCCCGAGGATATAGAGCTCATAATCGGCCATCTGAGTCTCATTCGGAACGGTTCCTTCAGATCGATGATGAGCCTCGACCGTTGCCCGGCGACGCTTTGACTCGTCTGCATCTACGCTGTTTTCCCGTTCCATGGCAGCGTTCCGCCACTGATCTGCTGTTGTATATTTCATGCTCACTCTATTGATTCACCTTCAGTGCGAATTTCGGACAGCGCAGTCAGGAGAGGGCAGTTCATGTAACTCAAATGCGCTTTCATTCGTCACCCTTCCCTCAATCATTGACCACGCTGTAAAAGATGAACCTGCAAAGCATGGTCGACATCTGCAAGCAAAGGATATTGGATAAATAGCCGTCATCAAGGGTTACATTTGCACTGTATCTCCAGAATTTACCGTTCATTACGGCCTGTGATTTACGCGTGCGTACAGACGAATGGTCTGATCTGAGTAGTGTTCGGACTTTGAAGCAAGGGAGTCTTATGAAAAAGTCCATGGCCGCAGGCCTGATACTCATTGTATTCGGCATTCAGGGAATGATTTTCGGCGGATTCAGCTATTTCGTGGATTGGCGCAATGCCACGGAAAAAGCAGTTTCCATATCGGAAAAAAACAGACACAAAGCCATCGTTCCGCTTATGGGTGGCGCCGCAGCGATAGCAGTCGGTAGCCTGCTTGTGTTTGTGCTTGCCAGGAAGAGAGAAGAGAACGACTGAAAGCTTATTGCTATCGGACATAGATTTTTTAATACCCGGACATGCGCATGCCAACCCGACGCTTGGCGCAATTATTGTCTCCGACGATCAGGTTACCGGAGAAGGTTTTCACAGAGGATCGGGAATTAAGTAAAGCATCTCCGGCACGCAGCTGATGCCGCCGTAGCGGCACCAGTGCCGGTTTTCTAAAACATCCCGGATATCGAGCGGATCAAACCGTGTTCAAGTTCAGGCTTGGCATCGTCAAATTTCAGGTTCACTTTCTCGGCCGTCGAGACAATGCGTGTGCGATAGCGTTTCCACTGTGATACCGATGAAGATTGCTGTTTGACTCTGGTTGCCGTGCCCTGCTGCATATCACTGTCCGTCTGCTGGTTGACGGTCACACCCTTGGCTGCCCGCTCGGATATTTGCAGGTCAGTAATCATGGTAAACACGACATCCTTCACTGCCGCATCCGCAATAGTTCCAATCGCCGCACCAAGCAAGCCGAAGCCGCCGTAACCGGACATACTTTGGTTATTACTAACTGCCGCTGCGGCCAGACCTATCGCTGCACCATCCAGTGCTCCGCCATAGCCTCCGGCCAGAGCAGCCTGTGCCGCTGAAGGGTCCATTTTCCCGATCTGCAACACTGATGCCTGTAGCATGTAATGCGCCTTATTCGGATTGTTGACGATGCGATAACCATGCGAACTGATCGCCGCACCGATACTTTCGTCCAGATGCAGTTGCTTATCCGATGTATTGCGAATCTGCACATACACTGACTGCAATTCCGGTGCCACCGGATCAAGAAATACCGTTGCACTCATTTTTGTTTGCACATCCAGGTCTCGCTTGGATATAGCCATCTGTGTGGCGGCGCAACCGCTGAACACCGCCAGCATCGCCCCCGCTGCCAGAATTTTTATCGCTGCTCTGAGCGTATTAGATGTTGTTTGATTCATTGACCTCTCCTTACAGGGAATTCCCTCTGTTGTAATGAAAGGCAACGATAGACAGGCGCAAGCCCTGCGCAGGCTTCACAAGTTTGTGTAGCTGATGGGATAAAGCTCTTACGAACCAACCACATGCAATAAAAGATGCAAGGCATCAACTCCCCTGAGTATGCTTCCACAGCAAGAGCAGTGATTTATCCCATTGACGAACAATTAGCTCTGATTGAAGGGAGGGAAAGCCTGGGGCTTAGGGTTTGGGTTTTACAAGCGACAGATGCGCAACGGCTTCCTGCTTGCGCAATCTCAGAATTTCCAAATCTTCGAGTATTCCGTCTATACCCGCATGAATATCTGGATTAGTCGGATCACTGTGTTTGTCGATGATGTTCTGAATCTGCTGATTGAGACCGCCTTCAATGACGCGTAATGACCGTTTTGAATCACTCATACGGTGACCTTATCACATAAGATGAGAAAAAATAAACATTAAGAACCTCGTTTCACCGCCTGACCCATCCGGCGTAGCCGGGTTGGAACGTCCGGAGCAAAGCGGCGACGGCCCCGAAGGGGAGCAAGCTCCAGAGGTTGCCAACGGCAAGCCCTGGAGTGCGATAGTCCAAAAACAACGAATAACGGCTGATCTCACTGTGACGGGAACAACGCTCCAAGCTTCTTCACTGTCGGCGTTTCAACAACCTGACCAATCCGGCGTAGCCGGGTTGGAACGTCCGGAGCAAAGCGACGGCGGCCCCGAAGGGGTGAGGCCGCAGGCCGAATAACCGCTGATCTCACTGTGACATCTGGGATGCCCGTCGGTGAATCCATCACAATTAAGTTTCAACAGCCTGAACGGCTGATCTCACTGTGACTTACTTTGCCACATTTTGAAATTGGTGGTATCTATCGTTTCAACAGCCTGAACGGCTGATCTCACTGTGACTTTATATGCAAAAGTTCGGTGGCGAATATTTCGCGTTTCAACAGCCTGAACGGCTGATCTCACTGTGACCAAAGGGCTAGGCCTGTAAAACCGAAAAACTGAAAAGTTTCAACAGCCTGAACGGCTGATCTCACTGTGACCCGGCGATCGCAAAATCAGGGCCAATACTCTCGATGGTTTCAACAGCCTGAACGGCTGATCTCACTGTGACTGTTGTCCCTGCAGTTGCAACAGTATCAGCTACTGTGTTTCAACAGCCTGAACGGCTGATCTCACTGTGACGTACCACGCTGCGGATGAAATACGTGAAGCGTATGCGGTTTCAACAGCCTGAACGGCTGATCTCACTGTGACCAACGTTGCGAGATCGGTGGCGTATCGATGTTGTTTCAACAGCCTGAACGGCTGATCTCACTGTGACTTAAGGCAGACGCTGACTGGCAGCTGATCTTTCGTTTCAACAGCCTGAACGGCTGATCTCACTGTGACTGTCCCTGCAGTTGCAACAGTAGCTGCTATTGTGTTTCAACAGCCTGAACGGCTGATCTCACTGTGACTGACCAGAGAAGAAGAAATATGGATGGCGGATGGGTTTCAACAGCCTGAACGGCTGATCTCACTGTGACGGCGGATGATTGGCTGCCAGTCAGCCACTAATATAGTTTCAACAGCCTGAACGGCTGATCTCACTGTGACATCTGGGCCGTGTTCCGCAGGGGCACAATGATAGGTTTCAACAGCCTGAACGGCTGATCTCACTGTGACCTCGTGCAGTTGGATAAGCGCGACCCTCGCGCGTTAAGTTTCAACAGCCTGAACGGCTGATCTCACTGTGACAGTGGTGCTCTTATCAACAACCAAATCATTGGTGTTTCAACAGCCTGAACGGCTGATCTCACTGTGACTACTCAGAGCTTATAAGCCACCTGAGCCTATATATGTTTCAACAGCCTGAACGGCTGATCTCACTGTGACGAATATTGCGCTGATTATTTCGCGCGACGCGAAGTGTTTCAACAGCCTGAACGGCTGATCTCACTGTGACAATCTGCGTTCGCAAATAGTAAAAACATTATCTAAGTTTCAACAGCCTGAACGGCTGATCTCACTGTGACCCAATGTTTGAAAGTCGCGGAGGCTGCTAAGAAGAGTTTCAACAGCCTGAACGGCTGATCTCACTGTGACCGTTCAGTGAGGGCTGTAAGAAGATTTACTTTGGTTTCAACAGCCTGAACGGCTGATCTCACTGTGACAGGAGTTTCGCGCTGATTACTTCGCACGCAATGGTTTCAACAGCCTGAACGGCTGATCTCACTGTGACAGTACCCCTGAAACAATGAGACTTTCCACTATGTTACACCCTGCATTTGGCGCTCCACAGCTTATCCACAACCCTGCCTGTAAAAAACGGCCTTCACAAGCGGTGAAAACAGCCGCAAAGCCTTGTGCCGCAACGCCTGGCGGCGCTACGGCAGTTTTGAACAGCGCTGATTTTTGCCAAACCCTTGTGCTGCAATACTTTGCGGATGATTGCTCCATCAGATGATCACCACAGCAGGAAACGCCGCCAGCGGCGCATCGTCAATCCGTCTTGAGGCCTTGCGACAATCCAGACACAAGCGGTAAAAGCGCAATTCTGTTTCGCCATCGAGGAGTTTTTTCAGCCGCTGGCGCAATTGCTCCAGCTTCGCCGGACCGATCATGATTTCAAACACCGAGCCCTGCACCCGCCAGCCATGCTTCAGCAACTCTTTACCCACCCGGGTACGAACCTTGTTATCCTCAATGTCAAAACAGACCAGATAGACCGCTTTCATCGCATACGCCAGGCGTGAAAGCCGTGACTCTTGCCGTGAATGGCCACCCGCAAGGCCAGATTCTGCTGATGGATATGTTCCAGAATCGAACATGCTTCCTTGCCACCGCGTTCTGTGAGCGGCGCCAGCAGTGCTTCAGCAATGGCTGCACAATAGAGCCTGCGCGCCGGAGCACTCATGATGCATCCGGCATCGGCATCAATCTGAAAATCATCGGGATTCAGGCGATGGCCTTGCAGCATCTTCAGCGCTTCACGCTCGACAATATGACGAAATGGCTCCATCAGATCGGATGCCAATGCGGCATGTGCCCCGTGTGACTGGTGATAAAAACCTTTGACCGGCAACAGACCATCGACCCGCAGCAATGAATCGACGTGCGCATACAACAGGGTGTAGCCGAACGACAACAGGGCATTGAACGGATCGGTTGGCGGCCGCCGCTTGCGGCCATCAAAACCATAAACTTCGGGAACCAGTTGCTTCAACACGGAAAAAAAGGTCTTGCTGGCATGGCCCTCGATGCCGTTTAACGACTCGCGGTTTGCCACTTCCGTCAATTTGCGAATTGCATTATCGAATACAGGTTTCCACATGCTTTCATCTACAGTTTGTCGCCTGCGCAGCATTTCACCCATATGCCGGATACGCGATTCCACCACAGTTTTTGCGGCGGCCAATGCCCACGCCTCATCATTAAAACATTGCTGTTGCCTGAGCCACAGCTCGGATGCATCCGCGCCATTTTTCGCTGTACTGACAACGCCGAGATATTTACCGCCACCGGTAGCCATGTGCACAGGCACACCGTGGCTCAATGCCTCATGCATGGCCGGTGTGGTCACCTGATGTCGACCAAAGAGAACCACGGCATCCAGATGCTCCCACGGCACCTCGTGCAAGCGCTCATCATCACGTTCGATGCAAAGCCGTCCGGCGCGACTGAACACCAGCGCCGGTTCACCGCAAAAGATGAGCAGGCGCATCTGCTCCTGCCACGGCGCAAGATGAACCGGCGCTTCGCCGCGTAATTGTGTTTCCTGTGGTGTTTCCTGCGCTGTTTCACCGGTCGCCAGCATGGCCTGAGCCAGCCAGCTCTGTGGTGGTGGCTTGCCTGCATCGGCACTGCGCTGCGGTTTGGACTCGACAGCCATCCCATCGACAAACACAAAGCCGAGAAAACGGAAACCTTCAGAGAAGGGAACAATCCGCGTTTTATCCTCATTCAGCTGTAAGCCCGCATCGACCAGCGCATGACGCGCCAGATGCCCGCCATGCTCAGCGGCTTCACGGGTTTTAGCCACGATGACGAAATCATCGGCAAAACGAATCAGACGACAACCTGCATCGGTCAGATCCTGATCGAAATCATCGAGCATCAGATTGGCCAGCACCGGCGAAAGCGGCGAGCCCTGCGGCAAGCCCTGCTGACGGACAATGCGTTTCCCCTCAAATCGAACCGGTAGCTTCATCCAGGCCAGAATCGCATCAACGGCCGGATCATCACCGAACAGTGAACGTAGTCGCTCTTCCAGACGCGGCCAGGTCACGCTATCGAAAAAACTGCGGATATCCGATTCAAACACCCAGCGATAGCCCTCCCGGTGCAGCCGCTGAATCAGATCGCGCACCTGATAACGGGAACGACCGGCACGAAAGCCATAGCTTCCCTGATCCATCAGATTATCCAGCCGTGGCGACAGGATTTGATGCACGGCTCGCTGCAAGGCGCGATCATGCAGCGGCGGTGCTGCCAGAGGCCTTAAACCACCATCCGCATCCTCATGCACAAAACCGATCAGTGGCGGTGGCTGATATTGGCCATGCAGGAGTTTTTCGGCCATCGGCAGCAGCTGCGCGTGGTCATCATCGTTGTCCTCCGGCAAGTCCGGGGCATCGTCGTCACATTGCGGCTGCGAAACGACCTCCCAGGCCGAGGCAAGATTCTCCTCACGCATGGCATCTTCCAGCAGTCCGACTGCCGCAGAGCGCTGCAAACGGGCTTTGCCCTGCGCATCCAGCAATTGGTAACGGCCATAACCGAATGCCCGCCGCTGGCCGACGCCCAGATACTGGCCGAGAATCAGCATCGATAATTGCTGATCATCCAGTTGCTGAGGATCGATAGCAGAAATCTGGCCGAGCAATCCGCCCATCGGCTTGCGATTTCCATCGACATCCTGATACGACGCATCCACCCAGAACAAATCAGCAACGGCATGAACGCTTCCGGTCTCACCTCTTTGCGGAATATCCTGACAACCCCGCTGACGGGCCAGATCGCGCATGGCATCACCGATACGCATAATCCATAGCGGCAGCGCATCGTTTGCATGCAGGTGCGCCGAATTACGGCAGTAGCGCAACTCGCCACGTAATGGCTTTTGCTCACCCTTATTGCGCAGCACCCGCCAAGGGGAAATAAAGCGAAGGTTGATGCATGGCTGCGCTCGCAACCATGCCAGTTCGCCGCTAAGTGCATGGCGGTTGAATTCAGCGACCGGATCACTGGCGCGAATCTCCTCTGCATCGGGAAAACTCAGCAGGCGCTCCAGCTGCCAGTTGTTGCGAAAGGGCATGGGCCGATCCCAGTGCAAAGAAGACGTGCCTGAAGCAAGGCCCGAGAGCAGCCGGATCATCCACTCATGGCCGGTATCGCCGATGGCAAACAGGGTAAAGCGATAAAGCTCGCCAGCCCGGTAATGGCGTTTGCCCTGCTCCGCTGCATCCAGCGTCAGCCATTGGCTGTAGTCCTGCGGCGAACCAAGCATACGCCTGATCCAGGCGGTCAACGCCGCCTGATGAAAAAATCCCGGCGTGCACGCCTCGGTGAAACGCATCTCGAAGGTGATCGCACGGATAGGAAGCAGCGACTCAAGCCAGGGTTCAACCGCCACTGAATTTCACCAGCTGCTCGGCAGCATCGGGACTGAAGGCATTGACTGTTTGCAATCCCATCCGGCGAGCCTTGGCCTGCATGACATCGGTCATGTGTGCTGTATGCAGGATTCCGGCAACATGGAAATCAGCCCCGGCGATGCCATCACGCAAGGCGTCCACCTCAAAGAGCTTATCATTGGTCAGTTTGATATCGGTCTTACAGGACCAGTAAACCAGCCTGTTGGCGGCTGTGGCCCCCAGAAAATCGAGCTCCTGAGAGCCGCCGCGCCCTTCAAGATATTTAGCACTGACCCGTGCCCCACGCCAGCCGATATTACTCTGGTGCAGCACAGCACCAAGCCAATGCTCCAGCCAGGCACCATTGATTAATTTGATGATATCTTCTCCCGTCTGCTCATAACGGAACTCATTGGCGTTGGGCCAACTCAGATTGCGGATGCGCCCATTTCCTTCAAGCACCCGAAAGATTTTTTTCAGCGAAGCAGGAACAGGTTTGGCACTGCCGAAATGACGGCACTTTCCCCTTGGCGGACGCTCATGCAGCGCCCTGAGATCATTCAGTGAAAATTCCTTTTTCAACACCCGGGTCAACGTACGCATGCTTTCCCATAAATTGTAATCTGCTGCACAGTCCGCCAGTTCAACATGAGCATGATGATCGTCCCACTGATTCCCATGCACGGCCAGCATCTCATCCAGCGTCAGGGCTTCACAGGCAAGTGCATTATTTTTTGGCGTCGGATAGATCACATCGAAACACTGGGAGCGGGGATCCATCACGAAACCCACCACCTCGGCTTTTTTATTGCGACGGAAGCTCCCCAGGTTATACAAACCCTGCAAAGCCATCGACTTGGTTCCACCTGTCAGATGAAAATACACCTTGCTATTCGGATTCAGCGATTCAAACCGCTCAAGCAGCGACTGATGCATCGATTCAACATCCCTTGCATCGACACGCCAGTTCTCCTGATCGGCTGTGATGAACTGCGTTTGTGCCCGCAGGCGATTAAGTACATCGCCAAATTCCGCTGTGTAGACCCAGATGATCTTTTGCGGCAGCAGTGTTTTCGCCGCTACCAGATTGGGGATGCACTGGCTGGAGACGTTCTGAATGAGAATATCAGGAGGCATAGCGGCTCAATGCGGATCGTGATCAAACACGATCACTTCACCCGTAGCCGGGGAATCATAAATCAGCTTCAGTGCTTTACCATGCAGCGCATGCGCCAACCGCAGATACAACCACACCGGGCCAGCTCCGGTCAGCTTCACAACATTGCCCTCACCAGCCTGCAGCAGCGCCTCGGCCTCATATTCAGGTAATTTAGATAACTTGGCTGTGCCTGTGTCGGCATAGAGGGTGGATAGATCGATGGTCGTCATCATTTATTCGCCTCCAGCGAAGTGACAAAACCCTTGATATCATAACCATAAGTTTTCACTTCATAGGATTGATCATCTTTCACAAGAACGTATTGAATATCACGCTTTTTACTCACCAGTGTGACCAACATCCCCGCAATAGAAGCTGTTTTCGTTCCGCCGGTAATATCAATTATCGTATCAGTTTCAGATATCCCTTTGGGCAGCCGGTGAAACAGGGCTTCAATGCGTTCCACCATGGTTTTCACATCACTAAAGTCCACACCATCATCAGCCAACTTTTCAAATTCAACATCAGGATGGATCATTGTAAACAAGCTCTTAAATGCATCAAATTGCGCAGCGCTTTCTTTGGAACATACAACCCAGACGCGCTCCAATGTATCGCTGTGCACTTCAAGGCCTCGCTTGCACTGACTCCATTGAAAATGCTGCTTATTAAAAACTTCCATATCGCCAGCACTCGCCAATTTGAAATTTTCATCGCTGATGCCCGATAAAAATAGAATCACAGCTTTATGCGGCTGAACATTTTCCACTTTGGCTCGGAAATCCATGACCTTGCCTTCGGCTTGCTGCCACCGATATACATTCCAAAACAATAAAGATAAAAATGGGATGACACCGATAAGAATCACTTTCCACCCTGGTAATGCAATATTCTCATCCCAAGCCTGCAATAGCATTAAACAGGTATCACCAAACCAGCCTAAAAACACAAAAAAGCATAGAAGGATAAATATGTTTTTCGGGCTAGGATCACTGATACCCAAGATATCTATAATCAGCGCTTTGTGCCTTGATGCATCAATCGAATTCCTACTCAGCCTGCTCATAATTGAATCCACTTATTCAATGCTACAGCCAGTTTTATCGAGTTGGGTTTGTATACTGCTTTGTTTTTCTTGCCACTGGACTTATTAGGATTTGCCAGAATACCTTTGTCGTGCAGCTCTACAAAACGGGCAAGAAATTTCGCTGCTTCTTGTTGCTGATCAACATCATCAAGTTCTTCTATTTTCTCTATCCAATGACCGGCATCCCGTATGAAGGCTCCCTTATCACTGTTCCAGTTCGCTTGTTGCGCGTGAATATACAATTCAGCAACAAAACCTGATAAACCACTCTCTTCTGCCGCCTGAGCTAAGGCTTGTGCCTCATTCTCTGCCTGCCTCGCTTGCTCGGCCTCTTTTTGTTGCTTTTCTCTTGTCAGTTTGGCCTTTTCATCTTCAGAGAAGCGCCCATAACCAGCCGCTGTTTTTGCACCGGCGCCAATCCATTGCAGAGCCTCGGTTAAAGATTCAACAACTTCACTCAGCACAATGGATGACCCTGTAGTTTTGGCCACTGAAAACTGGAACGATTGCCCCTTATCCACCACCAGAAACGGTACAGGTACAGGGTCGTGCCAATCAGCAGGCAAATTAGAACCATCAGTTTTTGGTGCTTTATCCCCTTCCTCATACCATTTGCCATAATGCGGGGTCATGATGTCCGCTTTAAGTGACACTGGCTCAGTTGGAATAGCATCGAAGAAAATAAGCTCTCCCCTCTGCTCGGTATCGCCAAACCATTGTTTTAAATCAACCTTATCTTCACTCCAGACTTTACACCAAGCCTTTAACATTCCTTTTACTGCAGCCCCTGTGAGATAAGGAACCCCCAGTGTGGGATGCCAGGCAAAGCCATTTTCCACCGGATGATTGTTGCCCATGCCGGTGACAAAATGCCATTCTGAACACAAAATTAGTGTCGAACCTTCCATTGATGCAAGAAGACGCTGTTGGCGGTTTGAAAATGCTTCCAGTTTTTCTTTGTTGCCAAGCGGGTTTTTGGTAACCGAATCAATCCAGTTCAATTTCCCTTTCTCGTCCTTTGGCACTTTCCAGTTGCTATCATATCGATCAAAAAAACGGTCAAACCACAAACCGGCATGAAAGCCCTCTTTTTCTCTAATGGGATTCTGTGCATCCTTATGAAGTGGCAGCATCTTCTTCCCCCTGCAGATAAGCTTTGGCAAACTTCTTCAGCCAGTCGAGATATTCCAACGCTTCAGCTTGTGCCAGTTGATATCTTGCAGCATCACAGGCAACAATTTCACCCATCAAATCATCAGTATTATAAACTCTCTTTTTGTCACAAAGCCAAGAGGCAACCGCACCATAAAGAAGCCCATGATTGCCCCCCTTGGAACAATAAAAAGCACATGCCTGACCAAAACCCGACATCAGAACCATAGCCGGAAGATTACTGGCATAAGACCTCAACGCTTTCTGATCATCTTTATCATTCCCTGCCCATGATTTTACTTGCTTCAAGGCATGTTTGGCACGCTCTTGCGAAATGGTTTGAACACTTTGCTCAACCAGAGGCTTCACTGACGCAGGAGAACCCTGGGGTGATTGTGGCCGTGATGGTTGCGCTGATGACTGGCTAGCGGTCTGGTTGGATTGCTGCGGTTTGTTGTTGCGACGTTTCTTAGACATGCGGCACCTCACATACCTTGCACCAGCCCATACCTACCGTTTCATTACCACCAATCTGCACAAAATTTTTATCGCCGCTAAACATGCCTGTCACCGCCTCGACATGCTCTTTTTTGCCCAGCAACATGGTGTAGAGCAATGTATCAGAAGGCAGGGTTTCTTCGTACCAGAGTGCGCCCGGTTTTACTGTTTTGGTCTCACTGTCGATAGCGATATGTGGTGTCACTGCGGTTGCATTCTTGGCAAACCAGGCAAAATCTTCATCTGCCATAATCAATAGTTGTGATGCAATATTCTCAGCGCCAAAACTTTCAAGCAGGGTAATAATCGCGCTTAAATCTGTTTTGCTTTGTGTGAACTTAAATTCTTCAAGAAACAACTCACCATCAGCGGCTCCGAATACCTGTTGCGCATTTGGCGCAGGCACTTTCCACTCTGCTTCCATACCCATCATGGCCATATCGCGTTTCAAACGATGCAGAATGGCCGGGCAAGTGACCAACTTGAAATGCCCGGTAAGCGAACGAACAGGCAACAGCAGAAGGCGCGCATCGGTCATGGCAATCTGTGAGGCAGAGCCATCTCCGTCGGCTGTGCCAAAGACTTCCTTAATTTTACCTTCCTTACCCCATTTGGCCCGAATCTCAGCATGGGCCCGAAAGGCACCTTTCACTGCCGAGCCGAAGATACATGGATAATCGGTATGCGCCTCGCGCTGAATGGGCATATCAATCACACCCGTGTTTTGCCCTGTACCGGCATGAATCTGTGTTTCCGCTCTTAATCCAAGAATAGTCTGCTTCATTGTTGTTCTCCCTCTCTCCAAATTCCGACAGCAATTTCGCCATAACCGAATGCTGTGCGCTTTCCAATATGTTTACCGTGCAGTGCACGAATAGCTTGCTCATCACCTTCTACAAAATAACAGCTGCCCGCAGGCACCAGCGATTTGAGGGGTTTCGGTCTGTTGTGCTTATAATCCCAACCGCCTTCACGCACAGCTTTGCCAATACAGGCAGAAATCATGTTGATCCCAGCAAGCGCAGGTTCACTTTTACCCAGAAAATCTCCGTGGGTGAGTAAGATAAGAACAAACTTATCTGATTTACCGTCATTCCCGTGCAGACGGGAATCCACAATATCCGCCACTTTCAAATGCGCCATCCGCCCTTCGCCACCCAAACGTACCATACCGGCTGGCATCACATCATCAGCACCCGACACCACCATGCCCAGGCTTATATCCTCTTTCAAGCGCACATGACGCGTGAAATAGAGCATGCCATCGTTGACCATTCGCTTACCATTATCCCGCTCAATGCCAACGCGCGCCTCACCACAAAAGAGCTCGCTCTCTTTGATAAAAGATGCAGGCTCATCACCATTCAAAACAAGCTGCATATTGCCTGCATCCAACCAAGCGTTTTCCAAAGGTTTTGCGCCTGGCAATGCTTTGATTGGCTTAGGCAAATGTTTCATACCATCCATATCCGTTTTGAAGGTTTCCTGCGAAGGGATAAGCCTTGTCCACCCGCCCGATGCCTCACTGTGCAACAAACACAACGGCATAGGATAAAGCCGTTCACCAGCTTTGAAGATGTAAGGCCCGGTAAAGCTCAGCTGACCAGCATGATCACTTTCCTTTCCAATCAACTCGGCAATTTCAGGTTGTTGTCCACTACGAAATTTTTCCCAATCCACCCCTTTGGCATCACCAATGGCAGCACGAATCACGCCTGCCAGTGTTTGCGCCGTGGGCGGAAATTGCGAATCGAGAAAACCACCCTCACCAGAGTTAAATGGTTTGGCTCCGCGAAAGAAACACGAATCCAATGGTTTAAATTCCCATACTTTCATCGCTCAACCCCCTTCTGCGCCAAGAAGCGGAGCAGCAATGCGCCATCGGCTGAATATGTTTTCGTATCCTCTTTGTTTTTAAATACTCGACATTGATTAAGCAGTGGTTTTATCAATTCGCGTGCTTTACCCTCTTTACCTTTGAGTCCGTCAAGCAGGCCACTGCTCACATAATCAGCAACCAGCAAATCTTCTATCTCATCTGGCTCAAACAGCGAGCCACCCTCCAGCAAATTCAAAGTATCACGTAAATGGTAGAGAAACTTACTTGCATAGCCTGGGTCGCCTGTTTTATCTTCACCCAACCTTTCTGCCAGCCCTGCAATCTTCACGTCCTTATCATCTAACGCCTCATCCCAAGGCATCGCCCATGTCTGCTGCAACCCTCCTGGTTTCCACACCCGACACGCCACGGCATCACGCCCTGTTGCATCTTTCGCCACATCATCAAGCAATTGATGTGCATCCTTAAGAATCATCGCCAACGGCAGCTTCATATGTGCATATTCAATGGCTGCGGAAATACTGTATTTACCTGATTCGACACCTTTGCGCGCAAAGATTGCCATGTATTCAGCGCGAACAGCTGCCGCACATGCCAAAGCATCTTCCAGCGGCAAAATCGCCAACACATCATCACCACCCGCATAAATCAGAAAACCATTATGCGCTTTCACCACTTTGGGAACTTGCTGTGTAAATTCACCCAATGCTGCGGATAATGCGCTTGCATCTCCCATTGCAGCCTTGGTCTCACCCAGTGAATCACCATCCATCATCAATATCGCGTAAAAGGGAGACGGTACACCTGCACTCTCTTTGAGTTGTTTCATCGACTTTTGTAATGATTTAAATTCTTCTTTTTCCAACTCGGATTCAAAAAACATCCGACCATCCAAACTTGCAAAGCGCTTGTTCAAGTTTGACTGACCGATGGCCTTGCTGATGCAATTAATGTCGGTTGACCACTCCCCATAATCCACCTTCAAACTACGTGCCGCATCATGAAAAGCCTGAATATCCGCTTCATCAGCCTTCATCATCACATCTCCCAGCCAATGCACTGCGGCCATATAAGAAACCGAAGGCACATTTACATCCAATTTCCAGCCTTGATGATTGGGAAGTTTATCCCAAGCATGCACAAAGCGACGCTTTACATAGGCAATGGCGCAGAGACGTTCGTTTTCACGCAAATCCAACCCTTTATTACTGTTAATAGTGTGCCAGAACTTCGCCTGCTGTTTCGGATTCGGCCTATCTGCCCCCGACAACTCCTGCCACTCACCCATCATAGTACACTTATCGCCCAGCGACTTTGGCGGCATATAGGACCGCCAGTTTTTGCGCTGAGCCAGTACTGCTGCATCATCAGAATCGGCTACTACCCACGCCATATCCCAGAAGCTCCCAATCTGACTATCCCAGAGCTGCTTGTTCACACCAGCCTCTGCCAACTTATCCTTATCCCAAACTGCATCCGCCAAATCCCTCCATGCTTGCTGCACCGCATTCACAGCCACATTGCCATTGAAATCAGCATCCACCCTGGCAATAAAATTATTCGGCAATGAACCAATCTTTGGCGGCTCTTTAACTTTCTCTCCGAGAACCATTTTCAACATGTCATCATCTTTCACAGACGGCATTACAATTGAACCGCCTGCTTTCTGTACTGCCTTCATGGCATGTGCCGTCAGCCATGAAAGCAAAAAAGAACCTGCCCAGAAATCCCGCGTCCGCCGAGCTTGAGACACAAACCCCTGCACCGGGCCGAGGGTGAAGTGGAGGTAGTGCTTACTCATACTCTCACCTCCTTAAGTTTTTGCATATATGTTTCGACACCTTGATAAAATCTCATGTCATACCCCTCATGAGGTAAAAACTGAGCAGGCATAAAAATATGACTGCAAATAAATTGCGACCCAATCGGATGGATATGGAATATCAAAGGGCTGGCTCTCCTTTGCTCATACTCTTTTTTGTTTGGCTTTAAAGGGAGAGGCTGTCCAAAGCCTCTTTTATTTACACCCCTTACTTCTGCCTTCATGCCTCGAACCTTATAAAAAAGCTCAGAAGCTGCCTGATGAGCCAGTATTGCTGTATTCTGTTGTCCTGCAATATAGCCAACACGCGTACAATCACTCATCGCAGTAAACGAGGGAAACATCTGCTGACAGGAATCCATTAATGCCTCTTTGATGAAAGATTCATATGCTGAAATTGAAGGGCATGTGTAATTAACATCATCCAACTCAACAAGTGCAATTGACCCAAAACCTCTTCTACTTCTAGACCCTAAACCACCAAATAATCCCATAACCTTTAACGCCTGCTTTATCTGCTCGATATCAGCACCTTGAGTATTTGACCGAAAGCCTAACCTGACCTTGATTGGTTCATTTGATGAAATACTGACCCGGTGCGGTTGGAAGTTTCCTTTTTCTTTTTTCCCGCTTTCCCACAAACCCATGCCCATAAACCCACTTTTCCCCATCGGTTGCACTCGCGGCCAAGCATTATCTTCTATATATGATTTTGGTTGCTTTATGGATAAAAGAAAGACCCCCTGCCCACCTTCATCACCTTGAGCGGCACTGCCAAATAATCGAGCCTCCTCCCTGTGCAGAGCTTTCAAAGCATTATCCTCATTTTGAGTATCTTCATAAAACCTTCCCCAATTCAATGCTCTCCACCAAAAGCGTAGTGCACCCTTGAATGACGGCGGTCTGACACCGTCACTTGGGCTGCCATCTGCTCCCCCGATAAACATCGGGGTGACAATCCGATATGTTGCTTCAATTGTTTTCATGCCCTCTCCTTATTCCCTCTCAATTCGAATCTGACTTTTATCGGCCAGGATGCCATAACGGGCATGACCTTGTTTTCCTGTTTTACGAACCATCAATGCTTCTGCTCTTGGATCTGAAGAAAAAATCTTCTCCACGGCTTCACCGATACGCCTGAGTGGCTCATGCAGATTGGCCGAGGCTGCACGTGGCGTATCCCATGCCTGCTCAAAACGCACATAATTGCCGCTGTCCACACCTCCGAACTGAGAGCGAATACGCAGCAGATCATTTTTCAATGCATCAATGTCGTCATAAGAAAGAAAACAGTCCGTGCATTCACCGCACATCGGTTGATCAGTTCTGCCGCAGCGGCGCAACTTCGCCTCAGCAAAGAACACGGCAAATTTGTTCTAGGCCACCCTGCAACTATTTTTGGTCATTTTGAGTATATCGAGTAATTGTCGTGTATTCAAAAGTAATTGGCGCATTT
>PFXG01000088.1 GCA_002791545.1 Zetaproteobacteria bacterium CG_4_9_14_3_um_filter_49_83
AATCACACCAACTTCGACTTCACCAAAGCAAATATGGAATTAACAAAATAATCATTTTCGTTACAAATGATCCTTATGATTTTAATGCGATTGCCCTGCTGCAAAGCTATACCTTTCTTGCGCCTATCGATAAATCAAGCCATCCTTCAATTCTGGATTACATCTACACAGGAGCGTTATATGGAACCCGTCATTATCGGCAAAATCTTCAGTTTTATTTTCACCCCCTGGGTGGCAATGGCCATCATCGTGCTGGTCGTACTCAAATCATCAATCACACTGGTGCCGCAAAATCGCGCATACGTGGTTGAGCGCTTCGGTAAATTCAACACATCCCTGACAGCCGGACTGAACTTCATCGTACCGTTTATCGACCGCATTGCCTATGACAAGACCCTGAAAGAACAAGCCGTGGATGTTCCCAGTCAGGGGGCCATCACCAGAGATAATATCAGCCTGACCGTTGATGGCGTGTTATATCTCAAGGTAATCGATGCCTACAAAGCCAGCTACGGCGTGGAAGATTACACCTTCGCCGTCACCCAGTTAGCGCAAACCACCATGCGTTCCGAAATCGGCAAAATCGAACTCGACCGCACCTTTGAAGAGCGCGACACGCTGAATCTGGCCATCGTCAATTCTATCAACGAAGCAGCCTTACCCTGGGGCGTGCAAGTGCTGCGTTATGAAATAAAGGACATCAATCCACCGCGCAGCGTGCTCGAAGCGATGGAACGTCAGATGAAAGCCGAGCGTGAAAAGCGTGCCGTCATTCTGGAATCCGAAGGCGAACGCCAGTCAGCTATCAACGTCGCCGAAGGTCAGAAACAATCGAAGGTACTGGCTGCCGAAGCCGACAAAGCCGAACAGATTCTTGGGGCCGAAGGCGAGGCACGCGCCATTGAACTGGTGGCCGAAGCCAAAGCCAACGCCTTGCGCACCATTGGTGAGGCCGCCGCCACCGTGGCCGGACAAAAAGCCGTACAGCTTGATCTGGCAACCAAGGCCATCGATGCCAAATACCAGATTGCCAAACAATCCACCATCGTACTGATGGACGGCAAATCCAGCGAAGCCAGCAGCACCGTGGCCGAAGCCGTCGCCATTGTCAGCGCCATGAACAAAAGTGATGCATTTTCGTCACACTCGATATCCGGCAAGAGCGAATAAATGTTAATCGAATATCTCAACGAGCATCAGGCAACATTCTGGATCATCACCGGCATCGTCCTGCTGGCGATAGAAATCCTTGCCTTCGGCATGGCCTCCGGCGTGTTGCTGTTTGCCGGATCAGGCGCACTGGTCACCGGCACCTTTCTGGCGCTCGGCGTCATTCCCCCATCGTGGGATGTCAGCATCGCCTGCTTTGCCGTGACTTCGGCACTGAGCGCCATAGCCCTGTGGAAACCGATGAAACGCATGCAGGGTGAAGGCAACGTTACCCCCGGACAAACCAGCGACCTGATCGGTTACTCTTTTCGACTGGATACAGACATCAGCACCACCAAGCCCGGCTCATGCCGTTATTCAGGTATCGCCTGGCGCGTGGAAATAGCCGATGAAGCAACCGTTGTTCAAATCAGCGCAGGACAAATAGTCCGCGTCGTCGCTGTCGATGTCGGCCTGTTCCATGTTGTGCCAGAACAGCCATCCCATGACTTACCCTGAACAATAATCAGGATAGAAAAAAATCAATTGGAGTTCGTAAGTTCAGAGGACACATATTGAAAAATGACATGGTTCAATTACATTCTCAGAATTATAATTTTCGGGCGAACAGGCAGGGATTCATGACAGATCAACAGCTAAATTTCTTTGAGATTTTCCCCTGGAATAATAATTTCAAGACTGGCATCCCGGTCATCGATGAACAGCACAGGAAGCTTGTGGTATTATTAAACCAACTCGCTGCTCATATTGCTAATCAATCTGATCATATTGAAGTTAATGATGTATTCAATGAACTGGCTGCTTATGCCGATCATCATTTCAAAACAGAAGAAGGAATATGGCGCTCTCACATGAGTGATCATCCCAGATATACTGTCCATTTAAAGGTTCATGCATCGTTTGTTGAAAAAATAATGGCGATGAAAAATAGTTCCTCATCATCAGAAGACACATTGGAAGAAATCCTGAAGTTTCTGGTCCACTGGCTCGCTTACCATATCCTGGATGATGATAAACGCATGGCCAAAATCGCACATGCACTCGATGATGGGCTTGATCTGGACGCTTCAATCACTCGCGCAGACCTTGAAATGAGTGGTGCAATGCGGGAATTGATAGAGGCTGTACTTACCATGTATGACAGTCTTTCTTCCCGAACATTAGAGCTTATGAAAGAGCGATCTGCAAAACAGAAAGCGCTCAAGCAATTAAAAGCGACTGAAGAATCCAAAGCGGCTCTGGTCAGCATGATTTCTGCGATGTCAAAAGCGGTTGAGGCAAGAGACCCATATACTTCGGGACATCAAGATCGGGTCGCTGAAATATCAGTGGCCATTGCCGGAAAAATGGGGTTAAACGAAGAGCAAATCGAGGGTATTTGGCTCGGCGCCAAAATTCATGATATCGGAAAGTTAAAAATTCCAACAGAAATCTTAGTGAAACCAACCAGGCTTAGTTTGCTTGAATACACACTGATAAAAGAGCATCCGGCCTCAGCCGGGGAAATTTTGGAAGGGATCAAATTTCCCTGGCCAGTCACAAAAATTGCCATGCAGCATCATGAGCGATTAGATGGATCCGGATATCCTAATGCGCTGAAAGGTGATGAAATTTGTATTGAAGCGAAAGTTGTGGCTGTTGCGGATGTATTTGAGGCTATGTCGTCGCATCGTCCCTACCGTGCTGCTTTAGGTATTGAAACAGCTATCAAGGAACTCATCGATCATAAAGGCACGCTGTATGACGCCGAAGCCGTGGATGCTTTAGTTGCACATATCAGAGAAAACCCCGGCCATAAAACTGACACCCCTGATCGGAAGTAATCGAAACAGCAAATTCAGTGTAAGTTGACCTCCTACAGGCTGCGGGCAATGCTCATACCCAGCCATGCCAATGTCAGACCCACAACCACCTGGCCCATCACATTACCAAAGGCCAATGCGAAGGCTCCTTCTTCAAGCAGGCGGATTGATTCCAGCGAGTAGGTTGAAAATGTGGTGAATGCGCCGAGAAAGCCGACGGTTAATGCCATACGCATCACTTCACCGCTGGATGAACGCTCGATAAACCAGACAAACAGGAACCCGAGCAAAAAGCTGCCCAGGGCATTAACACAAAATGTACCCCAAGGAAATGCGCTGCCTGCCATGTGCCGCTGCACAGCTGATGCCATCAGCCAGCGCATCACTGCACCAACCGCACCACCGATTGCAATAGCCATCACCTGAGTCATACAGCTGACCCTGCTGCCGCACGCATGAACATCAAGCGCCTGCCTTGTGCTTTTCGGCCACGCGCTGGCGCAACCATTGAATCCGCTCATTCAATGTGCGTTCAAAGCCTCTGTCGGTCGGTTCGAACAACCGCGTGCCATTGAGCGAATCAGGAAAGTGGCTCTGCGTCACCACAGCATCATCAGCATCGTGGGCGTATTGATAGCCTTTACCATGCCCCAGCTCCTTCATCAGCCGGGTCGGAGCATTTTTCAGGTGCGGCGGTACATCGAGGTTAGCCGACTGCTGCGCCAGACGCCGCGCCGCTTTCTCGGCCTTATAGGTGGCATTGCTCTTGGGTGCCAGCGCCAGATAGGCCGCTGCTTCAAACAAGCCCTGCTCACCTTCCGGTGAACCGAGAATTTCAAACATGCGATGTGCATCGATACACACCGAAAGCGCACGCGGATCAGCCAGGCCGATATCTTCAGTTGCCATACGGATCAGTCGGCGTAATAAATATAATGGCTCATCGCCAGATTCCAGCATACGTGCCAGCCAATACAGTGATGCATCGACATCGGAATCGCGTACCGATTTATGCAGCGCAGAAATCAAGTCATAATGATGATCACCATCCCGGTCATAATTAGCCTGCCGCTTCTGCCATTGCTGCTCCACCATCACCGGTGTCCACACCGCACTGGCATCCGCCTCCTGCAATGATTGCAGGGCATTAAGCGCATAGCGAGCATCGCCCTGAGATGCCTGCACCAGCCAGGACACGGCTGCATCCTGCACCGAAAAGCTGGCAGATCGCTGTTGAATATCGGCAATGCCGCGCTGCAGAATTGCTGCCAGAGCGGCGTCATTTAACGGTTTCAACACCACCACCCGACAGCGGGAGAGCAAGGCGTTATTCAGCGAAAATGAGGGATTCTCCGTCGTCGCACCCACGAGAATCAGCGTGCCATCTTCAACATAGGGCAACAGCACATCCTGTTGAGCTTTATTAAAACGATGGATTTCATCCAGAAAAAGTACAATGCTGGAATTTTTACTGGTTGCCTGCTCCACCAGCGACTGAATTTCTTTCTTGCCTGCGGATACAGCAGATAGTTTAGCCATCGGCAATCGGGCCGATTCCGCCATCAGGCTTGCCAGTGTAGTTTTACCCACACCCGGTGGTCCCCAAAAGATGCAGGACAGCGCCTTACCACGGGCAACAGCTCTGGCGAACCAGGCTGTCGCTTCGGTTAATTCCTGATGACCACAGACATCTTGCAATTGTCTGGGCCGCAGGCGATACGCCAGCGGTGCCTTTTCAGTGCTTTGCGCCCCGAACAATCCCCCCGCGCTGTCCATCATCACAATGGTGACATCAGCCTAAAAATCGTATGAAATCGATAAAGCAAATGTTTGATCCCGATCACGATATTCACCGGCAAATGCACCACCGGCCTGTGTTTTTGTGCGGAATTGATAGGCATAAGCCAGATCCATGTGTACTTCCATAACGCGACCCCCCACACCCATGCTCAATCGATGCCCCGGCAAGTCAGCTATCATCGGCTGCAATGCAGCTTTCTTATTTGCAGCGGTTTCATAACCGTAACCAAAACGAAGTGTTGTATTCGGACGCCAGTACCACGTTGCACTACTCTTGATAGCAAAACTATCCTGCAAATCAACAGGACTTGACTGAACGACAGCCCCGGCTTTAGTGACATCC
The DNA here is from genome assembly GCA_002791545.1 of Zetaproteobacteria bacterium CG_4_9_14_3_um_filter_49_83. GTDB lineage: Bacteria > Pseudomonadota > Zetaproteobacteria > Mariprofundales > Mariprofundaceae > CG1-02-49-23. The sequence continues at coordinate 5,116 of PFXG01000088.1, forward strand.
ATTGATTTCAGCTTAGACCAGCGTGACCAGTCTGCATCCAACTCCAGACGTACTGCATCGCCCACATCATGTGACAAACCGAGCTTCACTTCATCGGGCGTTTCAAGCGCCAGAGACTGATTGAGATTGTCCTTCATCGAGGCCTTGGCACCTGAACGCAGCAGAAATCCGGCATGCCAGAATGGTGAAAATTTCCAGTTCACACCGATATGCGCACCGAAACTTGCTTTATCCTCGCCGGAAAATGTTGATGCACCACGATCCATCGAAGCCTTGAACCAGTACCAGTCCACACCGTGCGAAACAGCTAACGTACTACTGATGGCATAAACCAGATCGACAGACAAACGACGCCCTTTCAGGGAAAGGGCTGAAACGCCCGGTAATGCCGGAGACCATTGGCTGTTGGCAAGAAATGGCGTTGTAAAAGCCGCTGTCATACCGAAGTTTGAGCTATGCGGCATCCATGTCATGTGAATAGAACGAGCATCGGGGGTGCCGCCGAAATTCGGTATCACAAACCCTCCCCGGCGCACTGAAGTGTTGCGGCTTTTATTCATCACCACACCTTCCAGTTGAAAGCCATCCATCCAGGCCGCTGCTGACGGATTGTAGGATGCAGCTGACGGGTCAGCGATACCTGCCACATTAGCATTGCCCACACCGACACCCGCAGCAGAAAAGTCGGCATTAGCAAATCCAGCTGCACCCGCCTGCATACTCCAAAGCAACGGCAAACATACTCCCGCCCCTGCATGTAATAACCAATTCCGCCTCATCACGGCCTCCAGTAATTTATTCATTGATTTCAATCTGATCTGCATATTCAATCACTTCCACACCTTCCGGTGGCTCAAAAACAAAAACTGATGCTTTGGGTAAAGCGAAATTCATATTATCCAGCACCATCCGGTTCCGATTACCCAGCGCATCTTCACTCTCCAGCCATTGCGGATTACCGCTCTCACTCAATGCCAGCCATAATGTCGGCCCATCAGCCAATTTAATATGATAAATTCCCGGCAACCCTTCATCCGGTAATATATGAACAGAATCGGTGGATAATGAGCCTTCCAGAAAACGCATAATCACCGGATCAACCGCATCCAGTGATGTCATCCACTGCGCCTGCATAAGGTCAGGCTCGTAGAACCATATCCCTTTACCATTGCTGACGTAGAGCTGTTCATACGGTGTTTTATATTGCCAGCGAAACTTACCGGGCTTGGCCATGACCAGCGTTCCACTATAAGCCTGTTTACTGCCATCACCATAAAAAATAATCTGCTTAAATGAACAGTCAAAGCCCTGAGCAGAAGCTAGCTTTTCCAGACTCAACCTGACTTTTTCCGGTAAGGGCTCATGGTTTGCGTCAATTGTCTTAAATGTTGTCTGAGCCCCGCTATCGGCCAAAGCAGTTGATGCCGCTGATGCCATCAGCGGATGAATCAACAAGATCAGCATGGCAGAAATTGCTGCATAGTTTTGAAGTTTCATCATTCGATCACACCACCACCACCATCAGCCTGAGAACGGGCCAGCACCTTACGTATACCACCTGCACCGGGCGCTGTTACCAGGCCTTCTTCTTCCATTTGTTCAACAATACGGCTGGCTCTGTTGTAACCCACCGAAAGATAGCGTTGAACCATCGATACAGAACACTTTCCTTTCTCAATCACCAGCTCAGCCGCTTCATCATATTTTTCATCTCGATCCTGACCGCCACCGGCCATGCCGGATAATTGCTCATCAAGTCCCGGCGCTTCAAACACATGATCCTGATAATCCGGTGGCCCTTGCTTACGCAAATGCTCGACCAACTCAAGTACTTCCTCATCCGAAACAAAAGCACCATGCACACGCTTCAAATCACGACCACCACTGAGCAACAATGAATCACCCTGTCCCAGAAGCTGCTCGGCACCCATCTGGTCAAGAATTGTGCGGGAATCGATTTTTGATGAAACCTGAAATGCCAACCGGCTTGGCAGATTTGCCTTAATCAGTCCGGTAATCACATCAACACTGGGACGCTGTGTTGCCAGAATAAGATGAATACCTGCAGCTCGAGCTTTTTGGGCAATGCGGCAAATCGACTGTTCCACCTCTTTGCCGGCCACCATCATCAAATCGGCAAGCTCATCAATCAAAATCACAATCAGCGGCAGAGCTTCCATATCCGGGTCTTTCGCCGCCAGACGATTGTAACCTTCAAGATTTCTAACTTTGGCCTCGGACATCTCCTTATAACGGCGCTCCATCTCAAAAACCGCCCATGCCAGAGCCTTGGTCGCTTTATGCGGACTGGTTACCACCGGCACCAGAAGATGCGGAATATCTTCATACATCGAAAGTTCGAGCATTTTCGGATCGACCATGATTAAACGAAGGGTCTCCGGCGAATGCGTCATCAGCATCGAACAAATCATGGTGTTCACCGATACCGATTTACCCGATCCGGTTGTTCCGGCCACCAGCAAATGCGGCATTTTCGCCAGATCAACCACCACGGCCTGACCGGCAATATCAACACCCAGAGCCATCGGGATACTTTTCTTTTTATCGGTAAAAGTATGGCTGGACAGCACATCGCTGAGTTGCACCATTTCACGTGTTTCATTCGGTATTTCGATACCGATGGTATTCTTGCCCGGGATATTTCCCGCCACACGTACACTGATGGCAGAAATTGAGCGCGCCAGATCGTCCTGCAAAGAAATAATGCGAGCCACCTTGGTGCCGGGAGCCGGTTCGAACTCAAACTGCACCACCACGGGGCCGGGCTGAACCGACACCACAGCACCTTCCACACGATAGTCCATCAATTTATTTTCCAGCATTTTACTCATGGCTTGCAATGTGTCGCCACTATAGGCATGACCGCGCTCAGGGTTTTTCTTAAAAATACCCAGAGAAGGAAGCCTGAATCCGGTTCGTCCTTCTACCGCCAAAGGTAATTCTACCTGCTGCTCTTTTCGTGCCCGCTGCGAAACCTCCACTCTGGCTACAGGTAAAATTTCCGGCTCGATCTTTTCCGCTTCGATAATCGTGCGCTTCTGCTTCTCTTTCTGGCGAACCTCTCGGACTTCCAGACGCTCCCGGCGTTGCTGGAAAAAAGCTCTTACGCAGCTCAGTGAATGTCCCAGCGCATGCAACAGGGCCAATATCATAAAACCTGTTCGCTGCGTCAGTGTTAGCAATGAAATGTGCGAAGCAATAATCAGACTGCTGATCAGCATCGTCACCAGCACCAGAATTGCTCCTGCTTCATGCATCGGTTGAATCAGCGCATCCGACAGAAGTTTACCCATCGCTCCGCCCGGCCCAGCAGGAAAACCCCATGCTTCGACACTAACACCGGATAAATGCAACAGTCCGGCCAATGCCAGCAACATCGGCAACCAGAACAATGAACTCCAGCCACCACTGTACGGTGCCTTGTTCAGAGCAAAGCGAACCACCCAAAGCATGGCAAGAAAGACCACCAGCCATCCGCCATAACCAAACAACTGATAGAGAAAATCAGATAAATAAGCACCAACAATGCCGAGTATGTTTTGCACCTCAGCATCAGATGTCTGATTAAATGATGGATCAGCGGGAGCGAAGCTATACAGGGACATTGACAGCATCAGCACGCATGAAAATGCCACCATCGCCAGTGATTCACGCACCAGCAACAGCGAACGTGAAGATGATACCTGTGTCCCTGTCGAATTATCCGCAGTCATTGAAGATCCCTATATCTCAATCACCGCAGGCAAAATCATCGGACGAGCACCGATCTCACGTTTAATCCAGCGACGCACCCAAAGGCGAACTTCTTCTCTGGCTTCTTCTGTATCTGACAGAAACTCTTTTTCAAGCGTATTCAGATAAGCCTTCAGACCAAGCGCGATCTCTTCAAGCACATGCTCACTGATGGATTCCCGCAGCACACCACGCGCAACGATCTCCGGTTCTCCCAACACTTTACCCTCGTGCTGACTCACCACCACCGTCACTGAAACCATGCCATCTGTCGCCATTGCCCTGCGATCACGCAATACAGCATAATCAATTTCATCACGACTGGTACCATCGACATACACAGCGCCGACATGAAATGTATCGCCCAAGCGCACGCCTTCACGATCCAGCTCTACACACTGACCGTTCTCTGCAATCACTGTACGCTCGAAGGGTACACCGGTCGCCAATGCCAGATCCCGGTGCTCTGTCAGATAACGGTATTCACCATGCACCGGATAAAAATTCTTCGGCCGGGTCAGTTGAATCATGGTTTTCAATTCGTGCGATGCGGCATGGCCCGACACATGTAAGGGTGCCTGCCCTGCATGCATTATACGTGCACCACGACGAGCAATATGGTTGAAAATATGGGTGATTGACCGCTCATTACCGGGAATAGCTGAGGACGAAAAAATAACCAGATCACCAGTTTTCAAATGAATTTCCTTAAAACGATCATGCGCAATACGGGCCAGAGCTGCCCTGAATTCGCCTTGTGATCCGGTTGCAATAATCAGCAATTCCGCATCAGGAATATCGCGAATGGCTTTAACATCAATCAGCGCATTTTCAGGAATATTCAAACGGCAAAGCTGACGGGTCACGTCCACATTGCGCTCCAGCGAACGACCAGCCAGCGCTACTTTCCGGCCATTTGCGATGGCGGCATCTATAATCTGCTGGATACGGAACATATTAGAAGCAAACGTAGTCACGACAATTTTACCGCTACAGCCAGCCATAGCCATTTTCAAAGCGGGTCCAACCGAACTTTCCGAAGCCCCGGAACCCGGCCGTGTTGCATTGGTTGAATCGGAACTGAGCAGCAACACACCCTCATCACCCAAACGGGCAAAGCGATGTAACTCGGTCATGCGCCCATCCACCGGTGAGGAATCAAATTTAAAATCACCGGTATGAATAATCGCGCCTAAAACTGTGTGGATCACTACGGAAACGGCATCCATAATCGAATGTGTCACAGGGATGGCCTCAACTTTAAACGGGCCGATTTTCGTCATTTTACATTCTGATAAATCGCGCAAATCACCTTTGACACCGGCTTCATCCAGCTTCCCCCGAACCAGCGCCAGCGTAACCGGCGTGCCATAAACCGGAAGTTTCAACTGCGGCAATAAAAATGGAATGCCACCGATATGGTCCTCATGGCCATGCGTCAGCACGATAGCGTGAATGTTCAGGCAAAGTTCATCCAGCACAGAAATATCCGGCACCACCAGATCAACGCCATAGTGCCCCTCATCAGGGAAGCCCATACCGCAGTCGACAATCAGTGCATCACCATCCACAGCATAGATCATCATATTTTTACCGAATTCACCCACACCTCCCAATGGAAAGCAACGAATGACGGGATCAATAGCCATCAGGCAGCTCCACGACTACCAGGCTTCACAGCCGGGATTCCATCAGCACACATAGGGCAAGCCTCAGACGTAAATGTTTCCACGCGCATGGCAATGGCTGTGGCATAAGGGATATCAAAACGGCCCTCGCTGTCTGGTGCACGATCAACAACTGCCACGATCTGCGCAGGTGTACCACCATGCTGGCGCACGACTTCGATACACTCACGTACCGAACCGCCTGTGGTAATCACATCCTCTACCACCAGCAAACGAGAATTTTGCACAATGGTAAAGCCTCGACGAAGCTGCATCTCACCCTCTTTACGCTCAGTGAAAATAAACGGCTTATTCAGCAGCCTTGCCACTTCCTGACCAATCACCAAACCACCAATTGCCGGAGCAACCACCATATCAAAGTCTTCTGCATTAACTTTTGAAATCAGTTCGCCAGCCAGTGCTGTGGCATTTGATAAATCCATCAATACCAATGCAGACTGTAAATATTTTGCTGAATGCCTGCCGCTGGAAAGCACAAAATGGCCGTTCAAAAGTGCTCCGGCATCTTCATACATGGTCAACATCTGTTTTTCGTTCATAAAAATTCCTGTTTAAATTCTCTTCCGGAATCACACTCTGCCGGAATTAGCATAGTGCGGCAGTGTAGCATCTTACGCCATAAGCGCGAATACAGAACTCCGTATCTGATAGTTGACAAAAAAAGGGCCACCGAAGCAGCCCTGTATTTGTGATGATTTACCTGCACTCAGCTGGCCGGTGCTGCCTGTTGCTGGCCACCGCGCAGATAGGCAGGAGCCAACACTTTCAACTTCATTTCGCTCTTGACCTGCTCCACCCATTCCAGGAAACGTTGTTGTTGAATAACATGATCAATTTTTTGTGTCACCTGCGCCAATGGTAAGGTTTTCTTTTCCTCATGTCCGATCAACTGAATGATATGAAAGCCAAAACTTGTTCTGACCAGATCACTGACATCGCCTTCTTTTTGCAAAGAAAATGCCGCCTGTTCGAATTCAGCCACCATTTTCCCTTTGCCAAACGGCGGCAATTCACCACCTCTTTGCTTACTTGATTCATCCTCCGAATATTGCATCACCAACTTTTCAAATGAAGACTCTTTACTTTTAGCCATTTCCAGAACCTTTTTCGCTCTGACTTCAGCGCCTTCACCAAGTCGAACAAGAATCTGTCGAACACGAACTTTCGCTGGTTCCGTAAATTCGTCCTGATGCGTTTGATAATATATTTCGATAGCTTTGGCGTCTGGCTTCATACCTTTACGCACACTTTCATTCATTTCCTGGATCAGCATGTTCTGCTGCATCCTCTCCAGCTTGCTCCTTATAGCAGGACGATCTGCTATGCCATCTTGTTTCGCCTTTTCAGCCAGAGCATAGCGAGTCATCAGGTTATTCAGAATATTCGCTCGCATGTCCGGGTTACTCTTCATTTTCTGGAAATTTTCCGGCATTGATGAAAATTCCATATCGATATCTTCTTCCGTGAACACATGAGAGCCCACCTGACCAACACCGGTTTCGACTGGCTCACGATCTTTAGAAGCTTGCTTCGTCGTCGACTTAACTGAATCCGGCATCACCATTTCTTTGCTTCCGCTATCACAGGCTGCGAGCCCAAAAAGCAAAGTCATCATCATTACTGCATATTTCATTCATCAACCTCTTTATCTTGAGCTATTGCAGAAAAGGGCAGCTAAATGCCACCCTTTTCTATTCATCCTCGGTATAGATTTAAGGAATAATCATATCCTTGAGCCAGACATTACCTGTGACCGGAACAACAACCTGAACTGACCCAGCCGGTGCAGCAACCGGATAAGGCCACTGGCGAGCTTCTCTGACAGCTGTCGCGTTCACCCCACTATAGAAATAGTCAGCTTCACCCGGCATTGTTAAATCATAAGTTCCCGGGAATGCTGGAATATTGGCCATACAATCCTGAACTTCATCGACAGCACTACCGCCGGCGAACAAGCGCACGCCGTTAACTGTTCTAAATTCAAGATCAGCCCCGCGAACAGCACAATGACCATCAGTACCCAAGACACGTACACGTACTTCCTGTGTCGGAATAGTTAATGACGATAAGTCCATCGATATCATCAAACCACCTGCCGGAACCGCAATCGGCACAGCGGTCGCAGCGTCGTGCCATGCAACGCCATCCCAATACATAACATAACTGCGGTAACGCCCACTTGCATCCAGACCTGAGAAGCGTGCTGCCAGATAATAGCTCCCCGGCCCGGCCTCAAACCATGCTGTCGTATTTATCGCTTGTGGAACTCCATAAGATGGGAACTGCCAGTATTCAGTCGTCGGCCCCCGTCCATTAACATCGTACAACTGCAATGTATCCAGCGTCCACCATGCCGGCGCTTGTACATTGATGTTGATTATCGCCGTTGTTGCATCGGCAAAGTCCAAACGCACATCAGCATTAGTCACAGTCACCATAGTTGCCAGCGCCGGATCAAGCGTGCCACCACCAGCACCATCAGCAAATGATGGCAGCGAACCACCCCACCAGCCGTTATTATCCCACGTAGCTACTTTATAGGTTCCAGGCACCACACTGACTTTATACTGCCCTGTAACCGGATTAATTAACGGGTCACTGAAAGCACCCTGATAATTGCCGTTAGCATCTATCACAGGTGCTGCCATGACCCCGAAATTACCCAATTTCGTCAAATTACCTGTCACCGTACCATAGATATTATATGTTGGTTGCAAATTGATCGTGATATTCGCACCCGCAGCGGTTGCTGTAACCAGCGCCGCTGAATACGCATCCGCCGTATCACCCAGCCATGTTGGTGCATAAACAGTACCCGTTACAGGATCTTGCATGAACCAGTCACTTGAGAAATTTGCACTGGACGAAGCATAGACATCAAACCCTGCTACTACAGTGCCAGTTGCTCCGGCAAACGTGCTGAATCGAACACGCCCGTTATTATCAGTTACCAGACTACTATATGAGCTGGCGACCCACTGCCATGTCGTTGTGTCCAGCCAACCATTCGGCCAGTAACCATTTCCTTGCTGCTGAATACCAACAGGTGAATTCAACTCCACAATTGAGCCTGGAACAGACTGCCCCGCAGCCAGAACTGTTACATCTACCGGAACAAGTGCTGGCAAGGTCATATCGGCACGATAGGCAATACCTTCGAGCGCATTAATTGATGCCGCACCTGCTATTGTCATAGAAGGAGCAACCCCAGTTCCCGCCCATATCACTGTTGGTGTAGCCCCTGTCGTATTACTCGATAATCCATATCCTGCAAAAATACGCCAGACACCCGGTAGTACGTTCATACTGTAGTTACCGTAAATATCTGTCATTGCAAAGCCAGCAACATCACTAAATAAACCACTACCCCAGTTAAAGTAAGTCGTATTCACATTACCGGTAAGCACATCGGCAACCGGCAATACAGCAACTTCCACACCTGCTGCAGGCTGGTTGAGGTTATCCAATATCGTACCCTGAATCATTGCCGGAACATATCCGTAAAAATCGATCGGGTTTGGAGATGTTGAACCCAGAAGATCCGAAGCAACAATTGTCGTAGCTCCTGATACATCGCCACTACGCCCACTACCAGCCGCAAACCATGTACCTACAGATAAATTTCCATAAGCATCGAATTGCTGAGCTTGTACCACATATGAACCCGGAGCGAGATTAACAGTATATGTACCGTTGAGCGCAAACGTTTGCACATACTGCCCCAGTGTCTGACCCGTTATCGGATCATAAACCGGCGAGAAGGTAACCATCGCAATGTTAGCAGGAGCACCACCTACGCCTATGTAAACGTTTCCGGCCAGCAATCCGGTATTATGCAAACCATTGCTTTGACTGGTCAACAGCACCGAAGTCTGTGGTACAGCTCCTTCCTGCCAACTGGAGCCTGCCGCATAAACGATCCCTAAATTATTACTGGCAAGGCCTTGCAATGCGGGCCCATTTATCCAGCTACCAAACTGATCGTTTCTTGATTCTACGCCACTAGACGATAATCGCCAGGTTATACCCCCATCAAAAGAGACGACAATTTCACCTGCGCCACCGCTTACGATAATTGTAGAAGGATCAGATACAGTGATATTGGTCGGATAAACATTAAAGTTAAAGATATTGAAGTTATGTTGCGTCCAATTATATCCACCATCCAACGTTTGCCATGCCTTGCCAACGACATTACGGTCAATCGCCCACCCCGAATACGCATCGATCATACTAATCCGTGTCGCATCTCCCCAGCTAACAGGTAGTGAACTACGCAATTGCCAGGTTATTCCGCTATCGTTGGTACCCCACACCTCATTACCGGCCAAAACCATACCGCTATAGGTATCAACAAAGTCTGCATCTGTGACCAACTGCCCCGTGAACTGACCAAACCACTGTTTCGTCCAGGTAAAGCCATCAGTCGAACGCAGAGCAAATGTATCCCACGTCAAGTTCGGACCTGCCCCCTGCCCAAAGGCAAAAACAGCATAACCATCGATAATACTGCCTGCCACATGTACTCCGGATGTTGTCGTCAACTCATTATTAACATCCACATAACTCAGTGGAGCACCTGAGATCGTATTGCCAATCACCGACATACCAGATGTCTGCTCAGCTCCAATCATCCAACCGGCATAAACATCGACCATGTCCATGCCATCTACACGACTCATACCGTTCGCCCAAAAACGATCCCAGACCAGACCACCATCAACCGTTGAAAGAATAACCCCGACGCGCTGCTCATTATAATTGCCATAAGCATCAACCGAGGCGTAAACATCCGATCCATAGGCCCAGGCTGTATATGGATCACCACGCAGATTACCATAGGCATCCACACCAAATGTCCCAACACCTACCAGATACGGATCTCCAGCAATCAAAGAAGGGTCCCACGGTTTGGTGTTACGTTTGACTGCATTGAACGTAACGCTGATTGCAGAACCGTTAATCACCTGAACCTGGCCAGCCGTGGCCTGATTCAGCGTACTTGTATTGTTATCCTGCCACCAGAACGTTTCAAACGTGTTGTTCGTTCTGAAGGCTTTCAAAGAATATAATCCAGCAGGAACACCAGACTGGAACCAACCCAAAGCATTCGAGATCACCTGATCCTTCAAGTTGCCATAACTGTCATAAACATCGACAGTGAAATTCGGCAAGCCTCGGCCTAATGAATCAACGACATGGCCCAGCAAACTCGCGGCATTAAGCGTTGCCTGCACCGGAGATGGTGACGTACCGTAAACATCGGAAACTATAATCGTTTGCCGATTACCATTGACATCAAGCACAGAGCTAGCAACATATAAATTCAGACCTGTGTACGGATCAATCAAAGCAGCAGCAGGAACAACATTCGCTGTATATTGTCCTGGCGCAAGATTGGCCACCACCTGACCATTATTTGTAATCATATTTTGCATCACACCTAAGTTCTGGCCTGTAATCGGATCAATAACAGGTGTAAAGCTGACCATCGATGAAACAGGCATCGCCGAATAGACATCGACAGTCACAAAGCCCGTGTTATAGCGCCCATTATTTGAACTCTGCAATAAAACCGATTGCTGTGGAATGGCCCGTTCATACGAGGCACCACCGGCCACATAAACCTGGCCCAAACCATTAGCTGCAATGGCACGCAAAGGTGCTGTCATCCCCAGATTCGTAGCTGTATTACTTTCAATACCCGTAATTGATTGCTGCCAATTCAAACCACCATCATGTGTAACAACCATAACTCCATCAGTACAGGAGATAAAGATCGTTGCGGCATCAGCAGCACGAACATCCTGCGGATTGATATATAAATTAAATTGCGACAAGTCATATTGGATCCAGTTCTGACCACCATCCACGGTTTTAAACACCAGATTCAGGCCCATCTGACTTACGGCCCATCCCGTGTAAGCATCAACCATATCAAGCTTATAATCCCAGTAGCTTCCTGGCAATCGTGTTTTAGGCTGCCAGGTCAACCCACTATCCTGTGTAGCCCAAACCTCTCCATAGTTCAGCACAGTAAAACCGATATTGGCATCGATAAAATCAGCATCTGATACCGCCGCAAAAAACTGACCAAACCACTGTTTTGTCCAGTTAAAACCATCAACTGAACGCAAGGCGAACGTATCCTGCGTCAGAGAATTCGGGTTAGTCCCTTGGCCGAAAGCAAAAACAGCATAACCATCCACTGCATTGCCCGCCACATGTACACCAGCGGGCGTAGTCAACTCACCATACACATCAATATAACTCAACGGTGCCCCGGTAATTGTATTGCCAATCACTGGCATACCGGAAGTCGTCTCACGCCCAATCAACCAACCCGTATAAATATCGACCATGTCCATACCATCAATACGACTCATACCCTTAGCCCAGGTGCGATCCCAGCTCTGACCGCCATCCATCGTTGAAAGAACCGCACCGCTCCTCTGTTCAGTATAATTACCGTATGCATCTACGAAAGCATAGACATCAGATCCGTAGGCCCATGCTGCATAAGGATCTCCCCGAAGGTTACCGTACACATCCAAACCGAATGTACCGACTCCCGTTAAATATGGATCACCGGCAATCAAAGCAGGGCTCCATGGCTGTGAATGTCGTAAAGTGGCATTAAATGTTATGACTGTTGTACCAATGGCTACCTGCACAAACCCTGCCTGAGCTGGATCCAATGTGGTTGTATAATTATCAACCCACCACATATTACCTTCAAAAGTGGAATTCATACGATTGGCAAGCAATCGATAATTACCCGATGCCACATTAAACTGGAACCAGCCTTGTGCATTGGTTTGAGCCGAATTTAACCAAGAACCATTCGAGTCAATAATACCCACATTCATATTAGGAACACCACGGCCCAAGGCATCAACAACCTGCCCTTGCAGATTCTCCGGCACGAGTGTGGTTGTGACTTGCGCCGGTGTCACACCCAGATATGACGAATTTATACTGACGGGCTGACCACCAGGGCCAGAGACAGTTTGATTTAAATATGAAGTCAGACCGGTGTAAGGGTCTATGCCGGAGGACATTGTATAAGGATCCATTCCACCGCCATAGATATACAGATTATAAACACCCGGTTGCAATTGAACTGTTAATTTACCATTTGCAGCGAAACTATTTTGCCACACTCCCAGATTTTGACCTGTTATCGGGTCATAGACTGGACTGAAATCAATCCAGGCTGATACCGGCACGCCGTTATTTCCGTATATATCAACGGTTAACAACCCGGTTGCATTGGTAAAGAAACTGGTGAATTGGTTCGCCATCAGGATCGGGTCGAATGCTGGTACAAATGCTCCATTAACGTCAACCTGACCAGTCAGTACATTGCCAATTTGAATTTGTTCATTCTGCTCAAAAACATCATCCATGCTCAATCCCGGGGTATTAGACGGATTAAGATTAATCAATACCTGATCAATCATCTGAGTCAGTAACGTCTGATTATATGGATCGAGGAGATTTGCTCCCTGAGCCTGAGCACCTGAAATAAGAACCGGAATAATTCGATTTACCTGACTTATACCAAAGCCTAATCCGGCTTGAGGAAACTGAGCCAATGGAAGCTTGTTCGGCACACCTCCAGGCTGAAGAATATAAACTTCGTTCTCAGCAATCGGAACGCCGCCTATATTGTCACCCGTCAAAGCCAGACCATTCAGAACCAATGGTGCTGTACCATTGGCCAAAGCACCTAACAATGTGGATTTCAGACTAAGAACTGTATTATTCAACCCCTGACTGCGGCTAGTCAGCACCAGATCGAACACCAAGTCACCATCCTCATCACGCTCGGTCAGATACAAGCCATCCATCACCGCATCCAGTCCCAAACCATTGGCTGAGAATAGTGGATCATCCAATGGATTACGTTGACCCAATACTGTGAAAGACGTTAATCCAAGCGATGTCATCATATTGGTTACAGCGGTATACATATCTGTGTACACCACATTACGTCCTGTTACGGCAAAATTACCGTTAATGGCCGTCGTATTACTCACACCCAGTGCTCGTGCCGTTGCCAGCGTCGTGAGTGTGTTCACATGCGTAATACTCCCCGAAGATGTTGCGATACTGTAAAGCGAAGGCAAGCCAACTCGATCCACGCGCAAAAGCACAGGTGGTCTCATATACGCATTTATTTGATAGTTACCGTAAGCGTCAGTTACAGCAGAAGCGGTCATACCAAATGCGTCAATTGCCACCACAATTGCATTGGCAACCGGTGCTCCTGCAGCTGCAACTCCGAAAGCGTTAAACGCGGGAGCCACTGACACTTGGGCATTGGCCGTATACAAATCGCCAATTAAAATCGGCACGATAGCTGCCGCATATGGATCGGGCGTTGTCTGTCCATAGATATCAACGTATCCACCCGCCAGTCCATTTGGCAGTAGTGACTGCTGATTGGTATTCGGGTCATATGTATAAGAATCAACCAGCACTTTATACTGGCTTGGCAACACATTGATCGCGTACTGCCCATACACGTCCGCTGTAGCGGAAAAGAACGGCTGGCCGTATACATCCTGCGCAATGACATTGATATAGCTTATAGCTACGTTATAAGGGTCAACCACCTGTCCGGTAATGGTGCCGCCAGCAGCATGCTTCATGCTAACATTGATGTTACCCCCAGCAGTCACAGTCTGAATCACTGCAAGGTTACGGTCGGCTACCAGCGTTCCAGCGCCATCAGCATAACCACCAACCTGACCATTTTGCAGTGGCAGGTTCGACCATACATTCATGTCATAATACTGGCCATCTGAACGAATCAGGTACGGACCCGCAAGAACATTCTTCGAGTATTGACCATAGATATCTGCATCAATACCGCCCCACTGAAAGTTACCCCCCGCATACGGTTCAATCTGAATAAATGCAAACGGAATCGGCGCTGAATAGTTATCGATAACATTTGCAGAGATCGTGCCACCCGCAAGTAGAGATCCGTTCATGCTTGTGACCGCGCCATTACTTACAGTCATAGCTACTGCTGTAAGATCTGATTGTACCACAGGCAGATTATTTCCGGACAAATAGCCGCCAACCCACCCGCCAGGAACAGCCTTTTCAAATCCATATGTGTCCAGTGCAGATATTCCGGCCACTACCAGATAGCTACCTGCAGGCATGCCTATAGCATATTGACCATTTGCGTTGGTGAATGTGAATATACCGTTACCCAAATTAGCATATGGGGAATTGGCTACTGCTTCGACACGGACATTAGCCAACGGCACTGCATTCGCGTCGGTAATCGTACCATTTATCAAACCTGATATACTCGTAACCAACGTAAGGTCTGCGGCACCGGAATATGCAGTTGGCGGTGTAAAAGCATTGAGCTGCACTGCCGTGGATTGCGTCAGATTAATCACACCTGCAACACCAGCTGTTGCAGCATTGCCATCCCAGAACCCAGAAAGCAACGGTAAGCTCGGATGCCCTACACCTATAAAATAGCTGGTCGCCGGATTAAGTAATCCCAGAGCATTTCCGCTCGCATCAGTAGTTCCAAATGCACCTTGCGCACGCGTAGACTTGTTATAGAAAAAGACATTCGCTCCAGATACCGCCACGCCATTAACATCCTGCACATGAATCATCGTCGTTCCTGGCAGGGCAGCACCCACAGTGATCGATGTGCTGTCACTGTTATTGGCTGAGTAAGGATCAGGTAGCATCTGGAATGTATTCGGATCTGCCGCTTGTGTAACAGAAGCTGAATTAGCAATCACCGTGCCCGCTGCCGCATTAACAGTAGTGTACAGATCTAACGTCGCAGAACTTCCGGAAGCGAACTGATTAACACTCCAGTCACCAGTTCCAGCAATATAGGACGAATTAATCGAAACAATTGATTGAGTCAGCGTTAACCCTGCTGGTAAAAGATCATTCACTATAATCTGATCAGCCTCTAAAGGACCATTATTGGTCAACGTTACAGTATAGTAAACCGAAGTTCCAACAGCTGGTGTTAGGCTATTTACACTCATCGTCAAAGCCAAATCCGTCGCTGCGCTTGCTTGCAATGTAGCCGAAATACCTGAACTGTTCGTTGGATTAATATCCACTTCGTTTGCTGCAAATGAAGCACTGGCAATGAGCGGTGTTGTCACCTTTGGTGTTGCATAAATATCTAACCTTGCAAAACCACCATTCGCCATATTACCTAAAACCCATACGCCTTTGACCGGATCAAATGCACCCGCTGAACTCACATACGAATCTATCGACAAGCCTGCTGGAATGGTGTCTGTTACGACCGCACCAGTTGCAGGGAATGGGCCATTGTTCATAGCCAACAGGGTGAATATCACCTGCTGCCCGGCCAGTGGTGCAGGGTTACTCACCGTATGGGTCAAAGCCACATCCAGACCTACGACATTTACTGTTCGAACAGCTGCAATTGCAGGATTTCCAGCTGCATCTGCTGCATTATAAGTGACGGTATACGTACCCGGAACAGCTGTATCGACCGTGCTTACACCGATAAGCTGCGTATTGATCACATCGACATTGTCTGTAACTGTAGCATAAGCATCGATATATGTTTGACCAACACTCATCGTATACGGATTAATACCATTGATTTGAATCACTGGCGGTATCCGATCGGTTACATTCACTGTTGCTGTAGCCGTGCCTGTAT
>PFXG01000064.1 GCA_002791545.1 Zetaproteobacteria bacterium CG_4_9_14_3_um_filter_49_83
CATCACTCATCACCAACTTCACTCTGCCATTGGCGCCGGTTACAATAAAATCATTACGCAAAACAACCTGACCGCGTTCGACCACTTCTTTAACACTGCCGCGTTCGACCCAGGCCTCACCGCTAACATATACCGCCCGACCGACTCCGGACGCCGCATAAACTTCCGAGATCGGAAAGATTGTGAATATCCCAATAAATATCAGGGTAATTAGACTTAAACGATGCATAAATTCCTCCACCAAGCCTGCGGACACTAACCATTCGTTGCAAACATTAGGAGTGAGCACAATCACTAAAACCAAAAGAGCTAACTAAAGTTAGCTCTTTTGGTTACATGACTCACATGAAATGTTACCACATTAAATTAACTGACAGGCCTGT
This sequence comes from Zetaproteobacteria bacterium CG_4_9_14_3_um_filter_49_83, assembly GCA_002791545.1. Taxonomy (GTDB): domain Bacteria; phylum Pseudomonadota; class Zetaproteobacteria; order Mariprofundales; family Mariprofundaceae; genus CG1-02-49-23. The sequence continues at coordinate 384 of PFXG01000064.1, forward strand.
TCGCCATTCAGAATAACTCTTAGTTGTATCGTTTGATTTGTTTTTCTGCCAACCGGCCTTCAATGTAAATGTTGTCGGCAAAGGCAAGTCAGGTGCCCACGTAATATTACCGGAAATTTGAGGGTGACTATCATCTCGGGCTGGCCCAAAAGCTCCTGGCAGCGGTTCACGATATTTACGGAAATAATAGTCAGCATCTCCACCTAACTGATAACGATCATAATTCCAACGAACTCCGGCACCCGCTCCGACTTGTCGATAGCTATCGCTTTTGGCGTACGTAGCATTACCCTTGGTTGACTCATCCGAAATATTGAGTCTGGCTGCCGTTTCAACACCAGTCCCTTCGATTTTCCAGGTATTCGAAACATCCAGACGATTGGAATAACCACCCAACATTCTCAGGTCAGTTGCCAGATAATTTTTATTGAAAACTTTATAACGCCAACCGTAACTTAAACGCAATTCTTCAGAGGTCCAACCGACATCAGCTCCCCCACCCTGAAACAGATAAACTCTTCCCAGTTGGGCATACTCATATTTTGGAGAGATAAACCATTCTCCATTGACCCATAAGCCAAAAAGACTGTGATAAGCCAAATCAAGATCATTTCGTTTAGCATGAAAGTCGCCACTAAAAATATAACCCAGAGTTAAGTCACGCTGGAAATTATAAGTTAATGACAATGTTGTCGTTGTACTGGTATCGGATTTCTTTTTACCCGGAGACGGGGCCTTAAAATCAGGCAGCAATTCAACATTGCTGGTGAAATATTCCTCTAAAGCCAGAGAAGCGTTTAAACCAAGTTTTCTGGCAGGGCGAGCCGTCATTAATTGCTTGGCTGACACAGCGTAAGCCCCTTCCGCCTCGGCTTTCAGACACTCAGAAGCATGAAACTGCTGAGCATCCATATCTCCCTCCATATAAGCCAGCAATGCTTTAAAATAGTGTGCAGCTGACTTATCGCTGGCAGAAGCCTGAGGCTGATTAAGGACACCATCCCAAACCTGGGCAGAAGCTCTGTAATCATGTGACTGAAACAACAAACTGCCATACATTGTAGAAGCAACCGAATCATCAGGGTGGTACGTTACCCACTGTTTTAATGAACTTATCGCACTGTTTTGCTTCTGAAGTTTTATCAGCGAATTGGCCATTCCCATCCATGCGAAACGAGTTTCATCAGCATGATCATTGCCGATGGTAGCCAGCCATTCCTGATAAAGCGCTAAAGCATTTTCAGTTTGGGCTGATTCCTCATAGCTTCGACCAAGGGTTTCAGTAATAGCTTTATTGGCAGGATACGCCTGATGTAAAGGGAGGAGCTTATCAATGGCGGCTTTGAAGTCACTGAAGCGATAATCATCAATCGCAGCCTCCAAAACCTGAATGTCTACTTCACTTAGCTCTTCATTTTCTGCCAAAGCAAATGTTGAAACGGAGCAGATAAAAAACAGAGAAAGACAAACCAACCTGATAGCAAACCACATAACACACCCTCCTCAACACAAAACATCGTAAGCATCATGCCCTTCGCCTCCGTACTTGTCAAACAACCGGAGACATCGAAAAGACCTTACATGTCAACACATTGCAAGGAGCTCAAAAAGAATCACCCACCCCAAAAAAACAACCCTGAACAAAGACCTGTAAGCAAACGGACTCAAGCAGACACATGGTATTAAATAGACTCCGCGACTGCAAAGGCAATCGCCAAACCATGATCATCACTGAGCGAAAGATGCACCCTGCTCACACCTATTTTTTTTGCATACAGCTCGGCTTGCCGATGCAGACAAATAACCGGCTGGCCCGAATCGAGAAAACACACCTCGACGTCACACATTGCAAAACCGGTAAAGCCTGTACCCAATGCTTTTGAAACCGCTTCTTTAGCAGCAAAAAACATAGCTAATCGACGATGAAATCCTTTTTTCTCAGCCAAAGCGACTTCATCGTCGGTGTAGATCCGCTTCAGAAATCGCTGACCAAATTTTTTTTCGGAACTTTCAATTCTGGCAATCGAAACCTGATCAACACCAATACCGACAATCATACGCCTAAACTGGAGTTCCGACTCATTAATTTCTTGAAATCACGAACGGCAGCATCCATTCCCTTAAATACTGAATCAGCCACTATGGCATGTCCGATATTGAGCCCTTCAATGGCATCAATAGCAACAATATCTGCGGTATTCTCCAATGTCAGCCCGTGCCCGGCGTGGACGATCAACCCCATATCCCGAGCATAATCAGCTGCCCTTCGAATCATTGCCAATTCTTTTATTTTTTCCTCACCATGCAGGTTTGCGTAGTGACCCGTGTGCAACTCTATTACAGGAGCAGCAATTTCCCTGGACGCATCGATCTGCTCAAATGATGGATCAATAAACATAGAAACCCGGATATTACTAGCGGCAAGAGTGCTAACCACACTTTTCAGGCGGGAGATATGAGACACCACATCCAATCCCCCCTCCGTAGTTAATTCTTCACGTTTTTCCGGCACCAGACAACAAGCCTGCGGCTTGAGAGTTTTAGCAATCAGCACCATTTCATTCGTCGCTGCCATCTCCATATTCAGATGCAAAATGCCATTTGTCGCCAATTCAGCCAGACGATGCATGTCTTCGTCATGAATATGTCGCCGGTCTTCGCGAAGATGTGCCGTAATACCTTCCGCACCTGCCTCAATACACATCAAAGCAATAGCTACCGGGTCAGGGTATGTGGTCATCCTCGCTTGCCTTAAAGTTGCAACATGATCGATATTCACACCTAAATGCATTCCTTGACTCCAATTCCATGTTTATTTCGTTTGGCAAGATCGCACAACATCACGAATCATCAACTCCCAACACGAAATGTCGAGATCATTCATTCTGATGTTTATAAAGTTTTCTCCGGATTGAGCCAGATCAATCACTTTCCTTAACCCTGGTGAAACCGGAACACCTGAGCCACAACTTCGACATAGCAAATGTCCCTGATGCCAAACCATCGCCAGAGTCGATCCATCAGCCCCACACTGCCAGCAATGACTCATATCACCCAACCAACCGGCATCTTTGAGCATCAACCATTTCGCTGCGCACAATCCTGCCCTGTCACTACGTTGCTGAAGCCGATACATCGTCTGACCAAGCGACTCATACCCGTGAGATAATCCTTCATGATACAAAATTCCTGCCAGTGCTAACAGCTCCAGACCCTCGATATGGCAAGACTCAGGAATCAATAATCTCCCGCGCTGCACATCAATCAGTGTGCCCATACCAGTACGACCCGAACGCCAGCGCAAATCAAGCTCAAACAATGGCGCCAAAGCAGGCCTAAAAGGACTTTTGGCTCGTCTTGCCCCTCTTGCCATCAGCACAACCTTGCCGTGCTCTGCTGTTAATACATGCACAATCAGTGAACTTTCACTGTACGGGATCGAGCGAAGAAGGTATCCGGAGCCTTGATGTTCAGCCAACGTTACACAGCTGATCAGCTCGCATCAGAACCAAGGCCCAGCTCAACCAGTTTCCCCGGATTATCAAACCAGTCAGCATCAACCTTCACCCAAAGCTTCAGATAAATCCGCTGCCCCAGCAATTCTTCAAGGCCCTTGCGGGCGTAGGTACCGATACGTTTCATACCCATGCCGGCCTTGCCAATCAGCATCGGCTTGTGACGCTCACTGCCGACCAGAATCACAGCATCAATTTCGATACCGCTGTCTCCTACTTCAAAACGTTCAACCTGCACAGCCGTTTGAAAAGGTATTTCCTGATGCATCCCCAGAAACACCTGTTCACGCACATATTCTTCAGCCAACTGCCGCTGACTTTGGTCGGTAAACCAGTCTTCCTCATATACAGCAGGAGATTCAGGTAAACAGGCCCGAATTTCACCCAGCAATGCATTAATCTGGGAACCCTTACGGGCTGACACCGGCACATAAGCCCGAGCCTCCGGATCAATGCGCTGAATTTCCTGTAAACGGGGCAAGAGCAAATCACGGTTAGCCAAATCAATTTTGTTCAGCACATGAATACGGGGCTGCTTAAGCGAACCGTCGGCAAAGCGCTCAATCAATAATCGCGTAGCCGAATCCAGTGGACGACTTGCATCCTGCATAATGGCCAGCACATCAGCTTCCTGCGCCGCTGCATAAGCAATACGCACCATATTCCGGTTCAACTGTTTTGTACCCTTATGAATACCCGGTGTATCGACAAAAATAACCTGCGATTTCGCATCAGTGAAAATACCGAGAATCCTGTGTCGTGTAGTTTGTGGTTTAGGCGTGACAATCGCTACTTTTGCGCCGATCACCTTATTCATTAGCGTGGATTTACCCACATTCGGACGACCTAGCAAAGCAACCGTACCGCAACGAAATTCACTCATTCATCTTCTCCGGCCTGAAGTGCAGACAACGCATTTAGCGCCGCAGCCAATTCTGCCATTTTCTTGCGTTCTCCGTGCCCACTCCCCATCCATTCGCCCTCAACATAACAACGGGCAACAAAACGCGGCACAGCACTAACACCCTGATCTTCAACCTGATATTGGGGCAGACCAAGCTGATGACCCTGCGTCCATTCCTGCAGAGCACTTTTGGCATCGCGAGCTTCCAACTTGTCAGCTTGTGCGAGTAAATCCTTCCATGCCAGAAGCACCAGTTGTTTCGCAGCCGCCCACCCGGCATCAGCAAACACAGCGCCTATAACGGCTTCAACCGCGTTCGCTACAATCGAAGGGGACTTAACACCTTGTGGCGCACGTTCACCTTCACCAACCCGAATCAATTTTTGCAACTGCCATTTCTTTCCGATATCAAGAAGCCGTTCTTTACGAACCAGTGCCGCTCGCATTCTCGATAGCTGACCTTCCTGATCGTCTGGAAATTGATCATGCAGATATTCGGCAACCACAGCGCCCAGTACTGCATCACCAAGAAACTCCAGTCGCTCCAGATGAATATCTGAGTCAGGAGAATAGGAGCGATGCGTTAAGGCTCTGGATAACAGAACCTTATCTGAAAAGTAATATTCAATACATTGCTCCAGCCCGGAGTAGTCCAAGCCTGGCATCAGGAAAAGTGCTCACTCACCTCAATTCTTTTCGGAGGATGGTTCGAAATCAAAATCCAGCCGTAATTTATGGCGAACGATATCCATTCCTTTAAGTGATCCCGCTTCATACTCACCATATTCATCCATCTCACTTACCGGCCCCAGCAACCACAGCGTAACGTGGTATGAAGACGACAATCTAACATGGGAACCATCGGCTTCAATCAGGAGATTATCATAAAAACCTTCGGGAACATCCTTATCTTCCATATATTTAAGACTCAATAATTGTGGCAAACGTTTTAGAATTTCTGCCTCTGAGTCCGTCGCTTTTTCACGCGCAACCGTTTCAAACACACCCTGAATTTTCCAATATGAATTATAAACCGGAAAAACCTTCATGGCAGTAGCGATGCCTCCACCAACAATCGCCAGAAAGATCATCAGCTTGATCATTGAAAAACCATATTCATGTTTCATATCTTTTCTCCCAAACAAACTCAACTTATCACTCAATCACATGACCCAGACGATTCCAGCGGACTTCACCTTTGGCGTGATCCCACGACCACCAAACCACGGCAGCTTTTCCGACAAGATATCCCTGTGGCACAAAGCCCCAGAATCTCGAATCACGTGAATTGTTCCGATTATCGCCGAGTACCATAAACTTTCCTTCCGGCACTTTCCACACACCATCTCGAATCGAGAAATTCTTACGCAACACATCATGCTTGACGCCCATCAAATCCTCTTCAAACACAGTTGATACATCGACATCACCACTGGACAGGAAGTAGGCTCTGGGGCCGGTTTCTCGCAATGGCATTTCCTTGCCATTCACATACAACTTGTTTTTATCATAACGAATCTCATCGCCGGGCAATCCGACAATACGCTTGATATAGTCTTTACTGCGATCTTCCGGATAGTCAAACACCACGACATCACCACGCTCGGCAGGTTTTGGCAAAAACTGTAAATCGGTAAACGGAACGCGAAAACCATAATTATAACGCCAGACAAACAGATAATCGCCAACCTCAAGCGTCGGCACCATACTGGAAGAGGGAATTTTAAACGGGGCAACGATAAAGCTGCGAATCACAATGGCAATCAACGCAATAACAATCAGAGATTCCAGCCACTCCCGCCATATCGGTTTTTCCATAGCGCCATCTGTTCCGAAAATCAATTTTGTCACATTATCCCCCATCGCCCAATTTCAACACCGCCAAAAATGCTTCCTGCGGGACTTCCACATTGCCGATATTTTTCATGCGCTTTTTACCGGCTTTTTGTTTTTCCAACAGCTTGCGCTTACGTGAAATATCACCGCCATAACACTTGGCCGTGACGTTTTTACGCACAGCTTTGACGGTCTCACGGGCCAGAATTCGTCCACCAATCGCAGCCTGAAGCGGTATATCGAACTGCTGACGTGGAATCAGCTCACGCATTTTTTTCACCAGTTCACGTCCACGCGACTCGGCCACCGAACGATGGATTATCAGAGACAAAGCATCCACCGCATCGCCATGCACCAGCACATCCAGCTTCACCACATCTTCCTCGCGAAAATCAGCCAGCTCATAATCCATTGATGCATAACCACGCGACATGGACTTCAAACGATCATAAAAATCGATAACCATTTCTGCCAGCGGTAAATTATAGGTCAGCATGACCCTGCCCTGCCCGATAAACGACATGTTCTGCTGAATGCCGCGTCGCTCCTGACACAACTTCATCAGTGCCCCGACAAACTCATCCGGCAGAAAAATATTGGCATTTACTGTTGGCTCTTCAATTCGCGTAATCGCTTGCGGGTCTGGAAATTCACTGGGATTGGAAATTTCATGCACCTTGCCACTGGTCATCGTCACCCGGTAGACCACACTGGGTGCCGTTGTAATCAGACTCAGTTGATATTCGCGCTCCAGCCGCTCCTGAATAATTTCCATATGCAGCATGCCAAGAAATCCGCAGCGGAACCCCAGCCCCAGCGCCGATGAATTCTCCGGCTCATAACTGAACGAAGGATCATTCATATGCAGTTTTTCCAGCGAGTCGCGCAAATCGGAATAATCACCGGAATCCACCGGATACAAACCGGAAAACACCATCGGTTTAGGTTCGCGAAAGCCCGGCAGCGGTGAATCGGCCGGTTTACGCTCAAAAGTAACCGTATCGCCCACACGCAGGTCGGCCAGCGTTTTAATGCCACATATCAGAAATCCAACTTCGCCGGATTTCAAGATCCCGGTAGATAACGGCTGCGGCCTGAACACACCGATATCGTTAACTTCGTAAGACACCTTATTAGACATCAGGCGAATTTTATCGCCCTTTTTAACCTGCCCGTCAAACACACGAATCAGCGCCACCGCACCCACATAGGAATCAAACCAGGAGTCGACAATCAGGGCACGCAGCGGCTTGTCGTCATGGCTTTCCGGTGGCGGCACAAGCTTCACCACGGCTTCCAGCACATCGTGAATACCCACGCCAGTCTTAGCAGATACGGCAATCGCTCCGGAAGCATCCAGGCCGATAATTTCTTCAATCTGGCGTTTAGCTTCTTCAATATCCGCCGACGGCAAATCGATTTTATTAATCACCGGAATAATTTCGAGATTATTTTCCATTGCCAGATACACATTCGCCAGCGTCTGTGCCTCAACGCCCTGCGTCGCATCAACAATCAGCAGCGCCCCTTCACAGGCCTGCAGCGAGCGGGATACCTCATAGGTGAAATCCACATGGCCGGGTGTGTCGATCAGATTCAGAATGTAGTCGTTACCATCGAGCGCGCGATATTTCAGTGTCGCCGTTTGCGCCTTAATAGTGATGCCGCGCTCCTGCTCCAACTCCATGGAATCGAGCACCTGCTTCTTCATTTCGCGCTCGGAAAGTGCACCTGTTTCTTCAATCAGGCGATCAGCGAGCGTTGATTTACCATGATCGATATGGGCGATGATGGAGAAATTCCGGATAAACTGTTGAGGAGTCGTCGTTTTTGTCATTGGCGCAGCAGTTTACTCAGAGCTTCTTCGATTGCTACTATGGGTTTATTAAACCCACTTCACAGAGAGCGGGCTATATCTCGGCACAGGTAGTTGTTTCACGCCGTTCACGTTAGCTGCCATCATCCGCTGGCCTAAAGATATTAAACCCTTTCCAGTCCATGCCCCATTTCTTTCATGCGCGTTTAAAACTGTGGAGAAAGACGAATTCCATCACCGGTCTATGCCACATCACACATGCATCATTCAGGTTATCAACCTTTCTTCAGGTGCTGGTGGTTCATTCGTTCTTACTCATGGACGGTGAGCTGAATCAGCACTTCGGCCGGTGTCGCCCAATTCGCTCCGGACGTATGCTGATACCATGCCTCAAGCGACTCTTTTTCATCCGCATAGGCCGGGCTACTATCCGGAAATGCTTTTATCGTCGATTTTACAAGCAATCTCACTCGCAAAGACCGTTCATTTTTGTCAGCTTACCCATCGAGTAAAAGTGTATGCAACCGAGGAGCTTCGCATGTTTGTTACCATGAACCGTTTCACCATCGATCCACAATACTGGGATGTCTTTGAAGATCGATTCCGCCAGCGCGCCGGACTTATCGACAAGGAGCCGGGCTTTATTCGTAATACCGTGCTGCGTCCGCAGGAAGGTTTTTCCGACCAGCATATCGTCATGACCCTATGGGAATCTCGCGAAGCTTTCGAGGCATGGACCAAATCAGATTCATTCCGGCAAGCCCACGCCAAAGCCGGTCAAACCCCGAAAGAATGGTATGCCGGACCGAATAAGCTGGAGATATTTGAATCGGTGACCGATTCGGCGGAAATATAACGCATCATGTAAATCACGGATATTCAGACCATACCAAACGCAGTGAAGCAATTTTATCTGCAATAAAACCAGCCAGCACAGTCCCTTTCAGGATTTTTGGGAGAGTAAGACCATCCAAAGTCGATCATCAAACAAACGATGACAGGCGTAAATCACCTGATTTTCGTCGTACGCTCCGCTTCGCCGTACCAGAATTCAGGCATCTGCCTACCAGTGTGCACCAGCCAGTTTTTAAAGTCGGCACGCATTACAAACTCATAGCGCAATATACAAACTGAAAAATCCAACTTGCTGTCTGCCACTAATTTCAAGTGGTCTAACACAGCAGACCTGATAATAACCGGGACAGAACTTCGCTTGCTATAACCAACGAACGGCCCCCTTCGGAGTACATTCGAGGCGTTAAGATATTTCGGATTCTCGCTTTGCAACCTTAACCCCTCGTCTAAAACCCCTTTCGCAAGTTCGCGTGCTACCAGAACTTCATGAACCATACGTTCACGAGCCCAGAACTGAATGATATCGGGGAGTGTATAGCTTTCGACAAGTTGACTGGCTTCCATGGTGTTTTTATTAGGCTAACAACGCTGACAAGGATTTGCCCCAGCACATTGAATATTTAAATAAATACAAATTACAGATCATCGAACGATTCTCCTATTTTGATGCCATATCAGCCACGACAACACTATAGCGCCAGAAAAGAATTAACACCATCCACATTAATGATGCAGAGTAGATGATTGATTGAAATCGTCCCGATTTCCGAGTTGAGAGGATCAATGAGGTCGATTGATTAGCGCTACTTTCGCTTTAAATGATGGTTCATGGTTTCTTCTCTTCTTGCTCATTGCTATGCTCCTATCTGCTTAATGTCCGCAGACGGTTACACCTTAGCAACACTGGATACCTGTCCAAAGAACTGGAGCCATTTCAATCTAACCTTATTCGTTTTAGGCCTCATACACACAGATACACTCAATTTGCAACTAGCGCACCTACTACAGCGCCCGAAGCTAAAAACCCAATCATGTAGCGGATGAACTGATTATTTGGTCTTTTCAATAGTCCAAGTATTAGTCCAATCATCATACAGGCTAGATAAGGAACAAAACTCATTACCCACATAGCATAGAATCCCCATGCTGCATCTTCCTGATTTAATACAACGTACTTAACTGTAGTGTACGTGTAAGCCATCAAAAGCGGTGTTACAGCACCAAGAATGACCACTATTCTTTTTCTCAATCCAGGCATTTGAAACCAGCCTACGGTGAGACCAATAGGAGTTCCTATCTCTAATGTTGCTGCAAGAGCAACCAGCCATGCATCGTTCATGCGCGATTAATTCTCTTGAGGCCTAATGCCGAGTTCATCAGCTCGGCATTTCCGCCACGTAGCGGCTGGAACATGATCAATGGGGTCGATTGATTTTCTTGAATATTATCAGCGAAACCGAGAATCAGGAAATTGACAGGACATACGTTACAGCTACGAATTTCTTTCATTTCCCCTCCCCTCATTGAGTGTAGCGGCGAATATGAGCCTCCAAATCATGGCTGTCATCCCCAACATGATGGAAAAAGACATTTAATCGTCAAAATCGTCCTCATCTGGCTGCGGATTCACCTTATCGGCATGGCGGCGAGGTAAAATCACTTTCACACGCGTGCCGGTTTCATCGGCCTGCTGCTCCAGTACACGGCCGACCTGATGACACCAGGCGAGTTTTTTACTGTCGCTGTGCGCGATATCCAGCTCACAGGTGACCATATCCCGTTCCGCCCAACCACGAAGCAGATTGAGCAGTTCATCCATGCCCTGACCGTTGCGTGCCGATACAGCAACACGACTACCATCAACACCTTCGCGCAGCGTGGATTGAATATTCGGAGCCAGATCGACCTTGTTCAGCACTTCGACAATCGGCGGTGCAGCATCACCATCCAGCCCCAGTTCGCGCAGGGTTCCTTCGACCACAGCCTTGTGTTTGGCATTTTCCGGGTCGGCGACATCGCGCACATGCAGAATCAAATCCGCCTCGACCACCTCTTCCAGCGTACTGCGAAACGCATCGACCAGCTCGTGCGGCAGGTCCTGCACAAACCCCACCGTGTCCGACAGCATCAAACGGCCACCACCTTCCAATGGCAGCAAGCGCAGCGTGGAATCCAGCGTGGCAAACAATTGATCGGCAACATACACCGTGGCATCGGTCAGCCGATTGAACAGTGTTGATTTGCCGGCATTGGTGTAGCCGACCAGCGCGATGGTCGGAATATCCTTGCGCTGGCGTCCGGCGCGCTGGGTGGCGCGCATTTTGCGCACATTCATCAGTTCCCGCTCCAGTCTGCCGATGCTGTTGCGGATCATACGTCGATCCAACTCGATCTGGCGTTCACCCGGCCCGCCCATAAAACCGAAACCACCGCGCTGCCGCTCCAGATGCGTCCATGAACGCACCAGTCGACCCAGCTGATAATTCAGGCTGGCCAGCTCAACCTGCAACACACCTTCACGGGTACGTGCCCGCGAAGCGAAAATTTCCAGAATCAGGCCGGTACGATCAACTACCTTGGCACCCCAGGTTTCTTCCAGATTACGCTGCTGTACCGGCGATAGCTGATGATCGACAAACACCACATCAATCTCTCTGGCTTCAACCCAGGCTTTCACATCCTCAGCCTGACCGGAACCCATCAGCGTAGCGGCCACGGCCTTGCGAACAGGCAGCAATTCCGAGCCTTGCAGCGAGCATCCACCCGCCTCGACCAGTCGCTCGAACTCCTCTTTACGCGAGATGCTGGCAAATTCACCCCAGCGTTCTTTGGCCAGACGCGGATGTACAGCTAGTGCGCGATCAATCGGCAATTCGGTTTCAATCATAGGAACTCAACTTGTTATGCATTTTTATTTCCAGTATCCCGGCTTCGCCATGCTCGGCCTGCTTAGCCTGATTGCGAAACCATGTGCCTTGTCGTTTGGCATATTTACGTGTCGAGATAATACCACGTTCTACAGCCGCTTCCAATGTGCACTCACCGCGCACATGCGCCATCAACTGGCGATAACCCACCGCCCGCATGACCGGGTGTGTATCCGGCAATTGCTGCGCCATCATCCAGCGCACCTCATCGAGAAATCCGGCCTGCATCATCGCTGCAAAACGCACCGCAATATCATGGCGCAATTGCTCACGCGGCTTTTCCAGTACAAACATGGCGCAATCCACAGCCTGTTGCGGGTCTGGCTGGCGCTGCTGCCACTCGCTCAATGGCACGCCTGTCGATTCGAACACGCACAGGCCACGCATAATGCGCTGAGTGTCGGTGCTATGCAGACGTACAGCCAACTCCAGATCCACCTGTTGCAGTTGTTGATGCAGCGCTTCAATACCGCTGGCAGCAAGCATTGTTTCAAAGTGTTCGCGCACGCCCGGCTGCGCATCCGGAATATCGGCAAACCCATCAAGCAGAGCCCGCAGATAAAGCCCCGTTCCACCGACAATCAACGGCACCCGTCCCTGCTTGTTTTCCGACGCAATCACGGCTCGTGCCGCATCGGCCCACCACTGCGCCGAACACACCTGCGGCAAATCGATGCAATCCAGCAGAAAATGCGGCACCAGACGTTGTTCTTCGGGCGTCACCTTGGCCGTGCCAATATCCAGGCCGCGATACACCTGCATCGAATCACAGCAGATGATGGAGGTGCCGAACTGCTGCGCCAGCCTGAGTGCCAACGAGGATTTCCCCGTACCTGTCGCGCCCATCAGGGCGATTGCGTTGAAATTCATATCAATTGGGAGGGGCCATGTATGCGTGAGCCATGATGCAGCAGGGTCAAAAACATACAATCTCTCATTCTTTACGGCCGAACAGACGATCCAGATCATTTAACGACAGCCGCACATAAGTCGGGCGACCGTGATTGCACTGTGCAATATTCGGCGTCTTTTCCATTTCGCGCAGCAACCTGTCCTGCTCATCCGCCCCCAGCACACGCCCGGCCTTGATCGAGCCTTTACAAGCGCGATTACCCAGCCAGCGCTCCAGCACCCGGCCCATGCCCGACGCATCCGCTTCGGCCTCACTTCCCATCAGCATGCACGACTCGATGACTTCCGCCGCCAGTTCAGCCGGTGATTCCTTGCCCAGCATCGCCGGCATGCTGTGAATCAAAAACTGTTCATCATCCGCTGATGCTTTCAATACAATGCCAAAGGCCTGCAAACTCCCGGCATGTTCATGCAACCAGGCCGCCGTTTCAGCATCAATTTTCAGCGATTCCGGTGTCAGCAACATCTGACGGGCAATGCCGCCGCTGGCCAGTTGCTTTTTCAGTGTTTCATAGGTGATCCGCTCATGCGCCGCATGCTGATCGACCAGCACAATGCCCTGATCGGTCTGCGCCAGCACATAGCAGGAATGAATCTGCCCCAGCGCCCGACCGAGATCGATGGGGCCATCCACCGTAGCCGAATCCTCACCACCGCCATAATCTGCCTGCGGCTCACTGGCTTGCGGCGCTGAAAACAACATCCGTTGCATCTCCGCTGTCAGCGAAGAAGAACCGCCACCGTAAGATGGCTTCGGACGCGGTGCAGACCATTGCTGTGATGATGGCGTTTGTTGTGATTTGAACTGTGGCATGCTGCATGATGAGGGGCGTTGAGCCGGATAATCCGCCGCCACCGTGCCACCGCTCATTTTATCCAGCGCCTGTGTTGTTGTGGTGCTGGACACCTGCTGGCCCATACGCGCAATTGCCGCCCGCACGCACGACACCACCGCCGCATGCACGTTCTGCGAACTACGGAAGCGAACCTCACGCTTGGCCGGATGCACATTCACATCAACATCCGCCGGATCTATTTCGAGACGCAATACCGCCACCGGATAACGATCATGAAACATCACATCGCGGTAACCCGAACGTAGCGCCGCAATCAGCGATTTATCACGAATAACGCGCCCGTTGACAATGAAAATCATGCGCGTGGCAGTACGATGATGGAACGTCGGCAAGCCGAAATAACCCAGCAAGCCGATGCCCTGATATTCCAGCTCCTGTTGCAACGCATTATCTGCAAAATCGTCGCCCATGATGGCAAACACACGCGCTGTCTCCTGCTGTGCCGGAAAATCAAAGCGTGTCCGACCATCGAAATCCAGCCGCATCGCCACCGATGGATGCGCCAGCGCTAGGGCACGGAACACCTCGATAATCGCCGCCTCCTCGGTTTTATCGGAGCGCATAAAACGCAGCCGCGCCGGGGTATTGAGAAACAGATCGAGTACTTCAATGCGCGTACCCTTGCGCGGCGAGGCAGGCCGCACTTGCGTGGCACCGCCACCATCAACCAGCACTTCCACACCCTCATTGGAACCGTGCAAACTGCTCTGCATACGAAAGCGCGATACCGAGGCAATCGAGGGCAACGCTTCACCACGGAAGCCGTGCGAGGCAATGCAGTGCAGATCTTCCGAGCTTTCAATCTTGCTGGTGGCATGCCGTTGCAGCGCCAGCTCCGCATCAGCCGCAGACATACCGGAACCGTCATCCTCAATCTCAATGCGTTTTTTCCCCGCACTGGCAATGCGCACATGCACACTTGTAGCACCGGCATCAACGCTGTTTTCCATCAGTTCCTTGACCACCGATGCCGGTCGCTCGACCACTTCACCAGCCGCAATCTGATTTGCCACCTGCGGTGGCAGGATATGGATAAAATTATTCGTCATGCACCTGACCTTTTTTGTTTGTTGCTTGTCATAAAATCAATGCCTGACGCTAAACCCAACGCCTGCAATGTTTCAACACATCAAAAATCCACGCTTGTTTTGTATGGAGATGTCACCGTCCAAGTATAAAGTTACGACGAAAAAGCGATATATCAGTTTCCCGCTTCAAGCTGACCCGAGTCATCGCCGAAATAGCAGGATTAGCTGTCTGTATCCGGAACATGCAAGCGAATAAACACAGGCATATGGAGAGATGGGAATATCAAAGAAAACACCCCGCAGGCTGATGCTTCGCTTTTCCAGCCTACGACAAGCGGCTTTCGAGTTTTAAATCTTTTCGACAGCATCAGTGTTAAATGCGAATTGCTCGGAGATGAGGATTAAATTGCGAGAGCTTGATTCAATAGACCCTTCCTTAGTCCAGAGGAACGGGTAAAAGCTGTAGCACTGATCTCCTGCTGCCTTCTTTACGTCGGCCTCCCAGTCGGACCACCTAAGCCCTTCGTAGAACACCGCCAACTTATCGCTGAGCGCCCAACAAAAGAAGTCTGAGTACCCGAAACCCATAGCCTCCCATTTCAATGTATCTGGCGCCCAGTAATACATAGAGCCACGATCCTCACCAAGCCCCCCGCCATTGATAGAGAAAAAGCCGCCAGTCACATCGTCTGCGATTAGCAGGTGGCCGACAGCTCGACCGACACTCCAATCGACAATATTCCTTGAAAGTTTTGGATAGCCTGACCCAAGGATGCGCAGCCAACCATGATCAACAAGGATGCCGCCAGTTTCGTAGGCAATTGCACCCATTGGTGATCGGGTTGTGACTTGAAGAGCTACCAGTACATCGCTGCGGGTTTCAGATGGTGGGAGAAGCTCAAACGACGTACTGCTTTGCGAGAGCCACTCGTAAACCAGTGGCCATGCATGTTGGTCCCGGTCAACCAACTCTTCGAGAGTGCGCATATATTGCTGAGTAACGCTTCGCTTTTCCGGCCTACTTCAGATTAACTCCGGAAATGCCTTGCGCACACCGTGATGCAGGATTTCGCCATCCCACGTATTCACACCGCGTTGCAGTTCGGCGTGGTTGATCACTGCCGCTTCGATGCCCTCATCGGCCAGCCATGTCAGATACGGTAGTGATGCCGCAACCAGCGCCTGCGTACTGCTGCGGGGTACCGAGGCCGGAAGATTGGGCAGGCAACTGTGAATGACGCCATCGACGGCATACACCGGCTCGTCATACGAGGTGACACGGCTGGTCTGGCTGACACCGCCCTGATCGATCGCCACATCGACAAATACAGAGCCATTCTGCATGGCGGTGATCATCTGGCGTGTGATCAATTGCGGCGCATGCTCACCGGGAATCAGTGCCGCACCGATCACCACATCGGCTGCGGCAAGGATTGGGCCAAGGTCGGATTCGGCATACGAACGAGCCTCGGCTTTGCCATCGAACAAGCTGTTTAAATAACTGATGCACGCTTCGTTATGATCCAGAATTAACACCTGTGCATCCAGCCCAGTTGCTACATGCGCGGCGTGGCGACCGACGTTGCCGCCGCCGAGAATCACTACCCTGCACGCTTCTACGCCCTGAATACCACCCATCAGCATGCCCTTGTGCCGCACACCTGCAAGCGGCTGCCCGTGAAAGGAACCGAATTGCAGAAAGCGCGCCGCCATCAGCATCGCCACACGCCCGGCCACCTTGCTCATTGGTGCCAGAATCGGCAGCCCGCCCGGCTCCAGCTCCACCGTTTCATAACCTATCGAACGTACTCCGGCATCAAGCAATCGGCGCGTCAGCTCAGGAAATGCCGCCAGATGTAAAAAGGTAAACAGACCAGTTTCCGCCTTGAGATAAGCATATTCCTGCGGCAGCGGTTCTTTGACCTTCACCACCAGATCGACATTCCAAGCCGCTTCTGGATTTTGAATCAGCTCCGCTCCGGCTTGCCGGTACAGCGCATCACTATAACCGCTGTCTTCACCTGCCCCGGCCTGCACAAGCAAACGGTGACCGCCTGCCACCAGCGCCGCGACTCCCTGCGGCGTTAATGCCACCCGGTGTTCGCCATTCTTGATCTCTTTGGGAATACCTATGCGCATCGCAAAACCTCCTGTCAAACACAGACATTGTAGCATAGCCGAAGATGCTATGAATCACGACACATGCTTTTCCAGAGCAATATTCTTTACTCCGAAGCTACCGGCATGACCTATAATAGATCTACATCAAACCCGACAACTTACGGAGAAAATCATGACATATATCCGTTTTTTCAATCAACTGAAACTTGCTGATGTGCCCATGGTCGGCGGAAAAAATGCCTCGCTGGGTGAAATGTACCGACAACTGAGTGATAAGGGGGTCAAAGTCCCCAACGGCTTTGCCACCACCGCTGAGGCATACTGGCACTATCTGGATTATAACGGCCTCAATGAGGCCATCGCGGCAGCACTGAACGGGCTGGATACGCGCGATGTTAAAGCACTCGGCCGCTGCGGCTCGAAAATTCGCGACATGGTTGCCCATGGCAGCATGCCGCCCGATCTGGAGCAGCAAATTTCAGACGCCTACAACGAGCTAATGCAGCAATATGATGAAACACCACTGGCCGTGGCTGTGCGCTCCTCAGCCACGGCCGAAGATCTGCCCGATGCATCGTTTGCCGGGCAACAGGAAACCTACCTCAATGTACGCGGCACAGCGCAATTGCTGCAAAGCATCCGGCATGTTTATGCCTCGCTGTTTACCAACCGGGCCATTTCCTATCGCGTGGATAAGGGCTTTGACCATATGAAAGTCGCCCTCTCGGCCGGCATTCAGAAAATGGTACGCAGCGATCTGGCCTCAGCCGGGGTGATGTTTTCCATCGATACCGAGAGCGGCTTCAGTGATGCCGTGTTTATTACCGGCGCCTACGGACTGGGTGAAAATGTCGTGCAGGGTGCGGTCAGCCCGGATGAGGCTTATGTCTTCAAACCAACGCTGAAACAGGGCCTCCATCCTGTCTTGAGTCGGCATCTGGGTGAAAAAGCCATCAAGATGATCTATTCCGACTCGCTCAAGCAGCCGACCAAGAATGTGCCGGTGCCACTGGAAGATCAGCAGCAATATTGCCTGACCAGTGATGAACTGGTCACACTGGCGCGTTACGCTGTGACCATCGAGGAACACTATTCGAAGCTGGCCGGACATGTGCAGCCGATGGATATCGAATGGGCCAAAGATGGCATCTCCGGCGAACTCTTTATCGTGCAGGCCAGACCGGAAACGGTGCATACACAGCACAAAGGCCACAGCATCGAAAGTTACACCCTGCAACAACGCAGCAGAATCATCATTCAGGGCAAGAGCGTCGGTAGTAAGATTGCCACCGGCATGGCGCGTGTGATCAAGGATGCATCACACATCCATGAGCTGAAACCCGGCGAAGTACTGATTACCGACAT
The DNA here is from genome assembly GCA_002791545.1 of Zetaproteobacteria bacterium CG_4_9_14_3_um_filter_49_83. Lineage (GTDB taxonomy): Bacteria > Pseudomonadota > Zetaproteobacteria > Mariprofundales > Mariprofundaceae > CG1-02-49-23. Next base: position 18,520 of record PFXG01000064.1, read on the forward strand.
GACCGACCCGGACTGGGAACCGATCATGAAAATTGCTGCCGCCATTGTCACCAATCGTGGCGGACGCACCTGCCATGCCGCCATCATCTCACGTGAACTGGGACTACCAGCGGTGGTCGGCACCGGCAGCGCCACATCAGCCATTCGAAGCGGCCAAATGGTCACCATATCCTGTGCCGAAGGTGAAACGGGTTACGTCTATGAAGGCGCGCTGGAATTTACTGCTGAGCACATCGAACTGAAGCCATTTGATCGGCCGAAAACGAAGATTATGATGAATCTCGCCAGCCCGGATCGTGCTTTTGATTTCTGCGCTATTCCCAACGATGGCGTCGGTCTGGCGCGGCTGGAGTTCATCATCAACAATTCCATCGGTATTCATCCCAATGCGTTGCTGCATTTCGATCAGCTCTGCGATGAAGATGTAAAGCAGGAAATTCTCAGACGCACCGCCGCCTATGCCTCTCCGGTTGATTTCTACGTACAGAAACTGGCCGAAGGTGTATCGATGATTGCGGCGGCTTTCTACCCAAACAAAGTGATTTTCCGCATGTCCGACTTCAAATCGAATGAATATGCCAACCTGCTCGGCGGCAGCCAGTTCGAGCCGCAAGAGGAGAATCCAATGATCGGCTTCAGGGGTGCATCGCGCTATTACTCGGAAGCTTTCAGAGATGCCTTTGCGCTGGAGTGTCAGGCCATGCGCATCGTGCGTGAGGAAAAGGGACTGAACAATGTCCGCCTGATGATTCCGTTCACTCGCACCCCTGATGAGGGGCGCAAGGTGCTGGCCGAAATGGCGAAGCAAGGCCTGAACAAGGGTGAAAACGGGCTGGAGATATACGTCATGTGTGAAATACCGGCCAACGTTATTGCCGCTGATGCGTTCCTCGATATTTTCGACGGCTTCTCCATCGGCTCGAATGATCTGACCCAGCTGATGCTGGGCGTTGACCGCGATTCAGCGCTGGTCGCGCACGTCTTCGACGAACGCCAGCAACCGGTGCTGGATATGCTCAGCATGGCGATTGCCGCCTGCAAACGGCGCGGTAAATACATCGGCATCTGCGGTCAGGCGCCTTCGGATTATCCGGAAATCGCCGAATTTCTGGTACGTGAAGGTATTGAATCGATGTCGTTAAATCCGGATTGTGTACTTGCCACCACCATGCGCATACTGGAAGTGGAAAAAGACATTCAGGCCGGAAAAACCTGATACGCTATCAATGATGGCGTTCCTGTTTTGGACGCTCTTCGTATCTCGGATGCTCTTCGTATCTCGGACGTGCTTCAGTCCTTGGGCGCGTTTCAGATCGTGGACGCGCTTCTGGCCTTGAGTGTGCTTCGTAGCGATCGGATTTAAAAGCATGACGCCCCTGCTCATAACCACGCCAGAACTGCTCGTGACCATAACCGCTGCAAACACCCTGATATGGCTGATTGTGCTGACCGACATAAAGGCCGGACTCATAGCTGCAAAAACGCTCTATACCATGCGTCCAGCCTTCCCGATAGCCGAATGTGTCCGTTTGAATATTGTAGTTGCGGCATAGCCCGGCAATCTCCAGAGCCCGGCCGGGTTTACCGGCCAATGCGTCACTAAAACCGGTATCGTAACTATCGGTATCCATACATGCTTCAAGTCCGATAAGATTGGCTTCACTGCGCTCCTCGTCATATTTCAAGCGTTCCAAATCGTGCAACAACTGGTGCCGCTGCTGCTCATCCTTTTCGACAGCCAGTGCCTGCTCGACCTTAGCCAGCTGTTTTTCGGCGTACTCATGGGCTGCTCGTGAGCGACGCACATCGCTGCCCAACTGGTAATAATCCTGAAAGGCATCCGCCGAATCCGCCGGGCAAACACCTTGATAAGTGCTGCCATGCAGGCCCTGCTGCAAGGCATTGTCTGGCGTACAATACCGGCGCACCCCCTGATGCCAGCCAGCCAGAAAATTAGCCTCCACATCTGCCGGGCAGATGTTCGGAAACGGATTGCCGGAAACGCCGATCCGGTAACCTGTATCGGATGAGCAATATCGGCGAATTCCCTCTTCCCAGCCCTGCCGATAGGCGCTTTCATTCGGAGTAATCTGGTACTTGCCGCAACTTTCACTGTGTCTGGCAACATTACTGTAATGGATGCCGCGACCCCCCTCGTTGTAGCCAATTGCCCGCCAGTCGGCATTTTCACAATCTGTTTTCGACATCGTGGCACAGCCGAAAAATGTGCTCATCAGCAACATACTGACGCAGGCAAAAAGGAATCGATTCATGCTACCCTCCATGGATTAAATAAGAATGCAGACTGCACGCCAGAAGAAATCACGGCAAGCCTGACTCAATCTAACGGATAAGGTTAGATCGCGGGAGCGAAGCGAGCCGCGATCTGAACCGTTTGTTGGACAAGCCCGATGGGTGATAAAGTTCTCT
>PFXG01000020.1 GCA_002791545.1 Zetaproteobacteria bacterium CG_4_9_14_3_um_filter_49_83
AATCTCCGGCTGCTTTCGCTCCATTGAGGGGGCACGTTTCTTCTGCAGAATTCGCAGTTACCTGCTTACATGCCAGAGAAGAAAAATCTCCGCATCTGATGCGCTTACCGCCATCTTTACTGGCGATGCAAACGCTGCAATCTCTTTGATTGCTCAGAGGGCTGAATAGTTACGCGTTATTTTCATCCAACAGGTCAAAAAAATCAAAAAACAGCTTTGAACTGCTGGAGTTAAAATAGATAAGATCCATATTAACAATGTTCAAACCAAGCGCAGCAACTGTCGCCTGGGTTCTCGTTTTAACATTCAGGTGTTTATAAATCGTAACAAGGTGCTGTTTAACTGTTCCTTCTGATAGTTCAAGCGCACGGGCTATTTCTTTATTGGACATCCCTTCTGTTAATAATGTTAAAATTTCCACTTGACGATCCGAAAGATGATTTTGCCTCTCAGGTGTTTTTTTAGCTTCTTTTTGCGGGGATAGCAGGGAGCGATGCGGAAGATAAATCCCGCCATCAAGAACAACATGAATAGCATGCTTGATTACATCAATGGATGATGATTTTTGAATAAACCCGGCAGCACCGGCCAAGACAAGATCCCGCATTGTATCGGTTTTCTCATCCGCTGAAATAACAACCAATGGTATTGGCGTAACTAAGCGAACAAGTTCACCAATGCCTTCTATGCCATCATTTCCCGGCATATGCAAATCAGTAAGAACCAACTTGATATCGTCGTGTTCTTGCAAACGCCGAACTGCTGTTTCATAGCATTCCGCTTCTATCACTTCTGTAAACACTGCACTGCTGATCAGAAACTCTTTTAGACCCACACGAAACAACGCATGGTCATCTACAATAATGGCCTTCATGTCCCTCCTTCCCCTGTTCCAGCTAACACACAACGGAAATTATTTTCTTGCCCGAAGTATTGTCTTTGGGTTCCCATTCACATCCCCTATGTGGGGGGGGGTACATCAGTAAAAAAGTCAAGATTACCTCGACACCTTCACTTACGCCATACCATAAAGATTTCAAACTGATTTAAAACATCGGTCCACACAAAATATGAAATTAGATAAAGGTAAGACTGCTACCTCTCGCCTAAAGACTGAGTAGGTTACGGATTATTCGCCTTTACCGGCTGAATCTGTAAATACCAGCCAGATATTGGCATCGACATTTACTGAAAAGCATGGAATAGTTCACACAGAAAAATAAGGGCATTAGCTGTTGTTTTTCATTCGATTAACACACCTATCTTATTGAAAAATTAACTTAAAACAGGGATTAGTTATATGGCGCAGGATCCGATTTGGGGAAATTTATTTCGTAAAAAAGAAGGCTGGGTATCTGTCGCCAGTGAATTATGTGCATTAAATCCGCTCTTTGATCGATTTACTCCCAGCGTCATCGATTGGATTGTCGGCAATGCCAGCCTTCGCCATTTCAAAAGCGGCGAAAGCATTTTTCGTATGGGTGATGAAGGTGCAGGTGCTTTATTGCTACTCAGTGGTCAGGTATCTATCCAAACAGGAGGCAAAGAGCTGGCCAGTGTTGAGCAGGGAGACTTGTTTGGTGAAGTTGCTTTATTGCCTGATCAATACCGAACCGCTGATGCGATAGCCACACAAGACTGTGAAATTTTGTTTTTCCTTCGCTCAGAAATCAGTGAATGGAAAGAAAATCACCCGAAACAAGCTTACCGTCTGATGGAGAATCTGGCGAAAATGCTCTCCAAGCGTCTGTTGGAAAAGAATAAAATTCAATCAGCAGCTTGTAATAAAGATAATCAACATTTATGAGCTATTTAATTCGTTATTTCTCCACACCTGCGCCAAAAACAGTATTGGTGTTCTGTGCGCTGCTTTTTGCGGGTACTTTATTCTCCTATATCGCCAGCCCCATTTTATTGGCTGTTGCCATTTCCATGATGCTTTATGGTGCAATGTCCCCTCTTGTGGAGACACTTGTACGAAAAGGTTTTAGCACATCCAAAGCCGTCAGCTCGACCATGGGTGTTGTTGTTTTGCTGATTATTATTGTTGCTGCCGTATTGTTGCCATTACTGTTCAGTCAATTCAAACACTTCTCTGAACGCATTGAGAATATTGATGATCGAATTTTAAATCTTCTGGTTACAACCAATGAATGGGCTCAGCAGCACCTGAATCTTTCTTTTGAGCCGGTGTCGCTTTCACAGGATATTCTCAACGGCATGAGTTCAAAGCTCGATAGTGTGAGCATTGCCATCTCCAGCTATTTTGGCGACATTGCATTTTCTCTGGTGTTGATTCCACTAATTACATTTTTCCTTCTGTGTGATTTCAGAAAGTTCAGAAATGAGTTCATGCAGTTGCTGCCTAATTATCATTTTGAACTTGGCTGGATCATTTATTACCGTACCAGTGGTCAATTGCAGCGCTACCTGAGAGGTATATTCATTCAGGCCGTCATTATTGCTGCGATTTGTACCACGGGATTCTATGCCTTTGGCGTCGATTATGCTCCGCTGCTTGGCATTCTTGTCGGGCTGCTCAATATGATACCTTTTTTCGGTATTTCATTGGCAAAAATTCCACCTGTACTGGTTGTTCTATTATCGGATAGCCCGGATGTAACGTCGCTTATCACAGCTCTGGTGGTTGTATTTGTCGCCCAGTTTATAGACGCAACAGTTGTTATTCCCCGTGTCGTTGCCAAATCCGCAAACCTGCATCCTTTAACTGTTATGCTGGCAGTTGCATTAGGTGGTTATTATTTTGGTTTCTTCGGATTGATTCTGGTCGTTCCTGTATTGTTTTCCTGTAAGGTTATCTTTACTGAACTTTATCGTGGCTTGCGCCGTCGATACTTAACGTCCTAGAAGACTGCAGGATTTGAGCTTACTTCATCCTATAAAGATTTGTTTTTTATAGAATTTCAATTCGTCTATCGATTCGCGAATATCAGCCAGGGCGAGATGTTCCTCTTTCTTTTTGGGCGCTTTAATCTGGGGATACCAACGAGCACTCAGCTCTTTAACCGTGCTGACATCAATATTGCGGTAGTGGCAAAAACTTTCCAGCTCAGGCATCCAGCGATACAGGAAACGCCGATCCTGATGAATGGAGTTACCACATAGCGGCGATATTCCGGGCTGCACGTACATCTGTAAAAATGACAGGGTTTCATGCTCCGCCTGCTCTAACGACACAGTTGATTTTCGCACCCGCGCTGAGAGCCCTGATTTTTCATGATGTTCAATACACCATGGATTCATTGTGCTTAATACACGTTCATCATGATGAATCACGATGTTCGGGCCTTCAGCAACAATCTGCAATTGATTATCTGTTACAATAGTTGCTATTTCAAGAATCACATCCTGATCAGGATCCAGTCCGGTCATTTCTAAATCCATCCATACCAATCGATTATCAGGTAACTTATCCATGCTGTATTATCCTTATTTCTTTAATACATGCTGCTTTAGCATGTGCATCACTTGGCTTAACTCGTTTTGGATCACCCATGATTGATCAACGTGAATTCGATAATGTTGCCATGCACGACGAACAGGATAATGCCTGCGCTGATCTTTAAATGCACACGCGGTGCGCAATTGCACATCATCATCTTGAATGGGATATAGCTCATGTATAGCCTGATAAAGAGATGCGACCTCAATATTTTCTGAGGTAACTTTCGGTAAAATCTGTTCCATTCGCCACTGCCCTGGTACTTTCAAATAATCGCATAAGGCATTGTAAATATACTGGGTATTCGCAGCTTTGCCATCCAGCGAATGGCCTGCAATGTGGGGTGTTGCAATTACAACCTGTCGATGCTGTAGCAATGCCATTGAAATATCCGGTTCATGCTCCCAACAATCAAGCACGGCCCATCGCCGGTCATCCGCTTCCAGCCATGCGAGCAGGGCATCATTATCCAGACATGAGCCCCGCGCGGCATTGATAATTCCCCTGCCCTGAAATTCCGACAAGGAGTCAGCATTCAATACATGGTATGTACAGTCATCACCGTCGGCTATGAATGGCGTATGTAAGCTCAGAATGTCGCTTTTGTGCAGCAAATCGGAAAGCGGCAAAAACAGCTCCCCTGCCTCGTTGCGCTGTCTTGGCGGATCATTGAGCAACACCTGCAAACCCATCTCCTGACAAAGCATGGCAAGTTTTCCGCCGATGCGACCTGCCCCGATAATGCCCATTCGCACCTGATTAAGCTCAATCAGGCCACGTCTATGTAACTCAAGCAAAACCGCCAGCATATATTCGATCACAGAATCTGTTGATGAACCGGCTGCCGTTGCCCAGATAATGCCCTGACTATCCAGCCAGAGCTTATCATAGTGATCATCACCTATCGTCGCAGTAGCGGCAAATCGAACGTTTGACCCTTTGAGTAAGCCGGCATTCACCTGCGTTGCAGAGCGAGTCAGTAAAACATCAGCACGATTGACTGTTTCAGGGGTGATTTCACCGCTTTCAAGTGCATCCAGTTTTACTTTGTAGCCCGGTAAATTTGCAAATGCTTCCTGCACACCCCAGATATGAGCATCAGCAACAATGTGTAAGGAATGATCTGTCATAAGTCTGAATATGTTCCGGTTCTAGTGTAATTGCCGGATGCGATGAATCAGTTGAGAGGATGAATAACCCTCAAGAAATGGAATGGTAATAACTTTTCCGCCATTTTTACGGACATCATCAGCACCTACAATATTATCCACCTGATAATCTCCCCCCTTCACCAGAATATCCGGTTGCAAAGCGCGAATCAGATTTAAAGGCGTATCTTCACTAAAGGAAATCACTGCATCGACAGACTTCAACGCCAGCAACATTTGTTGACGATCTGCCAGAATATTCACTGGCCTTTGCTCGCCCTTGAGCCGCCTGATCGAATCATCATCGTTAAGCCCGACAATTAACACGTCCCCCAGATGGCGGGCTTTTTGCAGATAGTCGATATGACCGGGATGCAGTAAATCAAAACATCCGTTCGTAAAAACAACGGTATAACCTGCTTTTTTCCAATGATTACGTTGTTGAAGCAAGTCTTGCAGTTCGGATATACTCATCACTGACTCACCTATTGCTTTTGAACTTCCAGCAGGTTTTTCACCTCCGCCACACCATCAACTGCCCGCGCAATACCGACAGCTTTGTAGCGCAGATCTTCGGAATCGACGATTCCCTGCAAATAAACCACACCATCGACTGTTTCAACGCGTACGTTAACGCCACTGGCGATTCCATCGCCAAACAGTTTGCTTTTGATCTGTGTGGTAATCCAACTGTCACTCATCCAATTACCTGCCGTTGGCTCTCCGACACGTAATTCATTACGTACCGCCAACACACCGGCAACTTCCTTAACAATAAATTCTGCTCGATCGATCTGTTCCTGGGTGGGAAGAAATCCGGTCAGGGTCACCTTACCTTGCAACACGTCAATACTGATATATCTGGAAGGCATATCCTTTTCTTTGACCAGAGCCGTGCGAACTTTGGAAGTAATCGTGGTATCATCCATTTGCTGACCCATTGTTCTTTTATCAAAAGCTGCCGATCCGGCTACAGCCCCCCCCATGACAGCCGTTGCAACACATGATGGCAGGGTCATGCTAATCAACATCAAAACAATCAGCGAACGTAACATACGAGATGTCTCCATTTTCAATTTTTTCCGAACATTTCTTCATCGATCAAGGTACACAGGATATGTAAACAAGTGATATGCATTTCCTGAATGCGCGGTGTTGACGGATGCGATATCTGGATATTCACCATGACCCCTGCGCAATCTTTCAATTCACCACCATCTTTACCCGTCAGCACAATCACCGGCATACCAATAAGGTGCGCCGCCTTAACAGCACGGATGATATTCGTTGAATGACCACTGGTGGAAATAGCAATCAACACATCAACGTTGCGCCCCAGCGCTTCGACCTGACGCGAATAGACAGCATCAAACTCGATATCGTTGGCGATACTGGTGATCACGGACGCATCATTGGTCAGTGCAAAAGCAGCAAGGCCCGGCCGGTCCACTTCAAAACGGTTCACCAGCTCACCGGCAAAATGCTGGGCATCGGCAGCCGAGCCGCCATTGCCACAGAGCAATATTTTCCCGCCTTTACGAAGGCTTGCCGTGAGAATTTTTGTCGCTTCCAGAAGTGGCTCAGTCAATGTTTCCAGAGATTGCTGACGCAATTCGATGCCATCCAGCAAAGCCTTTTCAATCAATTTCTGCATCCAGCCTCTCCGTTCCTGGTTTTCTTTATTTGATGGTACATTTCATCCTCGAAATGCATCCTGAATATGCTCGATATCCGTTTTTCGAAACAGCCCGCAAACGGGCGTCAGCATGATTAAATCAAAGCGGCATTGCAACGACGCATATTCCACATGCGTCGATAACCAGGCCTGTGCCGCTGAAATAATTCGTCTTTGTTTACCCTCGTGGACAGCCTCGATACTCCGCTGACGTAATCGATGTGCTTTGACTTCAATAAACACCAGCAAGTCCTGATGCAAGGCAATCACATCAATCTCGCCCCGGGCACCACGTACGTTACGCCCCAGAATTTTGTAGCCCCGCCGCTCCAGATAACGACATGCCTTATCTTCCGCCTTGCTCCCTACGCTTGTACTCATAATTTAAGTAACAGCGAATAAACCCTTGATTTTGTTACACCGAGTTTTTTTGCTATTTCTCTGGCGCGGGCCGATGGCGGTAGATCGGCAATACCCGGAAACTGACTCATCGCCAGGATTTTTTCATCCGTGACGTCCTCTTGTGCAGCCGGTCCAACCATCAGAACGATTTCACCGCGTGGCGGATGCTCCTCGAAATATGCCAGAACCTCGGATACACCGCCGCTGACAAAGCTCTCATGAAGTTTAGTGATTTCTCTGGCGACACATATTTCACGCTCTTTTACGGCACCCGCGATATCCATCAATGTCTGCATCAATCGCTTGGGAGATTCCAGGGCTACGACTGTATGCGGCACATCAGCCAGCGCTTGTATCCACTGAGCTCTGCCTGAGCCACTTCTTGGCGGAAATCCGAGATATGTGAACTGGTAGGTTGGCAATCCTGAAGCACATAAAGCTGCAATCGGACTGCTGGGGCCGGGAATCGGACAGACAACAAAGCCTGCATCCCTCACCTTTTTCACCAAAACGAATCCCGGATCATTGATCAAAGGTGTACCCGCATCGGATATCAGGGCCACACTCTGCCCTTGCTCCAGCAGCGACAGAATCTTTTGCGTAACATATTCTTCGTTGTGTTCATGACAGGCCAGAAGTGGCTTATCGATTCCATAATGTTTTAACAGCACTTTGCTGGTTCGCGTATCTTCTGCGGCAATCCAGGCGGCCTGTTGCAAGGTTTCAACGGCGCGATAGCTCATGTCAGCCAGATTGCCGATGGGGGTAGCCACAACAAACAGACAGGCACCGGCCTGCTGAATGGATGTTACGGTGAGTTCAGGCATGTTCAGAAATTTCCTTGAGGGTGATTGGTATTGAATCCATCGTTGCCGAACTTTTCTCTTCCATTAGCTTGCGAATTCATGAAACGAGCTTACTCATCTGCTATCAGTCGCGCAATTGCTTCTGTTGATTATCAAAAAACTCTGCTGCGTCTATGTGTGATTGCCTTGTCTGGTCTGGCAATTACGGCTTGTGGCCCAAAAAAGGAAATATCGCAAACGGTAACACAAGGCAAACATGTCGCTGTTGCCAGTACGGAAAAACCGTCAACTAAACCGATTTTTCATGCTTCACTGATGATTAATGCGTTGATGCAACAAGCACGCATGGCAAATGATCCTGCCGATGTCTTGCTGGAGCTGGAACGTATGAGCCAGACTGAACCGGCTCCAGTGGCTGAGGAAGCGGCTTTTCGACGTGCTCAATTACAGCTTGAATTCCACTTGCCTGAAGCCATAGATAGCTCAAACACCTTGTTGGCCACCTACCCTGAGCATCCGCTGATTCCCTATCTGCATTTATGGCGAGGCCAGTGGTGGTATCAGGAAAAGCAGTTACAAAGCGCTCTTACTGAATTAATTGATGCACTTTCATTATCTCAAGGCGATCAACAGCTGATAGCAGAAACACTGAGTTTCGGTGTCAACGTAACACACACAGCCATTAATACCGCTGAATCGATCAGTTTTCCGGGAGCATCGGATCAGCCATCACCAAGCTCTGGGCAAAACCCGGCGAGTGAAGCACTTCATCTGAGGGTTCTGGTGATTCACTGGCTGCTGTTGGCCGCTGAGACAAATCCTGAACAGCAGGACATCTGGCTGCGCAGTGCTGCTGATCAGCTGAACATGGATGCATTGCATGTATTACAGCAAAAGCAGTGGCTTTCCCCTTCTGTTGACAATATCTACGCCCCCGTGATCAGACAATTTGCGCGCAGATTGCTGATTGCAGGTGATAAAGAAACCTTACAATCGCTTTATGACGATCTTCGTCGTTCTGCTGCCGACGCCCAGGTTACGGCTGATATCAAACACTGGATGTCAGGAAAAAGTCAGCCTGTTCGTATCGGGGTCTTATTACCTTTAAGTGGTCACTATGGTTCCTACGGTGGACAGGTACTCGATGGTGTTCGCTTATTTATTCAGCAGGAGTTTCAGCAATCTGATGAAGCGAACATCACCCTGCTGGTTGAAGATACTGCCGTTTCAGATATCCGGCAGGCTTATCGGCATCTTCTCGATCAACAGGTGGACTGGATTATCGGGCCTTTGCTCAGTGACAACCAGAATCAACTGGCGCCTTATTTACAGTCGGATGTGCCTGTAATAAGCCTGAATCAGAACACTGAAACCCCGAAATTGTCACCGGCACTGTTCTCACATTCGCTGGCAAGAAATATTCAGGCACGCTTCCTGGCACGTTATGCCTTTCAAAACGGCATGAAGAAGATGGCTATTTTGCGTGGGGAATCCTCGGGTGAAATTGAAGAAAGCGATGCCTTTGCCGCCATGTTTACGAAGCTGGGTGGTGAAATCACCCATGTCAGCCCCATGCCTGCGGATAACGTCAATGCCTTACAAGGCCTGTTTCATTTCCGCGCAGAAACCGATGACGAACAACTGCTGCGTGATCTGGATGAAGATATCCAGTTATTCTCCCCGACTACCGAGCTGGAAATCCGCATGCCGGTCAATGTGGATGGCATTTATGTCGCCTTATCCGGCGAACGCGTAGCGCAACTGGCCGGACAGCTGGCTTATGTCGATATTCGTCATGTTCCCCTGTTGGGCAGTAATCGCTGGGCCGATGGCCATATCATGGATGATCGGGGCCGTTACCTTTCTAAAGTCCGTTTCGCGCAACCGGTCACTGCACGACAACAGACGAGCCAGATGCTGAATTTATATCGTCAGGTTTGGGGCCAGTCCAAAGCCGATACCCTGACCTATGTGGGTTACGACACGGCCAGAATCATTTTCCTGTTGGGTTCCCGTCTAGCTCTGTCCGGCAAGCAAGCGATTCAGAGTTTACATGATAAAACCGGCTTTCCCGGCGAAAGTGGCCATGTCTATTTCAACGAAGATGGCATCGGTGAAAAATACTTTGATTTATACAAAGTCGATAAAGGTGAAATTGAACCGGCAACCTGATGGGATAAAAAAGTAAAAGCCTGCACGTGCATCAAAGCGCTTAAAACGCTATGGTGCGCCGCAATTCAGGCTCAATCCAAGTGCAATTCATATCGGAGTTACCCACCATGTTTCAGATTTATTACGATCATGCAGCAAAAGCCAGGGACGATGTTCTCTCGGGTTTGACTGTCGCCATTGCTCTGGTGCCGGAAGCCGTTGCCTTTGCTTTTGTCGCCGGCGTTAATCCGCTGGTCGGTCTGTATGGTGCCTTTCTGATGGGTCTGATTACTTCACTCATTGGCGGTCGACCGGGTATGATTTCCGGTGCCACCGGAGCCACAGCTGTGGTCATGGTTGCTCTGGTCGCCCGGCATGGTGTTGAATATTTATTTGCTGCTGTTGCGCTTACTGGCCTGTTACAGGTTGTTTTCGGCACGCTGAAGTTCGGCAAATATATCCGCATGGTGCCCTATACGGTGATGCTGGGTTTTGTGAACGGTCTGGCTATCGTGATCTTTCTGGCTCAGATGGATCATTTCAAGGCAGTCGGCTCAGATGGTGCCATGCACTGGCTGAGCGGAGCTCCACTGTTCACCATGTTAGCACTGGTCGGCCTGACCATGGCGATTATGTATTTCCTGCCCAAAATTACGCGCGCCATTCCGGGCGGCCTTGCAGCAATCATCACAATCAGCCTGATCGTTATTTTCGGCGGTGTAGAAACCAAGGTGGTGGGTGATATTGCCGACATCAGCGGCAGCCTGCCGAGTTTGCATATCCCGGATGTGCCGCTGAACCTGGAAACGCTGGGCATCATCCTGCCCTACGCCTTTATTCTCGCCGGTGTGGGTCTGATCGAATCACTGCTGACCATGACCGTGGTTGATGAAATGACCGGTACGCGTGGTCAGGGTAACCGCGTCTCCATCGGTCAGGGTGTGGCCAATACGGTGAATGGTTTCTTCGGCGGCATGGGTGGTTGTGCAATGATCGGCCAGACGATGATCAACGTATCCTCCGGCGGCCTGCGCAATCTCTCCGGCATTGCTGCTGCCCTGTTTCTGCTGGTTTTCATTGTCGTCGCATCCGATCTGATCGCCATGCTGCCGGTGGCGGCACTGGTTGGTCTGATGTTCATGGTGGTGATTGGCACCTTTGAATGGGGCAGCTTCAACCTGCTCAATAAGGTTCCGCGTGAAGATTCGTTTGTCGGCATTCTGGTGGCTGTGGTGACGGTGTATACCGATCTGGCGACCGCAGTCATCATCGGTGTGATTGCCACGGCGCTGGTGTTTGCCTGGAAACAGGCCCGCCACATTTATCTGATCAGCGAAAGCCGCCCGGATGGTGTCATGGTACATCGGGTGCACGGACCACTGTTCTTTGCTTCAGTACACCGCTTCAGCGAACTGTTCGATCCGGAAAACGATGCCAATGAGGTGTATATCGATTGCGCCATGTCGCGCATTGCTGACCATTCAGCCATCGAGGCCATCGACAATCTGGCTGAGCGCTATAAAAATGCAGGCAAAACACTGCATCTGATTCATTTAAGCCGGGAATGCCGCGAATTACTGACCACCGCCGCCGATCTGGTGGAAGTCAACATCAAGGAAGACCCGAACTACCACATCGCCGACGACAAACTGGCTTGACGCATCTGGAATAAGGCACTTAACCCGTATTATTCGTGAATCGTTATAGACAAAGGGGCAAGGATCAAGTCCCAAGGGCGCAACAGAATTTATGAATATCCGGGTTAAATCAGTAGCGGCTCTGCCACAAAATATATGTGCTCTTTGATGAACGCAACCTGCTTATCTCCTGTTTCAGGAAACTTTTTTACCTATCCACATACTCCAGAAACTACAGCTTTGGCTTCTGCCAAAAGAATATTTTGAGCTACCCTTGCCGCACCATGTATCCCGACAGATGCCGCAATTGATTACCATTGTTCTGATGCTGTAATGACTGCTGAAAGAATAGCTACAGCCTGATTCCTGTTTAGACCAAAATACTCACAAATATTTATAGCTGTCTCAAAATCATCCCAGTCCGGCATTGTCAAAGGCGAGATAGCCGGTGTATTCGCTATCGCCGACATGATAAACAATCTCCTTACTCAGAATTTCTGCCTGGACCGCTGTAGCGCTCAGCAATAACAGTGCCACCAGTAAGCTGTGGGTGAGTCGGTTCATGGAGTCCTCCTTAGTAGTTATGCTACGCCGATAAAATCATGATAATTCTGCAATCCTGTGCGCCAATCAACCCAATTAATTCTTCACATTTTGCCATTTTTTCTAATCAGTGTTCACAGCCGTTGCGAAAGAGTATAAAGTGGCAGAATATATGATCATTTTGGGAGGATGAAAATATCGCAATGCAAAGAGCCTTGTTATGAAAAGAAGAATTCTGTGCAGTCGAATGACTAACCACATAAATGTTCCCATATGAATAATCTTCGAAAACTTCTTCAACAGGCCAGGACTGCTATCGCGCAGGGACGGCATGAAGATGCTGCGGCTATTTATGAGGGAATTCTGGCTCAGGATGGCATGGCCGATGACCTGGATATGCTGTTGCGATATGCCAGATGTTGCGAACAGGCAGGGCAAACTGATGCAGCAATTAAGGCCTATGGTGATGTGATTCAGCAATATGAAAAGCTGAATGAATCTTCGGCCATCGAGCAACTCAGAAAAATCGTCGATATGCTCAAACCACCTCCCCCTGCTGAAATTATCGAGACAATCGAGGCAATCGAGACAGTCAAACCAACGTCGAATAAGAATAAGTGCAGGATATCTTTTGATTCTTTTTCCGAAGAGGAGTTGCTTCAAATGGCCAAAAAGGCCAGCGAACAGGAAGCATACGAAGAAGCCGCTCATCTGTACGAGGAAGCTCTGACCCGTGATGGTATGATTGGGAAACTGGAAATTCAGCTGAGACTCGCCTGGTGTAATGAAAAAACAGGACATATAGATGGCGCCTGTGAACTGTATCGGGATGTCATTCAGCAATACGAGGACATGAATGAAGATCAGGCAGCGGAAAAACTTCGGCACACGCTGAACAGTCTGGAGCGATCCGCCAAACCTTTCTTTCGACGCCCTTCTGCCCCCATTTCCGAGACCGGGCTTGTTGATGAACTGATGAAAATGGGAGAAATTATCCATTTGGAGCCCAAGCAGGTGTTGTGCGAAGCCGGAGGAGAACCGCACACTTTATGGCTGCTATGCAAAGGTGCACTGCGCTTTAAGATGAAAGACTACGCGGATGTACCCGATATTGTTTATACCGATGAAACAGGGGTTGTACTGGTGGGCGAATTGGGCGTTTTCACCCAACAGCCGCGTAGCGCTACCGTCTGGTCGGAGCAATATGCGGATTTATATGCCGTATCTGCCTCCGATATTCGCAAGCGACGAGAAATCGATGCGGAATTTAATGACGCGATGGATCGACTTATCCGGGAAAAGTGGGTCACCCCGATTATCTCCCGTCATGCTTTGTTCGATCGCGTTAATGAGATTCACAGAAAGAAGATTATGCAGAAATTTATGCCGGTCGAATTTCAGGCCGGTGAATGTCTGGTTGACCTTGATGCAGTGCATAATGCCTGTTATCTCGTTCAGATAGGATGTGTATTTTTTCTGGATACCGCTCAGGGAGATCAAACCAAACCGATGAGCCTGCTGGCCAATGCCATGCCGGGCGACCTGATACATACCGGCGGATTGATGAAAGATTTCAAGAGCCCCTGCCGGATTGTTGCCGCCACCAATGTCCGCTTATTCAGATTGTCTCAGGAAGATTTTGAACCATTCACGCGCGATCGCCCCTGGCTGATTCAGACACTGGTGCATCTGTCCCGTCGCCCTTCCCACCAGCAGGTGCTTCATCCGGAAGAAGATTATTTATGGATGACCAACAGAACCATCACGTTAAATCGTGTTGGCACAAGGAAAGAAGAATGGTAACACCAGCTCCATAAACCAGAGCATTTAGACAAAAAACCCTCACATGATTTAATTTTTCAGAACAATGACAAACCCTGATTATTCATGAGTTCTGTTGCGTCTTTGCTTGCCTACAACTCAGGAAACGGTGTTTGATCCAGCAATAACTTGTATTCGATTGAATCCATCAAAGCCTGATAACCGGCTTCAATCATATTGGTTGAAACACCAACGGTACTCCATTTGCGCTTGCCATCGGTTGACTCAATCAGCACTCGCACTTTGGCGCGGGTCCCCTCTTTGGTGGTTAATACGCGCACCTTAAAATCAGACAACTGAAACGATGACAGATTTGGATAAAAATCGATCAATGCCTTGCGCAGTGCGCTGTCGATCGCATTGATCGGGCCATTGCCCAGCGCTGCTGTATGCGCCGTTTTACTTCCCACCGTCACGCGTAATGTCGCCTCAGAATAAGCTTTACCTTCATGGCCATGCTTTTCATCAATGACGCGAAAACTTTCAAGCTCGAAATAATGTTTGAAGCGCCCTGTTGCCTTAAGCAGTAACAACTGAAACGAGGCTTCGGCCGCTTCAAACGTATAACCCAGTGATTCCAGTCGCTTGACCTGTTCAACAGCTTTGACAATAGCCGGATCATCGGGTTGCAAGCCATGATCAAGCTCCATTTCCTTGAGCTTGACGATGACATTGCTCTTGCCCGCCTGATCCGACAATAAAATACGCTGCCTGTTACCCACCAGTTCGGGCGACACATGCTCGTACAAGCGTGATTCTTTGCGGATAGCCGATACGTGAATACCGCCCTTATGCGTAAAAGCATTCAGACCGACAAAAGGCTGATGCTTCCAAGGCAGGCGATTGGCCATTTCATTGACGAAGCGTGAAATCGAACCAAGTTGCTGCAATTTCTCGGTTGTGATGCCGCAATCAATGCCCATTTTTAACTGTAAGTCCGCAATAATCGAGATCAGATTGGCATTGCCGCAACGCTCACCGATTCCGTTAATCGTACCCTGAATTTGCCTTGCACCGACACGGGCTGCCGCCAGCGAATTGGCCACTGCCAGCTCACAATCGTTGTGGGCATGAATACCGATAGCGATGCCTGGGAACAGTTCGAGCATCCGGGTGACAACTTCGGCAATGCGATAAGGAATATTGCCACCGTTGGTATCGCACAAAACCAGCGTATCAGCGCCGCCCTGCGCAGCGGCCTGAAGAACTTCAACGGCATATTCGGCATCGTCGTTGTAACCGTCAAAAAAATGTTCCGCATCAAAAAAAACCGCATCAAAATGTTGTTTGAGAAAGGAAATTGAATCACGTACCAGCTCGATGTTTTCAGCTTTCTGAATACCCAGTGCTTTGGTGACATGCAGCACGGAAGCCTTGCCGAAAATACAGGCTGCATCGGCCCCGCTGGCGACAAGCTTTGCCAGTCCCGGATCATGCTCGGCCGCATTGCCGGGTCTGGCCGTGCAACCAAACGCAACCAGTTTACTGCTTTTCCACAGCGGGTTGTCATGGCGCTGGCGCATATTTTCAAAGAATGCATCGTCTTTCGGACTGGCTCCGGGCCATCCGCCTTCAATCCAGGGAATACCAAATTCGGCAAGTTGATCAGCGATACGCTGCTTGTCTTCAGTTGAAAAATTGATACCTGCCGTCTGCCCGCCATCACGCAGGGTCGTATCAAAAATTTCAACTCGGTGCAGATTGGACACGGGGAACTCCAGAAGATTTCATCGCTGAAAATAATGGTGCGATGCTATTGCTTTTTTATGTTGATTGTAAGTATATGATTTCGCGCCAGAGTGATGAGAATCACAGGAAGGAGAACCTTATGCGAGCAATGATGATTGAATCCACCGGCGCAGTGAATGTGTTGAAATCAGCCGATATGGCGCGTCCTGAAATCACAGACCCACAGCAGGTACTTGTTCGCGTTCATGCTGCCGGGGTGAATCCTATCGATACTAAATTGCGTAAAAACGGCCTTTATTTCCCCGATCAATATCCGGCTATTCTCGGCTGTGATGGTGCCGGTATCATCACAGCTGTCGGGGAACAGGTGGAAGGTTTTGCCAGCGGCGATGAAGTTTTTTATTGCTACGGCGGGCTGGGTCAACGCAGTGCTGCTTTTTCAGTTGGTAATTATGCCGAATATACTCTTGTTGATGCCCGCTACCTTTCGAAGAAACCGCAGAGTGTTTCGTTTGAAGAAGCGGCTGCAGCGCCGCTGGTCTGTATTACTGCATGGGAGAGCCTGTTCGACCGGGCAAATCTGCATGGCGGTGAAACTGTGCTGATCAGTGGCGGATGCGGTGGCGTAGGTCATGTTGCCCTGCAAATGGCTAAAATCGCCGGCTGTAAGGTTGCAGTCACCGTCGGTGATGATGACAAGGCAGATTTCGCCCGTCGCCTCGGTGCAGACCTGATTATTAACTACAACACAGATGATCTGCACCAGTGCGTCATGCAGTGGACAAACAATCAGGGGGTCGATGTCGCTCTGGATACGGTTGGCGGCAGCATTTTCCATGCGCTGGCTTCGGTGGTGGCAATTTACGGTGATCTGGTCACTCTTCTGCAACTTCCGGCCGATACAGACTGGAAATCCCTGCGTTTGCGTAATATACGCATTTGTCAGGAGCTGATGCTTACCCCGATGGTCTGCGGCTTACCTGAACTGGGCATGCGCCATGCTGAAATCCTCGATCAATGTGCTCAGTGGATGGATGAGCGAAAACTGCATGTTCATGTTACCGAGGTTCTGCCTTTGCAGGATGCCGCAAAGGCACATGAAATCGTCGAACAGGGTCATACATTGGGGAAAGTTGTTCTGGAAATTTGAAAACGACATGACTCAGAACTCTGACGTTTCAACTACATCTATTGCATCAGTCGATGTATTCAAAGCTTTAGCCGATCCGATTCGACTGAGAATCATCAACCTGCTGCTGCATCGAGATGAGTTATGTGTCTGTCACCTGATCGATGTTCTGAGTCTTCCGCAAAGTAGCATCTCGCGCCATCTTGGCACTTTGCGCCATACCGGTCTGGTGGCTGGTCGCAAAGATAAACTCTGGGTCTATTACCGGATGACTGTCGATGAACAAAGCCCCCTTTTTGGCCTGATGCGTGAACTTTCAGCTTTGCATCAGCATGAGTCTGTACTGGCTGATGATCTGGAGCGGGTAAAACACATCAACTGTTAACGTTTCACGCTTATGACAAGGGAACTTCAGCTTACACATTGCTATATCCGGATATGCGAATATAGTTTGCGGATCTTTGAGGAGGCTTTTATGTCATCTGCACCAGCCATAGGCTTGTTTGCCCGCTATCTGACGTTATGGGTTTTTCTCAGCATTGCAGCTGGCATTGGGCTTGGAACTTTGTTTCCATCACTGTTTCATGCGCTTGGTGAAATGGAGATAGCGCATATCAATCTTCCTGTAGCATTGCTCATCTGGATGATGATCCTGCCCATGCTGCTCAAGATCGATTACGCTGCACTGCACGAAGTCTGGCACCATCGACGCGGTATTGCCGTTACCCTGAGCATTAACTGGCTGGTGAAACCATTTTCAATGGCCCTGCTTGGCTGGTTTTTTCTGCAATATGTGTTTGCGCCCTGGCTTGAAGCTGAAAAAATACCGGAATATATCGCAGGGCTTATTTTGCTGGCAGCGGCCCCGTGTACGGCTATGGTCTTTGTCTGGTCGCGCTTAACCGGTGGTCATCCCCAGTTCACGCTGTCGCAAGTCGCACTGAACGACATGATCATGATTTTTGCCTTTGCCCCGATCGTCGGACTGCTGCTGGGTGTCACTTCCATCATCGTACCCTGGGACACCTTATTTCTGTCTGTTCTGCTGTACATCATCATCCCGGTTGCGCTGGCTTACATGGGACGGAAAATCCTGCTATCGCTGGGCAAGCTGGAAAATGTGCTGCATATCATGGACCCGATTTCGATGGCGGCATTGCTGGTCACCGTAGTATTGCTGTTCGGCTTTCAGGGTAAGCAGATTCTGGCGCAACCACTGGTAATTCTGCTGTTGGCGATTCCAATCACCATTCAGGTGTATTTCAATTCCATGCTGGCTTACTGGCTGAATCGGAAGCTGGGTGTGGCTCATTGCGTGGCGGGTCCCTCTGCGCTGATCGGAGCCTCTAATTTCTTTGAACTGGCCGTGGCAGCAGCCATTGCATTATTCGGTTTTGAGTCAGGTGCAGCACTGGCGACAGTGGTTGGCGTCTTGGTGGAAGTGCCTGTGATGTTATCGGTGGTTGCAATTGTGAATCGCAGTAAAAATTGGTACGAAAGAGGTTTATGATGAAACAGAAGGTTTTATTCCTTTGTACAGGCAACTCATGTCGTTCGCAGATGGCTGAGGGCTGGCTCAAAGCGCTGGGTGGTGATGGCTATGAGGTGTATTCAGCCGGTATCGTTGCACACGGTAAAAACCCACGCGCTATTGCGGTGATGCAGGAAGTCGGTGTGGATATTTCCATGCAGGAATCGGAAGCGCTGAATCCGGAAATCCTCCATCAAGTGGATTTGCTGGTGACCGTTTGCGGCAATGCCGATGAAACCTGCCCTGTCGTGCCTGTATCATGTGAAAAGCAACATTGGCCCTTTGATGACCCGGCCAAAACAACAGGCAGCGAAGATGAGATCATGGCCGAATTTCGCCGGGTACGCGATCAGATCAGGGAAAGAATCACCCGTTTTATTCGGAGCTGTTGAAGTTTTCCTGCTGATGACAGAAGTCCTGTTAATAGGGCTTTAACTTCCAATATGAATGTTCATAATATCGGCATGATTACATTATCCGAACGCGTCCAGAAAGTTAAACCATCCGCCACGCTGGCGATCACAGCCAAAGCCGCTGAATTGCGTGCCAGTGGCAAGCATATTATCTCTCTCTCTGTTGGCGAGCCGGACTTTGAAACGCCCAGAGCGGCACGTCTGGCTGGTATTGAAGCCATAGAATCGGGGTTTACCCGTTATACGGCGGTTCCCGGCATCCCTGAATTGCGCAAGGCTATTGCTGAAAAATTCAAGCGCGATAATGATCTCGACTACAGCCCTGAAGACATTCTGGTTTCGACCGGCGGCAAGCAGTGCATTTATAACCTGTTGCAAGCCATCATTAATCCGGGCGATGAAGTGATTATCCCTGCCCCTTATTGGGTGTCATATCCGGATATGGTGCTGCTGGCCGAAGGTCTGCCTGTGATTGTGACCTGCCAGGCAGATGCCAACTTCAAACTGACAGCAGCACAGCTGGAAGCAGCGATTACTCCGAAAACACGCTTGCTTTTTCTGAACTCACCTTCCAACCCGACAGGCATGGTCTATTCAGCCGATGAACTGGCGGCTCTGGGAGTGGTCATTCGCAAGCATCCGCAGGTGGCAGTCGCAACGGATGATATGTATGAAAAAATTCTCTTTGATGGTCGTCGCTTTGCGACATTTGCGCAGGTCAATCCCGATCTGAAAGAGCAAACCATCACGCTGAACGGTGTTTCAAAAGCCTATTGCATGACCGGCTGGCGAATCGGCTTCTGTGCCGGCCCACGTCACATTATTAACGCCATGGGTAAAATTCAGGGGCAAAGCACTTCGAATGCCTGCTCGGTATCTCAAAAGGCAGCATTAGCGGCCCTCAATGGTCCGACGGATGAACAACTTGAAATGGTACAAACTTACGAGTCTCGCCGCACATGGCTGGTCAATGCGCTTAATGCCATTGATGGTGTGGATTGCCTATTACCTGAAGGTGCGTTTTACGTATTCCCATCGGTATCAGGATGGATTGGCAAACAAACCACTGCCGGTAATGTACTGACTGACGATGTCGTGATTTGCGAATGGTTACTGGAAGAGGCTGGTGTGGCACTGGTACCGGGCACTGAATTCGGTTCACCCGGCCAGATTCGCTTTTCCTATGCTGTAGCCCAAACAACCCTGGAAGATGCAATGGATCGTATCGGCAAAGCCGTGGCGTCACTGCAATAAGTCGGAGTCTTTTCATAACCCGTCACTGCAATTGGATAAGAATTCAATGATGGATTATGCAAGTTCGCGTAAGCAGTTAAAAAACGTCGGGATGAAGCGTTTCCACTGATGAAGTAAACATATAACCAAGGCCACGTATCGTCTTGATTTTCAAAGGTTCGCCCATTTTACTCGATAGTTTTTTCCGCAGGCGACTGACCAGTCCGTCAATACCGCGATCATAACCTACCCAACCACTTTCATGCACCTGGTCCAACAGATAATCACGTGAAAGTACCCGATTAGGACTTTGGGTGAAGGCCTTGAGAAGATTGAATTCTGCCGTGGTCAATGCCACCTCTTCGCCGGAAGGAGAAAACAAGGTACAGCTCCCCATATTCAATTTCCAGCCACCAAAAATGACAATGTCCTGTTCTACATCAGGGCCGGACAGAGGCCCTGGATATACGTGAGATGCTG
Source organism: Zetaproteobacteria bacterium CG_4_9_14_3_um_filter_49_83 (assembly GCA_002791545.1). GTDB lineage: Bacteria > Pseudomonadota > Zetaproteobacteria > Mariprofundales > Mariprofundaceae > CG1-02-49-23. The sequence goes on from PFXG01000020.1 coordinate 20,122, forward strand.
TCCTGCTCAGCACGCGTTTGATACGGATCAGCACTTCCTGCGGCGTGAAGGGTTTAACAATATAATCATCAGCGCCGATCTCCAGCCCGACAATACGATCTATCGCATCGCCTTTACCACTGACAAAAATGATGCCGACTTTCGATGTCATCCGAATTTTTTTAGTGATCTCCAGGCCATTTTCGCCGGGAAGCCGGATATCCAGCAGGAAAAGATGGCACGGATCACGTTTAACCTTGCGCCACATATCTTCCGCACTGCTGGCTGTAGAAATACGAAAACCTTCATCCTCAAGGTATTCTGCAATTTCCTCCAGCGCCTCTTTGTCGTCATCAACTACGAAAATATGCTGTTTCAATGGATCGGTAACCCTCTTCCCGGATGACATTCTTCCGCAAATATAGCCTGCACGAAGCAGAAAGAACTTAAATGCCTTCCCCTCATCGGTCAAGTGCTGCCACAAACTGAGCGTCGGTAATGTAAGAAGGTTTCCAGATAGCTCAGCAAATTTACCCTCGCCACTTTTGATGACCTATTTATGTACAGAAACAATCCGGACCACACCAAAGGCGACCGTTTGTCCATTCGCCCGGCCGTTAAGCCAGTCGCTATAGTCGATGATTTTCCAGATTACTGCCATAAAATTAATCTTCTTTCGCCGTGTATAATTTTTTCCCATGGCAGCAATTTAACCTCAATCGCTGTTGCACTTATACTTTGAGTCCGCCAGGCTATTTTAGTCAAGTTGGCATGAAAATTTCTTCGCAATTTTGATGCCAAAAATAATCGTTATATAACAGTAGGTTACATCTATATTAACTTG
>PFXG01000007.1 GCA_002791545.1 Zetaproteobacteria bacterium CG_4_9_14_3_um_filter_49_83
TATATCATATATATCAGTAGTTTAACATCATTTTAATAGTATTATTTCGACCTATTTCCATAAATAAAAAACATGCTTTTAAGGGTGCGGAATGTCGGTCATATGCTCAAAGACATCTTTTTTATCACGCTTTGTGCATCGATTTCCGGTGCGGACAGCCGGGTTGCCATTTCACTCAAGCGTCAACAAAGCCAAAAGGTTCTCCGGGATATAAACACAATATGATATAATCTCAAATCATAACAATGACTTACCGGATATATTCTTGATATTTAAATCCGTCTTATTCTACGATAGATCCCATTATTGTTTGTAACGTCGAGAGCAAATTATCTCCGTTCAAATGCTGTTTGACGAGATATGAGTCTGCGCCAGCTTCTAAAGCACGCATGCGGTCTTCAGGGCTTTCACGACTGGAAATGATTATGATCGGAATATTGTCATATTCTTCTCTATTACGGATACGGCGAACTAGTCCAAAGCCATCTAATCTTGGCATTTCCAAATCTGATACGATCAGATCAAATGAATCGTTGAGTTTCTCTAGCGCATTCATTCCATCGATTGCAGTTTCGACAACAAATCCAAGGCGCTCAAATGCAGCTTTCTCAACTTCACGTGCAATCAGGGAATCCTCAGCAAGAAGAACTTTATATTTAAATGTTTCTTCTATGTTTTCGACGTCAATAATATCAGGTGCAGTACGTCCCATTTCTTTAATGCCATATGGTTCCAGCAAAAGAACGACCGAACCATCAGCGGAAATTGTGTTACCCATGACACCCTGAGGCTGGTAACGTTTCAAATAAGGGTCGAGTTCCTTCACGACAATTTCAACGTTATCAATAAGCTCATCGACAATCATGCCCACAAAGCCTTCGATATGCTCAGTAATCACAATATAAGGATTCTTGGAAAGGTTTTCCGAAGAATTATCATTAAGCACTGTGCGCATATCTACCAATGGAACTTTAGAATTTCCATAGGTGATCTGAGCAGCTTTCCCAGCTTCTTTTGTAACATTCTGACTTAGCAGTGGAATATTTTGCTCTATCAAATGACTTAAGATACCGAACTTTCTTGAGCCAGCTCTGAATATAAGCGCATTCTGTACAGCAATACTTAATGGTAAGGAAATGATAAATCTTGTTCCTTTTCCTTTAACTGAATGAATGCGAATTGAACCCGTCAATTTTCGAACGACGTCTTGAACAACATTCATACCAATTCCGCGGCCGGAAACGGTATCGATGTCCTTTTTCGTTGAGAAGCCAGGGCGGAAGATCATTTCCATCAAGCCAGCACTGTTCATTAAATCTGCTTCTGCCTGAGTTGTAACACCTTTTTCAACAGCAACCCGTTTGATTTCATCAGGATCTAGCCCTGCACCATCATCCATGACTTCAATAATAATTTCATTACCGTTCTGACGTGCCAGAATCGTAATAGTTCCTACAGCAGGTTTATTTATAGCAATTCGATCATCTGGCAACTCTATTCCATGCGCCACCGAGTTATTTAATAAATGCACAAGTGGTTCGACCAACATCTCAGATACACTTTGGTCGATTTCGATATTATTGCCGCCGATCTGCAATTTTACTTTTTTGTTCATTCGGGACGCAGTGTCTCGTACTGAACGTGGAAATGCAGAAAAAATATTATCAATAGGCCGAAGCATCAAGCCAAACACTTGGTTTCGAAGATCTTTTAGTCGATTAGATTTATTTTCATTTTCAACTTCAAGCTTGTACTTAAATTGTTTGATGTGTTTAAGATGGTCTTCCATGGCATCATTAAACGCATCTAAAGCAATCATTCTTTGCTGCTCATCAAGAACTGGAATAGCCGAATTTACTTTTTTCCAGTCATCTGCGATGGATGAAATCGTTTTAATTATTTTAGATTGAGGGTTTCCGGCTTCCTGATTTGATGACTGAGAACTTAACTCCACAACAAACGAGGATAGATCTTCTATTCGCTGCGAATCCACTCGCAAAAAACGTCCGGACGATTTCTTTTGTGCAGTTTGTTGCAAGCCCATATGACTAATATCAGGTGCAAAATCATCCATACCACGCGCTGATGAAATACGCATTGACTCCAAAGGTTCAATTTTTGGTTCCTGTTCAACTGATTCAACCTTCGGCATCTGCTCTACAGCATCCGCTTTTGGAGTCGATTCAACAATATCATCCTTTAGCATCTGCTCTACAGCAACAGCCTTTGGTGTCTCATCAACAAATTCTTCAATCGCTGAGAATTTTATCTCTACATCATCATCAAAATCAGACTGAAAAACCTTCGGTTTCTGCTTCCAACTCGCCGCATCATCTACACCAATAAGTTGTTGTTCAGGCTCTTGCTTTTTAACAGTGATATTGATTGATTTTGAGTGTTCGTTATCTCCAGATGAAATCTTCAGTTCCAATTCTTTGTACTGAGCTCTCAAAATGTCAGCATCGAGTTTGATGCTCTCATCGTCCGGGTTGCGAATTCGCTTTGCTAACTCATCATGCAATTGATAGAGAAAACTAGTAAATTCGTGTGTTCTCAAATCAGGGTGTTCAATAACATTTTCCATTGCATCTTCAAACAAATGCGCAACGGCACCAACATCGATAACACCCAGCATGAGTGCTGAACCTTTGATTGTATGAGCATCACGCTTTAGAGCAATGAGTCCCTCAGCATCAAGACTTCCATCCTCAAATTTCACAAGGCTGTGGTCGATGGATGCCAAACGCTCTCTTGCTTCATCATAAAATGAAGCAAGGAAGTTGGATAAGTCAAAAGTAGACAAAGTATGGTATCTTTATTGGACTTTTTTCAGATCTTCTGCGGCATCACTCAAGTGTTTAGATGCTTCGTAAGATTTATGCATTTGCAAAGATGAGTCTTTAAGCAAGGTAGCAATTTGTCTCATTGTATCAACGAATTCTTGTGACGTCATATCCTGTTTCTTGGTTGCTTGAGCAATTGCACGAACTGCCTGATTGGTTTTTTCCGACATAATACGCATTTTATCAAGGGTTTCACCCGTCTGCTGTGCCAGCCTTACACCATTTTCCACTTCAATAAGACCTTCTCTGGTCACGTTAATAGATTCACTTGTTGAAACGTTAACCTCATTTACCACGGATTGGATTTCTTCTGTAAATTCACGCGCACGCTCAGAAAGACGCCGTACTTCACCTGCCACCACAGAGAATCGTTTACCAAACTCACCGGCAGCCGCTGCTTCAATTGATGCATTCAAAGCAAGTAAATGTGTTTCATCCGCAATTTCCTGAATTGAACCAATCGAATCCAGAATCTGTTCAGCTTTTTTACCCGAGTCAGTCACCTTTTCTGCGATCAGGTTCACTTCGTCACGGATTTTTGCCATGTATCCGATCATACCCTGCATGGACTCATAACCCTCTTGAGCTGCTTTTTCTGTAGCTGAAGAAATTTTCTCAACCTGACCAGCAGTAATAGCAATCTTACGTGAAGATTTAGACATTTCTTCCAACTCGTCAGTAATCATATTTACTGAAGAAGATTGCGTTTCAGCCGCCATCGATTGCTGCTCAATAGCATCGAGAATTTCTGCAGATGAATCACCCACGTCAGCAGAAACAGTCGCAATGGTATCTGAAATATTGGAAACAAAGCTTCTATTCAACAAAACAATCATAATTACGATTAAAATAATGATCACCAAACTAATCCAAGCAAAAGTTGTCAACTCTGAAGATTTTTCTTCGGCTGACGTACGTAAGGTCGTACCCAAACCTGTTGTTACTGAGTTAAGCTTTTCCTGGGCTACAAACACAAGGTTCTGAGCCACCACTGATACGTTACTCGCCATTGCAAAAGGAATTTTACCACTCGTAATATCATTTGAAATTTGAAGCACTTCATGCATAAGTTTATTTACGTCAGATAACTGTTCAACCTCATCAGACTTAAGAATTTCCAAGCGACTAACCTGCTGATAAAGCGTTTCGAACTCTTTGGCTGCCTTGTCTATTTTCTCGATACTCTTTTCATTCTTGGTCATAACGAAGTCATTAAGAGGTAACAACGTATTTGGCAAAATCGAACGGAATCGCTCAATATCATTTTGCTGGCCATGCAGTGCAGACAAGTCTGAAATTCCGCTGGAAGCTTTGTTGAATGCAATAAGCACAACGCCAATCAAAACGGAAAACATCACTATCGAAATAAGAATATTTCGCTTTGCCAACTGGCGAATTCCAACCACCTTCCGTGCTTCAATCTCTGCCATAATATCTCCCTAAATTTAACGTCATCACCTTATTGTTTAACAAATAAATAAATGAATCGAATAGCTTATGCTGGCAATTCATTTCTATCTTTTCAATGATTAATTACCGACCCAACTTCATTATGCGTAAAGAGCCTTACAGTAAATGACTGGCACATCCAATCCATTGACTTCAAAGTGCCCCATTGTATACCCATTTTCTTTAGGTGTTAGCGCTGCCAATTGATCCCTTCGAACAGAAATAATCCTAGGAGCCTCGTCAATTTTGATAGCCAGCTTCATGCGCGGACCACGTATTCGCACAAACCGGGTCAAGTGACTATCTTCTTTAAGTTTTCCTTTGAGTCGCATCAACTTACAAGGATCAACAATACAAACAATCTCCCCATGCAAATTAGCAAGCCCTATAAAATGCTCTGGAGCCATTGGCACAGGGGTAATTTGTGTAGGCGTTATTATTCCTTCAATTTCCTTTAATGGAATGAGAAACCTTTCACCTCCGACCACCAACTCAAGCAACTCTTCAAAGTCCAGCAAATCCTGCGTCTGACTTGAAATCTCTTCAGCAATCCAGTCTTTTACCTGATCATCATCAGTCGTTTTTGTATTTTTCACTATCATGACACTGCCCCTGAATTCGCTGCTGCGGCAGATCGAATGCGTTCATACATACCCAACACCTTTCTAACTCGAGCCTGAAGCTTCATTGGCTCAACTGGCTTTCCAATATAGTCATCCGCACCTGAATCCAACCCCAACACTTCATCTTCCTCTTCTTTTCTCGATGTTAACAAAATAATTGGTAACGAATTATATTTTTTTTCTTCCCTTATACGCTTAACCAGCTCATCACCATTCATGTTTGGCATTTCAAAATCCGTAATCACCAAGCCAATTTTACTGCCATAGCGTTGAAGCAATTGCCAGGCTTGAACCCCATCTTCAGCTTCTATGACTTCATACTCCTCAGCCTGCAAAACAAAACGAACCAGGTTTCGAATACTTTTTGAATCATCAGCTACGATAATAGGTTTCTTTTCACTAGAAGAAAGCTGCCCAAGAGATTGATCTTCCCGATTGAATTTTGCATCACCGAGCGATAGCAATCTACCATCAGGACTTAGGCGTTGCTCAAGATCAAAAGAATCTGGAGGCACTGAGTTTCGTATAACTTCCTCAATACTGGTCAACCCCATCAGAGCCTTGTCAATTCCATCATCAAACAGCATAAACATGCCATTTTCACATGCTGCACGATTTAGCTCTCTGGTACTGGCACCTCGCATAACAGCTTCCCGAAGCTCGTCATTAAAGTACATCACTTCGTGTATGCCTATTCGGCCTTTATAGCCAATATCCATACACTCTTTGCACCCTACCGGGCCAAAAAATTTTACATGGTCAGGGACATTGAACTTTTCTTTAAAGTCTTTTGGCGTCTCGATTTCTTTTTTGCATTTTTTACAAAGCCTTCGCGCAAGCCTTTGAGCCACCACCATATTAAGAGACGATGACAATGTTGCCGCATCCAAACCCATTTCAATCAAACGTGTTACAGTTGAAGGTGCATCATTCGTATGCAGCGTTGAGAGAACAAGATGACCAGTCTGAGCTGCATGCAAGGCTATTTCAGCGGTCTCTTCATCTCGAATTTCACCAATCATCACAACATCAGGATCTTGCCGAAGGATAGAACGAAGCGCCGCCGCAAATGTTAAGCCTTTCTTTGTGCTGATCTGAACCTGATTGATACCTTTAATCTGAAACTCAACAGGATCCTCAACAGTAATAATATTCGTTTCAGGGTCATTGATATGATTTAAAAAGGAATACAATGTGGTTGTTTTGCCACTACCGGTTGGCCCTGTAACCAGAACGGCACCATTTGACCTCGCAATACATTCTCGAATACGTAGATCTGCTTTTTTCTCAAAAGACAGCAAGTCCAGATCAAGCGACAAATTACTCTTATCCAGAATACGAATCACGATCTTTTCACCATGAAACGAGGGCAGCGTAGAAACGCGCATGTCAAAACTCTTACCCCAAAGGCGAATACGAGCACGACCGTCTTGCGGCATCCTGGTGTTAGAGATATCCAAGTCTGAAATAATTTTAACACGAGAGGCAACAAGCTTATGGGCCTTCAGAGGAAACTTCAGCGCTGCTCGCAAACGACCATCAACACGCACGCGAACGATACTTATCCGCTCACCCGGCTCAATATGAATATCTGAACTACCCATTTTCATGGCTTTTACAATGATACCATTCACCAGCTTGATAATCGGCGAATCACCTGACTGCTTCTTTAATGAATCAATACTATCAGAATCTTCATCTTCGACTTCTTCAGTGGAAAAACTTTGATCTTCGTCAAGCGATGCCATTGCATCATCAAACGCTGCATCCCCCTGGTAAAAATCTCTTATTTTTTTCTGAATTACATCAGGACGGACAAAAATCGGCTTGATTTGCTTGTTGAGCTTAAACTGTAATCGATCAATAAGGTTAATGTCTGAAGGGTCGCTCATGGCGACGATGATAGAATTTTCCTGCATATCAATTGGAACGATACAAGATTCCAGACATTGCTTTTCAGGTATTAATTTAATTAAATCCTGGTTTGGCTTGAAGCTAGAAATATCAATGAATGGCACCCTATACAGTGCCGCAAGCGTGTGCATAACAGCCATACTGTTAATGCCGTCCAACTCCAACAAAGATTCCAGAAATGACTTCTTTGTGGCGATAGCTTCTTCGAGTTGCTCGATGGTCACTATATCGGCATCCAGCAATGCTTGCTGAATTCTATTCAACTTCAAACACTACACCCCCAACTTTCAGAATCACGTAAACTTAAACGTCTAACCTTTTGAAAGCAAGATGAAATACTTACATCTCGATTAGCGTGATTGCAAACATCCTAAAACTAGCCATGTCCATAAAACAAGTTATGCTGCGCACCTATGCTCTTCTCCCGCAACAAATACACACGAACTATTTATACACTACTTTCATTATCTATGGCAATGTTAATTATTTTACTTGAAGGTTGTACCCATAAGAAGATGCTTGCTTATCAACCTGTGGCTTTGGACCTTTACTCATCACCAACCGTTCAACCGCCTGAAGTTAGCCTTGGCAAGCTGGAGACACCTCAGACAACCATTAGTGTTGAAAAGCCGCATAATACAGTACTCGAAAATATTAGCCCAATAGATATTGAAAAGGCCAGAGAACTCGCGAAGCCAATCCTCAAATACTGGAACAATATTGACCAGCGATCCACATTGGTCAGAGCTCGCATACTCTCCATTATTGAGCAAATGCAGATGCCACCGAGCTTACAAGTTATTCCAGTAATTGAATCAGCATATCAACCATATGCCCTATCACATGCTGGCGCCATGGGCTTATGGCAAATCATGCCTGGAACCGCTCGACACCTTGGTTTAAATTCCCCTCATGGATTCAATGCAAGAAGGGATGTAAATCAATCCACCAAAGCTGCATTACGATATTTGGACACGCTGCACAAACAATTCAATTCTTGGCCTCTGGCATTTGCAGCTTATCACCTGGGACCAAATGCACTTGCATCAAGGCTTAACAAATCCCCCTGGAAGTTTTCGGATGGACTATCAAACATGCCCGTTCCCGAGATCACTCACACTTATGTAGCTCAAATCATCGGACTTGCATCTTTGATGGACTCAGGCGACATTGAGTTTTCAGACCCCGTCAACACCCGAACGATCGAATTAGAAGCTCCGGTTGATTTAGCTCTACTGGCCAGCCTGACAGACCTGAGCATTGAACAATTATTCACATTAAACCCAAAACTTGATTATCAGCAATATTTAAAGCAATCAATTCAGCTTGATGTTCCAGCCGATGCTTTTGAAAGCATCCAAACGGCTGCTTTATCCAGTCGACCAAAATTGATTCAAATCAACATTCGACCGGGTGATTCCTGGTATAAATTATCCAAATCTTACCGGACAACGGTGCAACATTTACAAAATCTCAATCCACAAACAGGAAAGGTTCTTTATACCGGAAAACTGTTGACTGTACCGGCAAATCAATTTGGCTCTGCAACATCCAGGACAAACCCCATGCTTTCCAAACAGCGGCGGGTATATTACAAGGTCCGTAACGGCGACAGCCTGTGGAGTATTGCCAAACGCTTTGGCACCACCCCCGAAGCTATTGCCAAGTTCAACCAAAAACACACCAATGGCATTATCCGTCCCGGAGACTATCTATGGATTTACGCACACATTCAACCAAGCTAAAGCTCATATTTTTTTGTTTATCAAGTTTGATTTTAGCGACTTCTTGTGAAAGCGACTCACCTTCCAGTCAAACCGATAAGCCAACAAACAGCGCTACCATTTCGACTCAGGTTAATCTTTCGCCGAGTTCGGGGGATCGATTAATCTCTGCTTCTATTGGAGATGCTTCGAATCTTATTCCGATGATTGCTGGTGATTCAGCAAGCCATGAAATTGCATCAAATCTCTATCTTTCCATGCTGAAATATGACAAAGATCTGAATTTGACTGGAGAGCTTGCAGAAAACTGGGAGGTTTCTGACGATCAGTTGAGCATTATCTTTCATCTTCGCCATGGAATAAACTGGACTGATGGCAAGCCATTCACTTCACAGGACTGTGCTTTCACACTTGCCCTGATGCAGGATGACGCAACGCAAAGTGCTTACAAGTCGGATTACTCCATGGTGAAATCATTTGAAACTCCCGACCCCTACACCTTTACCGTTCATTATTCCGAAATATTTTCTCCCGCCTTATCTTCCTGGGTTTCACTATCAATCCTGCCCAAGCACATATTCAAAGGCGAAAACATCATGAACACCAAGCTTTCACGCCTCCCGAAAGCAACTCTGGGCCCCTATGTACTCAAAGATTGGCAAGCACAACAATCCATCACCTTGAGCGCCAACCCGAATTACTATGATGGTTCAGTTTGGATCAGTGAGCGCATGACGCGCATTATTCCCGATACTGCTACGCAGTTCCTTGAACTTAGTGCCGGCCATCTGGACGAAATGGGTTTAACACCAACCCAGTTCAAACGCCTTTTCGACAATACCCCGTATTTAAAAGAGCATTATCTGCGTTATCAGTACCTTGGCTTCGTCTACACTTATATGGGATTTAATTTGAATCGAGCACCCTTTAATGATCCACTGGTACGGCAAGCCATTGCCTATGCCATTGATCGGCAGGAAATAGTTGATGGTGTGTTATTGGGGCTGGGAGAATTAATTGCCACCCCTTACAAGCCTGGAACCCGTTGGGTGAATGAATCACTGAAACCAAGAGCATTTTCCCCTGACAAGGCCACAAAACTATTATCTCAAGCCGGATGGCAAAAAAATCAGCATGGCATTCTCGAAAAAGATGGCAAATCACTAAGCTTCACCATACTTACCAACAACGGCAATAAACAGCGTGCCGATTCCGCCACCATTATTCAACAGCGACTCAAACAAATTGGCATTGAAGTCAAAGTACGACTGGTGGAATGGTCTGCCTTTATCGATAATTTCATTAATAAACGAAATTTCGATGCGGTCATTCTTGGCTGGAGCATGTCACCCGAACCCGACCAATACACCATTTGGCATTCATCTCAAACGGCTGAACGCCAATTCAACTTTCTGGGCTATCACAATGATGTGGTTGATGAAGCGCTTGTAAAAGCACGTCAAACATTCGATCAGGATGCACGAAAGGCTTACTACGATAAAATGCAGGAAGAAATTTTCAACGATGTTCCGATGGTTTTCTTATATGCGCCCTACTCTACAACGGCCATGCACAAGCGTATTAAGGGCATTGAACCGGCACCAGCCGGTATAGGCTATAATTCCATGCACTGGTATATACCAAAAGCACTCCAGAAATATGACGTATCTGCGCAAGCAAGCAGCATCCAACAGTAACTTGCACGCGAACTGCCTTTTCGGACTCAATGATTGCCTTTCCAGTGGCGTTCATCAGCATGCGGCAGCATGATTATTCCACAAATCTCTGAATCACAGGCGAACCAGTTATACGCTTCGTATGCAATAGGCATGCGTAAGAGTTGGCGTATCATTAAAGCAAGCGGTCAAAATATTCGCACATATTTACAAGGCCAGATTACACAAGACATTCAAAAATTGAATGAAACGTGTGGCATTTACGCTTGTCTACTCACCCCTCAGGGGAAGCCGGTCTCAGAGTTATATATTTTTCAAATTTCGACCGATGTTATCTACATGCTTGCCCCAGCATCTGTTGCGGAAAACGTAGTGTCACGATTACGCCAATTTTCACTAGGCTATACCTTACGCATCGGCATTATTGAATCACTGAACCTTTACAGTGTTCAGGGTGTCCAGAGCCACGTCGTCTTACAATCCATATTCAGCTATCCGGATGTACCAGAGCCGTGTCATCTGGCATATATTCAACGACCTAATTCAGAGTCCATCGCCATTACGATCTCCGATAGCCCTCCAGGTTACTGGGTTATCGCAGCAGCCGACGATATTGCATACATTGAAGCATCTTATTTATGGGATGAAGCCGCCTTTGAAGCCATGCGAATTTATAAAGGTACACCTCGCTTTAGCATTGACTGGGATTCAACCATTCATCCCATGAATGCAAACCTTGTCGAATTTAACGGTGTTTCTTTTGATAAGGGTTGTTATGTCGGCCAGGAAGTGACCAGCCGTATGCACTGGCGAGGCGGAGTAAAAAAGAAATTCTATCGCGTGAGCATAGAGCATGAGCCAATCTCTGTACCTCAGAATATCAGCAACGACATCAATATTGGCAAGCTTACCAGTGCTTGCTCAACTCCGGATGGGTGTTTTGGCATTGCCCACTTGCCAGTTGAATTCGAACATTCGGATGCCCAGTTAACCCTTGCTTCCGGGGGCACCATTTCAATCATTGAGCCGTGCCATGCCTGATACTGCACACGCGTTTATCTGGTATCATGGTGACATCAAACATGTATCAAACTATCAGCAATGGCTAATTCTTGCTCATGACTCTCTGAACATATCAGCTCGCCTGCTGATACGAACTGAGGCTGGGAAAACAACATTCATGGAAATATTTGAGCACATGGATGTTGAAATGCTGGAAAACTTATCGATACTGGCCGACCAACAATCCTGTTTTCAAGGCATTGAACGACATGTTGAAATATTCAGGGAACTCGGCGAGGAACACCCATCATGACCATATCTTACCATGCCCTGAATATAGCCAGCGAACTGATCAGAAAAGTATCGATTACGCCTGATGATGGTGCTTGCCAGGATTATATCGAAGAACTGTTAACCCCCCTGGGCTTTGAGCGCATTCGGATTGATACAGGAGAAGTCATTAACAGCCTATATGTTCGAAAAGGCGAACGAGAAGGCACTCTGGCATTTGCCGGGCATACCGATGTCGTACCGACCGGACCCATCGATCAATGGCTGCATCCGCCTTTTGCAGCTGTCATTGAAGATGGAAAACTGCACGGTCGCGGTGCTCAGGATATGAAAGGTGGTATCGCATGCTGGATTGAGGCTATAGCGAAGCTACGCATGAATCATACGCCCCTGCCATCGTTACAAATGCTCATCACATCCGATGAAGAAGGTGAATCAGTTGATGGCACGATTCGCATGGTTGAATACATGCAAACAAAGCAACTATTACCCGATGCTGCAATTGTAGGTGAACCTTCAAGCAGCCAGCGGGTTGGCGACACAATTCGTCGGGGACGACGCGGCGTCGTTCAGGTAAAATTACACTTTACGGGCAGGCAAGGTCATTCTGCCTACCCACAGGATGCAGATAATGCGATCCATCGTGCAGCACCTGCTTTGTTGCGCATAGCAACATTTGATTGGGGAAAACCAGCAGATGGCTTTCCCGCTACTTCCTGTCAAATCACCAATATCAATGGCGGAACAGGAGCCAGCAATGTCATCCCCGGATCATGCGATGTGTTTCTGGACATCCGTTACAATCCGGCAAACGATTTTCACAGCATCAAAAAAGATATTGAAAATGCTTGTCGGGATATCCCTTGCCAGATGCAAATAGATCATGTGGCGCAGGCGTTCTCCACACCTGATGGTCCATTCCTGGACCAGGTATGTCACGCAATTCATATTGAAACAGGCTTAACCACCAGCAAGGATACCGGTGGCGGCACTTCTGATGCTCGCTTTTTGGCTGCTGTCGGCATTCCGGTATCAGAATTAGGTTTAACCAATGACACCATTCATCAGATTAACGAATGCGTTTCCATTGATGAACTGAACATTTTGACATCCATTTATCATTCCATCATTAAAAATTTTGAGGTTTAATCATGCTCACTCAATTAGGCGATAAGCCAACAACTCAACCCAGCAAAACACTGGAAGTTTTCCCCAATCCTAATCCGGATCGTGATTATCATATTCGCATCAACACGCCCGAATTCACTTGCCTTTGCCCGAAAACAGGCCAGCCGGATTTTGCCGAGATTAAACTGGACTATATACCTGATCAGACATGCATCGAATTAAAGTCACTCAAATTATATTACTGGAGCTTCCGTAATGAGGGACATTTTCACGAAAAAGTAACCAATATGATCGCTTCTGACTTAATACAGGTTTTAGATCCTCGTTATCTTAAAGTAACGGCTGTCTTTAACGTGCGCGGCGGCGTGTACACCACCGTGGAAGTCGAGCATCAGCAATCATGAAGCTACCGTTTCATAAAATGCAGGCCCAGGGCAACGATTTTGTCGTTATTAACGGGCTGGAAGTTGAACTTCCGGAACTAACTGAGTCAGCGGTTAAATCCATGACTGAGCGACGGTTCGGCATTGGTTGTGATCAGCTTTTAGTGCTGGAAGCGGATGAACGCACTGATGCGCGGATGCGTATTTATAATAACGATGGCACTGAGGCCTTGAATTGCGGTAATGGCCTGCGTTGCGTGGGACATCTACTCATGCGGTATTTTGATAAGGATATAGTTTCGATCGCATTACATGACCGTCAGGTTCATGCAAGCCGAGGATCAGCTAACGAAATTTGCGTTGAGATGGGTAAAGCTACAATTGAACATGAAACCGAGGCCCATATCGATATTTCCATCGGCAATCCGCATAGCGTCTATTTTGAGGCTACCGAAGCATTCCCTTCCAATCGAAATATTGAAATTATCACGGGTCAAATCGCTGACCACATCTACATCGACATTATTGAACGCGGTGCAGGAAGAACACTGGCTTGCGGCTCAGGCGCATGTGCCGTGGCTGTAGCTGTTTGGAAGAAAGAAAAACATCATCGTCCCCTAACTATTGAAATGCCGGGAGGAACGGTAACTGTGTCCGGAAGTGCTGAAAACATATGGCTTACCGGATCAGTTCATACTGTTTTTTCAGGTATTTATCAGCTTTAGCATTATTGATCCAACTCGATATCACCACCAGTATAACGCCGAACCAGATGTGCCTGACAAGACACATAGTTTGAACCCCGTTGCAATACCTTCACAATTTTACACTCAAAAACTTTACCAGAAACATCCAGCAAGACGACCATACCTTGAGTAATATGCGTTTCAGAGCTCCAGATCATGATTTGCCCGGCCTTATGTAACCTTGAAAAAAGCACAGGCCACAGAGCAGCACCTTTCCCGGCTGACTGCATATTCGCAATAGCAGGATTTCCATGAAGGAATTGAATACCGGCAGTCGTATGACCCAACCTCGACGCGGAATGACGCCTCCAGACAAGAACGCCCCAGAACGGCCACTTGATAGCTGAATTAGCCCAAACAATACGAACCAAAGATGAAACCTGCGGCATATACATACTTTCGTCTGTTTCGATACCAATGCCATCTCTGGACACATTCATACTTGTCCACTGACTGGCCAGATCATTTTTATCATCATCATCAGAGAGTATCGGCAAAACACGAAAAGAAGGCTTGTTGGGTTTGCCCAAAGCCAATTTAAAGTTGGATAATAAAGTTAATGCTTCATCTCGTTCATGCCGCATCTGTTTACGCGGCAAAATATGCATACAACTCAACAGGTGCAATGTGACCTTATGTGTATTGTGTATCTCAATTTCCGTTCGCAATTGGCTTTTTTGCTTCTCGATATTTTTCATGTGCTCAATAACATCGGAAAGTTGGGTCTTCAATACTGGTAATAGTTTCGTAATATCCAGTAAAATCCGATCCGAGACATGTAACACCTTCAGATGATCAGTCCACTCAGGTTTGGTCGGCCGGTCATCGACATAAGAAATTAGAAAAATATGATCTTCAGGCGCTAATGCAGCCTGATTCTTTGGACAATATTCAACTGACACATTACTGATATAAGGCTCAATAGAATCATATACCAACTCTTGTCCGCCACGGGCCAGCCTGAAAAAATCAGCCGCGCGCATCAATTCATACCAAATCAGGCCATATTTAATGCTTTCTGTATTCATTCTGGTCTTAGGGCTATCTTTTACTTTATTCAATGCACCCAAACCGATACGAGCAAATGCATGAACTTGTTTAGTGACCTGTATCCGCGGCTCACGATACTCGGCAAGATGTAATCGGCTCACACGCATCGCCAAATGAATGGCCTGCCCACACATTCTAGCCAGAGCCAGCAAATAGCTTTCTTTATCTTCCGAGGCTTCAAGCAGCAGTAAGATCGCCACTTTATAAGAATCAAGAATACTGGAGGTTAAGCCACCATCCAAAAACGAGGCTTCTTTACCAAAGGTGTGAAGAACTTTCAAGCGAAACTGGAGAGGAATCAGGCTATTAGCATTGATCCGCGACAGAAAACGCTTCATCTCCTTTTGCAGCTCTTCCTTTTCTTCATCATCCATACTGAGCAGATAACGTTCAATACGGCTATCGATGCTTTGAAACATCATTTTAATCACATCAGTTAATGCTTCAAAGCTGCCGATCTCAGGCACATCAGCGAATTCATTTAAAGCCGAGGCATCATGAATGTCGAGTTCAAATTTTGGCGTTTCAAGCATGATTTAGCTCTCTTCCTGTTATTCGTTGGCGAACAAACCGTTTCTCTGTCACTTTATTCAACATTATTGTGAAATATAAAAGAATCTCACTGTACTGCAACACACAAAAAAAACACTGAATACCTGATACTGAAAATTACCGGTTTACAGCCAACTAAAATCAAATGAACACACTTGGAACTTGAATCCGTGACATATCAGAATTCAGGATAACCCAATGTTTCTGATGCCGTTGAAATTCGGCCGGGCAAAAAGCTATGCATGTATTCTGGCACAGCTTCACCTGTCATCCAACGGGAGACCATCACAGCCGTAGCTGGCGCCAGGCATACACCATTGCGATAATGACCACTGGCGACCCACAACCCCTTTCTGGATTCAACAGGCCCAATATAAGGCATACCATCAGGCGACCCGGGCCTGAAGCCCATCCATTGATGTTCTATTTCAGCATCCTTCAGACCGGGAGCTATGCGTAACATGGCATGGAGTAAGGCTTGTACAACTTCCGGCGTATTTCCTTTTTTAAATCCGACATACTCCATACTGGCACCCACAAGCACCCGCCCATCGGAACGGGGAACAAAATAAGCATCATCATGTTTAACAATATGATGCAGAGTACCAACAGGCCCGTGCAACAATACAATCTGCCCTTTCACTGGCTTGACCGGCAGTGAACACCCCCACTTTTCAGCCAACTCCCCGCTCCAGCTACCACATGCCAGAAGAACAGCATCCCCTTCGTATTTTTGGCCCTTTGAATCCTGCACTCCAGTGACACCACAGCTGCTTTCAAGCAAACAATCGACATGGCAATTCTCAACACAAGGGATCAAAAGCTGCCGCATCCACGCTTGCACTGCTCTTAACAGCCTGGGATTTCGTAACTGGGATACTTTTGGCCAGCGAAGTGACGACTTCAGCTGCGCCCCATTCAAAGATGGCTCCATCAGCATCGTTTCTTCGACTGATAATGCTTCTACTTCCCAGTTGAATTTTCTTGACCAGGCAAGAGCCGCATCACGATGACTAACCAGATCACTTTCAAACTCAGGGATCATCAAGCCTGATTCAATGTACTGAATATCCACGCCAGTAGCCTGCTCCATTTGCTCCCGCAATTGCGGAAAAAGCATCAGACTATCGTCAACAAAACGACTGAAATCATCGGGATAAAGCCAGGGATGAATCGGGCATAAAATACCTGCACCAGCCCACGATGCTTCATGCCCCGGCGTATTCCGTTCAAGAACAACACAATCCACACCTCGTTGCTTGAGCATACAAGCTGTTAAGCATCCGATGATTCCGCCACCGACAACAATCACTTTCATCGAATCGCCCCCTTTTCTTGCATCGTTCACCCCACTAGGGTGCTGCCATGACTGAACATCAGCAACCATCTGCATGCCAAAATCTTGATGAAGCCTATCGCTATTGCCAGAACATAGCCCATCAGCATTACGAAAACTTTCCGACTGCTTCAAAACTCATCCGCAAAGACTTAAGGCCTGGCCTTGCTGCCATCTATGCTTTTGCCAGACAAGCTGACGATATTGCCGATGAAGGCAATGATGCATCCGAGGTTCGTCTAAAAAAACTCGATGCATGGGCGGTACTGCTTGACCGGTGTACCAGCCAGAAGCTTGATCAACCTGTCTTTCTGGCACTTGGAGATGCGATCAATCGGCATCATTTACCACTGGATGCATGCCATGACCTTTTAACCGCCTTCCGTATGGACTGTACTATTCAGCGATACACGCATGAGAAAGAGCTGCTATTTTACTGCAAACATTCCGCCAATCCGGTTGGTCGATTGGTTCTGGCGCTTCATGGCATTCATGACACGGAAGCCCTGCATGCCTCCGATGGTATTTGCACAGCCCTTCAACTCACCAATTTCTGGCAGGATTTAAGTGTCGACTTACCACGTGGCCGCTGTTACGTTCCAAGCAGCTGGCTGGATGCTCAACAACTCAGCGTCGAAGACTTACTGGCGGGCCAGATTTCCGCAGTAGATTTTGATTCGGTAAAGCAGCGCCTTATTGCCTACACCCGCGATTTTTATCAGCAGGGAATTCCTTTGATCGGGCAGTTACCAGCACGCCTGCGCATACAAATCGCCGCCACATTTCACGGAGGTGTTTCTGTGCTAAACGCAGTGCAGTCTGAACCAGACCCGCTGCATCATCGTCCGGAGTTACAGCAGCATGACTGGATAAAGCTTGTCCCCTCTGTCTTGGCCACGACATCCATGCCGGGGCGCCTTTATAAGCATTTCACCGCCAAATCAGTCTGCTCAGAAGAAGTTCTCCCATGACTCCGGAAGCTTACTGCGAAGAAAGAACGCGCGCCTCCGGCTCGTCATTTTATTACGCCTTCGTTTTCCTGCCAAAACTTCAGCGCCGCGCCATGATGGCGCTATACGCATTCTGCCGGGAAGTGGACGATGTTGCAGATGAAATCAAAGACAAAGATGTAGCCATGAAAAAGATTGCTTTCTGGCAACAGGAAATTGTCGCTGCATTTCAGGGCAAAGCGCATCATCCAGTGACGCAGGAGTTGATGTGGAGCCTGGAGCATTTTCAGTTCAGTGAAGAATTATTCCATGAAATTCTCGACGGCATGGTGATGGATATTTCAGGCAAAGTGATCGTCAAAGCTTCCGATCTTCATCTGTATTGCTATCGCGTCGCCGGTGTGGTCGGCTTGTTATCGATTGAGGTGTTCGGCTATCAACAGCGAAAATCCCGGAACTTTGCAACAGCGCTGGGCGAGGCGATGCAATTAACCAATATTCTTCGCGATGTACCCGAAGATATTCTCATCAATCGAATTTACCTTCCGCAAACTGACAGAGCTAAATATCATGTAACCGATCAGGACATTAAAACCGGCAACATCACACCACAACTACTTGCCCTGCTTGAGCATTATGGCCAGCAATCAGAACAGCTTTTTGCTCAGGCCATTGAAACGTTACCGGAACAAGACCGGGTTTCACTGCGCCCCTCCATCATCATGGCCAGCATTTACTACGCACACCTGCAACGTTTGAAGAAAAACAAATTCAACGTATGGCAACATCCTGTCCGACTACTGCCTGTGCATAAACTATGGATCGCATGGCGCTGCTTACGCTACGAAAAGAAAGCCGAACGTATGGCAAGCAAAGGACATCATTTGCCTGTCCGGCTTCTGTTCTAGCCCGGATTATTCATGAATTCTATTGTCCCTTGCTTGCCCCTTTATCCGCAACGATTCATGAATAATCCGGGCTAGGTCTATCCATGGATATTATTATTGTTGGTGCCGGACTGACCGGTTTAACTGCAGCCATTCGTCTGGCCGAGGGTGGCGCCAGAGTCCGTATCCTGGAAATGGCACCGCTTGCAGGAGGTCGTACCCGATCATTTCTTGAACCAACGCTAAACACCTGGGTCGATCATGGTCCGCATTTACTTATTGGTGCATATGAAGCAACCAACAAGCTGTTAAACGATGTCCATGCTGCTGAATACGTCCACTGGCAAAGCGCCTTGAACCTTCCTTTATGGGAAAAAGATCGGGGATTCTTTTCGCTGAGTACATCACAACGACTGCCATTTCCGCTTGCCCTGATGCTTGCCACCTATCGTTTGCCGTCACATGGAATCTCCAGCGTGTTGTCGATGTTGGGCATTGCCAAAGATTTACAATTTGGAAAATCAGCCGCCAACGCTGAAACGGTAAGTCAATGGGTTGAACGCTTGCATCTGGCGCCGATGTTATATCAGGATTTTATTGAACCCTTGTGCTTGGGAGCCATGAATGAGCTACCTGAAAGCGCTAATGCAGCAAGCTTTAAAGCTGTATTGGATGCCGCTTTTGCCAATCACCAGACAGCCCGTCTGGGTTGGTTCACAAGACCTTTACAACAGGCACTGATTGAACCTTTATGCAACAAAGCTTCATTGTTGGGTGTCGAGATTATAACGCATTGCAGAGTCACGCATATTCAAACTGAAGCCGGCAGGCACGGCAAACTCATCACAAGTTCCGGTGAACTGCGCTGCGATACCATTGTATTGGCTGTTCCACCGAATATTCGCGACCAAATTACAGGGCAAACTCAAGCCACCAAGCCGGTTCCACATCGGCCGATCACCAATATTCACATGTGGTTCAAAGAAAAGTTTCAGCTTCCCGCACCGATTATGGGGGCTTTGGCAACGTATGGACAATGGTTCTTTGATGTTTCCCAACAGCATCAAAACCAATATGATTATACGCATATCTGCGCCATCATCAGCGCTGACAACGAACAACATGACAAAGCATGGAAATTGAATGCTGTTATTGGTGAACTTCGCCAAATGACTGGTATGAAAGAATTAACACCTTTCCATCATCGAATGATTACAGTCAAGGCAGCCACACATCAGGTTAACCCGGCTGACAAAATAGAATTTGAAGCTTGTATGGTTGATGCGTGTGAACAGCCCCTTCCGGGCGAATTTCCAGCTACTATTGAGGCTGCCGTCATGCGTGGTGAGGCAGCCTCAAAGCAACTTTTAACAATCAGTTAAACTGACCAGTTCTTGATTTAAATGGCAATTTCCGCTCTCAACAAGCCGACGCTGGCATTGCTCAATGCCGGATCGCCGGATGGGTTTACGATATACTGATACGAGGGTTGAACCGAGAGCCAGTCTGTCACTTGTAATTTGTAGGTGATTTCAATAGCTGTCTCGTTCTTTTTAAATCCGACGTTTCTGGAGAGATAATCCTTGGAGAAACTTGCACGGGCTAAAGCCAAACCGAACTCATCATCTTCTCTGCCGGAAAAAATACCATTAGCATGAACACCAGCACCTATATAATTTTTTGCTTCAAGGGCCTTACTGGCCTGAGTGACGCCAAATTGTAAAAAGCCACCCATTGATCCACCGGCCCAAGATGCAAATGGCTGATCGATGACCAGGTAGCCACCACTCAGACCCTGTTTACCACCCGAAACAGCTGCCTTGGAGTGTCTCCAAAGGCCAAACTTATAGGCTGTTTCATCTGAAACTGAAGTTTCACCGTTTTTTTAAGGGGCGGCTATTTTAGTCAAGTTGGCATGAAAATTTCTTCGCAATTTTGATGCCAAAAACAATCGT
>PFXG01000065.1 GCA_002791545.1 Zetaproteobacteria bacterium CG_4_9_14_3_um_filter_49_83
GTACAGTTTCGATCGATTCATTGAGGGAGGAAGATTATGATCAGATTTATATTTATTGCGATGCTGTTACTGGCGGCACCAGCCTGGGCGTTGGACGTGGAAGGTGTCGTTTTGCCGGATTCGGTGGTGGTGGATGGCAAAGAGTTGATGCTTAACGGTGCCGGGGTACGCACAAAATTCTTTTTTGATATCTATGTGGGGGCGCTTTATTTGTCGGCACCGGCTACAAACGCCGAGGCCGCGATTGCCGGGAATCCTCCCAAACGTGTCACGATGGACATTCTCTATGGTGAACTGGAGCGTCGGAAACTTACCGATGGCTGGTCGGAAGGCTTTGAAAAGAATCAGTCGGAAAAAGCATTTGCTGATTTGCAAGCGCGCCTGAAATTATTCAATGCCATGTTTTCAGATACCCATCAAGGGGATCAGTTTGTGTTCGACTTTCTTGCTGATGGCTCCACACGGGTGACCCTGAAGGGGCAACAGGCAGGTGTGATCGAAGGGGTAGATTTCCAGCAGGCGCTGCTGGCTGTATGGCTGGGTAAAAAGCCTGCCGATAAGGATTTGAAAAGCGCTATGTTACAGGAGCACTGATCGTTGGTGAGTCTGAATGCTCGAAACTATTGCGGATCAACAGGTAAGAGCAAACCGACAGATAGCCCGTTCATTGAACTTTCACACGGCGGCTTATAAGGTGTGCACATGCGGTACTATCTTAAAAAACGACATGCTCTGGTAAAAGCCATGGTTGGCCTGTTTGCGGTGCAAATGGTGTTGACCGGTTTTTGTATGCTTTCACCCAATGCGCATGCGGCGATGCCAATAACGAATATGACGTCGACCACAATGTCGAACACAACGTCGACTACAACGTCGAACATGATGGCGCAACAGGGCGATACGATGGCTGGCCATTGCAGTCAAACGCTTTCGCACGCTCCGCATCAGGCGAATGACGCGCATTCCAAAGCATGCTTCCATTGCGATGATTCGGATATGTTTGTGAAGGCTGCTGTCGCCGATGTGCCCGTATTTTCTCCCGTACTTGTGTTTGTCAGCGTGATGCCGGAAGTATCCGTATGGCATGCTGAGCAAGCTGTCTCTATGGCTGTGATGCCCACCGGACCGCCGCGCTCAGATTCACTACTTTTTTCAACGACCCGGCGCATTCGTATTTGATTGACCCCTTCTGCTGATACCACGGCTTGATTGAGCCGGGGTGTGCGCCGCTTTTGCCGCGCACGAATCTCAGACAGGAGGCGTATGTTTATGCTTATCCTTACCAAAGTCCGGCATTGGCTGGCAATTCTTTTCATCTCAGTAACTGGCTGTGCTGTTCCAATTCATGCACAAACCCAGGCACAAGACCGACAGGCAGCCGGAACAGTGCTGACGCTGGCGCAGGCCGAAGCACTGGCAATTCGACACAATCCGGCACTGGCGGCGGCAGGGAAACGCGCTGAAGCCATGGCGGCTGTGCCAGCGCAGGCTGGTAGTCTTGCAGATCCGACGCTTTCGCTGAATGCGCTGAATCTGCCGCTGCATAGCTTTTCCACCACGCAGGAAAATATGACCCAGATACAGCTGGGCATCGCGCAGGCGATTCCTTTCCCAGGCAAGCTGGCACTGGAGGCTGAGGCGGCCGCTTATCTTGCCGACATGGCGGCGCAGGACAGGCAGGAGTTTCGTCTGCTGCTTTTGCGTAACACCCGTATCCACTGGTGGAATCTGGCTTATCTGGACAAAGCACTGTCCATTATTCGGCAGAATCAGGATTTGCTGCGCAATCTGGTGCGTATTGCTGAAACCAAATACAAGACGGGCAAGGGTTTGCAACAGGATGTGCTGCTGGCGCAACTGGAGCTTTCCAATCTGCTGGAGCGGGAACTGAATTTAAGCTCTGCCCGTCAGACTGAAGCAGCGGCACTCAATGCGCTGTTGGGCAGACCGACGAATACCGGCATCGAACTGCCGCATCAGGATAAGCCCGATTTACAGGCTTTTGATGCTGATGCGGAGACGCTCAAACAACAGGCACGACAACATCGGCCGATGCTGCTGGCCGGAAGTTTGAATATGCAACTGGCCGATGTACGGCTGGCGCGCGCCGCTAAAGATTATTACCCGGATTTCACGCTGGGAGCAGCCTATGGCTTCAGGCAGGGGATCAACCCGGCCAGCGGGCAGACGCGGCAAGATCTGGCATCGATCATGTTCAGCATGAGCCTGCCGATCTATAGCAGCAGCAAGCAGGACAGGGCGGTAGATCAGCGGGCGGCAGAAAAAGCATCGGCAGCGTTTTCATGGCAGGACGCGGCCAATCAGGTGGATGCCGATATCGATGCGGCAGTCTCGGAGCTGAGAATTGCACATGATCGTGTGCGCTTGTTCGAGCAGGGGATTCTGCCACAGGCACGGCAGACCACGGCCTCGATGCAGGCCGGTTATCAGGTGAACAAGGTGGATTTTCTGAATCTGGTGCATGCCAGACTCAATGAGTTCAATACGGATGTTCAGTATTGGCAACAGATATCGCTGGCGCATCAGGCCGAAGCACGACTGGCCGCCGCCGCAGGCCTGGACGATTTGCAGCAAGAGGTGACCCATCATGAATAAAACAAACCTGTTATGGATTGTTCTCGCCCTGATTTCCGGTTTGGCTGGCGGCTATGTGTTGAATGCGCCCGATGAATCAAAAGAAGCGGCTAAAGAGGCTGATATAAGCATGTCTGCTGCCAATGGCCCATGCGCCGATGGCGCGCAGCCTCTGATGTGGCGTAATCCGATGAATCCCGAAGTGACCAGTACAAGCTTCCAGAAAGATTCCATGGGTATGGATTATGTGCCGGTATGTGCAGATCCTGCTGAACAAGGTCATGCACCGGCAGGTGCGGTGCGAATCGATGCGGCAACGACACAGAATATGGGGGTGCGCCTGACCACGGCCGTGCAGCGGACGCTGTCGCGCAATATCAACACGGTCGGTCGTATCACCTTCGATGAAACAAAGCTGGTGACTCTGCACCCGAAAGTGGATGGCTGGGTGGATAAGCTGTTAGTCGATAAAACCGGTGAAAGCGTGCACAACGATACGATGTTACTGGCATTTTATTCACCTGATCTGGTGGCGACGCAGGAGGAGTATTTGTTGGCGCTGAGCAACTGGCAGCAACTCAAGAGCAGCCCCTATGCAGATATTCGTGATAGTGCGAAACGGATGCTTGATTCAGCACTGGATCGGCTACGCTTCTTTGATGTGGCCGAACATCAGATTGTTGAACTGCAACGTACGCACAAGGTACGCAAGAATATGCATATCCATGCTCCGGCGGCCGGTGTGGTGACCAGCATCGGCGTGCGCGAAGGGGCGCGTGTGACGCCAGCCTCCGAGCTTTATCAGATTGCCGATCTGTCGCGCGTCTGGGTTTTGGCCGATTTGTATGAGTATGAGATTTCCTGGGTGCATGTCGGGGATACGGCTACACTGCGTATCGGCTCGCTGCCGGGTCGCGATTTTGTCGGTCTTATCACCTACATCTATCCCTATCTGGATGCCAAAACACGCACCAATAAAGTGCGCATTGAGTTTGATAATGCCGAGGGTCTGCTCAAACCGGATATGTTCGGTGATGTCGAAATTGTCGCCAGCACCAGCAAGGCAGGGGTGTTTGTGCCGCGTGAGGCGGTGCTGATTACCGGTAAGCAGGCGCATGTGTTTGTGCAGAGTCAGGCGGGCCACTTTGAGCCGCGCACGGTGCGCACAGGTATCACGGCCGATGGTTTGATCGAAATCATCGAGGGCGTGCAAGCCGGTGAAACGGTGGTGAGCAGCGGGCAGTTTCTGATTGATTCTGAATCATCTATTCGCGAGGCGGCAGCTAAGATGGTTAAGCCTGAAACAGGCATAGAAACCACAAAGGCACCAAGGCACAAAGAAATACAATATATAGAGATGAAGGGTATGGATGGTATGCAGGTGGAGTTACCCGAAACGCAGGATGATTTACCACGAAGGCACGAAGACACGAAGCAAAGCATGGATGGGGAAGTGCAGCAGGGGATGGCACCGGCGATGCATCATGCCGGGCACGTGATGCCGGAAGCGGACGGTATGAAAGGGATGAATATGGGTGGTATGCAGACGGGTTCCTCTGCAATGCAGGATGATTTACCACGAAGGCACGAAGACACGAAGCAAAGCATGGATGGGGAAGTGCAGCAGGGGATGGCACCAAGCATGCATCATGCCGGGCACGTGATGCCGGAAGTGGACGGTATGAAAGGAATGGATATGGGTGGTATGCAGGTGGAGTTACCCGAAACGCAGGATGATTTACCACGAAGGCACGAAGGCACGAAGCAAAGCATGGATGGGGAAGTGGTGCAGCAGGGGATGGCACCAAGCATGCATCATGCCGGGCACGTGATGCCGGAAGCGGACGGTATGAAAGGGATGGATATGGGTGGTATGCAGGTGGAGTTACCCGAAACGCAGGATGATTTACCACGAAGGCACGAAGCAAAGCATGGATGGGGAAGTGCAGCAGGGGATGGCACCAAGCATGCATCATGCCGGGCATGTGATGCCGGAAGCAGGCGGTATGAAGGGTATGGACATGCAGCATATGCACGGGGGTCAATGATGAACTCTTGTATTGCTTTGTGCCTTCGTGTCTTTGTGGTTCAAAGGGTTTCGTCATGATCGCCAATATCATCGAAGCCAGCCTGCGTAATAAGCTGATCGTATTGCTGTTCACGGCGCTGATTATCGTGGGCGGAAGTATTGCTGTGAAAAACATTTCGCTCGATGCAATTCCCGACCTGTCCGATGTGCAGGTGATTGTTTTTACCAAGTATGCCGGTCAGGCACCGCAGGTGGTTGAGGATCAGGTGACCTATCCGTTAACCACGGCAATGCTGGCGGTGCCGCATGCCAAGGTGGTGCGTGGTTATTCATTCTTCGGTTTTTCTTTTGTCTACATCATTTTCGAGGATGGTACGGATATGTACTGGGCACGCTCGCGTGTGCTCGAATATCTGAACTACGTCGCCGGTCGTTTGCCAGATGGCGTTACCCCGACGCTCGGGCCTGATGCGACGGGCGTCGGCTGGATCTATGAATACGCGCTGGTGGATAAAACGGGTAAACATGATCTGGCGGAACTGCGCTCAATTCAGGACTGGTATCTGCGTTATGCCCTGCAAACGGTCAGCGGTGTATCCGAGGTGGCCTCCATCGGCGGCTTTGTGAAGCAGTATCAGGTGGAGGTTGACCCCAACGCGCTGGCTGAATTCGGCATTGCGCTGAACAAGGTGAAAGATGCCATTGGCCGCAGCAACAACGATGTGGGCGGCAGTGTCATTGAAATGGGTGAAACTGAATTCATGGTGCGCGGTAAGGGATATCTGAAGGGCATCGCCGATCTGGAATCCATTCCGGTGGGTGTGGATGCCCATGGCACTCCCATCCTGATTCGTGATGTGGCGCATGTGCACCTCGGTCCGGAATTACGACGTGGTATAGCGGAACTGGACGGTAAGGGCGAAGTGGCCGGTGGCGTGATCATCATGCGCTACGGCCAGAATGCCCTGACCACGATCAAGGCGGTACGCCAGAAGCTGGAGGCTTTGAAACCGGGTCTTCCTGCCGGTGTGGAGATCGTGACGACGTATGACCGGGGGCAGTTGATTGAACGGGCGGTCGGTAACCTCAAACAGAAGCTGCTTGAGGAATCCATTGTGGTGGCGTTGATATGCTTGCTGTTTCTGATGCATGTGCGCAGCGCACTGGTGGCGATCATCAGTCTGCCGGTCGGCATCCTGCTGGCCTTCGTGATCATGCAATGGCAGGGCATTTCGGCCAATATCATGAGTCTTGGTGGTATCGCCATCGCTATTGGTGCGATGATCGATGCGGCGATTGTGATGATTGAAAATGCGCACAAACATCTTGAGCGGTTAGGTAAAGATTCGGATGGCGAAGTGTCGGCGACGGCGCGCCGCGATGCTATTCTGGCAGCGACCCGCGAGGTCGGTCCGGCACTGTTTTTCAGTCTGCTGATTATCACCGTGTCGTTCCTGCCGGTGTTCACCCTGCAAGCGCAGGAAGGGCGTTTGTTTTCACCGCTGGCCTTCACCAAGACCTTCGCCATGGCGGCAGCGGCTTTGCTGGCGGTGACGCTGGTGCCGGTACTGATGGGTATGTTCATTCGCGGGCGAATCCCCTTGGAAAAGAGCAATCCGCTGAATCGCATGCTGACACGCCTGCATACGCTGCTGCTGAAGCTGGCTTTGCGGGCACAGGTATTGACGCTGCTGCTGGCGTTTATGCTGCTGGCGGCGACAGCTTATCCGATCATAAAAACGGGCTCGGAATTTATGCCGCCGCTGGATGAGGGGGATATCCTGTATATGCCGACGACATTCCCCGGCATTTCCATCACCAAGGCGCGCGAGTTGCTGCAACAAACCGACAGCATCCTGAAAACCTTTCCCGAAGTGGCATCGGTGTTCGGTAAGGTGGGGCGTGCTGATACGGCGACGGACCCCGCACCGCTGTCGATGCTGGAAACGATTATCCGCCTGAAACCGAAATCGGCATGGCCTGATCCACACAAAAGCACGCAACAACTGATGCAGGAGATGGATCGGTCGATTCGTTTTCCGGGTCTGGCCAATGCCTGGACTTACCCGATCAAGACACGCATCGATATGCTTTCAACCGGCATCAAAACGCCTGTGGGTATCAAAGTGTCCGGACCTGATCTGAATGTGTTGCAGCAGGTTGGCATGCAGATCGAGCGGGCTATCAAGACCCTGCCGGAAACGACCTCCGCTTTCAGTGACCGTTCAGCCGGTGGTTATTATCTGGATATCGATATTCAGCGCGATAAAGCGGCACGTTATGGTCTGACGGTGGGTGACATCGAGGACGTGATTCAGTCGGCTATCGGCGGCATGAATGTGACGCAGACGGTGGAAGGGCTGGAGCGTTATCCGGTGAATTTGCGCTATCCGCGTGATTATCGCAGCGATCCCGAGGCGCTCAAGCGGGTACTGATTCCGACGCCGACCGGCGCACAGATTCCATTGGCGGCGGTGGCCGAAATTCACCCGATGCGCGGGCCGCCATCGATCAAGAGCGAGAATGCGCGTCCCAATGCCTGGGTGTATGTGGATATCAATTCGCGTGATATCGGTGGATTTGTCGAAAAGGCTAAGCAGGTTATTGATGCGCAAGTGACGATGCCGACTGGCTATACGCTGGAGTGGTCGGGTCAGTTCGAATATATGCAGCGCGCAGCGGCGCGGATGCAGCTTGTTATTCCGGCAACGTTATTGCTTATTTTTCTGCTGCTGTATTTTAATTTCGGTAATCTGATGGCACCGCTTGTGGTGATGTTATCGGTGCCCTTTGGGCTGATCGGCGGTTTCTGGCTGGTCTGGTGGCTCGGCTTTCACCTGAGTGTGGCGGTGGCTGTCGGTTTTATTGCGCTGGCCGGTGTGGCGGCGGAAATCGGCGTGCTGGTGATTACCTTCATCGACCATGAAGTCAAAAACAGGCGGGAAGCAGCGGCAGGAGCGTTGACGCCGCAAGCCTTGCGCGCTGCGGTGCAGGCTGGCGTGGCACAGCGCGTTCGTCCGATTGCCATGACAGCCACGGCAGTGATTGCCGGTTTGATTCCGATTATGCTGGGTGATGGTGCCGGTTCAGATGTGATGCAGCGCATTGCCGCCCCGATGATCGGCGGCATGATCAGTACCACCGTACTGTCGCTGATTGTATTGCCGGTCGTTTACGGCATGTTGTTAAATATCAGAGAACATAGGATAATTGCCAAAAGCAAGGAGAGCACACAATGAGTCAGAAGAAATCGACACGCCAGAAGAAATCAACACGCCAGAAGAAATCAACACGTTTTCTATCACTGTTTTTTGCCGGTGTGATGGTTGCAGCGTGTAATGCGTCGACCGGAACGGCGGATAACGCCACGGCACCGGAAGTGACAGTTAAGGAAACCACAGCCCCAATATCAAAGCCGGCAACTTCGTCAAAAGATATTATTATGTATAAATCGCCGGGATGTGAATGTTGCACCGGCTGGGCCGATCATATGCGCCAGGCAGGCTTTTCTGTGGTTGAAGAAAAGCGCGATGATATGGAAAGCATCAAAGAAAAATATGGCGTGACGCATAAGCTGGGTTCATGCCATACGGCGATTGTTGATGGTTATGTGATTGAAGGGCATGTGCCCGCAGCTGATGTTCAGCGTCTGTTGACGGAGCGTCCCAACGTGGTCGGTCTGACAGCGCCGGGCATGCCGATGCAATCACCGGGTATGCAGGGAGCCGGTCTGAAGCCCAAAGGCTATGATGTGCTGAGCTTTGATGAGCATGGTACTTCAAAAGTATTTACCCATTATTGATTACCATTTGGCTTAACCGAAATGGCTGAAGTACAAACCCGCCGTTTAGCCATTGATGGCATGCGCTGTGCCGGATGTGTCAGCAAGGTCGAAGCGGCTTTGGCTGGCGTGCCCGGCGTTCAGCAGGCCAGTGTGAATCTGGCTGATCGTACGGCTACGGTGGTGATGCCGTTAGCGATGCAGGACAAAGCCCTGATCGCGGCGGTGCAGGCTGTTGGCTTTGATGCGCAGCCGCTTTCGGGTATCGAAAATGTCGGTGATATGCAACGCGCCGAGGCGGCGCATGTGCGCGCGCTGGGCTTGCGTTTTGTCGTGGCTGCGCTGGCCGGCTTGCCGTTATTTCTCGATATGTTTTTGCATTTTCTGCCGGAGCTGGTTGAGGCACAGGCTGTTTGGTTGCTGATCGGGCTTGGCACGCTGGCGGTGATGGTATTTTCCGGGCGGCATTTCTATATCGGGGCATGGCGCGCCTTTATCCACCATTCCGCCAGTATGGATACATTGATTGCAAGCGGTACCGGCACGGCGTGGCTGTATTCGATGATCATCACGATCCATCCGGAGATTGTGCCTGCGCTGGGGCGACATGCGTATTTTGATGCGGCGCTGACGATTATTGCCCTGATTAATCTCGGTCAGGCTTTGGAGGTGCGGGCACGCGGCAAGACCTCCGAAGCCATCCGCAGGTTGATTGGCTTGCAGCCGGATACGGCCCGAGTGGTGCGCGGTGGCGTTGAGATCGATGTGCCTGTTGCCGAAGTTGTGGCCGGTGACGTCATCCGTGTGCGACCCGGTGAAAAGATTCCGGTCGATGGTGAGCTCAGCGAAGGGCATTCGACGGTGGATGAATCGATGTTGACGGGCGAACCTATGGCTGTGACTAAAAAAATCGGTGATTCGCTGGTTGGCGGCACTATCAACGGTTCCGGTAGTTTCCTGTATCGGGCGACGCATGTGGGTGCTGATATGGTGCTGGCACGCATCATCGACATGGTTAAAAATGCTCAGGCATCCAAGCCGCGCATTGGCCGCATTGTCGATAAGGTTGCCGGGGTATTTGTGCCGACGATTTTGATTCTTGCCATCATCACGGCGCTGGTATGGCTGAATTTCGGGCCGGAACCGCGCCTGAGTTTTGCCCTGGTGACGACGATGACGGTGCTGATTATCGCCTGCCCGTGTGCGCTGGGGCTGGCGACACCGATTTCATTGATTGTCGGCATCGGTAAGGCGGCCGAGTACGGCATTCTGATTCGCAAAGGCGAGTCGCTGGAGCGTGCCTCCCAATTAACCACGATTGTGCTTGATAAAACGGGCACGGTGACAGAAGGGCGACCGGCCGTGACGGATATGGTCGAGCGCCATGCAAGTGAGTTCGACATTCTGGCGCTGGCCGCAGCACTGGAGCGGCACAGTGAGCACCCACTGGCGGCGGCGGTGTTGCAACTGGCTGATGCGCGCAAGTTGGATGTACCTGCATGTGAACATTTTTCTGCCGTGTCCGGGCAGGGTGTGACGGGCATGGTCAGTGGCCGCCAGATGTATCTGGGCAATGAGAAACTGATGCAGGCCTTTGGGGTGACATTGTCCGATGATGATCGGCAACTGGTGCGGGAACTGGCACTGGCGGCAAAAACTCCGATGTTACTGGCCGATGCGAAAGCGCTGCTTGGTATCCTCGCCATTGCCGATCCGGTGAAGCAGGATTCCAGACAGGCGATTGCACGCATGCAGGCGATGGGCCTGCGCGTGGTGATGTTGACCGGCGACAGACGCGAAACAGCCGAGGCGGTGGCTGCTCAGGTCGGAATTTCCGAGGTGTTATCGGAAGTGATGCCGGAAGATAAAGATCAGCAGGTGGCCCGCTTGCAGGCTTCGGGTGAAGTCGTTGGCATGGTCGGTGACGGTATCAACGACGCACCGGCGTTATCACGTGCCGACGTTGGCTTTGCCATCGGGGCGGGTACAGATATCGCCATTGAAGCGGCTGATATGACACTGATGCGTTCATCGCTGGACGGGGTGGTGATTGCTATAGAGATATCCAAGGCAACACTGGGCAATATCAAACAGAATCTATTCGGTGCCTTTGTCTACAACTCGCTCGGTATCCCCGTGGCGGCCGGTGTGTTGTATCCGCTGCTGGGAATTTTGCTTAATCCGATGATTGCAGGCGCTGCCATGGCGATGTCATCGGTTACGGTGGTGACCAATGCGAATCGTTTGCGAAGGTTCAAACCGGGAGGTATCAAATGATGCTGGTCAATGCACTGGGGCTGGCGCTCATCGGCTTTATCATCTGGTGGTTCTGGTTGTATCGACCAATGACCAGCGTCATGGCAGAGCCGGGGAAAGTGATCGAAGTGCTGGTGCGTGATGGTGTGTATGAGCCATCGCTCATTCATGCGGTTGCGGGCAAGGGAATTTCGCTGAAATTTCTGCGTCAGGATGAAGCCGCCTGTGCCGAGCAGGTGATATTTCCCGAACTTGCTATTCAAAAGGACTTGCCGCTGGGCCGCGCCGTGGTGATTCGTCTGCTGCCCGAGCAAGCCGGGGATTATTCGTTCCAGTGTCAGATGGGGATGTATCGCGGTGTGCTGCGAGTGAAGTCAATTGAGTGACTGGAAGGGATATTATTTAAGTTCCGGGGAAGGCGGATGCTTCTCTTTATCGCTATTGTGGGATTAAAAGGTTGCGATAGTTCAAGATAAAAATGCCATCCGCCAGACTGACTAATCCTCGCCATCACTCGAGCTGGCGAGGCTGTCTGTCACTCCACTTCGTTCCGGACACAAATTTCAAAAGCTTCACGGCCTGAAATGCCTGATGCCTCCACACTTACACACGTCTTTCGGCTTCTTGTTTTCCGGATTGGTTGCGGGTGCGATGATTGATGCTGTAGTATGCAGGACGCTGGTTTTGCGGATATCGTATAATGGCTATTACCCGAGCTTCCCAAGCTCGTGATGCGGGTTCGATTCCCGCTATCCGCTCCATTTCTTGTGCCATAGCTATTCAGTCGCCATCCAATCTTTGCTCTGTCGTGTTTGCTGACTTACTATTGGCGCATGGAAAAAGAACGCGATATTGACGAAATTTTAGCCAGTCTGGATCAACTGTTGCGTGAAAGCGAAAGTCGCAATGATGATGTCGAAGACGATGTTCCTGTTGCGAAGGCACCTGTTCGTCCGATTGAATCAGAAAAGAAAAAACCAATGATAACCATTCAGGAAGATACACTTTCTGATGATTTCCTCGATGATATAGATGATATGTCAGATGAAATTTCTGATCAGTTGATGGCTGAGTTCGATATTTCTAATGATGAAGCCGAATCTGAATTCGACTTCGATTCGTTCGATGCGGATGACGTGATCGATGATGAGTCTGAACCATTGCTTGCTATGGATTCTATTCGTAAGCCTCGGGTTGTACTGACGGAGGATATGCTGGTCGATTTTAGCCAGACCTCTTTACCGCTGAGCATACCAGGTGCGGTTAAGCCCGCTGAGGCCTCAGTGCCCACTGTTCCTGCTGAGTCATCCGTAAAACAGGCGAATCCGGGTAGCGTGATTCTTGTACCACAATTTTTAAAGCATCACCAGTCGCAGCCCTTGTCGTATATGGATGAAGAAATTGAATCATGCCATGAAGATTGGGATATCGATGCTTTGACACAGAAGATTTCCGAGGCTGTACGTGATGAGCTGCTGACGCTGGTGCAAGTACAACTCGATGAAGCAATACCAAAAGTCGTTCGCCATGTATTGATGCAGCAACTGGAAGCAGAGACACAGGATGGCAGCAGTTCTCACCTCGACAACTAAGCGAAAATAATTTAAAACACAGGATAACAGCATGAACGAAGCTTTAGAGCCGAAGAAAACCTATGACCCGAGCGAAATCGAACAAACAGTTTCCGCCCAGTGGCTGGCGTCGGATGCCTTTAAGCCCCGCGTTGATGGTCATGGTGCTTACAGTATTACGCTGCCCCCACCGAATGTGACGGGTAGTTTGCATATGGGGCATGCGTTTTCCGATACGATTCAGGATATTCTGATTCGCTGGCAGCGTATGCAAGGTAAGTCGGTGCTGTGGCAGTTGGGGCTGGATCATGCCGGTATTGCCACCCAGATGGTGGTGGAACGTCAACTGGATGCTAAAGGTATTCATCGTCGCGATCTGGGGCGTGATACGTTTGTCGAAAAAGTGTGGGAATGGAAAGCTGAATCCGGTGGCATGATTTTAGGTCAGATGAAACGTCTCGGTTTGTCGCTCGACTGGTCGCGTGAGCGTTTTACGATGGATGAGCATTCATCCCATGCGGTGCAGGAAGTGTTTATCCGCCTGTTCGAAGAAGGGCTGATTTATCGTGGCAAGCGTCTGGTGAACTGGGATCCGGTGCTGGAAACCGCTGTTTCCGATCTGGAAGTGCAGCATGAAGAGGAAGAGGGTCACTTCTGGCATATTCAGTATCCTTATGCGGATGATCCTTCCAAACACATGGTTGTGGCCACAACACGTCCGGAAACCCTGCTCGGTGATGGTGCCGTGGCGGTGCATCCGGATGATGAACGTTACAGGGATCTGATTGGCAGGGAGCTGATTTTGCCATTGTGCAATCGGACCATCCCGGTGATTGCCGATGCATATGTGGATCCCGAGTTTGGAACCGGTTGTGTGAAAATCACACCGGCCCACGATTTTAATGACTATGAAGTGGGCAAGCGTCACAACTTGCCGATGCGTAATATTTTCACCAACACGGCGCATATCAACACCGAGGATTTTATTCCCGAGCAATATCAGGGGCTGGACCGTTACGAAGCGCGTGAGCGCATGATTGCCGATCTGGAAGCTGAAGGTCTGCTTTACAAGGTTGAAGCGCATACGCACAAGGTCGGTCGCGGTGACCGTTCCCATGCTGTGATTGAGCCGTATCTGACCGATCAGTGGTATGTGGCGATTAAAGAGCTGGCTGAGCCGGCGATTGAGGCGGTGGAGAGTGGTGATATCCGCTTTGTGCCACAGCATTGGGAAAAAACCTATTTCGAGTGGATGCGCAATATTCAGGACTGGTGTATTTCCCGCCAGTTGTGGTGGGGTCATCGCATTCCGGCATGGTATTGCGCCGATTGCGATCATATCACGGTGAGCCGTGATACGCCGGCTTGTTGCGGCGGCTGCGGTGGAACATCGATCAGGCAGGATGAGGATGTACTCGATACCTGGTTCTCATCAGGTTTGTGGCCATTTTCGACCCTCGGCTGGCCGGAAAACAGTGAGGAAATGGAAAAGTTTTATTCCACCAATGTGCTGGTGACCGGCTTTGACATCATCTTCTTCTGGGTTGCCCGCATGATTATGATGGGCAAGAAATTCACCGGTAAAGTTCCGTTTAAAGATGTCTACATCCATGCCCTGATCCGCGATGCGCAGGGGCAGAAGATGTCCAAATCCAAGGGTAATGTGGTTGATCCGCTGGAAATGATCGATCTGTACGGTGCCGATGCTCTGCGCTTTACGCTGGCGCATATGGCGACACCGGGGCGCGATGTGAAATTGGATGTTAAACGCATCGAGTCCAATCGAAACTTTATGAACAAGGTGTGGAATGCTTCGCGTTTTGTTTTTATGAACCGTGGCGACGCCAGGCCGGATGCTACAATTCAACCTGTTAACGATGTGAATCGCTGGATTCTGGCTGCCTTGAACGATTGTGCACGCGGCACCCACAAGGCGCTGGAAGAATACCGTTTCAACGAGGCGGCCGGATTGCTCTATAACTTTATCTGGGCAAGTTATTGCGACTGGTATGTTGAAGCTGCCAAGGTGGCACTGTACGGTGATGATGAAGCGGCGAAAGAAGAAACCCGTGTGGTGATGCTGACCACGCTCGATGGCTGGTTGCGTTTGCTGCATCCGATTTGCCCGTTTATCACCGAAACGCTGTTTCAGGAGTTGCATGGCAATGAGGCGCGTCTGGTTTCGGCTGACTGGGTGGGTGACTATGCCAGTGATGATCAGGCGGTATCGCGCATGAATCGCGTCATGGATGTGGTCTCTGCCATTCGTTCTATTCGTGGTGAAATGAATGTGGCACCGGGTAAGCGGATCGAGGCGCAGATTGCTGCCGATGATGCCGTGAAAGCCGAACTGGCCTCGCAGGAAAAGGTTCTGATGAGTCTGGCAAAACTGGAATCGCTGGAATGGCTGGCATCGGATGCGGAAGTGGAAAGTGCGGCAGTGGCACCACTGGCTGATGCGCGGGTGTTCCTGCCGCTGGCCGGATTGGTGAATGTGGCGGAAGAGCTGGCACGTATCGAGAAAAATCTGCTTCGTGCCGAGGCTGACGTGATTAAACTTAAAGCGCGCCTGAGCAATCCGAAGTTTGTTGATAGTGCGCCGGAAGCTGTGGTGGCCAAAGTGCGGGGCGAACTGGACGAGCATAAAGCGAAATACGAAGAATTACTTGTGGCGCAAACAAAATTAAAAGCGCTGTAACCGGAGGTCAGAATGCCAAGTTTTGATGTGGTCTGTGAAGTTGATATGCAGGAAATGGATAACGCCGTGAATCAGGTGAAAAAAGAAATCGCCACGCGTTTCGATTTCAAGGGAAGTAATGCATCGATTGAACTGGAGGATGCAGCTATCGTAGTGCTCGGAGATTCGGTTAACCGGGTCAATACGATCACAGAAATTCTGCGTGCCAAAATGGTGAAACGCTCACTGGACTCGAAGTTGCTGGATTATGCGGACATGGAAGATGCCAGTGGCAACAGCAAGCGTCAGCGCATTTCCATCAAGCAGGGTGTCAGCACTGAACTGGCCAAGAAAGTTGTTAAATACATCAAGCAGGAAAAGATGAAGGTGCAAGCCGCCATTCAGGGTGAACAGGTGCGCGTGACCGGCAAAAAGCGCGATGACCTGCAGGAAGCTATCGCTCTGATTCGAAAAATGGATGCGGACAGGCCATTGCATTTCACCAATTTCAGGGACTGATTGCAGTGCGCAGGTTCATTGTTGCATTTATTTCACGCCATACGTGATATGGGCGCTGGTGAGTTTCAACTTATACAATCTTGCTTTGGCGGTAAAAGTGAACATCTGAATGCTGCGACGACGCTGGGAATCGGCGATGATGCTTCTATACATAAACTTGAGCCGGGCATGCAATGGGTGGTCAGCACTGATTCGTCCATTGAGTCGGTGCATTGGCCATCCGATCTGCCGCTGGCTGTAGCTGCCGATCGGGCTATTTGCTCGGCCTTGTCGGATCTGGCGGCAATGGGCGCACAGCCTTTGATGGTCTGGCAAAATGTTATGGCCAAAAATAGTCAGGCTGTCAGAGAGATGGCGCAGGGATCGCTTGCTGCCCTGAATCGGCATCAGGTGCAATTGGTTGGTGGTGATACATGTCGATCACCGGTAAATGCTTTGTCAGTGACCGTCGCCGGTCAGTTGCCTGAGGGTACGGCAATGCTGCGCAGTGCCGCACGGGCAGGTGATGCGATCTGGCTGGTTGGCACACTCGGGTTTCATGCTCTGGGTTTGCAGCAATGGATGGATGGCCATCAAACAGGCTGTTTTGTGGCCGATTTCACAAGGATTGAGCCAAAACTTGCGCAAGGTCAACGCTTGCGCCAGGCCGGTGTGCGCTGCTGTATCGATATCAGTGATGGTTTGTTGCAGGACACCGGACACGTGGCGAACGCATCGGCTGTGCGTATGGATATCGATCTGCAATACATTCCGGGCTGGGAAAAAATAATTCGTGAAGCAGGCAGGGATCGTGCCATTCAGGCTGTCACCAGCGGCGGTGAAGACTACGCTTTGTTATTCACTGCTGCGGATTCTGTGCAGTTACCTGTTGATCTGGCGGTAAAAATCGGCCATTGCTCACAGGGTGAAGGCGTTTATTTGAGTGTGGATAAAGAAGAGCTTGTAATGCAGTCGTTGCGGACGGGAGGTTATGATCATTTCTCCTGAGGTGATAACGGAAAAGTTTGCAAGCTACGATCCCAAACGTAAGATCGCGGGCTGGATTGCCGCCGGTTTCGGTAGCGGCTGGTTGCCGAAAGCGCCGGGTACCTGGGGTAGTCTGGTGTCGTTGCCGCCGGTATGGTGGTTGGGTGATCTCTACGGGGTTGAGGCTGTGTTGTGGGGGACTCTCTGTTGTACCCTGATCGGATGTCTGGTTTGTGCGCGCGTTTTACCGCATTTACAGTCGGATGATCCCGGCTGGATCGTTATTGATGAATGGGCCGGGCAATGGCTGGCATTCGGCCTGATCGGGCTATTCTATGAACTGTCATGGTTAAATCTGTTGCTGGCTTTTGTTGCTTTTCGCTTGTTTGATATCAGTAAACCTTTTCCGATTCGGCAAATTGAGCATGTCGGGCCTGCCTGGTGGGCGATTATGGCCGACGATCTGCTGGCGGGTATATTTGCCGGAGCCTTGGTTCTGGCTGGATTTTTCATGGTTTCGGGGCTTTAGTCTTCATGCGTGAAGCCATTAATCTTAATGTTTATCAGCTGCTGGATGTTTGCAGAGCGCGGCAGATCAGGCTGCGTACAGCCGAATCCTGTACGGCTGGTGCGATAGCTGCACTGATAGCTTCAGTGCCGGGGGCTTCGGACGTTCTTGATCGCGGATGGGTGGTATATAGTAATCAGGCTAAACAAGAAGAGCTTGGCGTGGATGAAAGGCTTATCCAAACTTATGGGGCCGTTAGCCAGCAGGTTGTTGAAGCGATGGCGCTTGGTGGAGCTACAGAGCAAGCGGCCTGTGTGGCGGTGAGTGGTATTGCCGGGCCATCCGGTGGATCACCGGATAAACCGGTAGGAACAGTCTGGATTGCCGTTGCCAGGGGAAAAGCGATAAGCAATTGTCGCTGCTGCCACTTTGTGGGTGACCGCCCACAGGTTCAGTTGGCGACTGTCTTGGCAGCTGTCGAAATGTTGTTGGAGAGTGTCTCCTCTTGATACAGAAACAGATTGGCATCGAGAATTTCAATCATCACTTGTGAGTCATGACCCAGTGCATCGGCCAGTGTGTACTGCTTGAGTACATCTACAAAAGCCTTTCTAGCCTGATAAAAAACACGCTTCAAGGCACATCCCGGGCTGATGGCACAGGTATTACTGTCGGCATCAAAACATTCCAGAATATTCATGTGGGGCTCTGTTTGCAGAACTATTGTGCCCAGATTGATCTGAGCTGGTGGAACGGCAAGGACGATGCCGCCACTTCTGCCGCGTGTGGTAGTGATCCAGCCAAGCTTGGAGAGTTGATGAACAACTTTCACAAGATGGTTGCGTGAAATGCCGTAGGCCTGATGAATTTCAGTGATGGTAACACTTTGTTCGGGGCGAAGGGCCAGATAAAGCAGCACACGTAGTGAATAATCTGAATAGGAAGTAAGTTGCATGAACAAATGGTATATTCACTTGACATCTTTTGTCTATAACAATTTAATATGCATTCTAAATCTACCTTTTATAAAAAGGGGGAAGATTTAATTATCCTTGGAGGAATCATATTATGAGTAGTGTTTATGAGCAGTTAGGTGGCGAAGCCGCGATTAATGCCGCAGTGGAAGTTTTTTATCGTAAAGTATTGGGTGATCACTATGTCAATCGCTTTTTTGAAGGCGTGGATATGGAAAAACAGGCTGGTAAACAAAAAGGCTTCCTGACTATGGTGACGGGTGGTCCGAACAACTACACAGGTAAAGATATGCGTGAAGGTCATAAACACCTGGTTAAAATGGGTCTGAATGATGCACACTTTGATCATATTCTCTGCCATTTGCGCTCGACGCTGGCTGAGCTGGGTGTATCTCAGGATTTGATTGATACAGTGATCAGCGTTGCAGAAAGCACGCGTGCCGACGTGCTGGATCGTTGATATGCATTTAGAAACATTTATTCCGGCATTCCTGATGTTTGCTGTGTTGGGCCTGGTTCTTCCAATTATTTTGTCTGATATGGCAGAAAAGGGTCGCAATTACACAGTGGAGCCGAAAGCTGAACCGGCTGCAAGCCCTGCCAGTGTTTATAAGCAAATTGGTGGAGAGGCAGCGGTGAATGCTGCTGTTGATGTGTTCTATCGCCGTGTTTTGGCGGACGCTTATGTGAATCGCTTTTTCGCAGGCGTGGATATGGATAAGCAGGCTGGCAAGCAGAAGGCATTTTTGACGATGGTGATGGGTGGTCCGCACAATTATACCGGTAAGGATATGCGTGAAGGTCACAAACATCTGATCAGGATGGGTTTAAATGATTCACATTTCGACCATATTTTGATGCATTTGCGTGCTACCTTGGCGCAACTGGGTGTGCCTGAAAATTTGATTCAGACGATTATCGGTGTGGCAGAAAGCACACGGGCAGATGTACTTGATCGTTAAAATGTAATTTGTGCGTTGTAAGTGTAGGGCATCCGGACTGGTTCGGGTGCCCTGTTTGTTTAGTATGGGCTTTTCAGGAAGCAGGAAAACTTTTTTTATTTAACAAGGGGAGATCAGCATGCCAATGATTCATTTTGAAGGTCGGGATTACTTTTGCGCAGAGGATGAAACCATTCTTGAGAGTATGACGCGACATGGGGTGTTGATTCCATCATCGTGCCAGAGTGGCGCTTGCCAGACGTGTATGATTCGTGCGCTGCAAGGGACGCCGTCTGCGGAGTCACAAAAAGGCCTCAAGGCTACGCTGAAGGCGCAGAATTATTTTCTCGCCTGTGTATGTAAGCCTGTTGAAGATATGTCGATTGGTCTTTCGAAGGTGTCGCCTCAGTTCACCACCACGGTTGTGAAAAAAGAACTGCTCAATGAAAGTGTCGTGCGGATTTGTTTGCAAAAACCGTCGGGTTTTAAATATATGGCGGGACAATTTATCAATGTTCAGCGTGCTTATGATGAGCTGACCCGCAGTTATTCACTGGCCAGTATTCCGGCCGACGATGTGCTTGAATTACACATCAAGCGCATCCCGGATGGAAAAATGAGCAATTGGATATTTGATGAACTGAAAGTGGATGATGAAGTGTCATTTTTCGGACCGGCGGGAGATTGTTTCTATGTCTCCGGGCAAGCAGAGCACCCGCTATTGCTGATCGGCACCGGCACCGGCCTTGCTCCTTTGTATGGTATTTTGCGCGATGTTCTGGCGCAAGAGCATCAAGGTACGATTCATCTGTTTCACGCATCATTAACCGCAGAAGGGTTGTATCTGGAGCAGGAATTACGCGAGCTGGCCGCAAAACATGCGCATCTGAACTATGTTCCGTGTGTGATGCATGGCGATGTTCCCGAAGGTGGGCAGCAGGGTAATATTGCCGATATTCCGGCACGCCTTATCGACTCGCTTAGCGGTTATCGGGTCTTCTTATGTGGCGATCCGATGATTGTGAATAAATTGCGCCAGATGAGTTTTCTTTCGGGTGCCTCGATGCAGGATATTTATTCCGATCCGTTTGTGTTTTCGGAGTAGTAATAGTCAGGCTACCATACATAAATTAGAACTTGATAATATAATGTTTAATACGTATAGTTCGGCCTATGCATACAATACCAGAATCAAACATTAAAGATGCGGCGCAGGGCTTGCGGGCGATTGCTCATGAGCTTCGGCTTGGTGTGTTGTGTCATTTATTGAACGGCCCGATGTGTGTCAACGAGTTAATCGAGGCCACGGGCGCATCACAATCCAATTTATCCCAGCATTTATCCAAAATGCGTCTGATGGGAATTATCAACAACGAAAAGCGGGGGCAACAGGTTTATTATGAGATTGCCAACCCCGAGTTTTTCAATCTGGTACATGTTTTGAAGCAAATTTACTGTCCTGAAATGTGTCAGGCTGTGACAGAAGCGGAGCATTAAGTGTTTTTTTTGCCTAATGCATCAGTAATTCGTTATGTAATAATGTTTAGTGCCATGATGATGGCAACGTCGCTTGCTATGGCGGAGCAAGCCTGGACGCTGTCGCAGAGTATTCAGTTTGCCTTGCAGCATAATCGTATGCTGGGTGTTTCAGCGTTGAATGTGCAGCAATCCGAAGCTGAAGTGGAAAGAGCCACCGGACAATTGTTGCCACGCCTTGATTTTTCCAGCGGCGTCAGCAGAACAGACTCACCCTTGCAGGCTTTTGGTGCTAAATTGCAACAACAGCGGGTTACGGCGGCCGATTTTGTGCCGGGCAGCCTGAATCACCCCGGCTATGTGAATAACTATCAGACTCGCTTGGGACTCAGTATGCCGATTTTTTCCGGCGGCGAGCTTTGGGCCGCTCGTCAGCAGGCCAGTTATCAGGCCCAGTCCAGTTCGCTTGAATATAGCTTTGCCAGACAGCGTCTTGTGTTCCAGACCATTACGGCTTTTGTGCAGGCCAGACAGGCGCATGCGCAGCTTATCGTGCGTGAGAAAGCAGTCGAAGCGGCAGAGAAACGCTGGAACGATGTTCAGCAATTGAAACAACGCGGCATGGCGATTAACAGTGATGTCATGGATGCCAATGTACAGCTTTTGAAAAATCGCGTTGCCCTTGATGCTGCACGTAATGCATGGGAAGACAGTCTGGATTCACTCAATCAAGTGCTGGGTCGTGAAGAGGATCATCGATTGCTGCTGGCTGAACCGGTGTTGAACTTTCAGAACGATGAGCTGGCCGGGCTGTTGCAAGAGGCCGAGAGCAAACGGGCGGATCTTCAGTCACTTATAGAACAATCGTATGCGGCCGATGCAGCCCGTA
Source organism: Zetaproteobacteria bacterium CG_4_9_14_3_um_filter_49_83 (assembly GCA_002791545.1). Lineage (GTDB taxonomy): Bacteria > Pseudomonadota > Zetaproteobacteria > Mariprofundales > Mariprofundaceae > CG1-02-49-23. Next base: position 21,183 of record PFXG01000065.1, read on the forward strand.
AAGCTTCCCGTTCCGGCTATTTGCCATCGGTGAATCTGGTCGCAGCACAGGAATGGAACAGTGATACGGTGGGTATAAAAAACCGTAACACCATGATGGGACTGATGGTGGATATGAACCTTTTCGCCGGTGGCAGTGATCGCGCCCGAATCAGAGTGGCTGAAGCTCAGGCGGCATCCATCGATATGATGATACACGACAAACGTCAGCAGATTGGCAATGAAGTGCGACAGGCATGGCGTGCAGTGCAAACTGCCGAAATGCGTGCACATAGTGAAGCAGAAGCCTTGTCGCAAAGTGAAGAGTCTGTGCGTATCAAAACACTCAGGTACCAGCAGGGCTTGGAAAAAACATCGGATTTACTGGCTTCCGGCGTGGCTTTGGATGCGGCCAGAGAGTCAGAAATCAGAGCGCGTCACGATCTGATTCTGGCCAGAGCAGCATTAATGCTGGCAGCAGGACAATTACATGAAGGGGCGGTTCAATGAGACACGGGAAAATGATGCATGCCATGCTTGTAACAGGATTGATACTTGTTCTGGCTGCGTGTTCCGGGCCGAAAGAGCCCGCTGTTAACAGTGCGACGCCACAGCAGGTGCAGGCACATATGATAACCGTGAACGAAATTGAATTGCCTGAACATTACGTGACCAGTGGTACCGTGACATCGGACCATAGTGTGGCCATCAGTTCGCGAATTTCAGGTTATATCCGCAAATTATCGGTGCGCGAGGGCGATCGGGTTGAAGCCGGTCAGGTGCTGGTGCAGGTCGATCCGGTCGATGCCAGGCAGGCGTTTATTCAGGCGAAAGCTGAAATGGTGGATGCCGAGGCGGATTTTCAGCGCTACAGCGAATTGATGAAAGTGGAAGCCGTGACCAGACAGCAGCTGGCCAGAGTGGAGCTGCGCTACAAACAGGCCAAGTCAAAAGTCGAGCAGGCCCGCAATCAGCTAAGTTATGCTGAGGTGCGCTCGCCCGTGGCCGGTGTGGTGGTTGATAAACGATTAAGCGAAGGCGACCTGGCTTCACCGGGATTAACCATTGTGGTGATTGAAGACCCTTCCAGTTTGCTGGTTGAGACCTATGTTTCCGAACAGTACGTACGGACCTTGCATGAGGAAGATGTCGTCGATGTGAATATTCCGGCGCTGAACCAGACATTCAATGGCCATGTGCGGCAGATCGTGCAGGCGGCTGATCCGGTGACCCATCAGTTTTTTATTAAAGTGGCTCTGCCATCGGATAAAGATGTACATCCGGGCATGTATGCCCAGACAGGATTCCGCATCGGTGTGAGAAACAGTGTTATGGTTCCCGAGGCCGCACTGGTCACGCAGGCCGGCTTACATGCGGTGTATGTTCTGGATGCGCAACAGGTAGCGCATTATCGACAGATTCGACTGGGTGCGCCCGTTGATGGTCAGCTCGAAGTATTGGCGGGTCTGCATGCCGGTGATGTGATTGCATGGAAGGAGGCAGGGGCAACGCCGTTGCAAAGCGGTATGAAAGTATTACCTGTTGCAGCAGGTCAATAAGGTGCAGGAAAACAAATCCATGGCAGGCATGTCACTGAATATTGCAGGGAAACTCGGCCGTGCGGCGATGCACAGTAATTTAACGCCGATTGTCAGCATACTGATATTTCTGATTGGTCTGGTGGCGCTTTCTGTAACGCCGCGTGAGGAAAATCCGCAAATCGATGTACCTGCCGCTAATGTAATCGTGCAGATGCAGGGGGCGAGTCCTGAGGAAGTGCAGAATCTGATTGTCCGGCCGATGGAAATGGTGCTGCGCGAAATGACCGGGGTAGATCACACCTTTGGTACGGCGATGGATTCACTGGGTGTGGTGACGGTGATGTTCAAGGTTGGTGAGGATAAAGAAGCCAGTCTGGTTAAATTATACGATCGTATCATGCACAACCTGAACCGAATTCCGTCAGGTGCTTCGCAACCACTGATCAAACCGATGGATGTGGACGATGTGCCGGTTTCGGTGATTACCTTGTCATCCAATGATATGGATGGGCTGGCACTGAAACGTCTGGCAGAACGTGTGCGTGAGCAACTGGCACCGCTGAAAGGCGTCTCCGTGGCTGACATTATCGGTGGCCGTAATCATGAAATTCGTGTGGAACTCGATCCGACACGACTGGCGGCTTATCAGATTACACTGGATCAGTTGCGCGCCGTATTTAAAGCGGCCAATGCCGGTGGTCCGATGGGCGTTCTGGTCGGTGGTAATCGGGTGACCAAGGTTTGGCTTGAAGGCTATCTGCAAAGTGCGTCGGATGTAGGTATGCTGATTGTCGGTGATAGTCAGGGCAAACCGATTTATTTACGTGATGTCGCAGATGTCACCGATGGCCCTTCAGAAATAGATCAATTGCATAGAATCGGTTTTGGTCCGGCGGCGAATGTAGCCATGACCGGTGAAGCGGAAACGCCTGCTGTCTCGATTGAGTTATCGAAGAAGCGCGGCACCAATGCAGTGGTGGTTACGAGTCTGATCCGGGAAAAGCTGGAATCATTAAAGGGTGATTTTATTCCGGATAATGTGCGTGTGGATATCACGCGTGATTCGGGTGAGCGCGCCGATGCAGCTGTGAATATGCTGGTTGAGCATTTGGGTATTGCGATTGCTACGGTGATTCTGATTTTACTGCTGTTCCTCGGCTGGCGCGAAGCGGCAATTGTAACGCTGAATATTCCGCTGATTTTGTTTGTAGTGCTGGCGATTGGATTGTTTGCAGACCAGACAATTAATCGCATAACGCTGTTTGCGCTGATTCTTGCGCTGGGACTGTTGGTCGATGATGCAATTGTCGTCATCGAAAATATTCACCGGCACTTACATCAGGGAGTTAAAACCCTGGGTGATAAGGCTAAATTAATTATCACAGCCACCAATGAGACCGGTAAACCCACCATAATTGCGACAATAGCTGTGATTCTGGCATTTATCCCGATGGCTTTTGTCACCGGTATGATGGGCCCGTACATGGGACCGATTCCATTTAATGCCCCGCTGGCGATGGCGGCATCCCTGATTATTGCCTATGCCTTCACGCCGTGGATCGCTTTGCGCTGGATGCCATGCAAGGTTGTTGAACCGACGATGGAAGAAAAAGATCAGCTGCCAAAGGACTGGGTGCATCGCACATATATGCGGATAGCCGTTCCGTTGATCGAAAAGCCACTGGTTCGTCGTATATTCTGGCTGATTGTGCTGGTGCTGTTTGTGGGCGCCATGTTGCAACCGGGTTGGCAGTTTATCCGTCCGGCCGGTATTAATGGTCCGATGACGCCGGGTACGGTTGAGCTGAAGATGTTACCCAAGGGCAATCAGAATACGTTCAATATCACGCTTGATTTGGCGGAAGGCTCAACGCTTGAGGATACAGATCAACTGGCACGCGAAATTGGCGATGTGCTGCGTCAGCATCCGATGGTACTGGATTACGAAACATTTGCCGGACGTGCGGGCCCTATCGATTTTAATGGCATGCTGCGCGGTGCAGCGCTGTTTCGCGAAGCGCCACATCTGGGTGAAATTCGTGTCAATCTGCTGGATAAGCATCTGCGATCTATCCGCTCGGCTGAAATCGTCTTGCAGATTCGCGACATGCTGGAGCCCGTGATACAGGCTAACCCGAAAGTTTCGATCAAGCTGGTTGAAGATCCACCGGGACCGCCGGTCCGTGCGACGTTGCTGGCTGAAATCTACGGGCCGGATTATGACACGCAGCGAAAAATCGCCGGTCAGGTCAGGGACGTTTTCTCAAGCACCTATGACGTGACAGACGTGGATGATTCTGTTGGTGAAGACCAGCACCAGTTCAATGTCCGCATCGATAAGGAAAAAGCTTCCAGGCTGGGGATTTCCACCCGGCAGGTTGAAGGCGCACTGCGTGATTTTCTCGGCGGCTACAACTTTGGCAATGTGCATATGGCACAGGAACGTCATGCTGTTCACTTGCATGTGCAGCTGCCCAAACGTCTGCGGGCGCAAGTGCAGGACCTGAACCGGATTCACGTCAGCTCAGCCAATGGGCCTGTTCCGTTATCTGTCATTGCAACAGTTGAACAGTCTGTAGCGGCTAAACCGGTGCTCAGTAAAGACGGGCATCCGGTGGTGTATGTGACGGCCGAGCCAAAACAGGGATCGCAGGTTTATTCTTTGCTGGAAATGGACTGGCAGCTCGATGGCAGTGAGGTGCAGCCGGGAACTCAGCTTAAAACCGGTGGTATGCGTTTTACCGATACGGCACCGCAAGACACCTTTGGCTATCACATGTTGTGGGATGGTGAAATGCGTCTGACGCTTGATGTGTTCCGTGATCTGGGCGCTGCATTCATTGTAGCACTGGTGCTGATTTATCTGTTGATGGTGGGTTACTATGGCCAGTTTATTTTGCCGATGCTGGTGATGGCCCCAACGGCACTGACTATGATCGGCATTTTCCCCGGCCACTGGATCACCGGCCAGCCTTTTACCGCCACTTCAATGATCGGCATGATTGCGCTGGCTGGTATTGTTGTGCGTAACTCCACCCTGTTGATTGATTTTATTCTGGATTACCGGAAACAGGGGCACGATGTGAAAACCGCCGTGCTTGAGGCCGGTGCCGTGCGTGCAAGGCCGATTCTGCTCACCGCGCTGGCGGTGATTGCCGGTACTTCCATTATGATCAGCGATCCGGTGTTCGGTGGACTGGGTGTCTCGATGGCTTTCGGTACATTGGCAGCGACGATACTGACGCTGTTTATCACGCCGTTGATGTATTACTTATGGCAACGCAATAAACTTGATACGGCTGAGCCTTGCCCAACTTCAAATTCATAAAAAAACCAAAGGAGATATTTATGACTATACCCCGCGCTATTCGCATTATTGCCGGAACATTTATTCTATTAAGCTTATACCTTGCATTCCGCTATAACGGTGTCGCTCTGGGTGAGCCGACATGGCTCTGGTTCACCGCTTTTGTTGGTGCCAATCTGCTACAGTCCGGTTTCACGCAGTGGTGCTTGATGGAAAAGATTTTAGCCAGGCTGGGAATGAAATACGCTTGAGCTAAACCGCTAGCAGGTGCGGGCGGGTTCCAACTCCCCTCCCCTTGTGCAGACCCGTTCGCGCCTGCTTTTTTATTTGAAAAACAGTGACAGGAGTTCCACTTAGATGGATATGATTCAGCAAAACCTTGGCTATATTCTGATGACGGCGTTCATTTTCTGGATGTTATGGCGCAGGCTGATTGCACCGAAATTATCCGGCGTCAAAACCATGTCGGCCAGCGATTATATGAGTTTCCGGCACGAGCCACATGTGTTGATTGATGTGCGCAGTGATGGTGAGTGGCGTTCCGGCCATGCATCGATAGCGATGCATATCCCACTGGGTGAGATTACCAGGCATCTGTATCAGGTGCCGGTGGACAGGGCGGTTGTGGTGATCTGTGCCTCGGGTAACCGCTCGGCAGTTGCTGCGACCACACTGGCTAAAGCCGGGATCGAAAATGTCTATAATTTCTCCGGTGGCATGGGCTCATGGAAGGGTGCCGGCTTACCCGTCAAGACTGGTGCCTGATGCAATCTGAGGAAACTCTTGAATAATCAGGATTAGGGTCAGGGCATGAGTATTTCCTTGTGGCTGGCTGCGCCATTAATCGGTTTGCTGCTTTCGTTGTTTGCAGCAGGAGGCGGCATGATTGCGGTGCCGCTTTTAAGCTATGGCCTGGGGATGCCGTTTAAACAGGCGGTGGCGACCAGTCTGGTGATTGTTGCAACGGTCAGCCTGATTTCGTTGATTCAGATGAAGGGATGGAAGCTGATAGACTGGCGTTTACATCGGTTTTTTGCACTTGGTGGACTGATTGGCGGCGTCACAGGGGCGAATATCGGGCTGGGTATTTCCGATCAGGCTCAGTCCATTCTGTTTGCTTCTCTGGTGCTGCTGGTGGCCTGGTGGACGAGTACTGATCATATGAAGCTGATCTGCGCGCTGGCCGGTCGCAAGCCATGCCATTGCAGTAAAGCCATGTTGGCCGGCATCGCGACAGGCCTGGTGACAGGTCTTCTGGGCGTCGGTGCCGGGTTTCTCATTGTTCCTCTGCTTTTGCTGCTCGGTGTTGGCAGTTACCAGTCGGCTATTGCACATTCGCTGGTGCTGATTATCTCCAACTCGCTGGTCGCCACCCTGAGTTATGCGGACAGCCTCAGATTTGACTGGTATCCGGTTGTGCTGATTGTCGGACTGGCCACTCTGGGTTCATGGGCCGGTAGCGTGATTGCTAAAAAATACTCATCGACGCATTTGCAGAAGGTGTTCAGTGTGGTTTTGACACTGATATCGGTGCTCATGTTGATAAAGGCTTTCAGTTACTGATACGTAAAGAATTGAACATAAATAGTGATTTATAAAATATACAAAACAGGAGAAATGATATGAAGAAATTCTTATTGGGTCTCATGCTCATCGCCGGTTTTCCATGGATGGTATCAGCTTGCGGTGTGGGTGAGAAGACGGCTGACGGATATGAAGATACGCCTGTGCAACACGCTTATGAACATTGGACGCAAGGCGAAAAATCATTTATTCCATTTGTTTTTATAGATGTGCGAACCCTTGATGAATATGACGCAGGACATATTCAGGGCGCGATGCATATACCGCTTCAGGATTTATCGGCACATATCGCCGAGATTCCGCATAACAAACAGGTCTACGTGTATTGCCATTCCGGTCGCCGATCAGCCAGCGCAGCAAAATTACTGGCCGGAAAAGGTTTCACAAATATTGAAAATGTTGTTGGTGGCTTCAGCGCCTGGAAGGCAGCTGAGTATCCGGTGGTGCCATGATGGTGAAATCAACCGATGTAAAAACGTTATATCCGCTCTGGCTGGCCGGGCATGAGAAGAGTGCTCCGCCATGTATCATGATCGACGTGCGTTCGCCGGAGGAATATGCTCAGGGTCATGTTCCGGGTGTTGCCCTGATTCCGCTGAATGCATTGGCCGCACGTGCGCATGAGGTGCCAAAGCAGGGAGATGTATATTTCATCTGTCACTCTGGCGGCAGATCGGCACAGGCTGTGATGTTTCTGCAACGCGAATGCGGACATGCTAATCTGATCAATGTCAGCGGCGGTACGATGGCCTGGTCACAAGCTGGCTTTGAGATTGAAAAAGGGAGAAACTAATGCGTGAAGATTATGGCATGAGAGTGGTTTATAACGGATCAGCTGAAGCCGCCGAAGTGGCAGTTACCGAGGCGTTGAAGCAGGTCGGTTTTGGTATCCTGACGCGTATCGATGTGGCAGAAACACTGAAAAAGAAGATCGATGTGGATCGTTCTGCCTACGTGATACTTGGAGCGTGTAATCCGAAGCTGGCTAATCATGGACTCAACCTTGAGCCGGAACTGGGATTGTTGCTGCCATGCAATGTGATCGTCTATGAAAATGAGGCGGGCGAAACCGTGATTTCAATTATCGATCCATTGGCTATGGTTGGTATGATCGATAACCCACAACTCAGTTGTCTGGTTGAAGAAGCAAGACCCTTGCTGCAATCAGCGCTAAAGGCTGTATCTGATATTTGATGGCCATGTCGAGCTGGATTGAACTTTTTCCTTTGCTGGCTTCAATCAAAGATGAAGCCCTTTGCAGAGATTTAAGCAACATCAAAGTGATGACGTTCTCCAGAGGCGATTTCCTGTTCAGGGAAGGTGACGATTGCCGTGGCTATGTGCTGGTGATTTCCGGTTCAATCTGCGTGCATAAAATTGATTCTGAAGGTCGTGAAATTCTGCTTTATCGTGTGGAAGGCGGTCAGAACTGTATGTTGACGACAACCTGTCTGATGGGGCATCAACCGTATCCGGCAGAAGCTGTGGTGGAAAAAGATGTGCAACTGGTGTTGCTACCGCCAGCGCTGTTCGAACGGCTGTTGATTACTTCGGATGCATTTCGTGTTCAGGCCATGGCCAGCATCGGTCAGCGCATTTGCGATATGATGCTGTTGATCGGGAATGTGGCTTTTGGCCGCATCAATGCCCGGGTTGCCGATATTTTGTTGCGCCGTGATGAGGATGAAACAGGTACCGTAAATTGCACGCATCAGGTGCTGGCTTCGGAGCTTGGAACGGCACGCGAAGTCGTTAGCCGTATGCTTAAAAACTTTGAATCCGATGGCATGGTCGCTCTGAGTCGAGGCGAAATTCGTATTCTGAATAGAAAGCAACTTCACTTATTAGCGGATTCATTGTCTGTGTGACTTTGTTACAGACATTAAATAATTAGGGTATTATTATTCGCTAATATTAAAATCTCTGCACGGGGATTATGGAGGAGAATTATGAAAGCAAACGTAGGTGGCATAGATCGAATTTTAAGAGGTGTGGTTGGCGCAGCGCTCATTCTTGCCGGACTGTTGGCCGGAATTGCTGAACCCTGGAATTGGGTGGCGGTGGGTGCAGGCGCGGTGTTTGTACTGACATCCTTGATTAAGTTCTGCCCGTTGTACCCCCTGCTGGGTTTCAATACATGCGGCAAGCAATAACAGATAACGATTTCTGACAGGCGTCCGGCAATCACCGGGCGCCTGTCTTGTTTTTCACATAGCCTTTTTATCAAAACACCCGGATGGTTATGTGGATGGGTAGGGCGAGGGAGACCTCGCCCTTTCCGACAGACTGTTTCCTTGAACAAGGGCAGGCAATAATAATCAGGGCAAGATGCCCCGGAAGGAGACCAATAATATGGCACATGTAGTCATTATGGGAGCAGGAATCGGTGGCATGCCTGCTGCTTATGAAATGAAAGATGCCCTGAAAAAATTCGGTGGTGAGCACGAAGTCACGGTGGTATCGAATGTGGATTATTTCCACTTTACCCCATCCAACCCGTGGGTCGCTGTTGGCTGGCGTGACAAGGAACAGATTAGTTTTCAGTGCTCGCCTTATCTGAATAAAAAAGGCATCAACTTCCTCTCCGTTGACGTGGATGAGATTTTAGCCGATGAGAGCCGACTTCGCCTGGGTAATGGCCAGATGCTGGATTATGACTACCTGATTGTGGCCACAGGCCCGCGTTTAGCTTTCGAGCTTATTGAGGGCATGGGACCTGAAGGTCACACCCATTCAATTTGCCATGTCGACCATGCCGTCAAGGCGCATGAAGCCTTTGAAGCATTCTGCAAAAATCCCGGCCCGATTGTTGTCGGTGCTGTGCAGGGCGTGTCCTGTTTTGGGCCAGCTTATGAGTATGCCTGTATTCTGGATACAGAACTACGCCGACGGAAAATCCGCAATAAAGTACCTATGACCTTTATTACGCCTGAACCGTACATCGGTCATCTGGGACTTGGTGGTGTTGAAGATTCCAAAGCATTGCTTGAATCGGAATTCAGAAAGCGTGATATTAAATTTATCACCAACTGTAAAACTCTGGCCGTGCACGAACATACGCTTGATTATGAAGAAGTGGACCGGCATGGCGCGGTGGTCAATTCAGGTTCACTGGAGCATACATTTGCCATGCTGATGCCACCGTTCCGTGGTGTTGGTCCGGTTGCCAATTGTGAAGGTCTGGTGAATCCGATGGGCTTTGTGATGATCAACGATTTTCAGCAAAACCCGAACTTCAAGAATATTTTCGGTACGGGTGTGATCGTGGCGATTCCGCCGGTAGAATCCACGCCATTGCCGGTGGGTACGCCGAAAACGGGCTTCATGATTGAAACCATGACAACAGCTATTGTGCATAACATTATCCATGATCTGAAGAGTGAAGCACCTGAGAAGAGTGGCACATGGGGGGCAATTTGTTTGGCCGATTTTGGTGATGGCGGCGTTGCACTGGTGGCTTATCCACAGATTCCACCACGTAATATGGTCTGGGCCAAAGGTGGAGCCTGGGTTCATGTGGCCAAGGTTGGATTTGAAAAATATTTTATGCGCAAAATGAAAACAGGTGTTTCAGAACCCTTTATTGAGAAGGCATTTCTCAAGCGTATGGGTATTGAACGTTTGAAATAAGTTCTCCCTCCCTGAGTGGGGTCATTCCTGCTCAGGGGGTCCCCTAGAAAAAGATCGTGGAGGATAAGCAATGAGTGATTCTTACAAAAAACTAACCAGTGAATTATCTTCAACTATTGGTGATATCCGCAAGGAAATCCCGGACGTGATGAAAGGCTTTTCGGCGATGGCCGGAGCTGCCCTGGAAGATGGGGCACTGTCCAAGAAAACCAAGGAAATGATAGCCTTGGCCATCGGTGTATCCGGCCAGTGCAAGGGCTGTATCGGATTTCATGTGAAGGCTTTGATTGCGCTAGGTGTAACACGTCAGGAATTAATGGAAGTGCTGGGCATGGCCATTTATATGGGTGGTGGACCATCCCTGATGTATGCAGCTGAGGCATTGCAGGCATACGAGGAATTTACCGGAACATGTTAGCCCGTATGTTGTATTGCCCGTCCATGCATATGCTGGTGGTGGCAGCCCTGTTGTTGGGGCTGGCGCCGTTTACGCCGGAACCGCATCTGGTCGAGAAAGCACGCATGCTGATGCAGGGCGAATTAACACGCCCTCTGGATATCTTCGATGTATTCTGGCACAGCTGGCCGTTATTGTGGATTGTTCTGCGCCTGCTGACGCCACCGACCGTTTGTGAGATCCCGAACAAGTCATGATGCTGCTGGATATACTGCTTCTTTTGGCTGTCACTGCTGGATGCTGGTATAGCTATCAAAGAAAATTAAGCTGGTTGCAGCAGGTCAATTTTTTACTGCTGCGCCTGTTTGCCGGATACGGTTTTCTTCGCCAGTTGCTGACATTTTCCCCGCTGCTGGTTGGCTATCTGCTGAGCTGCCACTGGCTGAATACGCACGGCTGGCATGCAACAGCAGCAGGCGGCATGGTGCTGGCTATGACCATAGGCTTAAATGCCATGCGTTCATTTGAAGAACAGCAAAAACTGGAGATAACTTCATGCGAAGGATGAAAAGCGCCGGAGTAGTTGTGTTTAAATTCGCATGGGTATTTGGCTTTCTACCTTCGCTGGCCTTCGCTGATCCGCTGGATAAAGGTGAAGCTTATACCGAGCGGCAAGAGCCGCCGGACTGGATGGATGGTATCGATTTTACCTGGCTGATTGTCGATTACGGACTGTTTGCGCTGGCGGTTATCGGATTGGGATGGTTGCTGTTGAAGCGCGCTGCCTGGTTTACTGCTTTTGAGAGGGTGTTGTTCTCACCGTTTCGTTTTTTGCTTCGTCTGGCCTCTCGCCTACCCGTTATTGCGCGGGAATTGTTACAGGGTATCACCGGCCTGCTGGTGCTTTTGTTGATTGTTGCCTGGGTATTTCTTTGCCAATGGCTCAGCCACCATGAGCTTGGTGCGATAGCGATGGCCGGACTGGCGCTGGAAGCAGTCATTTTAGTTCGTTTGATCAAGGGAACGGAAAGAGCACGGCCGGTGTTGCCGGAATAAGCTGGAAAAGGAGACGAATATGAAATTTTTGGCGCTAGTGATTGCACTGGGTTTAACTGCATTCTCAGGGAATACTTTTGCAGCGGATGCACAGACTGGCCCGGGTATGGGGCAGGGGATGGGCAAGGGTAAAATGATGGGGAACAACATGGGGAACAACATGGGGAACAACATGGGGAACAACATGGGGAACAACATGGCCCCAATGTTGGATGAACGGGAATCAGCAGGTATTCCCGAACAGATGAAATCAACACATCTGGCACGTATGCGCTCCCATCTTGAGGCTATCAACGACATCATTGCAGCTATGGCAGAAGGTGAATTTGATAAGGCATCACAAGTTGCGGAAAATGAACTTTCCATGCGTCAGGGTATGGGTGGTGGACAGGGCGCTGGGCGTGGTATGGGCTTAGGTAAAGGTGCCGGGATGGGCATGTGCAAAGGTATGAATAATGAGCAATTCATGGAGTTGGGTACGGCTTTCCATGCAAGTGCCGGTGAACTTGCTGAGGTGCTGGAAAGCGGTGACGAAAAGAAATCCTTGCGCGCACTGAATAAAACGATGAATTATTGTATCCAGTGCCACGCGGCGTATCGTCAGTAATAGTTAAAGACGCAAGCGGCAGCGGGAGGATCCATGAATGATTGGGAAAAACGCTATCAACAGGGTGAAACAGGCTGGGATCGAGGCGGCGCCAGTCCGGCAATCGATCACTGGCTGAGCGCGCTGCTTACAGCACCGGCCAGGGTGCTGATTCCCGGCTGCGGCCGTGGTCACGAAGCGGTGTATCTGGTCGGTCACGGATTTTCAGTGGCGGGCATTGATATCGCGCCTTCGGCCGTGTCACATCTTAAGCAGCAATTGGCACAAGAAGGTCTCGAAGGTGAGGTGATTCTTGGCGATCTGTTTACCTATCAGCCTGAAGCATTGTTTGATGTGGTGTATGAACAAACCTGTTTATGCGCCATCCAGCCCGATGAGCGACAGCCCTATGAAGCAAAACTTTATGAATGGCTGAAACCGGGTGGTCACCTGCTGGCTTTGTTTATGCAAACCGGTGCCGAGGGTGGGCCACCGTTTCACTGTGATCTTTTGGCTATGCGAAAACTTTTTCCGGCAGTGCGTTGGCAGTGGCCAGCCGATGAGCCGCTTTTTGTGCCGCATCGCAATGGCCGTTTTGAACTGGGATATCAGCTGATCAGGAAATAAGCCATGGCTCTCTATGAAAAATTCCTCGATGGTGTGCCATGGTATCTGGCGCGTCATTATTGGTGGGCTTATTTGTGGAAGCGAAGTATATGGTTTTTTGATCACCAGCCGATTATCAATGCGATTTTGTTCGGCCAGTATCAGAAGTTAATGGATGCCACACTGGCCCGTTATCAGCCGCAAGATGGAGAGAGCGCGCTGCAACTGACCTGTGTTTACGGCAAGCTGACACCGTCGCTTGCACGGCAGACTAAGCATGGCCTGCATATTATGGATGCTTCACTGGATCAGCTGGCACTGGCACGCCGGAAATGCGTCGATACGCCACTCTTTGCCGCACGCATGGATGCCGAGTGTCTGGCTTATGCCAGTGATGTGTTTGATCACGTCGTTCTTTTTTTTCTTCTGCACGAAATGCCGTCCGAAGCCAGAGAGCATACCCTGTCTGAAATGCTGCGAGTCATCCGTTCCGGCGGACATTTTATGATCACGGAATACGGCCCGCTTCCCAACCGACACTGGCTGTATCGTTTTATGCCTTTTCGTTGCTTGCTCGGCAGGCTGGAACCATTTCTGCCGGGCTTTTGGCATGAAGATCTCGATGAGAAGCTGAACCTGGCAGCAGCAAGACATGGTAAGTCTGTTCATCGTATTGAGCCATCAGCGTCGATATTTTCAGGCTTTTACCGCGTGGTGGAATATCACGTTAGCGACAGCGATTGAATGAGCAGCCAGGAGGCTGTCCGAGAATAGAAGAATCTACTGCGGAAAAGCGGACATTCGAAAAAATTGATGGCTGTTCTGAGATCGTTTGTTGGATAGAATTTGTGCTCAGAAAATGTAGGTGTGCTTTCACATTGAAAATATGTTGATTCATGAGAGGCATAAATATGAAAGTAAAGTACATTCAGCGGCATTCAGCGGATAATGCTGCCGGACTGTAAGTGGGTGTGCGGGAGCGGTTTATATCACTGACTTGCAGGGGGGGCTGGTTACGCTTTGTGCAGATTGTCCGGATGGTAATCACGGCGTACAAAAGCGAAGATCGTACGCAGCGGAACGCGGGATATGATTTCCCGCCCGTTGCAACGGATGAAATAGCCAAAGCTTTTTAGCGTGGCAAAGATGCTGTGCCCGCTTCTGCGATAGAGAATCCATGGCAGTGAAACTGCGACGTAGATGCCACCAACCATGAGAATGGATAGCAACACGATCATTCGACTGAGCAGGCCTGTTGCGCCACGGCTGAACCAGAGGTCAAACACCACCGAGCAATGGTCCAACTCTTCGCGTGCGTGCATCGCAAACATGTCACGTGCGTATGCCGAACTCATATTGAGATGTTGCTCTGTCTCGACATAGACCTGCGACATCACCGCCGCAAAATGCTCAAGGGCTGCCGCAAGCAGCAGTTGTGAAGAGAGCGAGAGATGTTTGCGTACGTATTGAAGCAGTGATTCGACCATCGCCAGACCGGGCGGATTGCTGCCCAGATGCACTAACAGGGCCTTGTTAAAAGCCCTGTGTGCCCGTGAATGATTGGCTTCTTCACGGATGAAATCGAGGCAGCGCTGAGAAAGTTCATCGGCCTGATAAGGGCGTGTTAAGGCATCAGCAACAGTGCGCATAAAAAACGCTTCCAGTACCGGCGTAACCAGGCTGATCGCTTCCATCTGGCTGGTCGCTACAGCTTCGCCATGACACCAGTTGCCGGATAAATCCTCTTCAACCCGGAATGCCATTGCTCTGCGCTTACTCATTGCTCAGCCTCCGGGGCTGATTCAAGTATGGAAAATGTATCGGGCTTAATCTGGTAGTGCTCATCACCAGCATAAACAGTGATGATGGTGTTACTGATGCCGGGCACCTCAACGGTTAGTGCTCTGGCAACCAGCATACCGGACTCGCTACGCATGGCTAAGTTGACCGTGATAGTGCGCAACAGCGTGTGTTGCTTGTCGAATAATTGTGTGCGCCAGGCCAGAGCGGTTGTTGTATCGACGCAACTGATGACTTCGCTAATCGGGTTTTCAGTTTGAGATGTACGTGAACGAATCAGGCTGCATGGGTGATCATCAAACGTATCACTCCCGATCACAGATTGCTCTGCCCAGCCCCACCAGGGTGCCAGTAAATCCCAAAGTATCAGGCCGGAGTCGAAGAGGGGAGAATACGGGTCAGCAGCGCTATGTTTATCTTGTGTCGATTTTATCACTCTGGCGGGTGCATCGGCTGTAGCTAAGATAGCAAATGTTTGCTCACGTACCTTGCGTGGGGAGATACCACGCAACAGCAGACGTTGCTTTTCCAATGTGATTTCTCCGATGACGGCCACCTTGAATGGTAGATGCATACGCTTGTCTGCATCGTTTACTTCAACCTGCATGCGTGCTTCAAATCCGCTGGATTGATGAAGTTTGACCATCTGTCTGGCCAAGGCTACGGCATCGACTGATTCTTCAGCATGCATAGTGCTTGTGCTGCTCATGCAGAGCAGTAGGGAAATTAAAAGAGAAGTAATCACTCTTGCCTTAATGCCTGTGAAGGACGTGTGCGAGCAGCCTTGATGGCAGGATAGAGGCCACCGAAAATACCGAGGACGATGGATAGCGCGAGTACGCCAAGCAGGAAGGGAAAAGAGAAGACTGCATCAATTTTTCCGCGCATCAATTCGATATGTTCTAATCCTCGGGTGAGTAAAACACCCAGAATAATGCCGATGATTCCACCAGCGAAAGTCAGCATGGCGGACTCACTGACGATCAGCTTTATGACGGTGCGTGGATGCCAGCCAAGCGCCAGCAACAATCCGATTTCGCGTGTGCGTTCACTGATGCTCATCAGCATGGTGTTGAATACCACCAGAGCGCCTACGAGACTGGCAATCAGGATGGTAGCATTACTCATTGCTTTGGAGATACGAACTACAGCATTTTGGCTGACCAGTTCACCTGAGGTTATTGCTGTATAACCGGGTAGGGTATCTCTTACCTGTTGTTTGATATTTGCAATATCGGAATCTGAAGCGGAGCTGTCGAGCTGTAAGTTCAGCACATTGACTTTGCCGGTCTTATCAGTGATTTGTTGTACCAATTGCAAGGTTAAAATCAGTGCTCCATTTTCTACCAGAGCGGAACTCTGAAAGATGCCGACAACAGGCATCTCAACGCCCTCGATTTCAATCATGTCACCGGTTTTTTTATGCAACAGCTCTGCCGCCAGTGTACCGATCACAATCACTGGTTCATTTCGGCTTTCCGGCCAGCGCCCCTCCAGTAATTGCAGGTGTTCCCATAGATAACTATTAAATTCCCAGCCGAAAACAAACATTGGCGGAGCATCGTAGCTAACGGTTAGCATTTCACTGAGCAAGCCAACGACTTGTCGCACATGTGGTAAATTGACCAGGGCCGGTCTGACTTTTTCCGCGATAAACGGGGATGGCATGGTATTTTCACTGGCGAGCCGGGTCACAATCAGATCAGTACCACGAGCATCGTTAGCCTTTTGCCAGCTAGCCTCAAAGCCCCAGGCAATCGCCGTGAGTGCGACGATGGCAGCGATACCAAGTGAAATGGCAGTCATGGTCAGGGTGGTTCGCGCAGGGCGGCGGGTCAGATTATCGTAAGCAAAACGTAACAGGTTCATGGGTTTCTCCTGCTACCGGATATAACTTTACCGTCGCACATACAGATTTCACGATCGGCTTTGGCGGCAACGACCGGGTCATGCGTTACCATGACGATGGTCAGTGATTTTTTTAGCCGCATATTGGCAATCACATCGAGTACATGCGTAGCATTGGTTGAGTCCAGGCTGCCGGTGGGTTCATCCGCCAGAATAAAGGCCGGATCGTTGATCAGTGCCCGGGCAATAGCCACGCGCTGGCGCTCACCGCCGGAAAGCTGGCCGGGAAAGTGATTCAAGCGGGATTCCAGCCCCATCAGTTTCAACAGATCACTGGCACGGTCTATGGCATTGTGATCACTGCTGCGGCCGATGGTGGGTACCAGTACATTGCCCAGTGTGGTTAGTGTCGGGATTAGATGAAAAGACTGAAAAACGAAACCGATTTGCTCACGACGGAATTCTGAAAGGTCTTGCAATGCTGAATAGGGTTGATTGCAGAAAAAAAGCTCACCTTTCGTGGGGTTGTCGAGTGTTCCGATCAGATTAAGCAGGCTCGATTTGCCACAGCCACTCGGGCCGGTAATAGCAACAAACTCACCTTCGAATATTTCTATATCCACACCATCCAGAGCTTTGGTGCGACCTTCATCAAAATGGAGGGCAAGATTGTGGGTGCGCAACACCGGTGCTGTCCCGGAGTCGTTAGTTTCAGAAGTTTTCCGGTTCATTATCGTTCAGCCAACAGTAAGAAGGATTGGATGAGGCAGTGGCCATGGCAGATCATCATAGTGTGCAGCATTGGGCAAGATAGTAGTGTTACCCCTAAAGTTAGACAACCGTAATAACTGCGCCATTCCGCCTCGGTTTTACACAAGCTTGTTTTGACAAGCCGTTACTGGGCGGAATAATCCGCCGCATTCTTGAGCTGCTGAGATTTGGTATTTCATTGGAACAGTGCCTGATTCATGCAGGAGCTTATTAATCCTGATGAGGAAGGTATGATGAAAGGGTCAACGCCTATGAAGTGGGATTTGTTTGTCAGGATTTTTCACTGGAGTCTGGTGGTGATGGTGACTCTGGCTTACCTCTCGGGTGATTTCGATATTGAAGCTCTGCATAGTTGGTTTGGCTATGTAGTTATGGGCTTGATCACAGCCCGATTTATATGGGGTTTTATTGGAAGCATTAATGCCCGGTTCAGAACATTTATCTACTCACCGACCGAGACGATGGCTTATTTCGCAAGCATGTTTCGTAATGCCCCAAAACATTATGTCAGCCATAATCCGGCTGGCGCACTGATGGTTTTTATGCTGCTGATATTACTTGCTATGATAACCCTTTCAGGACTGGTTTATGAAGGGTGGGGAGAATATGAGGGGCCACTCTGGCAAATGCATGTGATGATCAGTGACCAGGTCGGCTTGCTGGCTAAAGGCATTCACAGGCAGCTACCGGAGATGTTGCTGTTTGCTGTGGCGATGCATGTGCTAGGTGTAATTATTGCTACGATTCAGCATAAGGAGAACTTTTTACGCTCTATGTGGTATGGACATGATAAATTGAAAATATGAGCGTTAACCATCATAAGCAAAAAAAGGAAGCGTGAATATGAGATGGATACAGATTGCAGCTGCCATCATTGCAGCTGCCATCATTGCGACTACTCAGGCAACAGCCGGGGAGATCACCCTGCGTGACCTTGATCTTTACCCGCAAATTGATTACAGCAAAACGATTCAGCTTGCACATAACGATGCTGGTGAGCATTCGGCTGCTGTCGGAGCTATGGCTGCTTCAACGGAGGAACCCTTTGAAGAGCCCTTTATGGATGGCGACAAATTGCACGGCTATCTCGGAGCTGCCTCATTGTTAACGGCATTATTGACGGCGGCGACTGCTCCTGATAGCGAAAATCCGGCATTGCGTGGTCAGCCGATCAAGAAAGGATTTCATCACTATGCGGGCCTCACAGCGGCTGCACTTGGTGGTGCGGCTGTGCTTTCAGGTTTTATTCAACATACGGAAGATCTTGAACCAAGTCTGCTTGATCCGGATACGGCGCATATGCTGCTCGGGGTTCTGGCGACTTCCGCCTATGCTTATGCCGTATCCAAGGGGCCGAAGAAATATGGTATGGGTAGTGGCGGTCACGCGGCTGCCGGCATAGCCGGTGCAAGCATGATGGGTATGGCCATCTATCTGGAGTTTTAATATGCGTAACTTAAAACTTTTGCTCTTGTGTGCTGCAATTGTTGGTTGTGCTGCTGTTGCCGTCTATGCTGATAATAGTGTGCTGTCAAAAGTATTGGAGCGTTATCAGGCTGAAGGTGCGGCAAGTTTCTCAGCTGAGAATGGCGAAAAAATGTGGACACAGAAATTCAACTCGGATGAGGAGCCGCTCATCCGCTCCTGTACCACGTGTCATGGCACTGACCTGAGTAAGCAGGGTAGCCATGCAAAAACCGGGAAAATTATTGAGGCATTGGCACCATCTGCAAATCCTGAACGCTTTACTGATGAAGAGAAGATCGAAAAGTGGTTTAACCGTAACTGTAAATGGACACTGGGACGCGAGTGTACGGTTCAGGAGAAAGGTGATTTCCTCTCCTTTCTTAGCAGTAAATAACGCTGGTCGTATGGACATACAACAGGAGAACACATTGAAAAAGATAATTCTGCTTGTTGCTCTATGGGCAATTCCCGCCACAGCGATGGCTCATGATATTCTGGGTTTTCCCCGTCATAAAGGTGTCGAGCCCGTTGTGAATAAAAAATACAGTTCGAGCTGCGGCGAGTGTCATTATGCTTATCATCCCGGGTTGCTGCCTTCGCGTTCCTGGAAGAAGTTACTTGAACCCAAATCGCTCGAAAATCATTTTGGCGATAACGCCGAGCTTTCCGAGAAAGATCGTCTGGAAGTGCTGGCATTCCTGACCGAGAACGCTTCTGAGACCACTTGGCACTTCAAGCGCTCAGTCAAGATTACCCAATCGATACCTGAAGATGTTACACCTTTGCGTATTTCTGAAGTGCCTTATATCAAGAAGAAGCACATGGAGATTCCACGCGAGATGGTGAAAGATAATCCAAAAGTTCGTTCGCTGGCGCAATGCAATAAGTGTCATACCGAGGCTGTTGAGAAGGGTCAGTTCAGCAGAACAAATGTTGATATTCCTAATTTCCGCAACTGGGCCGATTTAATCGACTAAAGCATCATACGCTTCCTCCGATATCTATCACGGTTCAATAGCCCCGTTGTTCGGTATCGGAGGACGCTTTCTTATTCGTTGTTCGGTGTTGTTCTCTTGGCACGTGTTTCTTTGTTGAGCTTCTGATTTTGACTCGAAAATGTACTCAGTTTTTCTGTGAGAAAGTTTTTTATTTGAAATAATAACATATGACTGTTAGCTAGATGTATTAAACAACAGTTGCGCCATGCAATTTTGTTGATTGTATTGCTGCCGAATTAAAGTTTGTCGTGTTAGGAAACACTGAAAAGGGCGACGATGGTCGCACTGCGGTTATTCTGGGGTCGGCTGAACGGCAAATGGTGTTGAATGAAATGAGACTGTTACTGGAAACGAGTCGAACCATTGTTGAAGCACTGGCTAATGAAGATTTGGCAGCGGTCGAGGCAGCGGCACGACCCATCGGCAGTGCAGCTATTGCCACTGTTGATTTTAGCTTGCGTGCCAAGTTACCTCTGGAATTCAAGAAGCTTGGTTTTGGCACCCACTATGCCATGGATGATATCACTGACATGGCAGGGCAAGGTCAACCTGTCAAAGCCATTCAGCTGAAACTGGCAGAAACCATGAATAACTGCATTGTTTGCCATGCAACCTTTCAGTTGCCGGAGATGAAAAATAAGCAGGTGGTTAATTCCGCAGGTGTTTTTTAATGCATGGTTATAATCTGTTTTCGCAAGGCGAGAGGATGATTTGACATGATTAAAAGTAATAGCGCAGAGCCGCAGCAGGATGTCAGTGGTGTTGCATTGTTTCGGTTAGGCTTTCGCCCGTTCTTTCTGGCAGCGACATGTTTTGCCATTGTCAGTATGGCGTTCTGGATGGCTGAGTCAGTATTCGCACTCCGACTGTTTGGCGGCAAGTCTCCCTCGCTTTGGCATGCGCACGAAATGATTTACGGTTATGGGCTGGCCATTGTTGCCGGTTTCTTACTCACAGCAGTGAGAAACTGGACGCACATCCGGACACCGCATGGGAAATCGCTGCAAGGCTTGTTGTTTGTTTGGGTGCTGGCGCGGATGGCGGCATTGATTCCGGGCCAACAGGCACTATTAGCGGGGGCTATGCTGGATAGTTTGTTTATCGTGCTTGTATCGATTGCTCTGACCGTGCCGATTGTGCAGGCGAAGCTTTGGTCAAATATGGGCGTGGTGTCCATGCTCTACTTTTTCCTGCCGGGTCAGCTGTTGTATTCACTGGATGCTTTCGGGTTATTTCAGGACGGGCAACGCATTGGTAATGCTATCGGATTGTACATGATACTTTCGCTGGTTCTGGTGTTTTCACGCAGGGTGATGCCAATGTTTATTGATCGCGGAGTCGGTTATGCCGTGACGCTGAGGAATCATGCGTGGGTGGATATGGCATGTTTTGGGTTGTTCATGGTATTTGCCATTGCCGACATTTTCTTCGTGGTTCCCGAAGTGACGGGGGGATTGGCGGCGGTACTGGTCGTGCTGCATACGCTTCGCTTATCCGGCTGGTATACGCATGGCATCTGGAAGAAGCCTTTGTTATGGGTGCTGTATGTCGCATATGTGTGGATCATTGTCGGCTTTACGCTTAAGTCGCTGGTGCTTGTGTTTGCTGTTCCAGCATCGCTGGCGATACATGCGTTTGCGGTCGGTGGTGTCGGTATGATGACGCTGGGAATGATGTCACGAATATCGTTGGGACACACCGGACGGAATGTCGCTCACCCACCGACGGGAGTCTCGCTGATGTTTCTGCTGCTGTGTCTGGGCGCATGCGTCCGGGTGATACTGCCACTGCTTGCCAGTGACTATTATCAGATTTTGGTGGCGGTAGCGCAACTTTTATGGGTCGCGTCATTCATGCAATTCCTCTATCTTTATGCCTTGATCTTGATTCGTCCACGGGTGGATGGACAATGGGGTTAGAGTAAAAGAAATAACCGATCTATGATATGGGTCGTGGACAGGTTAAATCGGAGGAGTCTATGTCGGTGAATGGTACGGGTTCGAAGCAAGCAGGTTACCGCGAACAGGCGCTGAAGTTGTTTCCCTGGGTGTGTGGTCGATGCGGTCGTGATTTTGCAGGAAAGCAATTGAGAGAGCTTACCGTGCACCATAAAGACCATAATCATCACAATAATCCGGTCGATGGCAGCAATTGGGAGTTGCTTTGCATTTATTGCCATGACAATGAACATCAACGGCAGCTGGAAGCCGATGCGCACGGATCAATCAAACGCGACGAGCACGTGAGTTCAACTTATAACGCCTTTGCCGATCTGGCGAAATTGCTAGAGCAAAAAAAGTGAATTTATTCCAATTAGGCCAAAGTTCTGTTTGATGATTTGTGTTCGGGTATTGTCTCTGTTAATTGTGATGCTGGCGGTCGGGTGTGCCAAACAACCACCGGGTAATCTTGATGATGGCTGCGCGATTTTTAAGGAAAAAAGCGGCTGGTATGATGACGCCAATGATTCGTTTAAAAAATGGGGGGTACCGATCCATGTGCAACTCGCAATTATCCATCAGGAGTCACACTTTCAAGCCAAAGCTAAAGCCCCGAAAGACTATCTGCTATGGGTGATTCCATGGGGGCGAAAATCTTCTGCTTTCGGCTATGCGCAGGTTAAAGACGATACCTGGGACTGGTACATCGATAAAACCGGTAATTGGGGAGCTGATCGCGATGATTTCGGCGATGTAACCGATTTTATCGGGTGGTATGGGAATTATACTTATCGAACGCTGGGTGTTTCTAAATGGGATGCATACAATCAATATTTAGCCTATCATGAAGGTCATGGTGGCTATAAACGAAAAACCTATCTGAAAAAGTCATGGCTTGTTCAGGTGGCACGCAAGGTTAAAGCCAGATCAGCACGTTACCAGGCACAGATTGCGCGCTGTAAAAGTGATCTGGAAAAGCGTGGAAGTTTATGGCCGTTCTGATGCATAATTCAAGCTAAGGGTTTAACCGAGATGTGGTGAAGGGTTGATCAGTACGTCTTGCAACATAATATTGGTTCGATTCGCTATAGATTGAATGTAGATCGATAAAAAGGAGATACTAATGAAAGTACGTTTATCAATAATGTGTGCATTGATGGTGTTTACATCTTCCAATGCCATGGCGAGTTCAGCGGTTGCTATTCCGGAAGGTATGGGCCCTTTGCCGGAGAAGGTGGATGTGCCGGCGAATAATTCGATGTCAGCCGCAAAAATCGAGCTGGGTAAGCAATTGTATTTTGACCCTGCATTGTCCAAGAGTGGAAATATTTCCTGTAATTCCTGTCATAATCTGGGTTCCTGGGGTGTGGATAATCAGATGCGCTCGATCGGTCACCAATGGCAGCGGGGTGGTCGTAATGCGCCAACTTCATTTAATGCGGCATTCTGGTCAGCGCAATTCTGGGATGGACGAGCTCCTTTGCTGGAAGATCAGGCCAAAGGCCCGCCAATGAATCCGGTTGAAATGGCCGATGATGATGCGGATATGCTGGTTGCTCGTTTACAGCAAGCCGGATATGGCCCATTGTTTGATAAGGTGTTTGGCAAGAAAGGTTTGAATTTTGATAATATGGCTAAAGCAATTGCTGCTTTTGAACGGATACTGCTGACGCCGAATGCACCCTTTGACAAGTTTGCACGTGGCGAAGGTGACATATCACCGGCAGCCAAACGGGGTATGGAAAAAGTCGCAGAGATTGGATGTACGTCTTGTCACAGCGGACCTTTATTTACCAACAATACCTATCAGCAATTCAATTATGGTGTGGATGCAGGTCGGAAGGAAGTAACCGGCAACGATGGTGATGACCACTATTTCCGTGTTCAGTCATGGCGTAATGTAGCGATGACGGCGCCATACTTTCACGATGGTGCGGTTGAATCTTTGGATGAAGCAGTGCGTATCATGGCCAAAGCTCAGCTGGATGTAACGCTTTCGAAAGCTGAAATAGCCGACATTGTAGCATTTTTGAAGACGCTGACCGGTGAAGTACCTTCGGTGACTTATCCGGTGTTTCCAAGGCCTGCGGGTAAGGCCTTAGATTTCCGCGACTGATTTAAACTTGAACAGGGTGATCTCCGGTTCCGTGCCAATGCGGACCGGAGGTCCCCAGTAACCAGTTCCAGCGCTGACATAAATCCATGTTTTTTGCTGTAAATTATTTTCATGCAGATATAAGCCATTCAAATAAGGATTCGCCATATTGGCGATGATGTTCCAGGGGTAATACTGACCACCATGTGTGTGGCCGGAGATTTGCAGATTAAATCCAGCTTTGGTTGAGGCTTCGATACTTTTCGGCTGATGGGCCAGAATGATTTTCAGCGCCACACTCGGTGCGCCGTGAATGGCTTTGGCCGGATCGGATTGATGTGCCGGAAATAGCGTTCGGCGTGGTAGTCAGGTACGCCTGCCAGCAGCCACGGTTCTCCCTGAAAGCTAAACAGGCGATGCTCATTCAATAATATGATGAATCCCAGATCCCTGATTTTATCCATCCATGCTTCAACCCCTGAATGATATTCATGATTGCCGGTAATAAAGAACTTTCCTGACGCTGCGGTGAGATTGCGAAGTGGTTCAACGTCGTTTTCCAGATGTTTCACAGAGCCATCGACGAGGTCGCCTGTCATAACAATAACGTCAGGTCGCAGTGACTGGATGCGTGCTACTACTTCTTCGACATAATCTATTTTAATGGTCGGGCCGACGTGTAAATCCGTAAACTGAACGATACGCAAGGATTCCAGTGCTTTTGGCAAGTTTGCTATGGGTATGGTCACTGTTTTATCAATCAGACCTTGCGTGGCTTGTTTAACACCACTATGTGTGAGTGTGCCGGAAATGCCGATGATACCAGCGTTAAGTGAGTATTTGAAAAGTTCGCGTCGATCAGGGTTGGCGATGTTTTTCCGGGGGTGTTTTATGGCTCGATGCAAAAGCATGAGCAAAAAGCTGGCGAGGTCTTTTACGATTGCGCCCACAAACACCAGAGAGAAAAATCCCAGATTGAGGTATATCAACCAGCTGAGCGCATCAGTAAGCTGCGATGCCCAGTTGTTGCGTAAAAATAAGGGCATGAGGCTTGTGCTCCAGCTTGTGAAAACAATACCGGCAACGATGATTCTGAGTGCTTTGGTGGTTGCCAGCGAACGGAGGACACTGCGCCAAATGTATAGGTACATAACGGCCAGTATAAGTTGGGTAACGACAGAGAATGCGATCATAACGTAGCTGAGCTTACCTGTCGCCAGAGATGATTCCAGTTGAATTTGGAGTGTTGGTTATAAGTTGAAGTTATTGCATGCATTACATGTGACAGGTTTTGGGATTTGATGTTTTTTTTGCAGATTTGTATTGTCTGGTGTGGCATGTAAGTGTGGTGGTCGAAGGCTTGCTCAACATCACTATAATGTTTGCGGCTTGTGATTATAGTCACGTGATGATTGGAAGTGTTTGCTAGGGTTCTGCTTCGTCATTTTTGACGATGTTTCAATATTTGGTGCTTATTATTGGTTGTTGTAACCGCTTTTTAAAGCAAATGAAATCATATACTGTGCGGGCTCTTTTTTCTGGTGTAGGTGCGTTTGCTGCTGTGATGGGGGAGAACATAATGACAATAAAAGGCGTGATTTTGGCGGGTGGCTCAGGTAGTCGCTTATGGCCGGTGTCTCGGCAGCAGTTACCAAAGCAGTTTTTGTCGCTGGACGGTAATAGCACTTTACTGGATGCGACAATCGAGCGTCTGAGTCCATTGATTTCCAAAGATGATGTTTGGGTTGTCACCAGTGAAGCGCACGCAACAGGTGAAGCTTTTGCCGATCTGGCTGCTCTAAATACTATTTTAGAGCCATGCGGGCGCAATACAGCGCCGGCTATTGCGGTTGCAGCAAGTCTGTTGCTTCATTTGAATGATGAAGACCCTATTATGGTGGTGCTGCCCGCAGATCATATGATTCAGGATGTCTCTGCTTTTCAGGCTTGTTTGCATACAGCTATTGAAGCTGCAGGTCAAAATCGATTGGTGACTTTTGGTATAATCCCGGAATTTCCTGAAACCGGTTTTGGATATATTCAGGCTGAAAAAGAGGGTTCCTCTTCAACTTTACAAGTTTTGCGCTTTGTTGAAAAGCCAAGCCTTGATGTGGCCAAAGCGATGCTGGCTGAAGGTGGGTATTTCTGGAATTCAGGTATGTTTGTGTGGAAGGCATCCACTTTGCTGGAAGAAGTGAAGGCTTATTTGCCGGAAGTATGGCAAGTGATTGAGCGCATGCAAAAGCGATGGATTTCTGAGCCATGGCAGGAAGTGGTTCGCTATGAATTTGAATCTATGCCGAATATTTCAATTGATTATGGTGTGATGGAGCGCTCATCCCGGGTGTCATTGGTTCCAGCAAGTATCGGTTGGTCTGATGTGGGAAGTTGGGATGCGGTATACGATATCTCAGAAAAAGATGCGCATGGTAATGCGACAAGTGGCGATGTTCTGGCGCTGAATTGTCAGAATTCATTGTTGCGTAGTCAGTCACGACTGATCGCTGCGGCTGGCTTGGAGGATGTGGTTGCTGTGGAGACAGCTGATGCTATTTTACTGGTCAAGCGTGGCGAGTCTCAGCAGGTGCGCGAATTGGTGGATGCTATTAAGCAGCGTAAGGATGAATTGCACCTGGCGCATGCGACGGTGCGCCGCCCCTGGGGTAGTTATACGGTGTTAGAAAATGCGGTTGGCTATAAAATGAAGCGTATAGAGGTGAATCCTGGGGCTCGCCTGAGTTTGCAGGCCCATCAGCATCGCTCGGAACACTGGATTGTAGTCTCTGGCACGGCAACGGTAACACGTGGAGACGATGTATATACGGTCAGCAAGAATGAGAGTACCTATATTCGAATTGGCGAAAAACATCGTCTGGAAAATCGAGGGAAATTATCATTGCAAATGATTGAAGTGCAGGTTGGGGAATATCTGGGTGAAGACGACATTGAGCGATTTGAAGACTATTATGGGAGGTCCTGATGCGGTTGTCTGAGTTTCAGGGAGATACAATTCGTGAGGTGTTTAAGCAATGTGTTGGTGAACATGATGAATTGTATTTGTTTGGATCGAGAGTGGATAATCATGCGAAAGGCAGCGATATTGATCTGTTTTTGCAGACATCTCTATCGCAGGATGCTGCATTTAGAGCTAAGTTGAAAATGCAGGGCTTACTACAGAGGTAATTGGGTGAGAGAAAAGTAGATTTGGTTGTTGAGACGCAGGGCGGCGAACACACTGAAATATTCGCAGTTGCTAGACGGACGGGAGTGCCTTTGTGAATCAGGTCTCGTTGAGCGAGCGGTTTTATGTAAGAAGACTCGCATCGTTTGTTTAATGTGGGCTCAGGAATGGCTGTTACGATCAAAGAGCTGAGTTGGTTCCGTGTGTTGTTGGATTAAATGGTGTGGTTCAAAGCCCGATGTAGAAGTGGTTCAGGGAATTCAGATGGTTATTTTGATCGTAGAGAAGGTAATCATAATCGATATTGCTGCAGTTTACATGCATGGTTCATTTGGTACATCGGATATGTACAGTGAAAGCGATATGGATATCTCAATCTTAACCGCGTCTCCTATCAATGCGGCACAATCGTTTGTGGTGTCCTCTTCATTTTACAGGGCTTGCAAACTCGTTGATTTGGAGTGGTCGATTGATGCATAGGATGTTGTTGTGCTTAATTTGCAAAGAGTATGTGAGGCAGCGATTGATTTGGCTATGTATGTGATAAAAAAAACATGGGCTGGGAGGCTGTCTGAGAATAGGGGCCGTAGCGAGAGATTGCCATTTCGAGTCACATTTATTGGTCATTTGAGGCGAATGGTTGGGCCTGTTTAACGAAAATGAGTGGTAAATGTGGCCGGAATGGTGGTTTCGCAGTAGGTCTTTCTATTCTCGGACAGATTCCTGGGCTTGCCCAGAGACAGTAAGTCAGCATTTGATTTATTGGCTGGGCAAAATGGTGCGCTCTCAATGAATATATGAAGGATGAGTTTCAGGGTGATTATAGTTGGATGGTTTAGATGTTAGAAGTGGGAATATCTCACGTCTTACCTCTCGCGTCTCACATTTCACCTCACACACTCAAAAAAAGGAATGAAATAAGAAATGAGAAAAGTTGCTTTGATTACAGGTGTGACCGGCCAGGATGGCTCATATTTGGCAGAGTTCTTGCTGGAGAAAGGGTATGAAGTTCATGGTATCAAACGACGCGCGTCTTCATTCAATACGCAGCGAGTTGATCATATCTATCAGGATCCACATGTCGAAAATAAAAACTTTGTTCTGCATTATGGTGATTTGACTGATTCATTGAATCTCACCCGTATATTGCAGGAAGTTCAACCGGATGAAGTCTATAATTTGGGAGCTCAATCTCATGTGGCGGTAAGTTTTGAGTCGCCTGAATATACTGCCGATGTTGATGCAATAGGGACGCTTCGATTGCTGGAAGCAATTCGTCTGCTCGGGCTTGAAAAGAAAACAAAATTTTATCAGGCATCGACATCTGAATTATTTGGAGAGGTTCAGGAAATTCCTCAAAAAGAGACCACCCCCTTTTATCCGCGATCTCCTTATGCTGTAGCGAAAATGTATGCTTACTGGATCGTCATAAATTACCGTGAATCGTATGGTATGTATGCCTGTAATGGTATTTTGTTTAATCACGAGTCGCCTCGCCGGGGTGAAACCTTTGTGACCCGCAAGATTACCCGAGGTTTAGCTAATATCGCCCAGGGATTGGAGAAGTGCCTGTTTATGGGGAATATTGATGCTCTACGTGATTGGGGGCATGCCAAGGATTATGTTCGCATGCAGTGGATGATGTTGCAGCAAGATAAGCCGGATGACTTTGTGATTGCTACAGGCGTGCAATATTCAGTGCGACAATTTATTGAATGGTCAGCAAAGGAGCTTGGAATCACCATTCGTTTCGAAGGTGTGGGTGTTGATGAGCGTGGTCTTGTTGAAGCTATTGAAGGTGACAATGCACCGGCGTTGAAGGTTGGCGATGAAATAGTGAAAATTGATTCGCGTTATTTCAGGCCTGCTGAAGTTGAAACTTTGCTCGGTGACCCAGGTAAGGCAAAAGCTATACTTGGTTGGGCACCGGAAATTACTGTGCAGGAAATGTGCGCTGAAATGGTTGCTACGGATTTGAAAATTGCTCAGAGGCATGCGCTTTTAATAGCGCATGGTCATAACATCCCTGTTACAGTTGAAGGCTAATTGTCTATGAAAAAAGATTCCCGAATATATATTGCCGGACACAGAGGGTTGGTGGGTTCTGCGCTGGTTCGTAAACTTCAGGCTGAAGGCTATGATAATCTTGTGATGCGCACATCGGCCGAAGTTGATTTGTGTAATCAGGCGGCAGTAGATGCTTTCTTTGCCGAAGAGCGCCCTGACTATGTGTTTCTGGCGGCTGCAAAAGTCGGAGGAATCTACGCTAATGATACTTATCCGGCTGACTTTATTCGTGAAAATATTCTGATTCAAACCAATGTGATTGATGCTGCTTACAGGAATGGTGTAAAGCGATTTTTATTTCTGGGGTCTTCTTGTATTTATCCAAAATATGCACCGCAGCCTATGTCAGAGTCCTGTTTGCTGACAGGCGAGCTGGAATCAACCAACCAGTGGTATGCCATTGCTAAAATTGCAGGTATCAAAATGTGTCAGGCTTACCATAAGCAATATGGTTTTGATGCGATTTCTGCCATGCCGACTAATCTCTATGGGCCTAATGATAATTTTGACTTGGAGAGGTCACATGTGTTGCCAGCCTTGATTCGTAAGTTTCATTTGGCCAAGCTGGCTCAATCAGGGCGTGTTGATGCGATTGACGCAGATGAGAGGCGTTATGGTAAAATTCCTGATGATATTAAGGCTAATTTAAATCTTGTGGGTGGGCCAAAGGTGGTGTTATGGGGTAGTGGGTCACCATTCAGAGAGTTTCTGCATGTTGATGATATGGCTGATGCTTGTTTGTTTTTAATGCGCCATGAGGGTTTGAAGGAAGATTCACATCGTTTGTTTAATGTGGGTTCGGGAATAGATATTACGATTAAAGAGCTGGCCGAGTTGGTTCGGGAGATTGTTGGGTTTAATGGTGAAGTGGTCTGGGATGCTTCAAAGCCTGATGGTACTCCAAGAAAGTTGATGGATGTTAGTCAGATGTCTGAATTGGGTTGGCGAGCATCGACGCCTTTGAGTGATGGTGTTTTTTCTGTTTATCATGAACTGTGTGATTTATCAAATGCTTCAAGGTAGAATGTCGGCCAAAATGAAGAATGATTTAAAAGGATAAACGTTTATGAAAGGTATTATATTAGCAGGTGGGTCAGGTACTCGATTGCATCCTTTGACGTTGGCTGTGAGTAAGCAATTAATGCCGGTGTATGACAAGCCGATGATATATTATCCATTAGCTACGCTGATGTTATCCGGTATCCGGGAAATTTTAATCATATCAACGCCGCATGATTTGCCTCATTTTCAGAATTTGTTAGGGGATGGTTCGCAGTGGGGCATTTCCCTGTCTTACGCAGAACAGCCGAGTCCGGATGGCTTGGCGCAGGCATTTACGATTGGTCGTGATTTTGTTGGTCATGATGCCAGCTGTTTGATTCTTGGGGATAATATTTTTTACGGTCAGGGTATGACGAGTCAGCTTCGTCGAGCAGCCACCAGAGTTTCAGAAGGTGAAGGTGGAAGTACGGTGTTTGCGTATCGGGTACATGATCCTGAGCGTTATGGCGTTGTTGCTTTTGATGCTGAAGGGACAGCATCCTCTATTGAAGAAAAACCGATAAAACCTAAATCAAATTATGCTGTGACCGGATTATATTTCTACGATAATCGTGTGGTTGATATTGCTGCTGACTTAAAGCCATCAGCGCGTGGTGAATATGAAATTACAGATGTGAATAAGGTGTATTTGGCTGAGAAGAAGCTGCATGTTGAAAAGCTTGGTCGTGGTTCAGCCTGGCTGGATACAGGTACGCATGAATCGCTGATGGATGCGGCGCGCTATGTGGAAGTGATTGAAAAACGGCAGGGAATGAAGATTGCTTGTCCGGAAGAGATTGCTTGGGAAATGAGCTACATCGATGATGAAGCTTTATCGGTGATGGCGGAAGCGCTCAAGAAAAACGGCTATGGCCAATATCTAAGCCGCCGACTTCTCGAAGGTAGATCATGAATATTATTGAGACTAAGTTGCCTGGAGTTCTGATTGTTGAACCGAAGGTGTTTGGTGATGCGCGTGGTTTTTTTCTGGAGACGTTCCACAAGCAGCGCTATCAGGAAGCAGGTATTCCGGGCGAAGGTTTGGAATTTGTACAGGATAATCATTCTCGCTCGAGTAAGGGCGTTTTGCGTGGCTTGCATTTTCAGCTTGAGAACCCGCAAGGGAAACTGGTGTCGGCTGGTACGGGTGTAGTGTTTGATGTTGCTGCGGATGTGAATCCTGATTCATCAACCTATGGGCAATGGGTTGGTGTTGAACTCAGTGAAGAGAATCATCGGCAGCTATGGATTCCGCCAGGCTATGCGCACGGGTTTTGTGTGTTGTCGGATGTGGCTGATTTTCAATACAAGTGTACAGCGCTATACCATCCTGCTTCGGACAGTGGTGTGTTATGGAATGATCCGGACCTTGATATTCAATGGCCGATTGAGGCTCCATTGTTATCAGATAAAGATCGGGCGCTGCCAGCATTGGCTGCTGCTGCAAGAGACAGGTTACCGCGATGAGAATACTTGTAACCGGATCAAAAGGTCAGCTGGGCACTGAGTTGGTGCGGCAGGCTGGTGCCCATGAAGTGATTGCTGCTGATTATGGTGAATTGGATATTACAGATGAATTAGCGGTATCTTCATTTATCAGAGATATTCGGCCAGATGTGGTTATCAATGCGGCTGCCTATACGGCAGTCGATCATGCCGAAGCGGATATAGATGCTGCCTATGCGGTGAATCGGGATGGTCCGGCCAATCTGGCACGGGCTTGTAGTGAGTCAGATGTTTTTCTGGTGCATGTTTCGACTGATTATGTCTTTGATGGCTCTAAGTGTGGGGCGTACAGTGAAAGTGACCCGATTGCTCCATTGGGTGTGTATGGTCAAAGCAAAGCTGCGGGAGAGGTAGCAGTACGTGAGTTGTGTCCCAGGCACTTAATATTTCGAACGAGTTGGGTTTTTTCTGCACATGGTAATAATTTTGTAAAGACGATGCTGCGCCTGGGAGCTGAGCGGGATACGCTGGGAGTGGTTTCAGACCAGTTTGGTAAACCGACTTCGGCGGCTGAGCTGGCACGTCTGATTTTGGCTATTATTCCTGATGCAAATGGGCTCTGGGGCACTTACCATATTGCGCAGCCTGAGGTGACGAACTGGCATGGTTTTGCGGCTGCGATTTTTGATGAAGCGCGCACGCAAGGATGGTCATTGAAGTTGAATCAATTGAGTGCGATTAAAACAGAAGATTACCCAACCCCAGCCAGACGACCACAAAATTCTGAATTGAACTGTGACAAGCTAGAAGCAACATTTGGAATGAAAATAAAACCCTGGTTTGAGTCCCTGTCAGAAGTGATAGGAGAAATCAAAGATGGGGAAAATATTGATGCGAATTAGTCTTAGCCAAGCCTCTGAAATTAATAAATTGGTCAAGGCGTCGTTGGGTTCTGCCAGTGAGGTGTGGTTGTTTGGTTCGCGAGCAGATGACTCTAAACGGGGTGGTGATGTTGATTTGTATATTGAGTCTGCTGAGGATTGTAGCTTAGAGAAGCGTCTAAAGCTGATGACTAAAATTCAGTTGTTGATTGGTTTAAGAAAAGTTGATTTGATTGTAAAAACAGCTTCTAGCCCCGATAGAGCTATTGATGCTACCGCAAAATCAGAGGGTGTGCATTTATGATTGAAGAAACATTTCAGACTTTAGATTTACATATAAGTCGTGCTGACAACGCTTATCAAGAGGTGATTCTTTTTTCTGAAGATATGGATGTTCATGCGTTGGATGATTTTGATAAAGTGAAAGTGATTGATAGTTTCATTTTCAGGTTTATAAAAATCCAGGACTTGATGGGAAATAAATTATTCAGAGAAGTCTAAGAAGCTTTGGGAGAATACCAATTCTCTATGAGCATGTTAGATGTGTTGGATCGATTAGAGCAACTTGAGCTGCTGAAAAGTGCTGAATTATGGATGGATTACAGAAAACTAAGGAATGTTTTAACCCATGAGTACCCAGATAACAGAGAAGAGATATTAGAGGGTATTCAGGTTGCTTTGAAGGTGTTTCATGAGATGAAAGGTGTTCAGAGTAGCATGAGAAAATATGTAAAAAAATAAGGGACTACTTGAGGATAAGCAATGAGTGAATATAAACCTAAAAATATTCTTGTGACAGGCGGGGCCGGTTTTATTGGCTGTAATTATGTGCGTTATATGCTGGAAACTGATAAGTCTGTGAACATTATCAATTTGGATGCAATTACTTACGCAGGTTCATTGGATAATTTGAAGGATTTGCCTGGTGAATCACGCCATACTTTTGTTCAAGGTGATATCTGCGACCGTGAACTTATTGATAAACTTATGCGGCAACATGAGATTGATACCATAGTCCATTTTGCAGCAGAATCACATGTCGATAATTCAATTTCAGGCCCAGAGATTTTTGTAAAGACGAATGTGATGGGTACGTTCACGCTGCTGGATGTTGCACGTAAGTATTGGCAAGGTGAAAAGAACTGGGGTAAAGAAAACTGTCGTTTCCATCACATTTCAACGGATGAGGTCTATGGTACATTAGAAGCAACAGATCCTGCATTCAGTGAAACAACACCGTATGCACCCAACTCTCCCTATTCTGCCTCTAAAGCAGGCTCTGATCATCTTGTCCGTGCTTATTTCCACACCTATGGCTTGCCTGTAACAACAACCAACTGTTCAAATAATTACGGTTCATATCAGCATGGTGAAAAGTTCATCCCAACCGTCATTCGCAAATGTTTAGAGCAAGAATCCATTCCTGTTTATGGCGATGGCACCAATATCCGCGATTGGCTTTACGTGACAGATCACTGTTCTGGTATTGATGCTGTTGTGCGCAAAGGAGAGTTGGGCGAAGTGTATAATATTGGTGGCATTAATGAATGGAAAAATATCGATATTTGCCGCTTGATTTGCCAGTTGATGGATGAGCATAAGCCTGAAAATGCACCGCATGAGAAATTGATTACCTTTGTCAAAGATCGCCCTGGCCATGATTGGCGATATGCCATTGATGCCACTAAAATGAATGATAAATTGAATTGGCAGCCTGCAGAGACTTTTGAAACTGGCATTCGGAAAACTGTAGCATGGTACCTTGAAAATCAAAGTAATCGGCTATCTCATATCTAATGATTGACCAAGGAAAACTAAATCAAATGTCCAATGATATTCATTCAAAACTTTCGGGTGTTTTGGGTATCTACTTGTTTGGATCAGTCGCTAAAGGTGTTAATCATCCAGCCAGCGATATTGATATGGCAGTACTGAGTGATCATGTTCTGCCAACGATGGATGTTTGGCTGTTGGCTCAGGAATTGGCGAAAAATGCAGGCGTGGATGTTGATCTTATTGATCTAAGAAGTGCAAATGCGGTGATGCGAATGCAAATTATTGCTCAAGGTAGGCGCTTGCTTTGTATTGATCATGACGCTTGTGAGCAATTTGAAGACTTTGTCTATACGGATTTTTCTCGATTGAATGAGGAGCGCGCAGCGATTTTAACAGATATTCAGTCACGGGGTACAGTGTATGGATGACATTCTGCTGAATAAAGTATCCATGATTGAGCGCTGTTTAAAGCGCATTGATGAGGATTATACGGGGCATGAAGATGAGCTTGAATCTAACTTTATGCGGCAGGACTCAATCATATTGAACCTCCAGCGTGCATGTGAGGCAAGTATCGATGCTGCAATGCATGTGGTTCGTATCAATAAGCTGGGCATTCCTCAACAAAGTCGAGATGCTTTTGCCCTGATGCAGGGAGCAATGCTTCTGGATGTGAAACTTGCTGATAAAATGCAAGCTATGGTGGAATTTCGCAACGTGGCAGTTCAAGATTATCGCAGGCTAAATATGGCTATTTTACGTTCTATACTAGAGGATCACTTGGATGATTTTCGTCAGTTCAGTAGATGTTTAATTGTTTTGGCGGGTGCAGAAAATGTATAATCTTATTCTTGTTAGTGGTACCGATGAATGGCTAGTATGCGACTGACTCAAGCGCAGGCTGGTGCCATTGAACAAGTTTTTCAAACGGTGTTTTTACACGGTGAAGTCATACTATTCGGCAGTCGGGCGGACGATCAAAAAAAAGGTGGAGATATTGATCTTTTTATTCAGCCTGCGGAGCCAATGTCAGATTTATTTGCACGAAAAGTTCGGTTTTTACTGGCGCTAAAAAATAGGATTGGTGAGCAAAAGATTGATCTTGTGCTGGCACCTTTTGCGCCGGAAGAGTTAAAGTGCGAAATAAAAAAAACAGGGATACTGTTATGTCGAATATAATTGAGCAGAAGCTGGAAAGGATTTTTCGCGAATGTGATACTCACCAGGCTCGAATGATGTCGGCGTATCATAAAATTCAGCATAAATTACCGTTGAAGCCAGCAAGTTATCTTCAGTTTAATGAAGAAGATGTTGAACATATCGATCAGTTTTTGTTTCGTTATGAAAAACTGCAAGATGCCATGGGTCAGCGCTTATTTAAAGCCATGCTTACCCTGCTTCAAGAGGAAGTGGAGCATGTTCCTTTTCTGGATATTCTGCATAAACTGGAAAAGCTGAATTTGATTGCATCGGCTGAAAAATGGCAGGAATTAAGAGAAATTCGCAATGCGATTGCCCATGAATATGACGATTCTCCAGAACTTATGGTTCAAGCGCTCAATGCTATTTTTTCATCAAATGAAGCACTCATTGATACATACGATGGCCTTAAAGATGCATATCAAAAAAGACAATCATGATAAAAAAGGAGCTAGATTTAATTATGAAATACGCGAAACAAGATCTGCCCCCTACCTTTCGTAAAACAGTTGAATGGTATCTGGAAAATCAGACATGGTGCCAGCATGTGCAGGATGGTAGCTATC
Organism: Zetaproteobacteria bacterium CG_4_9_14_3_um_filter_49_83; assembly: GCA_002791545.1. GTDB lineage: Bacteria > Pseudomonadota > Zetaproteobacteria > Mariprofundales > Mariprofundaceae > CG1-02-49-23. The sequence continues at coordinate 56,945 of PFXG01000065.1, forward strand.
AGCGTGAGCGACTGGGGGTGAAGTAGATACAATGATACACTCTTTAGCGGATGTGCAATCTGAACATATAGGCAGCGGAACTCGAATTTGGCAGTTTTGTGTTGTTCTTTCTGGTGCTCGAATAGGTGATAATTGCAATATATGTGCACAGGTATTTATTGAGAATGACGTTGTCATAGGTGACAATGTAACGATCAAGAACGGGGTTCAACTCTGGGATGGGTTGAGGATTGAGGATGGTGTATTCATCGGGCCAAATGTCTCATTTACGAATGATTTGTATCCGAGGTCAAAACAATATCCGGATGAATTTCCGCGAACAGTCGTTAAGTCTGGAGCGTCTATCGGAGCCAATGCAACCATACTTCCCGGCATCATCATTCATGAAAATGCGATGGTGGGGGCGGGAGCAGTCGTCACCAGAGATGTGCCCGCAGGTGTTACCGTAGTTGGCAACCCAGCTGGAGAAGTGAGTAAGAGATGAGTGTCAAAGATTGTAAAATAATCGAGTTGCCGAAGATATCGGACCCTCGAGGTAACCTTACTTTCGTTGAGGGTGGGCAGCATATCCCCTTCGATATTAAGCGTGTATATTACCTGTACGATGTTCCCGGTGGGGCTGAGCGTGGAGCTCACGGGCATAAAAAGTTACAACAGCTCATTATTGCAATGAGCGGAAGCTTTGATGTGGTGCTTGATGATGGTTTTGAGAAGAAATCATTCCATATGAATAGATCATACTATGGTCTTTATGTCTCCCCTATGATGTGGCGTGATATCACCAATGTTTCATCAGGTGCGGTTTGTATGGTTCTGGCATCTGATTACTATCATGAAGCTGATTATTATCGTGATTATAATGCGTTTCTCTGTGACAGCCGAGGTGTCAATAAATGAAAGTTCCATTCATGAACTTAAAGTCGTTTTACGAAGAGTTAAAGCCTGAGATGGACCAAGCGTACTGTAACGTGATGAGTTCTGGGTGGTATATTCAAGGGCAAGAACTTGCTGCATTTGAACGTGAATTCGCCGATTATAGTGAAACTGATCATTGTATAGGCGTAGCAAATGGTTTGGATGCTTTACATTTAATATTGCGTGCTTATGGAATCGGTGCAGGTGATGAAGTCATTGTTCCTTCGAATACTTTTATTGCAACCTGGCTTGCCGTTTCACATGCGGGAGCAACTCCGGTTCCGGTAGAGCCTGAATCCCGATTCTACAATATAGATCCTGAGCGGATTGAGGCGGCAGTTACTCCCAGGACGAAGGCTATTATTGCCGTTCATCTGTATGGGCATCCAGCAGATATGGATCCGATTATGGATATCGCTAAGCGACATAACCTCAAGGTGATTGAAGATGCAGCACAGGCACATGGTGCGCGATACAAAGGTCGACGAGTCGGTTGTTTGAGCGATGCTGCGGGGTTTAGTTTTTATCCAGGTAAAAATCTTGGTGCTTTTGGTGATGGTGGTGCTGTTACAACGAATGATCCGATTCTGGCAGAGAAGGTTCGTGAGTTGGGGAATTATGGTTCGCGTGTCAAGTATCATCATGATGCGGTGGGTTTTAACTCCCGCCTGGATGAGCTTCAAGCGGCATTCCTGAGGGTCAAGCTGAAAAAGATGGATGCCTGGAACGAGCAGAGAAACGCGGTTGCACAGTTTTATTTGCAGGAGTTTTCCCAGTTAAAAGGGATTGATCTTCCTGCTATTAATACTGGAGATGAACACGTTTGGCACCTTTTTGTGATTAGGACGAAAGACAGAAAGCTTCTTATGGCGTCGCTCTCTGCCTGTGGTGTTGGAACCTTGGTTCATTATCCTATTCCTTCTCACTTGTCAGGCGCCTATTCTGACATGGGGTTCCAGCTCGGAGATTTTCCTATATGTGAGGCGATGGCAGAAGAGGTGCTGAGCATTCCCATTTACCCTGGAATTGATCAAAAGAAAGTTGTCGATGCAGTTAAACTTTCAATGATTGGAGTATGAGTGCCTAGTATTCATAAGGTCAAAATTCAATAGTCAGGATTGCTATCACTCTCCAGTCTCCTGTCGGAATTTTGGTGGTTGTTGATGGGGTAAGGCCCATTACTCTATTGGGTTATATGGCGTGTTTCTAGATTCTAGTGTCACGTTCCCTTGAAAAGGGCGCTAATATGTCTATGCTTTGCGTTCATGGCCAGAACAGCAAAAGAAATTCCGGTGACAGAAGAGCAAAGGCATGAATTGCTCATGATGAGCCGGTCACAGAAATTAGATCATCGTTACGTTTTGCGTGCCAGCATCATATTATTATCGATTGAGGGG
>PFXG01000024.1 GCA_002791545.1 Zetaproteobacteria bacterium CG_4_9_14_3_um_filter_49_83
GAAGCGAATGATAGTGAGGGCCCAAAGAATGTCCAGACATGCTGGTTTACATCTTTAGAATCTAAGGGTTGAACCTAAGGGCAAATTTGCCGTGAAGAAAATGGCCTGTTCATTGCGAAAAAAGATGGGCTTATCGTGGCTTACGTGATGGCTGCATCATGGGAATTCTGGTCGGTGTGGCCCATGTTTGCATTTATGATCAAAGATCTGCCCAATCTTGAATATGCTGGTTTTACACTGAATACTGAAAATTCGTATCAGTACGGGCCAGTCTGCATTGATAAAAGCGTACGCGGTACAGGTGTTTTAGAACAAATATTTGCATTTGCAAAAGATAAGATGTCTGAGCGGTTTTCCATTCTGGTTACGTTTGTGAATAAAATAAATGGCAGATCCTATGCAGCCCATACAAGAAAATTAGGCCTTGATGTCATCTAGGAGTTTGAATTCAATCATCATTCTTATTATGAAATGGCATGCCTCACCACAAATGAAAGCTAATCCCAATGATCCTAATCAGGGTAAAGATTTGATTAAAGCTCGTATGTCATAATTCTGCCTTCTGGCTGTCATATTTGTGCTACATTGATTATTCATAGTGGCTCCGCGCATTAAAAGTGCACATAACATTGAAATGGAGCTCATATGAAAACGAAAATCATAGCCTCGTGCTTGTCACTTGGCTTGTTAACAAGTCTCACGGCATGTAGTGATATAACTTCGACTACTAAAACATTCAAAAGCATTAGCTTTAGTCAAACACCCGCACCGTCAGATCAATATGCAGCCAATGACCCCGGTGCAGCTTTGAATATGTCTGTTCCATATACAACTTCTGTGGCAACAGTAACCTTTAGTGATGGATCTACAGCTAACTATCCTTTGGAATACAAGAAGCTATTTAAATCAGATGAAGTGATTTCAACAGGCCCGCATGCGGGTGAGTATTATGGTGGTATTGTGGATAACCTTGGTGTGGCAGTGTTGGATCCCTATGCCGCAAACAACCCACATTATGCAGCTGCAACGACACGCGCATTAAGTGCTGGTTTAGCTGTTGGCAATAAGGATCAATTTATTGCGGACACGCCAGATGGAAGTGCTATAATCAAGGTTACAGGCGCACCATCGTCAGCAAGCACTGCGGATTTATCGTATTTAACCCATTTTGAATACGTAACCTGGGATGGCAACCTGGCTAGCCAATATGGCAAAAACCCTATGTTTATCGGTAACAGTATTCTAAGCCAGGATTTGACAACAGGTGTGTTGTCGATGAAAAGCTTTGATAAATTAACCTTTGCAGCTGAAAAGGGATTGTGGATTCCTTGCGCAGCGTCGAAGTCACCCTGGAATACATTTATTGGCTCTGAAGAATATGAGCCCGACCAATGGAATTGGGATAATTATACTGCTAACCCGGCAACAGCTTTGAACGCTACAAACCTGCAATTGGTAGATGCATTTCAAAACAAGTTTAAAGCGACGGCGCCACGTCCATATGATTATGGATATGTGACTGAAGCTGCTGTTGATCAAGCTGGTGCTTCAACGCCAGTGAAACATTATGCAACAGGTCGTTGGGCACGCGAGCTGATTAAAATGATGCCAGATGCACGCACATATTACTCTGGTGATGATGGTGAAAACACCTTGTTGTTTATGGGCGTAACTGATGTTGCCAATGATTTGAGTGCAGTGACTTTATATGCGGCCAAAGCAACGCAAACAAGTGCGGTTGGTGACATTTATGGTGCAGCTGATTTGGTTTGGATTAAATTGGGGCATGCAACGGATGCACAAGTGAAAGCTTTGATTGATGCGGGAACTACCTTTACGCAAATCTTTGATGCTTATGCTGAGCCACTTGTTGGTGTAACAGCCGCTACGCTTACGGCAGCAGGATACAAGGCACAATTTAATTATTACGCGCCAACACGTAAAGGTAAACAAGAGTGGTTACGTTTGAAGCCGGGCATGCAACAAGCAGCAGCATTTTTGGAAACACGCCGTTATGCAGCCTATTTGGGCGCAACGTCTGAGTTTACGAAAATGGAAGGTGTGGCTTTGAATGAAGCGGATAAAAAGGCTTATGTCGCAATTTCTTATCAGTATCGCAGCCTGACTGATACTGTGGGTGATTTGCAATTCGGCTTGATGGAAGCTGGTGGCACTTACGAGCTTGCTCTGGCTGGAAGCCAGGTGGATTCAGCCACAGCACTCATCGATAGCCCATGGGTTGCTACTTCATTTACAAGCGTTCCAGAATTGTTGGGTAGCGATAATGCACGCAATGTAATAACGAGCGTTCGTATTGCAGATGCCCAGGGTAACCTGTGTTCAGTAGCTAAAGTGGGTAACGTGGATAACTTGAAGTTTTCTGCAGCTGCGAGAACGCTGTTTATTGGTGAAGATAGTAACTGTCATGTGAATAATTTTGTTTGGGCATTTAATGTTGATACAAAATCACTTACACGAATTCTATCGCTTCCCATGGGTGCTGAAGCCACTGGTTTGATGGCTGTGGATAATATCAATGGCTTTAGTTATATCGGCGCAAACTATCAACATCCTGGTGATGCAGGAGTTGGCGCCCCCCCGGCAGCAATGGTAAGTGCAGTTGAAGCCGCAAATACTAATTTTGCTTCAGAGCGTAATCGCTCAGGTGGCGTGGGTTACTTGCATTACAACGGAATGCCAAAAAATCTGATGTAAACATCTTTTGTCGGATGTTGGAAAACGCCTGCCTTCGGGTGGGCGTTTTTTATTTCACCAAAGAATACAGGCCGAATTAAAACGTGTTCCCTGACTGACCAGTGGAAGTCCGGGTCAGCTTTGACATTTAAAGTACGGGTCAGCTTTGACATTTACACATTTGCTGGATCAAATTCGGGATGTCCGTGGCATTAGCGAGCCGAGGGGTCTTTCTTCGCGGATTTATAATCTGTTAGTTATTGTATATCTGGATAAATTCAAACATCTTACACCTGTTTCTCTGTGTATCGTACGTGGTCAGGCTGAAATCACCATAATTTCGGGTTGGACCAAGCTAAAGGATTGATTCCGTTGTGTTAGTGCAGAAATAAGCGCTGTTTTCCGGGCTTAAAAGCACCTTTTCAGGGGTGAAATGGCAGTTGTAAGAAAGTTTCGGAGACAGATTGAGCCCCCCATGCCAAGCATGCCCATCAATGCATGATGAATCATTTGCACTTCATTGATTTTAAATTATGTTCCTGCATATGATGCGCAAGTAGAGTGACGAGAGTCTAATCACCGGCAGGTAGAGCTAATCAATTCATTGATATGAAAAATCCAAAGCAACAGCAAAACATCCCATCACAATACTCTGTCTCAGCGTATATCGACATGCTTATCACCAATTCAGCGCATCTGAATCAGAGCTCTGCCTTGCTTGAAAAGGCATGTCAGTATGTTTGGGATGCTCAAGATATTGATTCAGAAATGCCAAGTAGTCTGGATGTCGGCATATTGCTCAGTCAGTTAAGTGCTGATGAGACAACGATTATGGTATGCCTACTCAGTGACAGTCGGCTACGTTCCGCTGAATTTCACAAGGTCATTCAGCATGAGTTTTCTGCCGAAGTGCTGCATATGGTTCAGAGTCTGGAAAAGCTGCACGGGTTTAAAGCAAGTCGTGCAGAAGGTCATGAGCAGTCTGAGCGCTTGAGAAGAATGCTGTTGGCCATGGTTGATGATGTGCGCGTGGTGCTCATCAAGCTTGCATACCGGGTTCAGCGGCTCAGAGAGCTATCCAAAGCCGATGAAGAGACACGGCAAGCCATAGCCTCAGAAACACTTGAAATCTTTTCACCCATTGCCAACCGCTTAGGTATCGGACAACTGAAATGGGAGCTCGAAGATTTGTCATTTCGCTATTTGCAGCCTGAAACCTACAAGCGTATTGCCAGGATGCTTGAGGAAAAAAGAGGCGAGCGTGAGAACTACATCAAACAGGTTGTCACAGAAATTGATACGTTGCTAAAAAGTTATGAGATTGATGCCAGAGTTTATGGCAGACCAAAGCATATCTATAGTATCTGGTCAAAGATGACCCATAAAGACAAACAGTTCTCAGAATTGTTTGATGTGCTGGCGTTAAGAATCACGGTCACCACCATCGCAGAGTGTTATACCGTACTGGGTCTGATCCATGGTCGCTGGCACCATATTCCCAAAGAGTTTGATGATTATATCGCCAACACCAAACCCAATGGTTATCAAAGTCTGCATACGGCCGTTTACGGACCTGAGGGAAAACCGGTCGAAATTCAGATCAGAACCAAAGCCATGCACGAGTTTGCAGAGTTTGGTGTGGCAGCACACTGGCGCTATAAAGAGCGTACCAAACAGGATGCTGTGCTGGAAAAAACGATTCATTCCATCCGGAAATTATTGGAAACCCCGGAAAATGATGATGAGGAATTCTTAGGCAGTTTTAAAACAGAGCTGTTCTCTGACCGGGTATTTGTCTTAAGCCCAGACGGCAAAGTCATCGACTTGCCGCAAGGCGCAACCCCGCTTGATTTTGCCTACGGCATTCACACCGAAGTCGGGCACAAATGCCGGGGCGCAAAAATTAACGGTCACATGGTGCCGCTAACCACGCAACTGCAAAATGGTGTGCAAGTCGAAATTTTAACCACCAATCATGCCGCACCCAGCAGAGACTGGCTTAATCCTAACCTGGGTTACATCACCAGCAGCAGGGCACGGGCAAAAATCAAAGCCTGGTTCCGGCAACAGGATTATGAGCAAAATGTCATCGATGGTAAAACCGCTATCGATCGCGAACTCAAACGCATGCACATTTTAAATCCTGATACGCATAAAGCCCTCACGCATTTTAAAGTGAACAGTGAAAAAGAGTGGCAGGCGAAAGTCGGGCGTGGTGATATCACCTCAGCACAGTTAACGCAGGGCTTACACCAGATTTATGTCCATGAATCATCGAAAGCATTGCCTTTTAAACCCAAACCGAAAAAGAAAGGCAGTGCAGATCCATCGATCACAGCTTGTGGTGTAGGTAATCTGTTATTCTATATGGCCAACTGCTGTAAACCTGTTCCCGGAGATGAGATCATTGGCTTTATCACCCAGGGCCATGGGGTTTCGGTTCATCGCCCGGACTGCACCAATATACTCAATCTGGAACACGATAAGCAAAAGCGACTCATTCCTGTTGAGTGGGCAGATCATGATCATCAGACATTTGAGATCAACCTTGCTATCCAGGCCTTTGACCGCACAGGTCTGTTGAAAGACATTACAAGCATACTTTCCGACCTGAAAGTAAACGTACTGAGTATTCAGACCTTATCAAATAAAGCTACGCAAATGGCAGATATGCAAATCTTGATGGAAATAAAAGACCTTGAACAACTGCAAAAAGTCACTGACAAAATGATGCAGTTACCCAATGTATTTAAGGTTTATCGGCAGAACGCATAAGCTTTCGGCTTAGAATATAAGAACTTGACTCCGAGCCTCATGAAATCCGCGAAACAAGCCCCTCTCTAATTAAATTTTTCCTTAGCAACGTGGAGCGGACCATATATGCCACCGAAATTGCCACTGAACTCAACTGCGTATTCCGCGCACTCAACTGAATAGCGACTCACTTACTGCTGTCCGTAAAAGATATAGCTGGTCGAATAATCACTGAACTCGAAATAAACCTTTTTCTCCCCCTGATCAGCTACCATATTCATATTGGCATCGAGGACGCCATAACCATAGCGATAAGGGCGCGGCGTATCATCACTGGTGCTGACCGCAGTTGAAAGCTTATCAATATGGATAAACCGTTTCACCAGCTTATCACCGGCATAAATCTCCAGCACACCGTTGGTGCCTGTATAATTCTGCACCACTCGACTTATCTTGTTCTGCTGCTCCTGCGTACAACCGCTGACAAGCCCAAAAATCAGCAACAGTCCAAATAAAAGTTTATACATATAATCTCCAAACCACCGAATTTTTATAGTCGCAGGCTGGAAGAGCGTAGCGTCATCCGGCAAAAATATCCAACCTCCACCAGCACCTCGCAGTATCATCCGGCGGGTATTTTGTTTGATGTTCCGATCCCACTGCTGTCCCTCTTAATATTTAATGTCTGCTTGGGAGGCCTTTTACAACAACAGGTTGAATTATTTTGAGGCTCATTTGATATGAACTCCATTTAATCCATAAGCGTCATTCCAGCGAAGGCGGGAATTCAGTTTTTTAAGCTTTTCGGGATACCCGATCGAGCCGGGTATGACAAAAAAATTAAGTGGGACTGCAGTGGTTCCTATCTCTTCATGGGCCTGTGTTTATTCGCCTGGAAAGGCTTTCCTCATCTGTGTCGCTTTTCCATCTGCGGATTATGTAGATATGACCGTCCGCGATTGGCTGAAAGCAGTCATTCGAACATCTACCATCTCTTACATATCATTATCTCTCCAGATGGGCGTAGGGAGGGAGGGTCTCGATGCGTTCATCAACCAGTGGTGTGCCGACGGTGAAATGGTAGGTGCTCTGCAGGGTTGTGCTCTCAAATCCCAAAGTCTTGTGTATGGCCGGATCGAAATAGCAGCCGATGCCGGTGCCGCGAAAGCCGGTGTGTTCGGCTTCGAGGTAGAGGGCCTGACCGATGAGACCTGCTTCGATAAAGAGTTGCCGATAGTTGGCGGCGTCTTGTTCAATGGTTCGGTCAAACTCGCCCAGCATACTGACGGCAAAGGCGGCATCGGCAGCGATAGGTTGATGACAACTCAGGGTGCGCGCGGCATTGCGGCTGTCGGCGTGGATTAACAGGTAGAGCGGCAGCTCTCCGGCGACATCCATTTTTTGCCAGATGAACTGTTTGCTCATCTCCTGCTGCATGATGGTAAGACCTTCCTGTGAGCGGGGCAGGGCGTAGAGACCTTGCCGCAGTCCCGATACCCGATGCACGAAGATGAGCAGGTGCGTTGCCGCTGGTGAGCCATTCTCCGGCCACGGCGGCATGCCGTTTCCGGGCAGGGTGGCATCGAGAAGTTGCAGAAATGTTTGTAGCGGCATCATAAAGCGCGGATCAAAGTGCTGGGCGCTGCGGCGTTGCTTGATCAGTGCGGCGGCGGTGGCGTTGCCGGTGAGGTGGCGCGGTTTGATGTCTAAAGTCGGATCAGCTTCGCGTATCGCTGTTCGATGCTTTTTGATGGTGGCTCGGGCAATCGCTTCAACAACGGGCCATTTGCCGTAGGGGTGTTTGTCAATGCGGTTGGCACGGCCTTGCCACCGGCTTTCGGCGGCCAGTTCAAACCAGTGATCGGGAATGGCCTTGGTAGTTTTCCGTGGGGTGATCTCAAACAGCAGCTCCGCCATTTCAGGCTCGGCATCGATAAAACTCTCCGCATCATGCAGGCCGAGCAGGGTGGCAACCTCTTGATCCGAGTGGTGATCCAGCAGATGCAGATGCCAGCCGAGTGTGGCGGCGGCATAAGAGAAGGTACCAACTGCATGCCCGATATCGAGCTGGCAATATCGAAAGGCGCGCTCGCCATATTTCCATGCTTCGCGCCAGAGGATCGAGGAGAGACCGATGAGCAGGCGTGGCTCCACTGAGGTTTTATGATCAGCGAGGGGGATGGCAGCACGTTGCTCCAGCTGATGCTCGTCCGGGCGGTAGTGGTAGATGCCATCTTCAAGGCCGCTGATGCCTGCGGCAACAAGATAACCCTCGCTCGGGTGCAGATTGCCGCTGGATGGGTTGCAGCGTAATGCCCAGCGGTCGGGGCCGTAGGCTTTCCAGGCGGAGATGCCGAGTGATAGCTCAAACAGGGCGGCAACAGCGGCCAGATCCATCGGGGCAGATTTGATGCTGCCGGGTTGGAAGAGCTGGTTAAATCCGATGCCATCAAAGCCCTCTTGCAACAGCGGTAGCGCAACTTGTGGGGCAACTTGTGGGGCAACTTGTGGGGCAACTTGTGGGGCAACTTGTGGGGCTGCCGTAAAGCTGCGAAACGGGTTCGGTTGCCCGCTCCAGTCCAGTGCCTCAGGACCACGCGCATAGCCATCGAGATGATGGCTGCTGCGACGGTGGTAGTCGCTGACGTTGTGTGAATCAGTCACCGGCAGGTTGAGCCGATAACTCTTGTGGCCAGCAGCCGACTGGCGGCAGCAGTTCGCTTTGAGCATTCTCGAAGCGGACAAGGAAAACCTGCTGTGCTTCATTCTCCTCCAGATGGCCGGTATTGACCAATACGCCGCGACGACCTCTGGGAGCAATGATCTCCCCTTCGGGCATGTCGGGAATAGAGCCGTCATTTGTAATGTCGCTTGCTGCATAAAGCATGTCGCCGGGTTGTAGTTGTTGTAAGGTCATAGCTCGCTCCTGATTGTAGTAAAGCCGACAAAGTTTGCTGCTGGTGTTGTTTGCGACTGTCGTAATTGTCGCACGGCAGAACAGAAAATCCTTATAAATCAGTTAATTCGATTCGCTGCTTGCTTGTGGCACTGACTTTGCGATGGCTCTTATATAAATAATGATGCAAACCCTTTGCCAAACAGTTGTTACCAGATCTAAGCAAGTATCAGGTCATTACTCAGATGAGCAAAAGGTTAAGGAGCGAAAGCCATGATAACACTGACCGACAGCGCTGCCAGCGCAGTAAAAAAATTCATCAGCGGAGCGGAAAAACCATTAACAGGATTGCGTATCAAGGTTCAGGGCGGTGGGTGCTCCGGCTTGCAATATGGTATGCGCCTTGAAGAGAGCTCTCTGGAGAGTGATACCGTTCTTGACTGTAATGGTGTTCAGATATTTATCGATCCTGAAAGCATCAGTCAGGTTGAGGGTGTGACGGTTGATTTTGTTGAGTCTTTCGAGGGCTCCGGCTTTAAATTTTCCAACCCTAACGCCAAGAACGGCTGCTCTTGCGGTAAATCGTTCAGCGCTTAACTGGCCGTTTTTTCTTCCGATAGTGCGACGGATACCAAATCCGCTGCAAACGTACAACACGGCAGATGCTGCCAACAAATTTACGGAGGTGTTCCATGTGGGACTATTCAGATACAGTTAAAGAACATTTTTTTAATCCAAAAAACGCACGGGCGATGGACGATGCCGACGCCATTGGTGATGTGGGTTCGATTCAATGCGGTGATGCACTGCGCCTGACATTAAAGGTCAATGCTGAAAGTGAAGTAATTGAGGACGCCGCCTTCCAGACCTTCGGTTGCGGTTCAGCTATTGCATCTTCCTCGGTGCTGACAGAGATGATTAAGGGTAAAACACTCGATGAGGCGCTGAAAGTGACCAATCAGGATATTGCCAGTGAGCTCGATGGTCTGCCGCCTGAGAAGATGCATTGTTCGGTGATGGGGCGCGAAGCGCTGCAAGCAGCCGTAGCCAACTATCGCGGCGAGGTGTGGAAAGACGACCATGAAGAGGGCGCATTGATCTGCAAATGTTTCGCTGTTGATGCGGTGATGATTGAAGATACGGTGCGTGCCAACAATTTGCGTACGGTAGAAGACGTAACTAATTACACCAAAGCCGGTGGTGGTTGTTCGGCTTGTCATGAAGGTATTGAAGAGATTTTAACCCGCGTGCTGGCTGAAACCGGTGAAGCATTCAATGCCCGCGCCTCCCGCCAGAAATTACATGCATCAAAAGAAAAACCGCCGGTGCCCGGTAAGGGTATGAGTAATCTTGAGCGTATCAAACGTATTGAGCGGGTGATTGAAATGGTGCGTCCGCAGTTGCAGCGCGATCGTGGTGATGTGACGCTGGTGGATGTGGATGGTGATACGGTGTTTATTAATCTGGTCGGTGCTTGTTCCGGCTGTCAGATGGCGTCATTAACGATTAGCGGCATTCAGCAGCAGATGATGGAAGATCTGGGCGAGTTTGTGCGCGTGGTTCCGGTTCCTGCAAATCATGCTGCCACGACAGGAGTGACGGCATGAGTGATCCGACAACCCTGAAAGACGTATACCTTGATAACAATGCCACCACCATGGTTGATCCCGCTGTGGTGGAAGTGATGCTGCCTTATTTTACCGAGCAGTACGGTAATCCATCATCGATTCACAGTTTCGGTAATCAGGTCGGACGCAGTCTGAAAAAAGCCCGGCAGCAGGTGCAGGCTTTGCTGGGAGTCGAACACGATTCTGAAATCATCTTTACTTCCTGTGGTACGGAATCGGATTCCACCGCCATTTTGTCTGCATTGAAGGCGCAGCCTGAGCGGAAGGAGATTATTACGACGGTGGTTGAACACCCGGCAGTGCTGTCACTTTGCGATTATCTGGAGAAGGATGGGTATACGGTTCACAAGTTGAAAGTGGACAGTAAAGGTCGCCTCGATCTGGATGAGTATGCCCGCATACTCACCGAACGAGCCGATCATATCGCCGTTGTTTCGGTGATGTGGGCCAACAATGAAACCGGCACGATCTTTCCGGTTGAAGAGATGGCAACGATGGCGGCGGATGCGGAAGTAATGTTTCATACCGATGCTGTGCAAGCCGTGGGTAAGATTCCGATGGATCTGAAAAATACCGATATCGATATGCTCTCACTCTCCGGCCATAAGCTGCATGCGCCCAAAGGGGTAGGGGTACTTTATCTGCGTCGCGGTACTCGCTACCGACCCTTACTCAGGGGTGGTCATCAGGAGCGTGGCCGCAGGGCTGGCACCGAAAACATGGCTTCGATTATCGCCCTCGGTAAAGCATGTGAGCTGGCGGCTGAAAAAATGGCTTATGAAAATACCGAAGTCAAAGCCATGCGGGATCGTTTGCAGGAAGGAATTCTGGCCAGCGTCAGCCACTGTTTCCCGACCGGCGATGTGGAGAATCGTTTGCCCAACACCTGCAATATCGCATTTGAGTATATCGAAGGTGAAGCCATTCTGATGTTGCTGAACAAGGCGGGTATTGCTGCCTCATCAGGTTCGGCTTGTACTTCAGGTTCGCTGGAGCCATCGCATGTGATGATGGCGATGGGCATTCCCTATACGGCGGCTCACGGTACCATTCGCTTCTCTCTGTCGTGTTATAATACCATGGACGAAATGGAGCGCGTGATCGAGGCGGTTCCATCAATTGTGGCGCAATTGCGCAAGCTTTCACCTTACTGGGGTGAAGATGGCCCGATTGAAGATCCGGAGAAGCTCTTCGCCCCGACTTATGCCTGACAGGCCTTCAATGAAGATATGACCTTGTCGGCTCTGATTTGCAAAAGCCCGCCAGTTTGGCGGGCTTTTGTATTTCATCGTTCCAGTGCGGCACGATTGTCGCAAAAGCGACAATCGGTGGATTGTGTCGTTGCCGCAATGCGACAATGATCGCTTAAGCTGTTGAAAGTTAAGCTATCCATTGATGGCATGATGATTGCCTTCATCAGTTATGGAAACCACAACAAACAGTGCCGAAGCAGGCCGGATCATCATAGACGACACCACCCTTCGAGATGGTGAGCAATCGGCAGGTGTGGCTTTTTCACTGGAAGAGAAGGTGGTTATAGCAAGTAATTTAAGTGCCCTCGGTGTGCCTGAGCTGGAGGTGGGTATTCCGGCAATGGGAGAGGAGGAGCGTGAAAGCATACGCGTGCTTGTCTCGATGCATCTGGAATCGCGGCTGTTGGTGTGGTGCCGCATGTGCGATAACGATTTGAATGACTGCACCGGTCTTGACGTGGATATGGTGGATTTGTCGATGCCGGTCTCCGATCAGCAGATCAGCAAGAAGATAGGAAAAAGTCGTGCGTGGTTGCTGGCTGAGATGCCACGCCATATCGGGCGTGCCCTGGATATGGGGATGGATGTTTGTATCGGGGGTGAGGATGCCTCTCGCGCCGACCCTGAATTTCTTTTGCAGGTGATGGAAGTTGCAGCTAACAGCGGTGCCCGTCGTTTTCGCTTTGCTGATACAGTCGGCATGATGGAGCCATTCGGCGTGGCTGAACGGATTCGCTTTTTGCGTCAGCGCAGCAATCTGGAGATCGAGATACATGCGCATGATGATATGGGACTGGCAACAGCCAATTCTCTGGCGGCTGCGATTTCCGGTGCTACTCATATTAACACCACGGTAAACGGACTTGGCGAACGAGCTGGCAATGCGGCGCTGGAAGAAGTGGTGGCCGGACTAAAGCATCTTTATGGCCGCGATACCGGGGTCGACTTACATGGAATCTCCGGCCTTTCCGCTTTTGTTGAAGCGGCATCCGGTCGCAAACTCTCCTGGCAGAAGTCTCTGGTGGGTGAGGGCGTGTTCACGCATGAGGCAGGAATTCATGTGGATGGGCTGCTTAAAGATCCGCTGAACTATCAGGGTTTTGATCCGGCCGAGTTGGGCCGTAAACATTCGCTGGTGCTGGGAAAACACTCCGGCTCCAAAGGCCTGATGCTGGCATTCAGCGAAATTGGTATTGAATTGAATGGATATGAAACAGAACCGCTATTGCATCTGGTTCGTCGCTTTGTAACGGAAAGTAAACGTTCTCCGACTATAGATGATCTGCGATATATGTATGAGCTGTCGCAAAGTATGCAAAACAGGGTGGTGTGCTGATGATAACAAACAGTAGAAATCTTAGTCTGATCAAATTGATTAAAGAGGATGTCGCTTGTGTTTTTGAGCGTGATCCGGCGGCACGGACGATTGTGGAAGTGCTGCTTACCTATCCGGGTGTTCACGCGCTTATTTTACAACGGGTGGCCAATCGTCTGTGGCATCGACAATGGCGGCTGACGGCACGCTTCATTTCGTTTGTAACGCGGGCGCTAACCAATGTCGATATCCATCCGGGCGCTACGATTGGTCGCCGCTTTTTTATCGATCATGGTGCCTGTGTGGTCATTGGTGAGACGGCTGAAATCGGCCGTGACGTCACCCTTTATCATGGTGTAACGCTGGGCGGTACGAGCTGGAACAAAGGCAAGCGACATCCAACGCTGGAAGACGGTGTGATGGTAGGTGCAGGGGCCAAAATTCTCGGGCCGATTACGGTGCATGCCAACGCGCGCGTTGGTGCTAATTCGGTGGTGATTGGCGATGTTCCAGCGGGTTGTACGGTGGTGGGTATTCCTGGAAAAGTGGTGCAGGTGAAAAGTGCCGGGCATCCCAATCAGTTCGGTATTGATCTCGATCACCATTTGATTCCTGATCCGGTTGGCCGCGCCATCAGCTGTTTGCTGGAACGGATTGAGGATCTGGAGAGTGAACTGGCACGCATGAACAGCGATACCGTAGGCGTGATAAAGCAGAGTCAATGCAGTGATTGTGAGGCTGAAACGCTATGTGAACAACATGCGAGAGAGCTGGCCGCCTGATGGATTTAATGGATATCAATAGCGATGAGCTCTATTTTGATCAGGCCTTGCCGGAAAGCGTTGAGGATTTGATTCGGCGCGCATCTGAAGCCTACAGTGAGCCTGAAGCGGAGCAGATGCTGATGCAGGCATACAGGATATTGCCTGATCATCTGAGTGTACATGTGGCGCTGTATCGCTATTACTACTACAAACATCGGCTGCCAGAGGCTTTAACGATAGCTGAAATCACCATTGAAGCCAGCGCTCGAAAGCTGGGTTTTATCAAATGCTGGCGGGAAGCCACCCTTGATGGACTTAAAGCTGATGAGAGTAATATGGCTATGGTGCGCTATTACCTGCTGGCTTTGAAGGGGGCCGGATTTATCTGCCTGCGTTTGGGCCGTCACAGTGAAGGTATATTACGCTTGCAGAAGGTACTTGAGATGGATGCTCAGGATCGACTGGGCGCAGGCGCTATTCTGGAAGTTATCAAGCATGACCAGCAAGAAGACTGAGTAACAGCAAAAGCTATGGAGGCTACTATGGAAGATTTTGATGAAGATATGGAAGAATTGGTAAGTGCTGAGGATTTCCTCGAATATTTCGAGATACCCTTTGATGCCTCGGTAGTTCATGTAAACCGGCTGCATATTCTGCAACGCTTTCACAACTACCTCGCTGCTGAATCAAAGTTGCAGGAAATGGATACTTCAGAACGGTTCACGCGACATAAAGTGTTGTTGACTAAAGCTTATATGGATTTTGTCGAGTCCAATGCGCAGACGGAGAAGGTGTTCAAGGTGTTTCATATGAATGAACCTCAGACCGCTTTTGTCTCCGTCGATGATTTGCTTAGGTAGATTACCATGAGATCGCGGTTTGATTATGGTGATGAGGTTCGCGTTGTCCGAAATGTACGCAACGATGGCACGTATCCGGGACTGGAAACCGGCCAGCTGCTGATCCGGCGTGGCAGCACCGGCCATGTGCGTGATGTCGGCACCTTTTTGCAGGATCAGATTATCTACACGGTGCATTTTGTTGAGCAGGACCGGGTCATCGGATGCCGTGAGGAAGAGCTGATTTCGGCTGAGGAATACTGGGTGGATAGTCTGTTCGAGTATCGTGACCGGGTGTTGGCGAAGGTGTCACTTGCCATTGGAGGTAAGGTGATTGTTGAGGCGGGAACTTCCGGCGAGATTGAGAAAGTGCTGCGTGATGCGCCGGGTGGTGTTGCTTACGAAGTGCGTTTTCCCGGCCGCTCTCTGCAAGTGCCGGAGAGTGCGCTTGTGCCGGATCATGAGCATCTTAACGAGTTACAGCGACAGAAGCTGGCTGAAGAGGAGGCCGCACATGGCCGGTGAAACAGTGATTGTTGATGCCGTCGACAGCTATTTGCTGCTCAATGCTGCGGCGCAGTTGTTTGAGAAAGTGCCGGCCGATCTGAATCCGGAGCAGCGGCAGCAGGCAGTCGTGCTGGCTGAAAAAGAGAGCCTGATGTTGCAGCGTATTCTTGCTTCAGATGAGGCTGGTGCTATTGAAATTGGCGAAGATGAGATTGTTCTTGCCCGCAGTAAGATCGAGGAACGTTACCCATCGCGTCATGATTATCTGGAGGATCTTGTTCGCAATGGCATGAATGAGGCAACCCTTTCACTCTCGCTGGCTGCGACCCTGAAGGTCGAAAAGGTGATGCAACAGGTGGCAAGTGTCGCCACAGTCAGTGATGATGAGGTGGCTGAATTCTACAGCGTTAATCCAGATAAGTTTTCTCATGCTGAATTGCGCGAAGCGCGTCATATTCTTATCACTATCAACAAGCAGTTTCCCGAAAACCGCCGAAAAGCAGTGAAAGCCCGAATGAAAAAGATTGTTGAAGAGCTGGCCGAAAAGCCGGATGCATTTGCCGATCTGGCTATGCGCTACTCCGAGTGCCCGACTGCACTGGAAGGTGGTTTCCTTGGTAAGCTGCCGCAGGGGAAGCTTTATGCCGAACTGGACAGCAGCTTGTTTGTTATGGGTGAGGGCGAGGTGAGCGAAATACTTGAGTCGCCGATGGGTATGCATCTGCTGCGCTGCGATCGTATCCACCCGGCCGACGTTGCGCCGCTGGAAGAGGCAGCGCCGATGATCCGTGAATATCTGCTTAAGCCGCGTATCAGCAAAGTGCAGAAACAGTGGATCAGAAGCCTGTTCGCTGTAGAAGCCGGGCAGTGAGATGAGCTTACGCATTGCCGTGGCCAGCCGCGATGGCCGAACTATTGCGGGTCATATCGGCAAGTGTGCAAGCTGGATTATCTTCGAAGCAGAAGCAGAAGCCGGAGGCGAGGTCAGAGAGCTGGAGCGGATGACGCTGACCAAACATTTTGTGTTCCATCATTACAAAGGTGAGATTGCGCACCCGCTGGAAGCTTGCAGTGTCGTTATCGGTACCAGTGCCGGAAATAGTTTTGTTGAGAAAATGCAGCAGCGTGGCTTCGAGGTGATTCTTACTGCGGAAGCCGATCCGCTTTCGGCCGTAACGGATTATCTCCATCAGTCACTCTCCCCACCCAGGCCGAGACCCATCGGCGAAATAATTTGTAAAATACGGGATGCATTTTCTGGCTGAACATTGAATTCATCGGTGCTGATTATGTGTGGTTGATCATCTGAAGATAAGGCAGCGGAATTTCTGATCCGCATAAGAGGGGTCTACCATTGTATCATTATTTGTGAATTCAAGTTGGTACAATAATAGACCCGATGGCTCATGCTTGAAATACCCGCCAATGCGACGAATTGCACGTGCATAGGCATCAATGGTTTTGGGCTGCAACCCTTTAAGCTTCAGGTGTTGAAGGTGTTTCTGATAATTTTCCTTGAATAGTTTCTCATCTGCTGTTGTCATCTCGTTGTAACCTCATATGTGCAATTTTCTCCCGGTTGGGGAGATGAGCTTACATTTTAGACGATTTGACGAGTGGGAGGATGTTTTAGTGAGAGAGTTCTTTTTCTCCGCGATAGCGGCTTCGTCCAACTAACTTTTAGTTTCCCTCCCCTTCAATCATTGACCACAGCACGCAATGTGAACCGCCAAATCATGGCTGTCATTCCTAATATGGTGGTGACGGGTGGAATTCTGAGAGCATAATACTTAATTCTGTATGCCAATGTTGACCGGAAACAACTATGTAGAGTTACCTCCTGCATATGGATTCCCTGAATGGAAACCTATAAAGTCCTGTCTCCGGTCTTTATGGGGAAGCTTATGACGATCATGCAGGGTGTACATCCGAACGATAGCAATATACTGGCGGACAGCGGCTTTAATTTGCTGGCGGTGTTCGATTTGGACACGCTGCCTCTCACGATACGCCAGAGCATCAAGGCGATAGCACCCGAAGCTGATTATCGGCAATTGTTGCTTTTCGGGCATGGTGGTCGGCGGATGTGGCAGGCGCTTGCAGCTTCGGCTGGGATTACTGGTGAAAATCCGCTTGATGATTTCTCGGTGGATGTTGTCGCCCGCTATTTTTCCGATGAGAACCCGGCAAATCGATATCGGCTGATCTATCCGCAGCATCCGGGCATGCTGCCTTTGCAACAGTTGGGCAGGCTTGCCGGTTGGCACCACGATTCACCTTTCAGGATCGGTGTGAATGACCGCTGGGGCTCGTGGTTTGCTTATCGCGCTGTGGCGCTGGCTGATACGGCATTTGTACCGTCGCTACCGATGGTTGATGCCTCGCCATGCGAAGCATGTGTGAGCAAACCATGCATCTCGGCGTGTCCGGTTGTTTCTGGTAATGAAATCCTGCTTGATAACTGCCTTGATGAGCGGCTTGGAGATGGTTCCTCTTGTGCTCGCAGCTGTCTTGCTCGTATGGCATGTCCGGTGAAAACCGAACATCGCTACGGGCCCGAACAAATGGCGTATCATTACGACTGTTCGCTGGTGACGATTCGTCGCTATCGGACTCATGAGGCATGAAAAGGTGCACTACCTTTTATGTTGATTGCCGGAGCAATGAAGGTGTCTGCTATCTATGCTCGCGTAAATGAAATAGCCTGATCGCATATGAGAATAGACATTGTGAATATTGAAGCGATTAAGGTGGCAGCATTAGAACATCTGGGCGAGCCTGAAATGTTGGAGCAGTCCGTTGAGCGGTTTAGCGCATGGCGAAAAGAGAGTGGCTGCTCGCCGGCCTCTGAGAAACGAACCTTTGGTGTGACCCACAGCAATCCGGAAGCCAGACCTGTTCAAATATTTCGTTTTGATATTTGTGGCGAAGTTGATGCTGAGATTGCTGAAAATGCTTATGGGGTGATGAATAAGCAGATTGCTGCCGGTCGTTGCGCAAAAGTGCGTCACACCGGTTCGCACGATAAACTTCAATTGAAAGTAAATGCTATCTATCGCTCATGGTTGCCAGGCACTGAGGAGGGCAGGCGTGATGCCCCGATCTTTTTTGAATATTTGAATTTCATGCCGGAAGTGGCGGAAAATAAACTGATTACCGACATCTATTTTCCGCTAAGATAACGTAATGCGACCAATGCGTCGCTGTTCAGAGCTTTTCCAGTTGCGGATAACCTTCCGGATCAGTATCCAGTTCCTGCATGAATGTAATGGAATGAATCTTGTCTTTGGCTATACGGGCGGTTTGATTGTTCGCGGCCAGGACAAATGAAAGCGTATGGGTTTTGACCAGCGCGCCTTTGATATCATCGCCTTGATAGGTTTTGATCTCATCCATGGCCGGGAAACCTGTTTCATCTGCGCGCATAAAACAGATATGGGCAATGTCCTCTTTTTTTATGAGTACTTCGCCATAAGATGTTTTGATTTTAAATTCATTTTTAAGAACCTTACCTGACAAGGTCTGGCCATTGCGTAAAATAAGCTGATCTTCTGTGTGTGCCATTTGTTGCTCCATTATGGCCAGAAACCAATCTGGCTAAATTCCGGGATGCGCTTGTGTTTCATTGAATAGAGGGCGCAAGAAAGGGGATAAGCAACTCGACTTACTCATCAGCCAGACACCATACACTATTTTTTCAGGAAAACCGAATTAAGCTTACTTTATGAAGAAACCTTCGATCAAGGCCATTCATTCAAGCTTTCTAACTGAGGTTTGCTTTGATGGTGTCAGTGTAAAGAGCTTCGACCTTGGCACGGGCCCACGGGGTTTTGCGCAGAAAGGTGAGGCTCGATTTTATGGATGGGTCGTTGGCAAAGCAGCGAATGCGGATGCTGTCGGCCAGCTCATCCCAGCCATAAATCTCTACCAGAGTATTCAGCATCATCTCCAGCGTGATGCCATGCGTGGGGTTGTTCGGTTGTTGTTCGCTCATGCGCAATTGGGCCATATGCGCCGCCATATGTCCAAGATATTCGGGTTAACGGGGGAGATTCAGATTCATGCGCCATGCCAGCAGTCTGGTGCTTGTGGTTACCAGCATCACTGACCAGATCACCATGCTGTTGGGGAGGTCAAGTTCGGTCATGCCGAGATAGACCAGAGCGCCGAACAGGCTGGCTGAGGCATAAATTTCTTTTTTCAGGATGAAGGGGATTTCCGCCACCAGCATGGCACGCAATACGCCACCACCGGTGGCGGTGAGCATGGCGATAAACAGAATGCCGACACTGCCCAGCCCGGCCTGATCTGCTACCCATGCGCCAACCAGCGTAAATACACCGAGCCCGATGGCGTCAAATGCAATCAGCCAGCTCTCCTGTTCTCTGATGGTTCTGCCCCAGAAGAAGGCGGCTATAGCTACGCCGATGGCAATCATCAAATAGGTCTGATCTGCAAAGGCGGCCGGTGGATGGCGGCCGATCAACGCATCGCGCATCATGCCACCACCGAGCGCTGTGACGACGGCCAGCACAACCGCACCCATCAGATCGAGTTTGCGGGTCAGGGCCCGGAGTGTACCGGTCAGGGCAAATACCGCTGTGCCGAACAGATCCAGTGCATGTACGAATGGGGGTAACGATGTAGCTGTAATCAAAATGAACCTCATAATGTAATGATTCAGGCCCATGTTGAGCTGTCGCGAACGATAAATGCAGCGTGCTTCAACCACAATGGCTAGACATCACAACGCCTGACATCACAGCGCCTGTTATTACAAGGCAATTGTTTGCGACGATTTTGTTTGGCGGTTTTGCTACAAAGTAGCGCTGAATCAGCGGCTGCCTTCGATTTTGATGTTGCGCGGTGTTAATGCATGCGCACAGAAGGTATCAATGCTGACTTTGTAAGCATGGTTTTGCAGATAAACCGCCATGTCCATAATCAGCCATAGCTCCAGCACACGTTTAAAGCAGTGACGTAACAGTTGCAGGCGTAAAACGTCGTGCTGACGTTGAAAGCCTGCTTGTTCCAGTGCGTGCCAGTCCGGCTCATACGGTAGGGTTAATTGTTCGCGTTCGCACAATTGCAGGCAGTAGCTTTTGAAATCGCCATTCAGCCACGTTTTAGGAACGGGATTGAAGGGGAGATAACCGGCGCTTGTGGTACATGCTTGCCATAGTTGCTGAAAAGCCAGTTTCCAGGCCATATCGCCACGGCAAATTTGCCCTTAGGTTCAACCCTTAGATTCTAAAGATGTAAACCAGCATGTCTGGACATTCTTTGGGCCCTCACTATCATTCGCT
>PFXG01000058.1:0-844 GCA_002791545.1 Zetaproteobacteria bacterium CG_4_9_14_3_um_filter_49_83
AGGAGTTCATGCAAATACCATCATATTTACGCACTATTTTACTCGTGCTGAGCATCGGCGGCTTACTTGCCGCCTGTTCAAACAGCGGCGGCGGCATTGCCAACGCACCGGCAGGCACGGCGGTCAGCGGCGCGGTCAGCAAAGGCCCGGTGACTGGCGCAACGGTCGATATCTACACCATGACCACCACCGGTGCTCAGGGCACATTCGTCATCGGTAACATTCCAACCGACCAATACGGCGCATGGAATGCAACGTTGCCAGCCGGTCAGGTCGGCCCATTTTTAGTCATTGCTACCGGCGGCAGTTATGTCGATGAATATACCGGTGCCACCATCCGGATGGGCAACGCTTCGTTTCAGGGTGTGATGGAAGCCAACGCGACCACAGCCCCGATTTCACCGATCACCGATGCGGCCATCTCGACGCTGCGTCAAATGATTGTCGATGGCTATGCCAACAACGTTGCCGCAGCCCTGCCAAAAGTGAAAGCCAGCTACACCGCCAGTGTCGGCTTTGATCCACTGACTGTGCTGCCACCGGCGCCGCAGAACCTCGCCACAGCTACTGCGGACCAGAAAAAATATGCGGCCCTGCTGGGCGGCGTATCCAAGCTGGTTAATGATGCATACACCCAACTGACAGTCGGTGCGGCAGTGCCGAACCCTGTCAGCATCGTTAAGTTGATGGCTGCCGATCTGGGTGCCGATGGCATCATCAACGGTCAGGGTTCCGGCGGCATCTCGCTGAGTGTGAGTGTCGGCGGCACGCCAAAAGCTTTGAACACTGTTTTTGCCGGCGGTGCTAACCTCGGCGCAGCAACCACAACGTATCAGGCATCACC
>PFXG01000058.1:855-1340 GCA_002791545.1 Zetaproteobacteria bacterium CG_4_9_14_3_um_filter_49_83
AGTGGCGGCTACCAATGCGACTATCGCAACGTTCCTCACCGCTGCCACAGCCACGGATAATGTCGGTATTGTCGGTGCCATCACCAACAACGCTCCAACCAGCTTCCCGGTGGGTGTCACCACCGTCACTTTCTCCGCTACTGATGCAGCGGGCAACATCGGCACAGCTACGGCGACCGTTACAGTGAGCGCAACCCCGGCAGTTGCCGACACTATTGCGCCGACAGTTACAGCGCCCGCCAGCATCACCGTACCCACAGCTGCCGGTGCAACGAGCGTTGCCAATACCAATGCAGCAATCGCAACATTCCTCGCCGCTGCAACGGCCACAGATAATGTCGGCGTCGCCGGCGCCATCACCAACAATGCACCTGCCACGTTTCCGGTTGGTGTGACAACAGTGACTTTCTCAGCCAAAGATGCTGCCAACAACAGCGGCACAGCTACTGCAAATGTCACGGTTACGGCTACTCCGGCAGCTGGCG
>PFXG01000057.1 GCA_002791545.1 Zetaproteobacteria bacterium CG_4_9_14_3_um_filter_49_83
TCTCAAAAGAGAAAAATGCAGAAAAACCATGTCAAGGATTGTTTTTGCAGTGTGGCAATATGCCTCACTACCGAAAGGGCTGAATAGTTACGATTTTTAAGGAATAAAGGGTTTCTATAGCGCAAGAGTTGCATCATACCGGTAGCCCAGCGGGTACGTTGAACAATAAAAGAAGGCAGACTTTCGGCACTAAGGCCGGCCAGCAACGGACGATGCAGGTAACGGGTTTTATAACCCCTGGTTAACAGCTCCAGAGAAGTTTCAGCGTCTTCCACAATCGTATTGGTTAAAATGCCGCCGATTTCATCCAGTGCAGAGCGGCGAATCAATGCCCCTGAGCCACAAAAAAAACCACTGTTCCAGTTATCCATACCGCGCAAATTCATGGTATAAAACATCTCGCCCTCACCGGGCATTTGATCGATCACTTTCAGATTCTTCTCAATAGGGTCGCGATTAAGCATAAAGTGCGGCGTCTGCACAATGGCCACCGAATCATCATGCATGATCGAACCGACTGTTTTTTCGAGAAAATCAATCGCCGGCACGTGGTCAGCATCGAGAATGACAACAATTTCACCGCTGATATGCGGCAATGCGGCATTAATATTTCCTGCCTTGGCTTGATGGTTATTCGGCCGCGTCAGATAATAACAGCCGACCTCTTCGCTTAATTGCTGCAACAATTGCTTGCGCTGTTTTGCCTCTTCTCCTCTGGCTCCGGCTTGCGCACACTTTTCATCAGTTCCGCCATCATCAAGAAGATAGACATTCAACTTGCGCTTCGGATATTCAATATTGGTTGCAGCAAGCAGTGTTGTTCTGAGCAAAGCCGAAGACTCATTATAACTTGGCACCAGCACATCGACAGTAGGTAGTCGCTCATCATCCAGCGATACCGGTAAAAATTCGCGGCGCAGCGGATGAATATTGATAAATGCCCCCATAACAGAGAGCAAAACACCCATCAACTCAGCAACCAGCAGGGCCAGAGAACAAAACAATGAAAACGGGTCTTCATTCCATGGAATCGAGAACTGAACACGCCAAATCAAATATCGAATCGCAACAAAACCACCGATGACCATAAATGACAAACGGGCCAGACTCAGTAAGGAATGATCTTTATTGAGCCTCTTTTTGATGCGCTGAATGACGTAAGACAGAATGAGCCCACAGGCACAAAAAAATGACAGCAGAAACTGCTCAATCGGAAACAGGTCGATACTGGCTACATATATGAGCAATAGTGTTCCCGGCAACCACACCAGAAACGATTGGAAGACACTCATCCTCCCCCCTTTTTACAAATTACTATCACCACCTAATCGTTCCCCAGCGACAGCCAGCGTACAAAAAAAAGTGTAATGATACGCACAGCAGCCTAAAGGTCAACAACGGCGCTTATTTTCAGCCGACAGAAAGCTCCTGCTGCAACGCTTCCAGTGCTTCCCAGCGCGCATAGGCTTGCGTCAATTCCTGTTCAATCGACACAACACGGCAGGCATCTTGCTGGTAAGCTTCAGCCTGCTTTAAAAAATAATCACCATCACAAAAACGCTCTTCGATCATATTTTTCTCTTCTTCCAACTGTTCAATAAGCTGAGGCAACGCGTCCAGTTCACGTTGATCCTTATAGGAAAGTTTTTGACTCTGCTTACGGGGAGATAACGCTGCCCCCCCCTTATTAGCGGTAGCACTGCGCTTCAGACCCGCAGCCTGATGTTCGCTCAGCGCAACATGCTCCTTTTCAACCTGACGTTGTTTCCAGGCCAGATAATCCGAATATCCTCCTGCGACAGATACGACGCGACCATCTCCCTCAAAACTGAGCAACCGGCCCACGACTCGGTCAAGAAATGCCCGATCATGACTCACCACGATCACTGTGCCATCGTAATTTGATAATGCCTTCTCCAACACAGCCAGTGTTCCGATATCGAGATCATTGGTCGGCTCGTCCAGAATCAGCACATTCGCAGGCTCAAGCAAAAGCTGCGCCAGCATCAAACGTCCACGCTCGCCACCGGATAAGGCTTCCACTCTTGAGTTCAAACGTTCTTTATCAAAGAGAAAATCCTGCAAATAAGAAACAATATGGCGTGGCTCATGACCGCCAATGTGTACGTACTGCCCACCCATCGGCAGTAAAACATCCTGGAGTTTCATTTTAGGATCCAGTTCGCGCATTTGCGTCAGAAAAGCCGGAGCCAAACGAACGCCATGGCGAACCCGACCTGCATCGGGCTGAAGAATTCCCAGAAGAATATTCAACAGTGTGGTTTTACCTGCACCGTTCGGACCTAACAAACCGACCCGGTCGCCAGCCATGATTTTTTCACTGAACTTATCAACGATGACCTTTTCAGCAAAATGATGCGTCACTTCTATTGCTTCCAGCAGCATTTTCCCCGGTTTAACGCCCGAAACTACCCGAAGTTCGACATCGCCGGCACGCAAACGCCTGCCAGCACGCCCCTTTCGCAACTCTTCCAATGCCCGTACCCGCCCTTCATCGCGCGTCCGACGTGCCTGAACACCTTTGCGTATCCATCGTTCTTCATTGGCCAGCAATTGGTCAAATTTCCGATTGCACTTATCCTCAACAGCAAGCGTTTCCGCTTTTTTATCCAGATAACCACTGTAATCACAGGGGTAGGCGGTAATATGCCCACGGTCCAGTTCGATGATCTCTTCTGCTACCGCATCAAGAAAGTATCGATCATGCGTGATAAACACGACAGCGCCAGGAAACTCAGCCACAAAATCTTCAAGCCATTCGATCGACTCAACATCCAGATGGTTTGTAGGCTCATCCAGCAACAGCAAATCCGGCTCAGCAACCACTGCTTTTGCCAGCGCCACCCGCCTCAGCCAACCGCCGGAAAGCTCTGCCACATCTCGATCAGGCTCCAGCTTCAGCCGTGATATCGCCTTTTCAATACGACTGTGATAACCCCATGCCTGCAAGCGCTCCAGTTCAGCCTGCAAGCGCTCAACAAATTTTAATTGCTCCGCACTACTGTTGTCAGCCAGCTCTTCGACAGCTTGATGGTATTGTTCAAGGGCCGTAGCAACCTCACCCAATCCCTCTGCAACCACATGAAACACCGTGTGACCGGGCTCAAAATGTGGCGCCTGATGCAGATAGGCAATCTGAGCGCCAGAGCGCAGGGTGACGGTTCCATCATCCGCCTCAATGAATCCGGCCATAATCTTCAACAGGGTTGATTTACCCTCCCCGTTCCGGCCGATCAAACCCATGCGGGCACCTCTGGTAATGCTCAGCGTGACATCGTCCAGCAAAATCTGCGGACCATAAGCTTTCGATAAATGACTGATAGTTAATAAGGGCATGCCAAATGCTAACGCCAGGCCAGGCGAAAAACTATGCATGCGATTTAAACCACAGCTGATTCACTGTAAATGTTCTCAGCTTACGTCTAAACTTGCGCCGATGAACATGCCGCAGCGTCACAAAAAACAACAATCATCCTTGCCTCCAGGCTATATGATGATGCTTTTCACCTGCTTGTATGCCCTAAACTGCTTTCTGTTCCCATCAAATACCAACGCTGGCGACAACGACACAAGTCAGAATTCCAGCCATATCACCACTTCAAAAAACACCACAAGCGCCATCTATAGCGAATTTAAAAAGAAGATCACCAGCATCCGATTCAACATGAATGAAGCTGTTGTATATGCTGACTTTTATGCCGAAGTTGATTCGACTGCGCTCACACGTATTTTACAGGAAGGCACCCAACTCAGCTTCATCTGGCGCATCAGCATTGAGGAAGTCCGTACTTATTGGCTTGACCGTGACCTGGGAGCCATTGAATTTATCCGTCAGGCAAAACCGGATCTGGTCTCTGGCTCCCTGCGACTCACCGACAACAGCAGTGATATCCGGCAACAGGCATTATCGGCCGAACAAGCCATTCGGTTTTTATCCAGCGTCGACCATTTCCCGATTGTTGACCTCAGCCTGCTTGAATCCGGCAAGTCATATCACATTACGGCAAAACTCCATATCAATGAGGGTGAACTTGGTCATGAATGGTGGAAAGAATGGACCCGCTTCGGCAAAACAGTTGCAACGGGTGAACTGACAGCACCATGAATATGTTTTTACGTACGCTTCCCCTCGGGTTAAGCGGACTGCTATGGGCGTTTATCGTACTGTTCTGGCCTCATACGGATGAAACCTCGCTCCAACTAATCCCCTGGGTCAACATTGCCCTGATGTTTATTCTGGCTTCCATTTTATCCGCTTACGGCATCCGCCTGCTCTGGGAAAAAGACGAATCATCACCCGGCTCCCGACTTCGTGCCAAGCTTGTTATCGGCATGGTCGGTATGTTGTTGATTCCAGCCGGTGCCATTCAGATGGCGGCCAATCAGATGGTCGATAAAGGCATGACGGTTTGGTTTGATGTGCGGGTGGATACGCTGCTTGACCGTGCTTTAAATCTGGCTCAGGGCTTTTACGGTCAAATCAATCAGGATTTGACGCATAACCTGTTGCTTGTTATGAACAACGACACCCTGCGCTCAGAAATTGCCACTTTACCCCTCAGCTTTGGATTACTGAACTCACATTTCAATGAAATCATGGACGAAAAAGGCTGGCAGAGTTTGAAATATTATGACCGCAATGAGCGACTCATTGCGGCAGTACAATCTGAAGGGTTAAGCCGACTGGATAGCGAAAAACTTAGTGAACAGGCCAAGCTGGCAATGACACTTGGCAAAATAACCAGCGAAACCATCACAGATGAGAGCGGCGAAAATGTTTTCGCCTATGCGCCAATCATTGTGCACCAGAATGCAGTGGGTGTTTTACAGGCCTCCATACGTTTACCGGCAGGTTTTGTCGAAAATGCCCGGGCTGTAGAGGCTGATTACAGCTCTTATCGTAAGTTGGAACGGCATCGGCAATCTATTCGTGATACGTTCACCCATGTGATGCTGCTGGTAACACTGCTGGTAGTTATTCTCGTCGGTATGGTCGCTCTGGGATTTTCACGGCGACTTACCGCCCCGATCGGCAATCTGGCCTACGCCCTTAAGCGCATCACCGAAGGAAATCTGAACACCACCATTCACACTGCACCGAATGATGAACTGGGCTCACTGGTGCACTCATTTAACCGCATGTCTGAACGTTTACATGAAAACGTCACAGCTCTGGAAAAAACCAAAACAGAATTAACACAGACTTTATCTGCCAGTCAGCAGCGACAAACAATTCTTGAGACCCTGCTCGATAATCTGCAATCGGGTGTCATTCTGCTGCATGCAAATGGCGAGATTCTACTGATCAATCAGGCCTTATTTCAGATCCTTGATACCCCCGCTCTGCAAAGCAAAGAGATCAGACATATTTCTCATCTGACAGCCGCATCCAGCTTGCAGGCTGTCGCAGCTTTTCATGAGGAATTACTGCATCACCCGTCTGGTACTCTTCAGCAGGAAATTGAACTCACTATTCGGCATAAACCCCGTCAGATTCTGGCGCGTGGCGTCCATATTCAAGGTTCAAACCCTGACGCCACCTCAGACATCCTGCTGCTTCTGGATGATGTCAGCCAATTGGCTGATGCACAACGTCATCGGGCATGGGCCGAGGTGGCTCAAAGACTGGCTCATGAAATAAAAAATCCACTCACGCCGATCAAACTCTCGACAGAGCGCATTCAGAAACGCTTCCGTAAGCAGGTGGATAATCTTGAAATTTTCGACCGCTGCACTGATGCCATCATTACACAGGTTGAACGTCTGCAGCGCCTGATCAGCGATTTCACCACCCTGGCACGTTTACCTCAACCCAGTTGCGACAGCGTCCCGAGTTATATTTTCATCAAAGAAATTAACGATCTGTACAACTCATACAAACAGCTTCAGGTGGAGTTTCCTGACGCTGAAGTCTTCTGCTGGTGCGATGCCGATCAAGTTCGTCAGGTACTGATTAACCTTGTTGAAAATGCCCTTTCATCCACACAAATCAACCTCAAACCTGTTCGCTTTTATCTGTCATACGATGCTCAGTGGGTGCATTTCCACATTGAAGATATGGGTGATGGCATACCCGATGAGCTTGCAGATCATATTTTTGAAGCCTATTTTTCAACCAAGTCAGATGGTTCAGGGCTTGGTTTATCCATTGCCAGGAGAATTGCTGATGAACATGGTGGCGAACTGCAATTATTATCGAATCGACAGCCCACGCATTTTTGCTTGAGCATTCCGATTAAACAGACAACGATGGAGCCAATATGACTGAAACCATTCTGATTGTTGACGATGAACAGGCTATTCGTGAATCCCTGCAGGGATTGCTGGAGGATGAAGGCTACAGCGTGATCACAGCGGCATCCGGCGAAGAAGCCATTGCTCGTTATCGCAAACAACATGCCAACTGTGTATTGCTGGATATCTGGATGCCCGGTATCGATGGCCTTGAAACGATGAATCGCCTGCAACAAATGGATCGTAATATTCCTATTATTCTGATGTCCGGTCATGCCACCATTGATACTGCCGTGCGTGCTACTAAACAAGGTGCATTCGATTTTGTCGAAAAGCCTCTCTCCTCGGATAAATTACTGATACTCATTCGTAATGCGCTGGAAAAGCAAAAGCTGTTCATGGAAAATGCCAGCCTGAAAGACAATCTCCGCCTGAAATCTTCGGATGAACTGATCGGTAACAGCGCGGTGATTCGTAACGTCAGGAAGCTCATTGAGCGCGTCGCCATGGCTGACACATCCGTCCTCATTCTGGGCGAGCACGGCACCGGCAAGGCCATTGCCGCTCGCATGCTGCACAACTTCTCGCGGCGTCAGGATGCACCATTTTTTGAGCTTAACGTTGCCAGCATTCCCGAGCAGCACATAAACTCAGAGCTTTTCGGGCATGAAAAAGGGGCTTTTCCGGGCGCCCTGCACGCTCAGCGTGGCCGTTTCGAAGCAGCCCACAAAGGCACGCTGTTCTTTGATGAAATTTGCGACCTTAAACTCAGCACTCAGGCTAAAATACTCCGTGCAATGCAGGAACGTAGCATTCAGCGGCAAGGTAACCCGTCGAATATTCCGGCGAATGTCAGAGTCATCGGTGCCAGCACGTCTGATCCTGAATCCATGCTGCGGGAAGGTAAGCTGCGTGAAGAATTCTATTATCGACTGAACGTGATCACGATTCAGCTTCCTCCATTACGTGAACGCCTGGAAGATTTGCCACTGCTGGTTGAGACTTTATCTCTAGAACAAGCTGCACTGCTGGGCGGTCAGAGCATCCATTTCCATGCCACTGTACTGGAGACGATGCGTCAATACCCCTGGCAAGGTAATGTACGCGAACTCAGGAATTTCATCGAGCGCTGCCACATCCTCTTTCCGGGCGAAGAGATCACGCCGGATAATATGCCGGCTTTGGACAACCGCTCTGGCAATCAGACCACCACCAGCTCCTCTACAGGTAACAGTTTTACCGATAGCTTTCAGGATGCACGTGAGTCTTTTGAGAAACATTATCTTCTCCATCATCTGGAAAAGCATCAGTGGAACATCAGCAAAACCGCCAAGGATATCGGCATGGAACGCAGCCAGTTACACCGTAAAATCAAAAGCTTCAACTTTATGCCGCCGGAGAAAGATTCATGAATGTGATTATCCTTGGAGCTGGTGAAGTCGGCTTCAACATTGCCCAGAAACTGGCCAGCGAAGGAAATGACGTCGCGGTGATTGATAACTCCAAAAAACGACTGCAACACGTCGAAGACACCATGGATGTTCGTTGCATTTGTGGTGAAGCGACACATCCGAGCGTATTACAGCGGGCCGGTGCAAAAAATGCCGACATTCTGATTGCCGCAACATTGAGTGATGAAGCCAATATGCTGGCCTGCCAAATCGCACATTCATTATTCAAAGTCACCACAAAAATGGCACGTATCCGCCAACCTGATTATGTCAATCATCCGGAACTTTTCGGGCGCGATGATTTACCTATCGATTTAATTATTTCTCCCGAAAAAGAAGCTGCGAAGTCGATTGTCAAACGCATTCAGGTTTCCTCAGCCATCGATGCTCAGGACTTTGCTGATGGCAAATTACAATTGATCGGCATGAATATTCCACCCAAGAGTCCGTTGGCCGGTCTTGCTCTGAACGAATTAATTGAAGTTCTCGGCGATGATGTACATGTTTATGTGGTAGCCCATGCACATAACAACCATTGGCAGATTCCAAGATCTGATACCGTACTGTTGGCGGGTGACAGTATTTATGTAGCCATTGCCAACGATCACATTGATGCGTTTATGACACGCATCGGCAATGCAAGTACCGGCAAGAAACAGCGCAAGCGCCATGTCATGATTATCGGGGGCGGACACGTCGGCTACATTGTGGCCGTAGAGCTGGAGAAACTGGGTATATCGGTCAAAATAGTTGAGCACAACGAAATGCGTGCTCTGTGGCTGGCCGAACAACTCGACTGCACCATTATTCATGGCGATGCACTGGATCGTGCTCTGCTTGAAGAAGAATCCATTGATGCTATCGATGACTTTCTGGCTCTTACCAACGATGATGAAACCAACATTCTGGTTAGCCTGATTGCAAAGTCCTATAAAGTTCCGCATATCGTAACACTGGTGAATCAATCGGTTTATTCCGACCTTGTTCGCCAGATCGGCCTTGAAAACACCATCTCACCCCGCCTGACCACTGCGGCTGCTATTTTGCGGCATGTCCGCAAGGGACGTATTTTTGGCATGTCCGCTCTTGGTGATGGCTCGCTGGAAGTGCTGGAAGCCGAAGCTTTAAAAACCTCCGCCATTGTCGGCACACCACTGCGACATTTAAAACTTCCCAAATCTGCCATTATTGCTGCCATCATACGCGGCGATGATGTCATCATTCCGGATGGGACCTCCGTCATTGAACCGCTGGATCATGTTATTCTGGTCATTCAGGGAGACTCATTAAAAGAGGTTGAAGCCTTGTTCAAAGTTCGACTCGAATTCTTTTAAAATATGCATTTTTTAGCGGTCATTCGTACACTGGGTATTTTAGCTGGCTTGTTCGGCCTGAGCATGTTTGTGCCGGCCATTGTCGGTTTTTTTGATAGCCACGATCATATCCGGTATTTCCTCATCTCCGGCGTCATTACCATTGCCGTTGGTTTGATCATGGTGCGAGTGGGTGGAAAAGCACCGGAAAACCTCAGTCATCGAGATGGTTTTCTTATTGTTGCGCTGGCCTGGATAACCCTTTCTATGCTGGGTGCTATTCCCTTCTGGGTTTCCGGTGCCTGCACCACATTTGTTGATGGATTGTTTGAATCAACATCCGGCCTGACCACCACGGGGGCCACCGTACTTTCCGGCCTCGATCAGATGCCTCACTCCATTCTGCTCTGGCGCTCGATGCAGGAATGGCTCGGCGGCATGGGTATCATCGTGCTGGCTGTTGCAGTGATGCCACTGCTGGGTGTCGGTGGTATGCAGCTGTTCAAAGCTGAAACACCCGGACCGGTGAAAGACAAGCTCACCGCTCGCGTTACCGATACAGCAAAAATGTTGTGGTATCTTTATCTGATCATGACCATGGTAACCGCCATGGTTCTATGGCTCGCCGGTATGACACTGTTTGATGCCATTAATCATGCTATGACAACGATTTCTATCGGCGGATTTTCAACCCATGATGCCAGCATCGGTTATTTTGATTCTCTGGAAATTCGCAGCTTTATCACTTTGTTCATGTTTCTTGCCGGAGTGAATTTCACCCTGCATTTCGCAGCCCTTCGCCGTGGCTTTTCTGTTCATGCCTACACGGCTGATGACGAGTTCCGCACCTATTGCAAGTGGCTGTTCAGCCTGCTGCTTATCATCAGCGTTATTACCTTGCCAGGCAGCCACGGCGCATGGGATGAAGTTATTTTCAATACAGTCTCGATTGCCACAACAACCGGATTTGCCGTTAGCGACTACGCCGCCTGGCCACCCGGCACAAGCCTGTTGTTATTTGCAGCCATGTTTATCGGTGCCTGCGCCGGATCAACCGGTGGCGGCATGAAAGTGGTTCGTTTTTTATTATTATTCCGACAAGGACTGCGTGAAATTCACCGGCTGATTCATCCACACGCGATTGTTCATGTTAAAATGGGCGAAACACGCGTTTCAGGATCTGTTGTTCAGGCTGTCTGGGGATTTTTTGTGTTGTTCATCGTCTGTTATGCCATTGTTGCCGTTCTTCTGGCCTGTACAGGCGTCGACATGATCACTTCGCTGACCGCTGCTGCTGCCTGCATCACCAATACCGGCCCGGGATTTGGTACGGTTGGCCCGGCATCCACTTATGCTGATCTGCCAGATGCCGGCAAAGGCATTCTAATGTTCGCGATGATTCTGGGGCGTCTTGAAGTCTTTACTTTTTTTGTACTGCTTGTACCTGAATTCTGGAGAAAATAAAAAAAGCCAGATCACACGAGGTGACCTGGCTTATTGTTACATTTGCAGAAAAAGCTTAATCGTTCTGGCAATCCGCACGAAACAGGCAAGGGCTCACTGCACAATTTTCGATCGTCAGAAAACATGGAGCATGACCTTCAGCAATCTGAATGCTGTGAATCAGCTCATCCTTTTTCAATTTACTAATACCTTTCAGATCAAGACCTTTGGCCAGATCCAGCAAATCTTTCTTGGTTAATTTTTTGGTAGACATAATGTACCTTCCATTCTTATTTCGTCGCAGAATACTATCGCCCCTGAAGAATACAAGGGCGACTAAATGTCAAGGCTTCTTTCCTTTGAAAATTCATACCGGAGAGAGAAATATTGAACTGGTACTCCCAAGGGGAATCGAACCCCTGTTTCCGCCGTGAGAGGGCAGCGTCCTGACCGCTAGACGATGGGAGCAGCATGAACTTGTGCGCACTCTTGCCAGATTCACCTTGCTGTCAATGCATCAAATATGCAACGATCAGGCGACGCCGGAACTGCCAA
Organism: Zetaproteobacteria bacterium CG_4_9_14_3_um_filter_49_83; assembly: GCA_002791545.1. Lineage (GTDB taxonomy): Bacteria > Pseudomonadota > Zetaproteobacteria > Mariprofundales > Mariprofundaceae > CG1-02-49-23. The sequence continues at coordinate 11,018 of PFXG01000057.1, forward strand.
AGCCGCCTTCGCCACGATCCGTACGCTCCAATTCATCAGTCATACGAAAAGCCGCCTGCACAAACGGTGCAACTATCATTTGTGCAATACGATCACCGCGCCTTACGACAAACGGTTCAGCGCCATGATTGATCAGAATCACCCCCACTTCTCCGCGATAATCCGCATCGATGGTTCCCGGACTATTGAGGACGGTTACACCCTGTTTTAAAGCCAGCCCCGAACGCGGACGCACCTGCGCCTCGAAACCATCCGGCAAAGCCATAGCAAAGCCTGTTGGAATTAATGCCCGCCCCCCCTGATTGATGATAACATCTCCTTCCACGGCGGCCCGCAAATCTGCACCTGCTGCATGCGTGGTCGCATAAAACGGCATTTCCAGCCCTTCACCGTGTGGCAATTGTTGCACTTTCACCACAACATCATCTTTCATCTTCATTTACCCTCCACAATCTTCATGACAATTTCTCTGGCAAAAGCCTGCTTACTCATACATTCGATAAAACTTTCTGTTTTATCCGTTAGCCAATATCCCGCCATCTCATCCTTACCCATATTCAGGGTCTGATTTGCAACAATCGCATCGACATGCTTACGGGCCAGTTTTTCTTTGGCATGCGCTATGAGATCCGATGTTTCAGCGGCAAATGCGATCACCTTACGCGGACGATCCGGCATAGCCGCTACAGCGGCAATGATATCCGGGTTGGCAAGCAAACGAACATCCACATGCGTCATATTACCGCGTTTCATCTTTTCATTGCTGCTCTGGGCAAAACGAAAATCACTGACCGCTGCCGCACCAATAAACACATCAGTATGAACAGCCCTTTGCAAACAAGCGCTCAGCATCTCATCAGCGGAGACGATATTAATCCGCTCCAGCCAATCCGGCGTCAGCTCCACCCCCGGCCCGGCGACCAGCGTGACGCTTGCTCCCATCATCGCAGCATGTATAGCCATCGCCACGCCCAGCTTACCCGAGGCGCGGTTGGTCAGTATGCGGACAGCATCCCACGCTTCGACCGTTGGCCCGGCATTAATGACCCATGTTTGTCCCTTGAGTTCATCACTGGCAAGCAGTGGCACTAATGCATCGATAATATCCTGAAGCTCCGCCAGCCTTCCCTGCCCCTGCTCACCACAAGCCAGAGTTCCGCTGGCCGGTTCAATGATATGCATACCACGGGAGCAGAGCGATTTGACATTGCGTTTTGTTGCCTCGGATGCCCACATAGATGCATTCATTGCCGGAGCCAGCAATACCGGAGCCTCACAGACCTGCATCAGCGTTGTCAGTAAATCATCGGCTACACCATGGGCAAACTTGGCGATGCTATTGGCTGTTGCCGGAGCAACAAGCACCACATCGGCCCAGCGAGCCAGCTGAATGTGACCCATATTTCGTTCACGGGTCAGATCAAACAACTGGCGGTGAACCTCTTCGCCGGTCAAAGCCTCGAATGTCAGCGGCGAAATAAATTCACAGGCTGCTTCAGTCATCACACAGCGCACCTCAGCACCCTGCTTCATCAGCATCCGTGCCAGTTCAGCCACACGGTATGCAGCAATCCCGCCACATACACCGAGAACAATACGTTTGCCGTTCAGATACATACTATGCCTGTAAAGCTTTCAGCGTCTTTAGCACGTCTTCAACATGCTCTTTCACTTTCACCTTGCGCCAAAGGTGTGCAATCTGCCCCTGTGGATTGATGATAAAAGTAGAACGCTCAACACCAAGCGACTCCCGCCCGTACATGCTTTTCATCTGAATCACATCAAATGCTTTGCATAAGAGCTCATCAGAATCAGAAATCAGCGTGAAGTTTAACTGCTGCTTGGTTGTGAAGTTGGCATGAGATTTTAGCGAATCCCGACTGACGCCGATAATCTCTGCATCTGCGCTTGAGAAATCATCTTTCGCATCCCTGAAAGCGCATGATTCAGTAGTGCAACCGGGAGTACTATCCTTCGGGTAAAAATACAAAATCACCCAGCGACCGCGAAAATCCGACAACTTTACTCGTCCTTCCGGGTAGGTTTCACATTCAATATCGGGGGCCGCATCGCCCTGATTCAGTTGGTAATCGCTCATTGTTCACTCCTTATGTATGCTTTGGCGCACCACCTTACCGCAAGGAGCCAGTCAATGCAGCAGCCTGTCACATTTCAGGAAAAATCCGTTTATCTTGCTGAACCAAGAGGTTTCTGCGCTGGCGTTGATCGAGCCATTGAAATTGTCGAACGCTCTTTAAAAGTGTTTGGTGCGCCGGTGTATGTTCGCCATGAAATTGTGCACAATAAATTTGTTGTTGAGAAGCTGAAAGTTTCCGGCGCAATTTTCATTGAAGAAGTGGATGATGCTCCGGATGGCTCACTGCTGATCTTTTCAGCCCATGGTGTGAGTAAAGCCGTCAAAGAAGCTGCTCAGGCACGTCATCTGAAAGTTATTGATGCCACCTGCCCGCTGGTAACCAAAGTGCACCTCGAACTATTACGGCATTACGAAAAGGGCTATCAGGTCATTCTGATCGGCCATGCCGGCCATCCGGAAGTTGAAGGAACGATGGGGCAGGCACCTGAAGGCGCTGTGCTGTTGATTTCAGCACCGCAAGATGTTGCCAGCCTGAAAGTCAGCGACCCGGACAAGCTGGCATTTGTCACCCAAACGACGCTCAGCGTTGATGACACCCGCGATGTTATTGCTGCACTGCAGCAGCACTTTCCGAATATCATTGGTCCCAAGCGCGAAGACATTTGCTATGCCACCAGCAACCGGCAAAGTGCCGTTAAAGCACTGGCTCAGAACAGCGATATTATTCTGGTCATCGGCTCGAAAAACTCCTCCAACAGTAACCGCCTGAAAGAAGTCGCCGAACGCCAGGGATGTGAAGCTCACCTCATTGACTCTGCTGCTGACATTGATATCAACTGGTTATCCAACCATTCCCGTATCGGCATTACAGCCGGTGCTTCCGCACCGGAAGTTCTTGTGAATGAGGTGATTAGCTACCTGAATCAATGCGGCTTCAAACAACTCGAAACACTGCGTATTGTTGAAGAGAATGTCTCATTTTCTATTCCGCCAGAATTGAAATAAGCCTGCTATTTGCTATCGAGATTATGGATACCGCTCCAGTCTTCCGGTGGCGGATTTTTAATAAATCCGCGAATTCGTTCCAGCATCACTAAATATAGCCCGTCATCAGGCACTCGTTTAACCAGCCCGAGCATCAGTTTCTCAGCCTCATTAAACATTCGATTCTGCATATAACCCCATGCACGCTCGTAAGCCCGACTGAGCTTAATGCGTTCCTCATCCACTGTGCCACGAGCGCCCAATGGCTCATACAAATCAACAGGTTGCGAACGCCCTACTACACGTACACGATCGACAAATCTGGCAGAGACTTCATCGCGCACCAGCACATAAGTATCCCGACTGATCAGGATCAGTACTTTGTATTGCTTACACACGCCTTCAAGACGTGCTGCAAGGTTCACATGGTCTCCCATCATGGTGTAATTCATACTGTTATGGGTTCCCATATTACCCACCAGCATCGGGCCAGAGTTCATGCCGATACGGATATTCACTTCCGGATAGCCCATTTCACTCCATTTGACGCGTAACTCTCGCAGAGCTTGCTGCTGCTCAACAGCCGCCATCACACACTGCACGGCGTGATCGGTCATATCCAGTGGAGCACCAAAAAATGCAATCACCGCATCGCCCTCATATTTATCGATCGTACCACCGCGAGCTAAAATGATATCACTCATGGCTGACAAGTAGAGATTCAGGAATCCAACCAGTTCTGTCGGCGAAAGTTTTTCGGAAAAGGTGGAGAATGAAGCAATATCTGAAAAGAAAGCCGTCATATGCCGCTCTTCACCACCCAACTTCAAACGCTCCGGATTTCTCGAAAGTGTTTCAACCACTTCAGGAGACAAATAATGGGCAAATGCATCATGAATAAATGCGCGTTTTCTTGATTCCACAAAGTAGTCCAGCAAGGTGATCGGCACGGTCGCCATCAGCACGGCAATCACCATATATGTAACCTTGATCCATACCCCGAACGCAATAAACATCCAGAAGGCAAAGCCAACCAGAGAAATAGGAATGATGAACATCACAATGGTTTGCACGGTAGGGCCACGGCCGATCACCAAGCGACCACACAGCAGACCGAGCAATAAAACCACAACCAGTTCGATACCATCGAGATAGCCGGGGCGTGAAATTTCTTCGTCGTTAAGAATGTTTGAAATTGCTGCGGCATGACCTTCAACACCGGGAAAAATCGGGTCGAACGGTGTAGGCCGATAATCGTAAACGCCCGTTGCCGTCACGCCGAGAATAACAATCGCACCTTTCAGCAGCGATCCGTCCACCCGATCCATCAACACATCAGCGGCTGGAATATGCGGAAAAGTATTACCGGGTCCGTAATGATTCAGCAACATACTTCCTGACTCATCGGTACGGATCGACTTCTTACCCATAACGATCTCATCCACACCACTGCGATTAACCTTGACGGACATCATCGGCCATTCGAGAAATATTCTCAGCGCCTGCATATCCATACTCGGATAAATATACGCATCACGTTCAGCCACCAGAGGGATACGACGAATCATACCGTCACCATCAGGGAAGAAGTTGAAAAAACCGACCATATCAGCCTGTTTACTGAAACGGGGAAGATTACCTTCAATCGCAGCCATCCGGGGCACTTTAAGTTCGGCATGCTTCGAAAGTTCAGCAGTCATCGCGGACATCTGCATGAAATCCAGTTGCTCATTCAGATGCTGGACGGCCAGAGACGGCGGACTGGAGCCTTCAGGGTAGAAAAAATAGCCCGGTACAATACGGTCATGATACGTCTTGAATATTTTTTCCAGGCCCGCATCCACATCGCCGATATCCGCGTGCTGACCCAGCCATTTTGTGACCGTTTTATCTTTATTGCCGGAATTTTCCAGCAGACGCAGACTTTCTTCCAGTGGATTTAATTGCGCCTCGGAAAACACCATATCGAAACCGATGGCAGCCGCACCATATTCATTGAAAATCTTATCAACGATCGTACTGATTTTATCTCTCGACCAGGGCCAGCGACCTACTTCGGTCAGGGAATTATTATCGACAGCGACAATGACCACATGCTTATTCGGAGTAATCGGACCACGTACAACAAATCGCTCATCAAGCGATTTCAACTCAATCAGTTCGGCAAAATAGGGCTGGGTAAAAGCAATCACCAGAGCAAGAACGGACATACACACAACCAGTGGAAAGCGAAACCACTGCTGATGTTTTTCAATAAATTTAGCAATCGTCTGAATCAAACAGTTGCCCTCCCCAATCGATAGAACCTGTTGAAATCCCTAGCATTGAGCAATGTAGTCATAAAAAAAAAAAAGTGAAGCCGAATTTTCATCCGGCTTCACTTCCGATCTTTCAGAGAACGCTGATAGAATTAAATATGCGTACGCTCTTCCTGTTCCTGTTCCGTTTTACAATCGATACACAATGTCGTCACCGGTCTGGCCTGCAAACGTTTCAGACTGATATCACCGCCGCATGACTCACAACGTCCAAACTCACCAGCTCTGACACGCTGAATGGCCTGATCAATCTTTCGAATCAAGCGACGCTCACGATCTTTGATTCTCAAATCAAAGTTTCTATCGGTTTCGACAGAAGCCAAATCAGTCGGGTCCGGAAATGACATCGGCTCTTCTTCGTGCATCACATGCATATTATGCTGCTGGGCAGCCTCGAGCTCATTTCGCCAGTTATTTAACTGTTCTTCAAATTCGGCACATTGTTTCTTGGTCAGAGCCATGTCCGGTACCTCCATGATTTAATCTGGAACCACCCTGATAGGGTAACCTTTCCAGCACCTATTTTCCACCCTTTAAGCAACCAATATAGTATCAACGGCTGAAAAAGGCGGCGAATCATAGCTACGCCTTTATCAAAGTGCAATTTTCATGGACAGTGGCCAATTTCGCCGTGACTCTCACTTTGAATCGCAGCTTGAAAAATATCCTGCCAGCGTCCGGCTATTTGCTGCATGGAATCACTTACTTCCACGTAGCTCTTCAGATTTACCGCCTTAAGCCCCGTGCCGCACGGATTAATCACGCGAAAATATTGCAGGTCTGCATCCACATTCAGCGCCATACCATGATATGCCACACCATTGGATACGCGCATACCTATCGCCGCTATTTTTCCTTCATCGGTCCACACGCCCGCCATGCCGCAGCGCCTGTATGCTGTGAGATTGAACTGCTGCAACAAATCGATCACAGACTGTTCAAATATCGCAATGTAATGACGCACACTTATCTTTCTCTGGCGCAACGAGATGAGCGGATACAACATCAACTGGCCGGGGCCATGAAAGGTGGTCTGACCGCCCCGATCCGTTGCCAGCCACGGCGCAGGCAATACAGCTGCACTGCGATTATCGATACCACGCCAGCCGGTGGTATAAACCGGCTCATGCTCACATGCCCAGATGAGCTCACCGGCTTCAGCCGCCGCTATGGCTGTGGCACGCTGCTGCATGTTCTGCAAAAAAGGCGCATAGGACTGACGCCCCAGCCAGTGATATTGCGGCATGGTCATCAAACGACTTCCCCGCTGCGGGCATCAGTCAAAATAAGTATAACTGGCATGTCATATCTCCACGGTTTATTTCAGTGTTTTAGCGGTCTGTTTAAGCCAGCGCAGCGCATCAGGCGTATCCTGCCAAAGATCACGTGCATCTTCATGATAGAGCCACGCCTCGTACTCGCCACCCATCCTGAAATATCCGTGGAACAAATCGTCCGGCTTCTTCATACGCTTGCGCAGCACGGCGTCTGCAATACGCGGCGACTTGTTCATCGCCCTGATCAACCGTTTATCCGCCGCCTCGCGCTCCCCGAGCCGGAACAGCGCCAGCGCATAACCAAAATTGACACTGACATCGAAATCCTCCGGATAATGACTGCATAGTTCAGCTGCCTCCCGATTCCGACCCGCGCGTAAATAGTCATTCACCACATCACTGCGCATGCCCTGATTATCGCCAGGATTAAGGCGCAACAACCATTGCCGTATTTCCAGCGCTGTCTGTGGATCGTCAAGTTCATCCATGGTTTCAGCAAGGAACCCCAGCACACGCAGAGCCGGGCGATTTTCCATGACCACCCATTCAAATGGCAGTTTCGGCTCCTTGGGCAGCAGGAATTTAACTTGCAGCATAGCCAACTTAATCAACGGCTCAAAAAGCATCAACGGATTGGGGATCTCCAGTTGGTAAACTGACTGAATCAGATCATCAATGACCACAATACTGCCCGCCAGTTCGGGATGCTTTTCCAGCAACACCAGCCATTTATCGGGGTGTTTCCACATATTTTCATCGGACATAAGATGATTCCATTGCTTCAGCAATGTTGCCTTTGCTTTATTCCCTGGCTTGATCAAGCCAAGATCATCATCGTACTCGATTTTTTCAAACGGGCCGGGTGGCGCTTTCATTGCCCGTTGCAGCCAATCGATAAGTCGACCGGCTCCGGGATGTAATTGATCCAGCAACGGCGCCAAAGCTGCGGGGGTATCGGAAATCATCTGTCCGATCAGCTCAATTAACGCATCAAGCTCTCCGTCCAGATTCATTTTTTCCAGCCGCTTGAGCCAATAATTACCGCGCTGTTGCATCTGTTCAGTTTTACCCTGTTGCATCAGCAGCAACAGCTCCAGATGACTCAGTGAAGGATTATCCGGATCAAGCCGCTGGGCCTTCTGAAAGCAGGCCCAGGCTGCATCATCAAGCCCCTTATCGCCCAGCACAGTGCATTGACGTTGCAATGCTGTCACCTGCAATATTTTATCCGGGTGCGCCATAAAACGCTGCAGCAACGCAGTTTTTTTCCGGGGTTTATCAAGCAGATCGCATATCTCAAACATCGCATCAAGTGCCATTTCATCGCGATGATCAAGATATTTATCTCCCTGCTTAAAGATCGGATCAAGCAGCATCAGCGCTCGACCGGCCCAATCTTCATCTTCCCTCAGCCACGATACGGCGACATGCGCCAGCAACGGGTGCGATAGATACTGCCATGCCTGCTTCAGATCTGATTGCTTCACAGTCTCAAGTATCAACGCTGTCATCACTTCCGGTGGAATATCAATCATGCCGTCAGGCCCCATACGCGCACAACACTGCTTGAATTTTTTACCGGAGCCGCACAGGCAAGGATCGTTGCGCCCGGGAACAGGCACTGGCAGTGGCCGGAATTGATTGGATGGCAGCGGTGTCGCATTCCAAATCTGAATGGCAAGCAAGCGCGCCGTACAACGCAAATCGTCATCATCTTCTATATGCAGGTGGTCAAAAAATTGAAAGAAACCATCAACAGCCAGCTGGGTAAAATATTCAACAAACCCCTTTGCATCCGGTTCCCTTCGACGGATATGGTTTGACGCATCAAACAGCATCGCCTGAAAATCCTCGACATACGATTCCTTCCAATCATCGTCCATATCATTTCTCATCGTTCACCTCCATCTGACGCATAAATTTTCTCTCACAATCTGTATCTGCCTGCAACTTATGTACGATCTACCCTGCTTATTGATTATTCGCGATAGAAAAATTAACTGAGGGAAAAGGGATATTGACCGATTTCCCTAGCGTCAGGTCCTATTCTTGGACAATCTCCTAACGCGAATGCATGGCCATATACGCATGAAACAGCCATGGGCTCAGCCTCTTGAGCTCATGGCGCAATTCGGCGTTGACCTCACAATCTTGCTCACTGATTAACAGTTGGCGGATAAGCTTAAAAGACAAGCGTCCCTCACTATCGCCATCTGTATGTTCAAATTCAATCTCATCGCCACTCGCATAATACAGTGCAACGAGGGCGGGGAAATATTCGACGCCCGGAAACGTCTCCTGTTGGGAACACTGTTCCCACAGCCGGTGCAGACCACACAGCTTCAGCTCGGCCGCATCAAGGGCCGCTGGCGCACTTTCAGGACAGTGCCAGCAATAGAGCATCCAGGCATCGCGAACGCGTTCCTGTTTTCCCATGCATGTCAGGGTGACAATCCGCCGCTGATGCAGGCCGGGATATAGATACCAATCCGGAATCTGCGCCATGGAATCGAGGCACTCATGCCATGCATGTGCCCGCCGCCATGCTTCACTGGCATGCACATCCGGCTGTTCCGGATCGAATGGCATGGTGGTCATAGCACTGGCCAGCGCTCGCCACAATGGTGCCATGATATCCAGACTGCCTCTGGCAAATTCATCAGATGCAATCGGTGCAACCACCGCATTCAGATAATGGTAGCGGTCAAACAAATCATCATCCTGCTGATGCATGGCAGCGCGGATGGCATCCAGACGAGCCAGCGCAGGTTCATTGGGCATCTCATCAAAAGCCCGATCAAAAAGCGTATCCAGCATCGGACTTCGTTCCAGCAGCGCCTGACGCAACCTGTTTAACAGCACCGTATGTGGTGTATCCATAAACAGGTCGAGTTGCGGCCTATCCTCTTTAGGCGAGAGCCGAAACTGAAAACGACTGTTGATCGCATCATCGTGAAACAGTCGCAGTGTTTGCCCCGAACACCCTCCCCAGCCCTGCCATCCGATCTGACTTCGAACCAGTCCCATGGCTGTTGCATGCGCCATAGCGGCATCAAGCATAGCCACAACTCGCGTGCTGTTCCCGGCAATGAGATCCTCAAGACAGCCGCTTTCACCCAGCCGCCATGCCTCATAATCGGCCTGACGCAGGCGATGAGTGGTCAACAGGAACAGCACAGCATCCCATGCACCGTGTTCGGCCAGCGTCTGCTCCACCTGCGCCGGAGCATTTCTCTTTATTTTATCGTGTATCACTTATGTTTCTTCCAGAGGTGCAAACAGAGTTTCCAGCTCTTCTTCGCTCCATACAGAGCTAGCCTTCTCACTTCCCTGATACAGGGCATCAGCCAGACGTTGTTTGCGCCGTTGCATATCCAGCACACGAGACTCGACGCTACCCTCCGTAATCAGCTTATAGACAAACACCGGCTTATCCTGACCAATGCGATGGGCGCGATCTGAGGCCTGCGCTTCTGCGGCCGGATTCCACCAAGGGTCATAATGAATAATCGTATCAGCAGCTGTCAAATTCAGACCTACGCCACCGGCCTTCAGACTGATCAGAAACAGCGGTGCTTCATGCTTCTGGAATGCCTTGACGGGTGTGGCCCTGTCGCGCGTGGCTCCTGTTAACAGGAGATAGGGAATTGAGAGCTCTTTACACAGCGCTTCAATCAGTTTCAACATGCGGGTAAATTGTGAAAACAACAGGATGCGGCGACCTTCAGCGATCATTTCCGGTAACATACTGCGCAACAGATCGAGCTTGGCAGAGCCTGCCTTATCGATTGATGCCAGCGTGACGGGATACGATGCATCCTCAGCCAGCGTTTGTTGAATCGCCTGTTTCAACAAACGCGGATCACAGCATATCTGCCGCATTTTCAGCAGTGCATCCAGCATAATAATCTGGCTTTGCCCTTTACCCATACGTTGCATGGCTTCGCGCACCTTTTGATGCATCATCAGCCGAATGCCTTCATACAATATTCGTTGATCCTCCTCCATGGCAACGGTGCGAATAATTTCCGTTTTTGCAGGCAACTCAGCGGCAACCTCTTCTTTGCTGCGGCGCAACATGAACGGGCGGATGCGCAGGTTAAGCTGACGCTGCCGTTCGCTATCAGCTTCGCGCTCAATCGGCTTGCGGAAGTAACGGGTGAACGTGCGGACATCATACAGATAGCCCGGCATCAGAAAATCAAACAGCGACCATAACTCACCCAGATGATTTTCCATTGGCGTGCCGGTCAGGCAGATGCGTTGTTCTGCATCCAGCTCACGCGCAATGCGCGCGGCGCCAGTGCGCGAATTGCGTATATATTGAGCCTCATCAAGAATAAGTAGTGACCAACACACTGTTTTCAGCGCGCTGCCATCGCTGCGTAGCAAACCATAGGTTGTAAGCACCAGATCAAATTCCCGGATGGAAGGGAAATAATCCTTGCGACTGGCTCCGTGCAACAGCAATACCTTGAGGCCGGGCGTAAAGCGTGCAGCTTCAGCCTTCCAGTTGTGCATCAGGCTGGTCGGAGCAATCAGCAGCGCCGGTCGTTGCAGATTGCCCGTCTCTTTTTCTTTTAACAGATGCGCCAGCGTCTGAATGGTTTTACCCAGTCCCATGTCATCTGCCAGTAACGCCCCTGTATCCAGTCGGCGCAGATGTTGCAGCCAGTTCAGTCCGCGCTGCTGATAGCCTCGCAGCGTAACATTTAAACCGGATGGTGGCGTGGTTGCAGGGATAGCATCGATATTCGCCAGCTGTCGCATACGATGCAGCCAGGCTTCATTATCACGAAAATGCACATACGGATGATCGGCCAGCGCATCACGTAAATTCAACCACTGCATGGCCGTGGCGTTGTGCGTTGCGTGATGATCTGCTGCAATCATACTAAACAGCTCCTGCATAGCGCTCAGCATGCCGTGCAACATTTTTCCAGTCATGGGCAGGATACGTCCATCGGGAAGGGTGATGTATTGAATATCAAGATCAACAAGCTGGCGTAGTGCGCTGTCGGACAGACGTTCTGGATTCTCCTTAACCCAGGACGCCACGACATCAATCAGGTCAATCACCAGACCATCTTCCAGGGTCACTTCGAAATGTATTTCACCCATGATACCGTGCTCTTTGCATGCGACATCCCACTGCCGTATCTGCACAATGTCATAACGAAACCCGGGCGGGATCTCAACCCGGAATCCGGCCTGCTGTAAAGCGCCCAGTCGGCAGGCGATAAATTCAGCCCAGTCCATCTGTGTTGGCAAAAACCATTCGGGGATAAGATCCGGATTCGTTCCTATGGTGCTACGATGCTGAAAACCGCCACGCAATCCGGCTTCACGGAGTTGTTTGACACATGCCCTTTCGGCATCACGGTCACAACGGGTTTCCAGCCATTGCCCATTCTGCTGATAGTAAATGGGCTCATCGATATAGTGGGCAACATGGGTCAGGTGTCCGCCATAATCAAACTGCAGCCGAAATCCATTGAGGTATCTGTTGTCAGCATGATACAACAGCGTCAACACAGGTTTCGGGGCGACATCAACATGATGAAAATTCAAGGGCTCAGGTTCAGGCACGGAATCCGGCCAATCAAAGGCGATGTGGTCCAATAATCCGGAGCGTTTTTCGGGGAAGATAACACCAGTGGAAAAAAACAATGATGTGTATAACTGGACAGGGCAATCGGTCGTAATAGGACCGCATTGTGATTCATCCTCCGAAAGGTAAAACGGTGGCGAGGATGGTATAATCAGGCTGGCAGGGGCAAGGCTTTTGCAAATTTTCGCATCAGGAACGCGAAGACAAAGTGTTTGCATGGCCTGTTCATTGACACTCCAGAGCCATGTGCCCCTACGCTCTTCCCCCAGTGTCAGCGGCGGTTGATTGACATCCATCCAATGACAGCGGCCGGTTTGTAACAACATGTGCATGAGTGCTGAACCTTGTATATCGATGGGTACAAAGTGATAGGAACCATCGTCAAGGTCTGCCTTCTTGGTATGGTTGATTATCTCCAGATCAATCGGCAGGACAAAGCGCGGCAAAATACGATTGGCAAAATTACGTAGCAGATATGGTGTTGTATCACTGTATGTGCCTCCCTGGAGCAATCTTGCCGTGACGACTTCCACATCCAGCCTGTCGCCGATCCACTGAGGGTGAATGATATACAGAATACGCTGATGAACATCCGCAGGATAGTCATCCACATATGTCTGACTGTGCGTTTTGATTGGAGCAATTGAATTCTGTGGCTCTGGCGCATGTGCGTATGCTTGAGTTTCGACGCTTTTATCCGATTGCTGGCCGTTTTGATGCGTCATTTGCGCCAGGAGCAGCGCCGCCACATGTTCGCAGTTATACCCCTGCGAACATGCACAGTCGCCATCAACGCCATCGGCATCGAGCTCAATATAGGAAGCATAACGGCGGCTTCCATCTTCAACCTCGCCATGGATCACACTCCCCTGCTCAATGACCTCGCACTGCTGCACCGCACCGTCTAAAAAGAGGATCTCGCCGCGTGCAAGTCGCGATGCGTCAAGCTGTTCACCCAGCCAGGCTCGGGTGATTTTCATAATGTATTACCGTTCATCAATGTAGCTACAGCATTCCCGCTAAAGTAAGTGCTCGCTCTGAACATAGGCCTCATGCAACTGATCCTCTTCCTCCCATGCAACGCCATAGGCGAAGCCGCCACTGGTATAACCAGCGATGAAGCTGAAGTTATCATCGCAATCATCAATACTTTCAAAACCTTCATCTCTTTCAAGCCGCCTCTTTTTAACAGCACGCCTGCGCTCGCCCTTGCTGGCCACGGCCAACTTCTCTTTTTGAATCTCTTCCTCGCTAACATGCAGCCCGATCTGCTTGAGCTCAATCAGCGCTTCGAGTCGGCTAACCCCATGCCAGCGACCATAATCCCTGACCGGATTGCTGCCAGAATACTTCTCCAGCCACAGCTTGCCTGACATAACCCGAGCGGCACGCTTCATTCTTTTTCGCTTCGGTAGCGTGGATTTCTTCACTGCCATGCTGAATTCTTGATCCTTTCATACTGCCTAAGGCTGGCATGACGGAGAGGCTTCATCGTCATTGCGGACTTGATCCGCAATCCAGTAAACTCTGGATACCGGGGCTGGAATGACGGAGAGTGGACTTGAGCTGGTATGCATTCCCACGCAGAGCGTGGGAACGAGGAAGTTGCTGTGAAATGGTTTCAAGTTTGAAGAAAGTCATTGGTCTTTGTCATTTTTTGTCATCTTAATCATTACCGTCCGGATCATCCCTCAATCGCCTGCACCTCTTCAACATCATCACTATCAGCAAAAATCGCTTGCGAAATAATGCTGCTGGTAATGGCATCCAGATGGGCTTGCAGCGCTTCGTTCAATGCGGTGAATTCCGGCCAGAGCGTTTGATCGACGAAAGACCTGGATACTTTGGCCATCACTGTTGTACGCCGTTGCCGATAACGTCGATAGGGCTCAATGTCATACCTGCGCAGCAGAGCAATCAACAGGCGTCTTGACCATGTATTATTCAGTGAGAATTTATATTCAACCGCCGGATCAGCCTGTTTACACGCTTCGATACGCATCTTCATCCGCTCAAGCGCAGACTCTGCGGCCATGCGCTCACCCTCTGTTCCAGCCCGGGCAAACAGCGCTTCAATCTTCCGCATTTTTTCAATCATATCGCGTTCAACAGACATACTTTCTCCATTCAATTATCGTAAAACAGTTCAATTTTAAAGTTACTAAGCTAGCAGTTTACCGACATTGATCAGGTTAGACAATCAATCAGCAGAAAGCATTTGAGTTTGAAATTGTAGAATACCAGGTCGATGTAGAAGTCCTGATCTTCGGTACGAATCCGCTGTTGCCTTGCCACAAAAGCGAAGCCTTTGCCGAGCTCCAGCAGAAATGATTGCAGGTTATCCAACACCCCCTGCTCCAGATCAGATTCCAGCAGATGTTGGTTTGGCAGATTGAGAAAATCGAAGACATAGGGATCGCGAAGCACATCCTTTGCCCTGAGTTGACCACACAGGATTCAACCTCTGCAATTTTCATCTCTGTTTCTGCTTTGATGGCGGCTGAATCCTGACTGGAAAGTAAACGCTCGTAATAGAGTTTCTCTATCTGACGCTCTAATACCCTTGTTCTCCAACTATGTTCAATAGCCTCGTTTTGATACCACGCTCTGGCCTTGGCACTCTCCAATCGCAGCAATACGCGATAGTGCGTCTAACTCAATTCGGTACGCACTGCGTTCCGAATTGGATAGCAAAGGTAAAATGCGCGCATATTGCGAAGATTTCTTACATCAAAACCCTTGCCGAAATATTCGGTTAATCTCTCGGAAAGTTCCTGCAACTGTTTCTTACCATAGGTTGCACGTGCACTGCCCTGCTGTTCATGCTCGACACTCAATTGCCCAATCTGCCAGTAGCTTTGCACCATCGCCTGATTGACAGCTTGCGCACCTACCCGCGTGCTTGCCGAATGATCGCTGCGACATCCCGAAAGAGCATCTCTGAGGCATTGGGCGATGATGGTTTCATGTTTCCCTGATCACGCAAACGGCACCCCCTTCAAATCCACTGACTTTATGCCCACCACCTGCGAGCGCAAGGCATGCGATAAAAAGTCAGAAGGTTCAGCGCACGCCAGCATTTACGCTCGGTTTCATAGAGTGTTCCAGCACCCTCCGTTGGATAAGGCTGGCGTTATATCAGATGAACATAACGCCAGCGTTTTCCCGATATTACTTAGCGCGGATTATTCATCTTTAGCTAGCAATTCAGCCAGTTTTCGCAGCAACAACTTATGCTCAAATGGTTTGGAAAAGACAGCATCCACTTCCTGACTGCCCAGTTTCACCATCACATCTTCGTAAGGTTCACCGGAGCAAACCACCACCGGCACTTTCATCCCTTCAGCACGTAATTTTTCCAGCAGCGCCGGCCCACTCATGCCCGGCATACTGATATCGACCATGACCAGATCAATTTCATCACGATGCGTTTTGAAATCTTCCAGTGCCAACGCCGCTTCACCCCAGGCGCGTACGCCGTATCCGGCATGGTTCAGGTGAATCTGAAATATATCACGAATAGCCGGCTCATCTTCCACCAGCAATATGATTCCATTGCCATGGTGACCATCTTCACCTTGTTCAGTTTCCTTTAGCACTTCTTCACTGCTGACGGCTGGCATGAGCTCGGCACATGGCAACATCACTGTAAATACCGTACCGACACCCGGCTGACTGTCGCAGCGAATAGCGCCCTGATGCGACTGGATAATCCCCAGCACAGCGGACATTCCCAATCCACGACCGGTAAATTTAGTGGTGTAAAACGGGTCAAATACCCTTCCTTTAACCTCATCATCCATACCACAGCCATTATCACGCACACATAGCTCTACAAACTCAAGACGCTCGGGTAATTTATCGTAGTAAGCGGAATCGAACCATTCCCTTTCTACGATCACCCGTCTGCCGCTCACTTCTATCTTGCCCTGTTTACTGCCAATAGCTTCACGGGCATTGATCAGCAGATTCATCATCACCTGCTCCAGTTGCATGATATCAGCGCGCACATGCGGCAAATCATCATCCAGAGAAAAACGCATCTCAATATGCTGAGGAATGGTCACCTGAAGCATATGTTTCAACTCCTCCAGCATGGATTCCAGATTGATCCAGTCTATATCGCGCTTACCTTTACCGGCATAAGTCATCAACTCACGACATAAACCTGCTCCCCGCTTGGTGGCAGACATAATGGCCTCAATCGATTGCAGCCCCTCCGAATCAGCCGGCATATCCATTCCCAGCAATTCGGCATTGCCCATGACGGCAGCCAGAATATTATTGAAATCATGCGCAATACCACTTGAAAGAACGCCCAGTGATTCCAGACGCTGCAAATGTTCCATTTGCGATTGCAGATCCCTTTCACGCGAAATATCCCGCTGAATCGACACTAAGTGGGAGATATTGCCATAGCCGTCAAAAATCGGCGCAATCGTCTGCTCAGCGTGATACGTTGAACCATCCTTTCGCCGATTGACAAAGACATCTTTCCAGACCTTTCCGGCCAGCAAATCGACCCACATCCGTTCATAATATCGCGCATCGTATTCGCCGCTTTTGAGAATACTCGGTTTCTTGCCGATCACCTCTTCCCGCATAAACTGCGTAATCCGGTAGAAAGCATTGTTCACATACTCGATGGTACCGGACGGATCGGTAATCAGAATCGCATCGTTGGCCTGATTCACCACGGCCGCCAGCAATCGCATCTCTCCCTCTGCACGTTTACGCACGGTGAGGTCACGTAAAAAGATCAGAAAGTTTCCATGTTTATCAATATCATACATGGAGCGCTCACGCATAAACAACATGTAATCAATGTCAAACGGGCAGACCTCCAGCTCTATCGGGAACAGCCGACCATCCCGCGCCTTACCTACACACTCGCGTATCGTCTCAGTCAGTGCCTTCAAGCCGGTCGTAGCCAGACTCGTTACATCTTCTCGCGTTGCTCTGGCAGGAGGATACAAATCATCCAGAATATTCCGGCCAAGCAACTCTTCTACCGGCCGATCAAAAATCACCTGCGCCGCCGGATTAATACTGAGCACATGACCATCGCCATCAATGGTCACCACGCCATCGGGAATATGCTGCAAAATCAGCTGCACCCGTCGTTCACGTAATGCCCAGACCTGTTCCAGTTCTTTAAATCCACGCGCCAGTTCGCCAAACTCATCCTGCCGCTTCAGCGGCAGCGTTCCCTTCTCAGGTGAACCATCCAGCAAGCGCCGGATAGAAGAAAGCAGTGCATCCATCGGGCCAAACAACAGGCCTTGTAACAGCAACCACACGGCTGCCAGTAATACCAGGGCAAACACAGCAGAATAGATCAGACTCTTCTGATGCAAATCAGCAATACGTGTCTCTTCAGAGAGTGTCGACAGGCGGACAAAGAACACCCCGCGCACCGGATGATCCTCATAACCATGACAGCGGAGACATGCCTTCTCGACCTTAATCGGCATCATCAGTGTAAAGTGACCGGCTTCCCGATCATCCAGCACCGTCTCCCCCCGGACAGCACGATGCAAATGCTCATCATCCGGCCTGGCTTCACTATGTGCGTTGACGGGATGCCGCGAAAAGGCATCGCCACCAAGAAATTGATTAACCTGATGAATCGTAGAAAGATCGGTAAAGGCCTCACTTCCATCACGTCGATAAATGCGGATATCTTCAATATCCGTTGTTCCTTCCATCCGCCCCAGCCACTCACTAACCAGCTGACCATCACCGTTAAGCATCAGGGTTTTTAATCCGGCAATATGGCTATCGGCCAGAGCCATCGCCTCATTACGCACATCATCGCGTAACATATTTTCTATTCTTGATTCAGCCCACTGGCCGATAAACAGCATAAACAGCATCAACATCAGCAAAATGCTCGTTAAAAGACGGAAACCCAGTCCCCTCCACCATGGAATGGTGATGTTTTTAGGCATTTTTATATCTTCTTGATGTGTCTGCATTACGCTTGTTTTACATATGAATACATATGCAACTCCTCCCTAAGGCCTCCCTAAGGCCAAAAACCTTCCAGCATCATTCGCTCATCACGAACCGAGCCCCTCAACTCATCCCGACCTGCCTGCTATGGCCATAAACCGGAAAGACTTCAACAATAACTATTTCCCTATCTACAGCAAGAATAAATCACAAAACCAAAGATAAGCACGCCACGGGAAAAAATCACTCTATTTTCCATTCCAGACTCAGCCCGGATTATTTATAAATCGTTGTGATGATTGATGCGGGGCAAGCCCCTTACTCTTCGGGCGCATTATGTGCGTCCAAACGGCAGTTCTGCCTTTTTGTGCGCCGAACGTTTGTTCGCAACGAATTCTGAATAAGGCGTGCGTAGCAGTGCATACGGACAAGTGATGACGAATTCATTTCGGACAAAGGGACAAGGAAGGGCGCAACAGAATTTATGAACAATCCGGGTTAGCTGCTCTGATTTACCTGCTTTGCCATATTTGCCGTAGCCAGTAAGGGGGAGAGCAATTCAACATCCAGCGCCTGCTCCAGGGCATCGGCCAGCAGATCAAGGGATGCCAGCGTGCGCTGTTGTTGATCTCTTCCATCGCCGGAGAATTCGAATATCTCAGCCAGCCAGCTCTGGCGAAAAGCGCCCTGTTCAAACAAGCCATGCAGATAACTGCCCCACACCTGTTTATCGTCGGAGCAGGCAAAAAATGGAAACAGCTCAGTCGTCGCCCCCTCTGATGTCCCATGATGAATTTCATAACCGGTGACACGATGACCGCCAAAGCGATGCGAAAGCTGATCCACCTGGCGCAATATTTTATCGCTCTGCATGGTTGTGGAAACTGGCAGCCAGGCCAGACCCGCAGCACCACCCTCGACGCAAGCGCCATCAACAGCATCGTCCGAAATCGAAAGGCCCAGCATCTGCATACCACCACAAAGGCCAAGTAACTTGCCACCATAACGCAGATGCCGTTCCAGTTCCGGTACAAATCCGGCCGCACGCAGCCAGGCAAGATCAGAAGCCACATGCTTGGAACCGGGCAGAATAATCAGGTCAGCAGGCGAAAGTTCTTCAGCTGAACGGACGAAGCGTAGCTGCACTCCCGCCTCGGATGCCAGCGGGTCGATGTCATCGCTATTGGACATTCTCGGGTAGGCGATAACGGCAATGCGCAAAACATTTTCACCACGAAGGTACGAAGACACGAAGTTTTGATGCCGGTAAGGCGCATCTTCTTCAGGCAGCTCAAGCGGCAGATAGGGAATGACGCCGGCAACAGGTCGGCCGGTTTTTTCTTCCAACCAGATCAGCGCGTCATCCAGCAAGGCAAGGTTGCCGCGAAATCGGTTGATCAGCAGCGCCTTCACGCGGCCATTCTCGGAAGTCGAGAGGATATAAAGCGAACCGCTAAGCGCCGCAAAAACACCGCCGCAATCGATATCCCCGACCAGCCAGACCGGCACATCAGCCGCCTCGGCAAAGCCCATATTGGCGATATCGCCCTCGCGCAAGTTGGGTTCGGCCGGTGAGCCTGCTCCTTCTACAATCACCACATCATATTGAGCCTGAAGAATGGCAAACGAGTCCAGCACCATCTGCATCCAGCCGATACGGTCTTCACGGAAGCGCCTGGCTTCAAGTGATCCGACCACCTTGCCGCGCACCACCAGCTGTGCCTTTTCATCACCTTCCGGCTTGATCAGCACAGGATTCATATGCACCGTCGGCTCAATACCACAAGCCAGAGCCTGCAACGCCTGCGCCCGGCCAATCTCGCCACCGTCAATCGTCACCGCAGCATTATTACTCATATTCTGCGGCTTGAATGGCGCCACACGCACGCCATTGCGCGCCAGCAGTCGGCACAACCCCGCCACCAGCACCGATTTACCGACGCCCGAAGCGGTGCCCTGAATCATCAACGCTTTCATGATTGAACCTTCATGTTTATCCTGGATTTTATTCTGCTTTTAATTCTGCAATTTATTCTGCAAGAACTGAGGTGCACGGCTTCCAAAACGATTCGCTGATCCTACTTGGAAACCTCGATAGCCAGCAGTTGATCTTGCGGCAATATGCGCAGCTGAATATTTCATATTTTTTGATACAGGACCGATATATTAAGCAAAGGAGGGCCGAAGTGTTCGTAAGCCCTTTCCAGACAATCGGCATTCCGTGCGGCGTCGCAGGAACCTCAAACAGCACAACGCGACCATCAACGCGGTGCAGCTCAAAGATATTTCGAAAGGTAATGCCGGGCTCAGTGTTATCGGCAATTTGCAATTTTGTACTTTGAAGACGTTCCGGGTCTGAACGATAAGCGGAGCCAATTACCGCCCGACTTTTATTATCCACACCAAAGACCAACCATACCCTGTCCAACGCCTGCAAATTGGCTTCATTGGACATAGCTGAGAAATAACGTCCGATCCTGTCTGTATCGTAACCGTTACCTGCCTGCTTAAACTCCACCGCATTTTCCCAGGTTGCAATGAGGTCATTCAATAGTATGCGCAATTCATTTTGTTTCATTGGTACAACCCACCTCTGCCATCATTCACTCCCCCATTTACTGACAGCAACTGATATTGACAGCTACCTGCAGATGCGAAAAACCAACACGTTCCTGCTCCAGCCGTACCTGCTCACCCAATCTGTTGCAACGCAAATCATCATAGAGATCCGCTTCATCCCGAGTCAGATGCGTTAACTCCCGCTTCTCCTGTTTCGGTTCAAAGCCCCATACCGCCTGATGGCTCAACAGCGTCTGCCGATCCATCAGCAATGAGCGCACATGCGGGAGCTGGGCGCGCAACTGATTCAGGATAGCAAAGCCGTGCGTATCCAGATCACCCCAATAGCATAAATCGCACTGATGCATCCATTTAGCCTGCTTCAGCGTCTCAAAGCCATAACCGGAACCAAACAGCACAATGGCATCAGCGACATTGGGAAATGCCAGATAGTTAATCTCGTTTTCCACCATAAAAATGCGTTTTATTTTCACCTGAACAGCTTGTTCCAAACGGGAAAAAGCTTGCGCCGTCATCACAACATCCTGACTGGCATCGGCATGCAGCAGGCGAATATCCGCATCAAGCGGGCGCAGACGCAGCATCAGCGGTTTATCCAGAAAGCCATATCGACGGTTAAAGCCTGCTGCCCCCGTGAAATCATCATTGATGGCAAATACGGGCAACACCAGATCAAACAGTTCTGCCAGCACCTGCCGGTGCGACTCAATAAACTTGCTATCTATTCCGGCCAGATTCACCTGTCGCAGATAAATCCCCGGATTCGGATGTGTCCGCATCCATTCACACAAATCAACCAGCCGTGGCCAATCCCCGGCCAGCTCCAGCGCCATGACCGGCCGCTTTACAAGCCAGCTTTGCAGTTCCGGCAGTTGCGCGGCGCTCTGTTGGTAAAGTTTGCAGAATAATTGCAGTTGCTTGCCTTTGCCTGTCAGCGCAGCGGCTTGTTCAGGACGCTCCAGCAGCAATGCTGACGGCAGCCGCTGTCTGCCCAGCGTTTGGTGATTGCAATCGCGCCATTGCAGTTGCAAGCCATTTTTTTCGGCATAGGCCATCATCAACTTTGCCCAATCCCGCATATCAGCAAAAGCTTCCAGCATCACTTTTGCCGAAGGCATTTTAAATGGAATCCTCAGCGGAAAAATATCACTCTGATTAACGGCTGCCCGGCACAATGCCCCACTTTTCCACTGCCGCTCCAGCATCTCTCTGATATCAGACGGAGTTGTCCATTTCACGCCGCTATTGTCTCAAACTTCTTTTTTTCTTCCCGAAAGGTGGCAATGCTTAAATTGCGCAGTTTGGAGGTAGTGCCTGCCTCATTGCTGACAAAGCCGACATGCTGCACATGCGGTTCAATGATATGAATTTTCTGCAGCGGCGTGACAATCAACAGCTGTAAGTTCAGCTGAGCAAACAGCCGCAAGCCATATTCCGCCGATTCATCCGAACCGCGCCCGAATGCCTCATCAATCACGACAAAACGAAATGAACGGGAACGCACTGCCCCCATCTCCAGCCCAAACTGATAAGCCAGACTGGCAGCCAGAATGGTGTAGGCGAGTTTCTCTTTCTGACCCCCTGATTTACCACCGGAATCAGCATAGTGCTCATGCTCTGAGTCATCTTCCCGCCAGCGTTCCGAGGCGGCAAAACGGAACCAGTTTCGTACATCGGTCACTTTTCGTTGCCAGCGCATATCCAGATCGAGCATGCCTTCACGCCCCCGAAAACGTTCGATGATCTGTTTGACCTGCAAAAACTTTTCCTCTGAATACTGGTGATCTTCAGAGCCGGTGACGCTGCCTTCAGTACAGGCGCGCAATTGCTGTTGGAACGTCTGAATTTCTGCATCGGCAGCTGGTTGTGCCAGCAATTTGATATAACGCCCGGCCGCCGCATCATAATCGATCTGTGTCAGTGATTCGTTAATACGCTCCACCCGCTCATGAATGGTTTCACGCTCGCGCCGCAACTGCGATTGAAAATTGGCAATCTCACGAATGGTATTTTCATTGAGCAGCTCTTTAAAACGCGCCTCAAAACGTGGTAAACCATCGGCATTCAAACCGTTCAACAGCGTCACATATTCATGTGCTGCACGTAAATCGACATCAATTTCCTGCGTTTGCAGCGGAAATTCTTTGTTGTAATCACTCATGGCTTTGATGATATGATCACGTAAGCGAACCAGTCTGGCATCGATGTTTTTGACCCGTTTCGCCAGTTCACCATCCATCTGATGTTCATGCCCGTCACAGGATTCCACCCTTCGCTGCACATCCTGTCCAAACAACTCATTGGAGATGGCATCCAGTTGCTGCACATACGCCTCATGCCCCGCCCGCCCGGCTTGCTCTGCGCCTAAGAGCTGCTGCAACTGCTCATAAGTTTGCTGTGCATCGGCTCGCTTCTGCTCATCTTTGGAGTATTCATCACGCTGCTTAAGCAGTGCCTGCTCGTCTGCTTCCAACTGAAGCAACACGCTTTCGCGTTGTTTGGCCAGCAGACGAAGTTGATCAGAGGCAGCTTCGAGTTGTTGTTTCTGTTCTCGCAAATGATCGATATGCAGAGCCAGCGGGCGCCAATTGATATCCTGAAAATCCGGGTAGGCCTGCAATTGATTGAACAAGGACAATCGCTGTTGCTGCTGTTTCAGTGCAGTCTGCAAACGCGCAATTGCAGCCCCCGTTTCGGCCAGAGCGGCTTGTCTCTCGCGTGATTCTTTTTCCAACACGGCGATTTTTTCGGCATTGCTCCAGCCCAGCACGAAACGTCGTTTATCATCAAGACGGTGACGGTCATCCTTTTCATGGCGACCACCCCTGGATTTGATCTGCCCGCTGAGACTGATCGCACGTGTTTCACGTCGAAATTGAGTCATATCCGCACAGCAGGCATAATCAAAATGCAAGGCCAGCTCGACGTGTAACCAGTCATAAAATATCGAATCCGGTTTTACTTCCAGCTTATGCAGCAGCGAATGTTCATTCAGTTGCGGCGCAAGCTGCTGATGTTCACGCACCCGGTAATACACCAGACGCCCCTGAAGATGGTTCTGATTCACCCAATCGGAGACCCGGCTATAAAACGCATCCGCCACCAGCAGCGACAATGAAAAATTATGCAACAATCGCTCTGCCGCACCTTGCCAGTCACGTTCACTCTCAAGCACCTGAATCAGCTCTCCGGCAAAGGGCATAGCCTCTTCAGGCAAAGCCAGAGCTTTGCAAAGCTGTTCGCGGATGCTGATCTGTTGCGTACTGATATTGCTTTTGCGCTGTTTCAGACTCACCAGTTCATGCTGCAACAGCTCATACTCGCGTTTACCAGTTACCAGCCCGACAGCGAGCTCATTTAATCTGTTTTGCTTTTCGGCCTCATCCCGCTCCAGTCCCTGTAACATCTCCAGACAGGCATGACGATGCTGCAAAAACGTCTCCACATCTTTCACTGCCGCCAGCTCAAGCTGTGAGATCAGGGCATCGTAACGCTCAGCCCGTTGCAAACAGCGCGTCTTTTCCCGCTCTTTATCGGCGATGCTTGCTTCGAGCAGGGCGATACGATCACCCCCCTGATCGGCAATCGCCCGTTCCAGTTGCCGCTCCTGCTGCCGCTGCTCATTGACGCGCTCCTGCAACTGTTCAACCCGCTGCTGCAAGCGAGCCAGCTTCTCATCCAGCTTATCGATCCTGGCAATCAACAATGTCGATTTGATATCGGCAAAATAGCTTTGCAATGCTTTGCGACATTGCTCCAGCTCTGCCTTGCTCGCATCCAGATCTGAATGCGTTTTACAGTTTTCGACCAGTGGCGTAAGCAAATCCACTTGTCGTTTGGCAATCAGCACCGCCTGATGCGCACGATCCAGATCGTCAAAGTGCGTGATCAACGCTTCGATGCGCGGCGTCACATCAAAAGGCTCCAGCATGTGTCCCCGCACAAACTCTGTCAGATTACCAATCGCCTTCATCGATACGGTCTGATGAAACAACTCCAGTGCCTGATCATTTTCAATGCCAAAACGACGACGGAAAAATGCGCCATAGGCTGGAAAAGCATCGAACAGCTCTACATGATCCTGCTTCAAACGCTTGCGTAAGCGGGTCATGTCCGCACCAAAGTTGCCGAAATCATCTTTAATCGACATTTCCCGATCGGCCACAACATAAAAGCGTTCGGGTTGCCCCTGTGGTTGGCGGAACCAGAACACCTGCGCCAGCGTCACGGTCTGATCATAACCCTCGTTATAAAACACCCCCAGAATCACTGAATAACAGCTATGATCGCGCAGCGCCACCGGTTTTGCCGTGCCAACCGATTCACTTTGTTCCGATTTATAATAGCCCAGCACATAAGAGCGCAGATCACGCTCTTTGGCAGCGGCTCCGGCCGCTTTGTTGTAGGCAACCCGGTGAGCCGGTACCAGCAGCGTCGTCACGGCATCAACAAGGGTCGATTTTCCCGAGCCGATATCTCCGGTCAGCAGTCCGTTCTTACCACCGAGCTCAAATGGCCAGACCTTGCCGTCAAAAGTACCCCAGTTGAATACCTCCAGACGTTTCAGGCGAAATCCTGTCAGGGCATCATCGCTGACGAAGT
Organism: Zetaproteobacteria bacterium CG_4_9_14_3_um_filter_49_83; assembly: GCA_002791545.1. Lineage (GTDB taxonomy): Bacteria > Pseudomonadota > Zetaproteobacteria > Mariprofundales > Mariprofundaceae > CG1-02-49-23. Next base: position 36,443 of record PFXG01000057.1, read on the forward strand.
CCAGATTAAGCAACTGCTCCACTTTACGCCCCCTGATTCGTCAACTGCGCCCGATATTCGCCAAGGCGCATATCGAATTCAGCCAGCCACTGCGCATCGACAAATGATTTGATGATGCGATGCAGCTCGATCATTTTCTCTTCACCTTTCAGGCGACGCGCAAAACCCATGGCGACAATTTTATTGATGTAGCTATCGACCTGATCGATCAGGCGCACTTCATTGCTACCATCGGGCAGAAACACCCGAATCATCTCCACTACCTCATCACGCGATAAAATCACCCGCATCTCACCACCGGAGGCGTCCGATTCGGCCATTTTTTCACGAAACAGCGCCAGCAACAAACTGACATGGAAAGAGAGTGGACGGCGTGCCACCAGACGCGGCAGCTTCTCCTGCTCCGGCCCTGCGTCACGCGCCCGCAAAAACGCATAACCTTCGGCTTCATCGACGATCAGTTCCAAACCCAGAATTTCCACATAATCAGACACTGCAAGCTGCAAACTCAACAACTGCTGCCATAAACGGGCCTCAGTCTCGCGATCGATCATGCCTTTACACAGCGCAATCACCACCGCCGACAACTGCGGGTTTCGACCGCTGTTTTCAAACTGATCGGAACTCTCATCTTGCATCATTTCCATATTAGCACCGTCGTTTTAACCTTCTGAGGCGAACCAATCATTTAACACCCTCATAAAACACCTGTCCCACATGATCGATATGCGCGAGCAGGTCAGGATGCTCAAGCTGATCAAAAATAGAAATATCGAACGTATACGGCAGATTGAGTTCATCCAGCTTATCCAGCAGCGGATAGAGATGATGATCAGGCGTCAATGCTTTACCTTGCAAGGTCAGATCAATATCTGAGCCATTGCGATAGTTGCCTTTGGCACGAGAGCCATAAACAATCACTTTTTCAATATCAGGAAAAAGCGCAAGAACACCCTGAATTTTATGGATCGTCTCTGTTTTTAAGCCAAAGCTCATACAGCGCCCATCTCCTCTTGCAGACGTGTCAGCAAGGATTCAAAAGCCCGAATATCCTGATTGATGATATGTTTGAAAATAACTTCCATATCTTTTTCATTATACGTGTACACACTCCTGTTGCGCTGTTCAATCATTTGCATCCATACGTCACCATCGTGAATAATGCCCAGTTTAAACGCCAGACGGGTTGCATCTTTTGAACCATAGATACCCTGTTGCCCACGACTCTCAAGAAAATCTTTCAACGTTTTCCATGCCAGCTCATGGGTAAACTCAAATCCCTGAATCACCCCTTGTTTTTCAAGTTTTGACAACGCCCGTTCAGCGGCAAGCTGTGAAGCCTCTTGCAAACCGGCCAGAGCTTTCGTGTAATTATGCAAGCGCTGAATCCAGCGGATATCATGATTCTCCATATCGTCCCCCACAAAAGCCTGAGCCTAACGTACAAACAGCACGTAAGGTAATTGCACCTGCCGGCCTAAACCATCTGCCACCGACCAGCAAACATGCTCCTGCCTGCTCTCATCAATCACACATCGCGTTTGTTCACCCGCCAGTTGCAACCAGATAATCAGCTCTGCCAAACCATGTTGCAACGGTTCCTGACGCAACAATTCACCCAGCGAAATCTGCGACTGCTGTTGCAGGGCTTTGGCCAGCACCTGTTTCAAGCGCCCTTTATCCACGACGATCTGGGCAAACAGCAGTTCTGCATCTGCATCCTCTTCACCCATCTCCAGGCTGATCTCAGCAATGGCTGCTTGCAGCGGTGGCTGATACATAGGCCGCTCCATTGGCAACATCAGCGACAACGCTGTTTCATCCATCGTCATCAGATCACCTGGCGGCGGGTTATCCATACATTGGCGGGCACGGGTCTTGATCTGATGCAGAATTTCCATGATCCGTCTGTTTTCCAGCCACGTTTTATCATCCATAAAACGGCGCAGCTGACTGGAAAGCTGGGCCACCGTGCGCTAGGTATGCTCACCGGCAGAGAGCCAGTCATAATGCACCCGCCGCAGTCGGCTATCCGGACGGGACTCGGCCACAGGCGGCAGACTCAACACTTTATCCAGCAATTCTGTGAGCTCTTCCTGACGCCTGCTCGACATCAGAAAATCCCAGAAAGCACGGAAGCTCTTACCCTGATCTGAATCAGTAATATCATCACACTGACTTAAAATATCCTCAAGCAACTCGCCTTTATTGCCCTCCCAAAGGGCGATGCGTTCGCGCACCCGGCGGTCAAGCAGGCGAAAGTTCTGATCAACCTCGCGAAAATCACTCAACAGCTCTCCCGCCATCATGACAAACTGCTGGAAACGATCCTTCAGTGCAGTTTCATCCAGCAATGGAATATCACCGTTCTGAATCTGTTTAATCTCAGCATCAATGTCGCGGCGTTTTTTACGCAGCTCAGCAATGCGCACTTTCGGATCTGTTTCACTGCCCTCGGCAATCTGATGCAGCAGATCAAACAGGGTTAGCAATCTGGATTCGGTGCCGATAAAACTGCGCTCAACCAAACTTGCAAGCCAGCGAATGCCTTTCTCCGTGGCTGGCATCAGATCGTAATGCGGTTCGTCGGAATCGCGCGGATAATATTTGCGTAACCAACCCTGTGTATTGTCAGCCCACTTATTCAGATACTCCTGAGCCGTTCCCGGATAACTGTCTTCACCCAGCCGCTCGCGCAGCACAAACAGTTCATCCTCTAAGGCTTCGGCCAGATCCGCCTGCGCCATTTCTCGCCGGTTAGAGACAATAAACACACGATGCAAAAAACTCACAACCAGCGGTGCAGAATCTGCCCGCAGCAATCGCCAGGCGGGGTGATTCTGGCGTAACGATTCAAGCGTCGTGTAATCAAGCCTGCCTGCTTCACTCATAGCTTCAATTTTCTGATCGCCATAAATATAACCCTGCGATGCAATCTGCATCGTCAACAATCTGCTTACGGATGCTGAAACTTTTCATCCGCCTCTGGCAACCTGTTCCACACCATAAAAAGCATACTCGGCCACGGGCTTACCCTGTTTGAAATGCTCTTCGATAATGCGTTCCAGCCCGGCTTCATCGAGGTTGCAGTACCAGACGCCTTCCGGGTACACGACCATAATCGGGCCCTGATCGCATACGCCCAGACAACCGGCGCGGTTGACACGCACCGCGTTTTCGCCCATATCCAGTCCGGCGGCAGCCACTTTGGCCTTCAGCCACTTGAGCAGTGGCATATTCTCGCCGCATGATTTTCCTGCGCACATGATGGCATGGCGCTTGTAAGGAGCTATCACTGGTTTATTCTTCATTCGTCCTTCCTCTTTATTGTAATCGGAACACAACAGGCAACCGATACGCGCCATCACTCAGCGGTATATGGTCAAGCGATACAATGCCGCGTTGCGCCGCCCGATCAAGCAACGGGTAACCGCTGGAGATCAGCATGGTTAATTGCCCGATCGACTGGCGGCTGACATTGAAGCGGAATTCAGCCTGCCCTTGCCAGCCATGACGCCTTGCCTGCATCGGATAATCGACGCGAGCCAGAATCAGTTGCTGAATATCCGCCGGAATAAGCTGATCAACGACCGCATCGGAATCGGCAGCAGCTTCGGCTTCAGTATCTGAATCCACCTTCGTCTGTTTTGAAATATCGTGTTGCTCCGGCAACGCAACAAGTTCGTCTGAAGAGTCCGCCGCTGGCACTACGTCCGGCTTTGTCACTTCTTTGAATTCCGGCACAGCCAGCGATTTAACTACGGCAATGTCTTGCTGCCGGATCACTGGTCTGCGCGATTGAGAAAGCTCCTTATCGGATTTGATTTGATTCGAAACAGGCCGTTGCTTTTGTTCTGACCGGGGCTGCGTTTTGACAACAGCAGACTCATCGCTCTGGCGCAGCGGCTGCACCTCAGGCAACAGATCAACCTGCATGGCCGGTTCAAGCACCGCCATCACAGGCTTTGCGGCTTGAAGCGAAAACAGTATCAGGCCGTGCAAAGCCGTGGCAGCGACCAGCGCAACCAGCAACCTTACACGGCCCGACTTCAACATCAGAATACAGCGCTCACACTGGCATACCACGACCGGCCCGGCACCGAATAACCGGAAACTTCTTCATAGGTTTTATTTCCCGCATTTTCGACGCGCCCGCTCAATTTCCACTGCGGGTTGATCGCATAACTCAAACGCACATCTGTTTTTTGATAACCTTTCATGGGCTTTACATTTCCTGCCTCTGAAAATCGTGGCCCTACCACATGCCAGTCCACCATTGCATCCAGGCCTTCCCACATGGCACCCAGGGCCACATGTCCGGAATCTTTAGCACGTCGGGCCAGCATGTTGCCGGTGACTGAATCTTTCGCCTTCAGGGCCGTCCAGCCAGCATGCAGATACGCCGGTGCATAGGCAAGATCGGCGTTGATTTCCATGCCTTTACTGCGCGCCGAACCGACATTCGCCGGTGCAAAGAAAAATGTTGGTGGTGGTCCCTGCCAGGCAATCAGGTCTTTATATTTCTGGTCGAACCAGGTCACCGAAAACGCCGCCGTCAAATTGTCATCACTCGTTTGCCAGGCTATGCCTGCATCCCAGCCTTTGCTTGATTCAGGCTTCAGGTTCGGGTTGCCCGATGAAAATGCTGATGCCGGAAAATACAGATCGTTCAGCGACGGTGCCTTGAAGCCTGTACCGTAATTGGCCGTCAATTTCAGCCCATCCAGCGGATGCAACGCCGCACCCAGTTTGTAAGTGGTTTTATTGGCTACGGCCGAATTGCGATCATGACGCAGTGAAGCGTTCACATCCACTAAGCCGGCATGCCAGGCCAGCGAAGCAAAACCGGCACTCTGTTGCAGCGAGCGATTCAGCCCTGCACTGCCGCTATTGCCCTTGCTGCGATAGATATCCAGCCCGGCCAATACAGAGAAAGCCTGCATATCGAACTGGTTTTGCCATGTCAGCTGATCGATGCGTGTATGGAAATCCGAATTATTAAATCCACCTGCCGGATCGCGACCAATCACTTCATCTGTCGAGCGTGACAGTTGCAGTTTGCTTTCAAGCCAGTCGGTCAGCGGATAGCTCAGCTTTACACTGGTGACGGTCTGTTTGGTCTGACTGGTTAAATTCAGCGTATCCACCGGACCGAAACCATCCAGCCCTGTCGTGCCATCGACATTGCGTCCGATCAATTCCAGTTCGCCTTCGCCCACCGGCAGCCCCAGACGCCCGGAAAATGTCGCCTGCCGATAAGAGTCCGGCTCCGTACCTTTGGCAGCAGCAGAAATACCGCGCGTGCGCAAACCATCGGCCGTCAGCGCATAACTGACACCCGCCTCATTCATACCGGTGACACTCATCTTTTCCGATGTTGTAGCATAAGAACCGGCTTCACCCTGCACATGAACCTGCGTGCCTGATGTGCCTTTGCGGGTGAAAATCTGAATCACACCCCCCATCGCATCCGCACCATACAGCGAGGACTGTGCACCACGCACAATTTCTATGCGTTCCACATCGGCTGTCGACATATTACCCCAGTCAAAACTACCCACCGTAGCCGAGCCCACACGCACACCATCAATCAACACAAGGGTATGCCGACTTTCAGCACCACGCATAAATACAGAGGTAACCTTGCCGGGCCCACCCGCTGCCGCCACGTCGATGCCTGTTTGCGTACGCAGTACATCAGCAACGGAAGTAGCCTGCGACTGGACAATCTGCGTCCGGTCGATCACCGAGGTTTGAGCACTGATTTGCGCCGGATCTTCAGCCACCCGTCCGGCTGTCACCACCAGTGGCGACAATGTTGCCGTTGCTGCATCGGCTATGCCTGCCGCAAACAGCGTCGGCGATAATGCCATCAGCCATGCAATATAGTTTTTGTTGTTTGTTTTCACGTTTTCTCCTTGCGCCCGCCGCGCATACCATTGATGCGGACTGATCACAGGGGAATTCTGAACATGAGATAAGCGGCTACTGAGTCTTTCAGGCAAACGCCATGCCCACGATCCGCCTCCCACCGAGACTCAATCCGGTTTGGAACCCGTAGGCTCCGCGCATTGGGCCGGTCTCCTGGCTCACCTTCAATCGCCTCTGCTCGGCCTTCCCGGATATGCTCCAGTGGCGGATGAACAGAATTGTCAGGTTTACAGTAGCGGGGGCTGCGTCGGAATTGGCCATAAGCCGCACCGAACTTCCCGTTTCACTTGGTGGTAAGAGCTACCACCGAAGCACCCAATACGGGGCGAACGATACGAAGGAATTGGAAAAAGTCCATGCAGGGTTGTTCAGATGTGATCATTCAGCTCTGCTGGACGCAATAACTGAAACGCCTTGCGCCGGACAAACCAATATCGATGGTGCGGCACACGTGTTTGTGAAAATGAGATTCAAGGTCTGAAAAAGAAGCATCCGGCTTTAGCAAAAAGTTTATCGGCAGGCTTAAGCAGTACCCATAGCCCATTAAATCCGCGAAACAAGACGCGACCCCTTTTCACCCATTTAAACTTAAATCCTCAGCAGTTTTCTTACTGTTACATCAACTTGCTGACTATCATTTTCAGATAATGCCCCTACTTTTCTTAAAATTAATTGATGATCTAAAGTGAATAATTTCATTCGAACGACAGAAGATGATGTTAAGCCTGCGGCATCCAAATCGCTAATTTCAACATCAAGAGGCCAGGAAGAGTTTGCAGCACTGGTAATCATAGCTAATACAGAGTGCCCTACCTGCGCATTAAAATTATTGGCATCCGAAAGGACCAATGCAGGACGTCTCTTTGAGCTTTCTCTATCAGTAAAAGGAAAAGGCACGACTACAATATCATGGGATTTATAGGTCACGGTATGCCTCTTCATCAGCATGGGAATTCCATTCATTTAAAGTCCCCTCAAGACTTTGAGAAAAAACTAAATCAACTGACCTGGCTTTGCGAAGGCACACAACATTATCTTCAATATCAAAAGCAACAGCATCTCCAGCTTGCAAGTGTAATAGTTTCCGCACAGGTGAAGGGATTGTGGCTTGATACTTTTGAGTTAATTTACTTGTTGAAGTTTGCATAGAGTCCTCCTTCGTTGGGCTAGTCACGCCATATGTAATGGTAGTATTACCCATTACCCATGTCAAACAGGTGAACTGTTTCTGTAGTTTACTCCAAAGAATTTTCTTCTTACTGGATTGGTTATAATAAAGCAGGACTCCGAATCAAGCAGAGTGGATTTGCAGCGGCCTTCCCACAATGTGCCGATGCGTTTGTAGTGGTAGTTGAAATACTGCATACACATAGCAGCGTTCCAGTGACTACATCACCTTGCCAATACCATCGCCCGATTGCGGCGTCATCAGCAGATGGACATGGTTGGTCATCAACACATAGGCATGAAGATCGAAGTCGAACCACTAACAGGCAGTGGCGAACATCTTGCTTAGGAATTAAGTATTATGTCCCCTGAATTTCGGAATTCTGTTAATACTAGACTTTAGTGTTTAAAGCAGTAATGATTCGATTCTAATAATTAATTTCGATGGTTTATTGTCGAAATGTAAATTTACGAGAGATGCAATGATAATCGACTTTACAGTATCCAACTTTCGCTCAATAAAAAATGAACAAACATTTAGCATGTATTCAGAAAATAAAACTGAGCATCTAGCTGACAACATTGTTTTTCCAAGCGGTGAAAAAATTGGCGTGTTAAAGACGGCTGGGATATATGGTGCCAATGCATCCGGGAAATCAAATCTACTACTTGCTTTTCATGCGCTATCATATTTGACATTTGGATCAGGAGACTTAAAGGAAGGAGATCCAATCCCTTCTTATGAGCCATACCTGCTCTCTTCTGAAACCAAGTCAGCAGCAATCAACTTCGAAGTTGAATTTGCATTACAAGGCAACAGATACATATATAAGGTAAGCTACAACAAAGAAAAGGTTATTTCTGAATCGCTTGATTATTATCCGGGAACACAACCTGCGAACATATTTAACCGCGCACCTGGACAATCATGGAAGGAAATTACCTTTGGCACCCATTACAAAGGAGGAAAAAAGCGAATCGCCTTCTTTGAGAACAACACATACCTTTCAAAAGCAGGTAACTCAGCTGATGCTCCAGTCATCATTCGCGATATCTACAGATATTTTAGGACAGGTATAATCCATATTGGAGTTGAGGATGAAGTTAAGTCCCATGACTGGAAAAAAGACGAGAGACTCGTAAATGCTGTTTCTCTAGCAGTCCAAAATATTGACTTGGGCATTCAAGGTTTTGAATTCAGGGAAAAAGATATGTCCGAATTTAAATTCCCATCCAACATGCCAGAAAAGATCAAGCAGAGGTTCATTGATGACTTTGGTCAAGAGACCCTATTCCATCATTATTCTGAAGATGGGGAGTTTGCATTAATTTCTGAAAATAGTGAATCGGCGGGAACCATGAGGTTTTTCCATTTAATGCCATTGGCTCTTACAGCAATTAAAACTGGAGCAACCTTGATTTTTGATGAGTTAGAAAAGCATCTTCATCCGCATATTGCTGAAATTATTATCAGGCTATTTCAAGACCCGACTGTTAACACGAAAATGGCTCAGTTAATTTTTTCGACTCACAACGTAAGTCTTATGTCTCCAGAGCTTCTTAGAAGGGATCAGATATGGTTTGCTCAAAAGGATAATGGCGCTACATCAGTTTATTCATTGGACGAATATGATAGGAGCACCGTCAAAAACACTAGTCCATTTGGCAAGTGGTATGATGAAGGTCGTTTTGAAGCTATTCCCAGACTTAACTACGCAGCTATAGCTTCAGCACTAAAGGACGAATAATCCAAATGCCTAGATCAAGAGGAAAGCCATTAAGACCATTACCACCAGTACTACACATTTACTGTGAGGGAGAAAAAACTGAACCAAACTATTTGAACAGCTACCTAGACAAGTACCATCCGACGAATAAGCGGCTTAGAGTTATTAAAATCGAAAAGACTAGAAAAAACACTCCCTGCCAACTAGTTGATGAAGCAGTCAATAAGAAAAAGTCTAAAGAGACACCCGCAATTGATCTGTTTTGGGTTGTATATGACAGAGAAGGAGAAAATTATTCAGACGGCCAATTGCACGCCAAAGCATTTCATAAAGCTAAAGCAAACAATGTTAAGGTCGCTTTATCAAACGTATGTTTTGAAGTGTGGTTGCTTTGTCACTTGGAGTATTCGACAGCCCAGTACAGTTGTTATGATGACTTAAAGCACAATAGCAATTTAGACAATAAAATTAAGGAATTAGGATTCCCAAGTGGATATACAAAGTTTGATAAAGACCTTTGCAAAGCATTGGTAGAAAAAGTCACCACCGCCAAACAGAATGCAATTCAAATGAATCAAGCTGTTATAGCAGGGAGCTCGCCTTCAAGGAGAGATCCTTATCAACTTTCACCGTTCACGAATGTACCTGACTTGCTTGATGCAATAGATGCAGCTGCAAATACAAAGAAATCCTAAAACAATTATAATAGCCTAAAAAGGACGCTTCCCTTTAACGCATAAGAGCATCTTTATCACCGCAAATCTTCCTCATTGGCCAGGAAGTTGGCACAGCGGATCATATCCTCAACAAGCTCATATTCAGGCAAGCCAATCCGCCGCCAGTTACTTACGTCAATCCGATCCACACTTCAGAATGCTCGCCCGTGGACCCACGCGCCTGACAGTGGCGTTCGCGGCATAACCTGTCGATCTCCTCGAATCCGATCGCTTCGATCAGCTTCGGCACCTTGATATGGACACTGCCGCGCATCCCCATTGATTCCGCTTGATGGATGCGTCAGGTTGACTTTGCCAAGCAGAGCAGGGAGGGACAGAGAAATTCCAATAAATAAGCTCAAGTTTGGCCGCTGGCCATAGTGCAAAAGCAGACATGGACTGCAAGGTGGACCAGACGGGCGAAAGCATAGGTGAGCCGAAGTTGCCTTGAGAAATGTAATGCCCATCAAGTTTTTGACCTTGTCCCGCAACAGAATAGTAGCCAGTACGATGGACGAGCCAATGATTACAACGAGCTCCCCAATATGCCGAGGAATAAAGAACCCCGAAGACTATAAGAACAACCAGTTTGTGATTGGAAACCAACTTCATTGGATGTGCTGAAACCTGACGTTCAAAGTCGCAACCAGCCAATGCGCATTTAAAGCATTCACGCCTTCTCTTGATTCATCGAACGCCAGTCGATGCGGCCATCGACCACTTCACCGACCACCACAATCGCGGGTGAAACGGCGACAAGTTCTCCATCCATAGCCTGTCGCAACGAGCCGGTGATGCAGGATTCATTCGCCGTTCCGGCGGCGTGGATGATTGCAATGGATACGTCGGCGGCCAATCCTGCACCGATCAGCCGCCGGGCAATCTGTGGCAGGTTTTTCGCCCCCATGTAGAACACCAATACCGGAAATGCTGCCACCAGTGCAGGCCAGTCGATGCGGCTTTCTTCATGCGCTTCATGACCGGTGAGAAAGGCCAGTGAGGCGTTGGTGGTGCGATCTGTCACCGGAATTCCCGCCAGTGCTGGCGCGGCAATGCCCGAAGTGATGCCCGGAATAACACGAAAGCGAATACCCGCCGCTGCCAGCGCGCGCATCTCTTCGCCGCCGCGACCGAAGACAAACGGATCACCGCCCTTCAGACGCACCACCCGTTTCTGCTGCTGTGCCAGTTGCACCATGGTCTGACAAATATCCTGCTGATCGGCAGACGGGCGACCGCCGCGTTTACCGGCGCAGATAAGTTCGGCGGCCGGGTTGGCTAATGCCAGAATCTCATCGGAGACCAGCGCGTCATAAACAATCACATCGCAATCGGCAATCAAACGAAACGCCGCCATGGTCAGTAAATCGGCATCACCGGGACCGGCTCCAACCAGGGCCACTTCTCCGGGACTTAACGGACTAGCAAGTTTCAGCATCAGTTGTTCCTGCAATAAATTGATCCGCCAGCAAGGCCGCGAAACCGTCCAGTTCCGCCAGTGGCGGCATAATGCGCAGATCGCTCCCATCCACGTCTTTTAGACATTCATCCAGGCTATGCCCGGCAAACAGCAGCATCGGCTGTATCACCACCGGCCTTAAAGTTTTTCCTGTTCCCTGTAGCACAGGCAACACATCCGCCACCCGGGGGCAGCCGTGCAGCGTTGCCATACCATGGCAGGAAAAGGATTTCGCCTGCGCGTACAGCGCGGCGACGATTTTCTCGAAGCCTGTAAAGCGATAGACGACGAACAACGCCTGCACGCGTTTGCTTTGCTGCTGCATCTGCTCCACCACCAGCGCCGCCAGCGCATCGGCGCAGCCTGCCAGCGATGGCAGTAATCTGGCGTTTGAGCGCTCGATCAGACGCGGCACATCCTGCCGCATATGTGTACCTTCCCCCAACAACAGCGGCAACACCACGGCATCTTCCGGTAAACACTCGTCAGACAAATACGCCGTGCCAACCGGCTCACCGAGTAAGGCTGATACCTGTCCAGCCAGACGCTCAAGCTGCCCGGCATACGCGGCATAACTTGAACCATGGGCCAGCAATACATTCATCAGAATTCCACCCCCTGTTCAGCCTTGATACCCTGATCAAATGCATGCTTCACCTTGGTCATATGCGTCACGGTATCGGCGTATTCAATCACTTCCGTCGCCGCATCACGGCCGGTAAACACCAGATGCATCCACGCCGGTCGCTCGGCTTGCAGGAACTCGACAATCTCAGCCCCCGCCAACCAGCCATAGCCACAGCAATAATTGATCTCGTCCAGCACCACCAGATCGAATTCGCGGGATCGGATTTTCTCCTGGGCAAAGGCCCATATTTCGCGTGTGGTTTTGATATCCTGCTCAGGATTTTTGGTATCCCAGGTGAAACCGTCACCCAGCGCATGCCATTCTATATTGTCGAATTTCTCTGCCGCCCGTTGCTCACCTGTTTGCCACTTGCCCTTGATGAACTGGATCACGCACACCTTCATGCCCCAACCCGCCGCACGAAACACCACGCCAAAAGCCGATGATGATTTACCCTTGCTCTCGCCCGTATTAACGATCATTACGCCCTGTCTGTTTTCACGCTTCTTCATCGTACTCCCTGTACAACGGCCGCAAATCGCGACCACTGCCCTGCAAGCTCACGCCAAATACAGGTGCCAATCGTTCGGCTGTCAACATCTCCAGCGCCTTGCCGACGCAAATGCCGCCCTTGCCATCCAGTAACACCACCGTATCGGCCACCGCTGCCGCATGCTGCAAATCGTGCAATACGCTAAACACCAGTCGCCCATGCCGTGCCTCGCGCCGTATCAATTTCAGACAATCCACCTGATGTCGCATATCAAGATGCGCCGTTGGCTCATCCAGCAATAACACAGGGCAATCGCGCACCATCACGGCGGCAATCTCGGCGCGTTGCCGTTCGCCACTGGACAGTGCCCCCAGAGACCGTCCTGCCAGAGCCTGCAATTGCATGTGCGTCAGTGCGACATCGATGTCGGCGGCCGTAGCGCTTGTCGCATTCGCCGCCAGTTCCAGCCGTTGCCTGACCGTCAGACCGAACTCGGTCGGCGGCAGTTCGCCCTGCCAGGCAATCAGCTGCGCCAGCTCATGTTTCGAGCAGGCGGCCATGCTTGTTCCGTGATACCGCACATCGCCGGAATCCGCTGCATGCAAACCCGCCAGCGCCAGCAGCAGCGTTGATTTACCTGCCCCGTTCGGCCCGAGAATAACCACCACTTCACCCGCCTTCGCCTGCATCGACAGCTCAGCGAATAGCCTTTTATCGCCCCGCGACAGTGATAACTGCTGAATCTGCATCATGATGTGCGCCGCAACAGCAACCACAAAAATACCGGCACACCGATCATCGCAGTCAGCACGCCAACCGGCAATTCAGCCGGTGCAATCACCATGCGCGCCGCACTATCGGCCATGATCAACAACAGGCCGCCACCAAAGGCCGAGGCAATCAGCACGCTCCGGTGCAAACTGCCAAACAGCAAACGCATCAGATGCGGCACGACCAGTCCGACAAAGCCAATCGTGCCGGCTGCCGTCACCGCTATCGCCGTCACCGCCGAAGCCAGCAACAGCAATTGGCGGCGTAAACGGTAAACGTCGACGCCCAAAGCCTCTGCATGTTTTTCGCCCAGCAGCAATTTATCCAGCGATAGTGACAACAACAAACCACACGCCAGCGCCACCGCCCAGGCCAGCAACAGCGACCAGCCCGGCAACAGTGAATTCGACAAATCACCCATCATCCACGCATAAGCACGCACCACGCCGCGCTCCGGCAACAGCGCAATCAGCAGCATCAGCACAGCTCCCCAGAAGGCCGCCAGCACCACACCGGCCAACAGCAAGCGCGCCGTACCCAGATGCGCAAAGGCCAGCACCACCGCAATACCCACCCATGCCCCGATAAATGCGCCGATGGACATCACCCAGGCAGCATCAGGAAACAGCGCCATGGCGGAAATTGCCCCGACAGCAGCACTTCCGGCCACGCCCAGCACATACGGCTCGGCCAGCGGATTGCCCAGCAGCACCTGAAACCATGCCCCGGCCAGCGCCAGCAAACCGCCCACGGCAAAGGCCGTCAGAATTCGCGGCCAGCGTAATTCCCAGACAATGCGCGAGGCCATGTCATCACCCGGACTCAGTGGGTTAATCCAGTGCTCGCCCATGCCCAGCGCCAGTCCGCCCACCAGCAGACTCGCAGCGAGCAATACCGGCAATAGCAGCCATGGATTTTCTCTAATGTTCAAATGTTTGTCCTTGCGATAGTTGCTGATACAAATCTTCCATGCCATCGAGCAGGCGCGGGCCCGGCCGGTGCATCAGATCAGGATTGACCGCAATCACGCGCACATCCTGTCCCAGCCATTTCTGCCAGAATGCCTGTCGCTCTGCCACATCGCGATTTTCCGACGGAATCACAACCACATCCGGCCGGGCTGCAATCACCGCCTCAACATTAACGCGCGGCGCTTCCAGCGCCACATCGCCAAATACATTTCTCAATCCCATCCGGTGCAGCACATCGTCGATGAACGAGCTTTTTCCTGCCGTCAGCAACGGCTCGGCCCATATCTCATAAAATACGCTGGCTTGCTGAGGGCCCCCCGGCGGTGCCTTCAGCTTATCCAGCCGCTGCTGCAAAGCCTCGGCCAGTGCATCCGCCTGCTTTTGATGCCCGGTCTCCGCACCAATGCGGCAAATCTCCGTCAGCACCTCATCCACCCGCCGGGGATAGCTGGCAACCACCTTCACCCCCAGATCGCGCAACTTACTGGCACCGGGGATACTCTCATCCATCACAATCGCCATCGTCGGCTCCAGCGCCAGCGCCGCTTCCACATTAATCCGCTCATAACTGCCAACACGCGGCAAAGCGAGGACCGCTTGCGGATAATCGCAATAACTCACCGCCCCCACCACATCCTCGCCAGCGCCAATCGCATAAAGGATTTCACAGGCATGCGGAGCCAGCGCCAGAATACGCTCCCCCGCCCACGCCGGACTCGCCAGACACAATCCCGGCAACAGAACCCACAAATATTTCAGTTTTTGAATCAACGTCATCACGGATGACAACTTAGCGCCATGCATGCACGAAACAAGCACGGAGCAATTTCTGGCATCAAACACTTCTGGCAAATGTTGGCTCATGTCAACCCTCGTCACTGCGAACGCATGTAAGGTAATTTTGTGTAATCATCAAAGATTTACACGCTCACCACAGATTCGTTCACAATGACGAATGCCCAAAAAGTAAAAAAACATCAGATTTATTTTCACCAATCATCAATATTGATGATTACAAGCTGTTTCGGGAGGTTCATTGTTTCGGACATGTTTGATCTGCAAAAGGGGAAGAGTGATGAACGTGGCTAAGATTGAATTAGATATTATGTCCCCCAGAATTCAAATTGATAAGTAAAACCCGGACATCCCGAATTTGATCCAGCAAATGTGTAAATGTCAAAGCTGACCCGGACTTATAGTTAGCCGCCAGCAGATGGCTGGCGAAGCTGTGGCGCAAAGTGTGTGCTGAGGCGCGTTTGGTAATCTGGGCCTTGCGAACAGATCTCTTGAACGCCTTCTGAAAGGTGGACTCATGCACATGGTAGCGTCTTAATTCGCCGGACTTCGGAACCTTCGTCAAACCGGAGGCCGGAAAAAACCACTGCCAGCCAAAATCCAGCGCCGCAGAGCGATATTTCTTCTCCAGCATGGAGGGTAAAAACACACCCCGGAAACCGATCTCCAGATCGCGAGTATGCAGGCTCTTCAGTTCCTCAACATGCTGCTGCATTGGTGATTGCAGCGAATCAGGCAGCGGCAGCGTTCGATCCTTTCCGCCCTTACCGTTGTGAATAATCACCTTGCCAGCATCAAAATCGACATCCTGAATCCGCAGCTTCAGCCCCTCATTCAGCCGCAGGCCGCAGCCATAGAGAAGCGAAGCAATCAGCGCAAAAGGCGGCTCCAGAAGTTCGATGATGGCATCAATTTCATGCCTTGCCAGCACCACCGGAATGTAGGCTTTCCGCTTTGCGCGTACGACGCCCTCAAGATGTGCAAACTCCTTTTCCAGTACATGTCGAAATAGAAACAGAAGAGTATTAAACGCCTGGTTCTGTGTTGAAGCAGCCACCTCTTTTTCTACAGCCAGGTGGGTGAGAAAGGCCTTCACATCCGTCATCTCAATCGTTTCGGGATCTCTGCTGCCAATGAATCCCTGAAATTTGCGAATCCACCCTCGATAGGTGGAAAGTGTCTTCGGGGAGTAGTGGCGCACTCTGATAGCATTTTCCAGCCGCTGGTATAGCAATGGCCATGTAAGTTGCTCTGATAGCTCATGTGGCGTTATTTGAGGAGAGGCAATAGCAGGATTCATATCAGCGTCACTGGTCACTACACTGTTCATATGAAGATATCCGCCAACTGCCCGCCACGCCTCCTTGCGAGCAGCAGGTGACTGATTTTTCTCTGCCAGCTTAGTATCGAATGCCAGGCGACTCTTTTCAGTGCCTAAAGGGTGGGAGTATTTATGGCAGAAATCAAAGTAAAAACGTAGCCATTTTAGATAATTAGCCTGTTCCCGCTGGCTAACACCCCATTGATCCATCAGTGCAATAAATCGCTGCCTGACCTCATCTGGTAAAGACCTCATGCAATAAGTGTATTTCCGTATATCAATAAATCAACAATAATATATGGAACATTAGCCAATCAAACCTTGACATCGATGTCATAAAGCCTTTTTATTCATAAGGTTACAAGTGACCAAGAGGTGCTTGTTCCGTATAATAATTAGTTAAGTGCTCAAAATCGCAGAATATGCGCAAACCTTAAGGGGAGCTAATTTGTTTGATATAAACAATCACATAGTAAAAATTTCAGACACAAAAATAGATGCTGTCGTAAAGCCGGCTTTTAAGTTCTTTGAGGGAACGCCTTACTTCCAGCTCAACAATTTACCAAGATTTAATGGAGCCGGGGTTTATGCGCTATTTCTCAAAGTAACTGACGGGACATGCTATCAAGGAAGTTTACCCCCGATGCATCCTGTCTATGTTGGCAAGGCAGTTCCATCTGGCACAAGGCAGGGCTTGAGAAGCGGAGATGGAGCTGCATTGAGATCAAGGCTAATGAAACACTTAAGAAGTATTGACCAAGCCGAGAATTTAAAGAATGAAGACTTCCTTTGTAGGTTCATGATTCTACAAGGCAGGGCCACTGACATGATCGGCGCTATGGAATCGTACTTAATACGACAATACGGACCATTATGGAACTCATATATTGATGGTTTTGGCATTAACGCCCCCGGAGCTGGAAGATACAATCAATCCCCATCTGAATGGGATACTCTCCATAACGGTCGGTATTATGCAGCGCAACTTACTGGGCAGCCGCGAGAAAAAGAAGTAATCTTACAAAAGATCAAAGCGTACAAACTGCCAAAACAGGAAATTTAAAATATATGCGAGAACTAAATTCAATTGAGCTTTTTGCTGGGGCAGGTGGTTTGGCAATTGGCCTTCATGGAGCTGGCTTTTCACCTAAAGCGATCGTCGAGTTTAATGAAGATGCTTGTCAGACCATTCGCTCCAACAAAATATTTAATTATGGAGCTGGGCTTTACGAAGGTGATGTAACAAAATTTGACTATTTAAGTGTGAATGAAACTATTGATCTCGTTTCCGGTGGCCCGCCGTGCCAACCATTTTCTTTGGGTGGCAAAGCAAAAGGATATAATGACTCAAGGGATATGTTTCCAGAGGCCGTTCGCGCAATACGTGAAAAAAAACCACGTGCGTTTGTCTTTGAAAATGTGAAGGGACTACTAAGGAAGAGTTTTTTTGAATATTTTGAGTACATCGTTTTACAGCTACAGTATCCGTCAATTTTCAAAAATCCAAAGGAAAATTGGCAAGATCACCGCGCAAGACTTGAGCGTTATCACACACAAAACAAACATACCGAGCTTGAATACAATGTCGTCTATCGTTTAGTCAATGCGGCTGACTACGGCGTGCCACAGAAGAGGGAACGTGTTTTTATTGTTGGGTTTCGTTCTGACATTAATGCCAAATGGACATTCCCTGAGCCAACACACTCAGAGGATGCATTACTTTGGGATAAATGGATAACAAAACAATATTGGGCACGGCACAAAACTAACTATCCAATAATAAGTGAAAAAGAACGGAGCTTGATTCAAAAGCTAAACAACAAGTATGGAATGTTCGAGCCACGGCATAAGCCGTGGGTAACTGTCCGAGATGCTCTATCAAATCTACCAGATCCGAAATCTCCAAAGGCTAAGTTATATAATCATCATGAGTTTAAGGATGGCGCCAAAACCTATCCGGGGCATACTGGCAGTTATATAGACGAGCCATCTAAGGCATTAAAGGCCGGTGGGCACGGAGTTCCTGGCGGTGAGAACATGATTCGCTTTGAAGATGGTAGTGTTCGTTACTTTACAGTTCGTGAAAGCGCAAGAATTCAAACATTTCCGGACACTTTTGTTTTTCGAGGAGCATGGGGGGAGGTAATGCGCCAGCTTGGAAATGCCGTTCCTTCTGACCTCAGTAAAGTGGTTGGGCAATCAATTTTTCACGCTCTTAATTCTAAATAAAAGCACTTAACAAGGCGCTGCACTCGGACGGCAATTCCGCTGCGCTCCATTGCCGCCGGTGAGCTTGTCGTTAGCTGCGCAAGAAAACCAAAACCAATTTGGTCTCAGTTAGTAGTGATATGAGTTGGCAAACAGAAACAAAGGCAAGGATGGTGAGGCGTGAATAACAAAATCACATCAACTCAATTTACCTCTACAGCCATTAATCGTGTGCAAGGAAGGTTAAAGGTGAAAGAAAGTCAAAATCACATTCTGGCAGTATCTCAAAGCATCAAGAGTGCTGCCTTTGCTCAAGCAGGTCAACTAACACGGCGCTTCAGGTCGACCCGCTACCGCGCCGCTCCTATCGTCGCTCTGCGGCAGCGGTCGCCTGAGCTGGGTCGTTAGGCAATAAAGGAACGAAGTTGTGAAGATAGCTGGCGACCTAATTAACGAGCTTGATACTCTTGATTTAACCAACTCCAATTTCGACTTGTTCATAGAAATCAGAAAAGAAGTTGATGCTGAATCTTGTGATTGTGTAATAAAAGCCGTGGATTTCATTGATGTTGTCGAGGATGAAAGTGAATGTCTTCTAGTTATAGATCCAGATAACGAGCCAATTTCAATAAGCGATGAAATTAGGAGCCAGATCGGCTGTATACCAGACAGTTTTACTCTTTATGCCTGTTATGAAATAAATCTGGATGATGGTTTGGCAAAGGTAAAAATCCCCATAAAGGGGTTTAAGAAAGACCTTAAAATGAGCCAATTTATTGCGGTATGTAGGCCTAACGGATAAGGTTAGATCGCGGGAGCGAAGCGAGCCGCGATCTGAACCGTTTGTTGGACAAGCCCGATGGGTGATAAAGTTCTCTTGAAA
>PFXG01000078.1 GCA_002791545.1 Zetaproteobacteria bacterium CG_4_9_14_3_um_filter_49_83
CTTGTTTCGCGCATTTTGCCCCTCTACCTTAATTTAATTTCTCTGCATAAGGTGCTTGAATTTAACAGAATTGGCAATTATTTCGTGGAACAACTACTCCTATGAATCACATTCGAACTAACTGATGATCCGAGCAACCGGGGTCAAGTCTACCATCGCATCATTCTTTTACTTCCCCTCACAATTGCTTCCTATTCCTTCATGGTTTTATTGATAGAACAAGTATCAAATCTTCTGCACCTTGATATTCAGCGTTTGGATGCGGTAGGCGATCTGGCGCGGTGTCATGTTCAATAAGCGTGCCGCCTTGGCCTGAACCCAACCGGTTTGTTCAAGCGCGGCAATCACCCGCTCGCGCTCATCCATATCGGGATCATCATAGGTGGTTGTGGCAGCTCGCTTGGCCGGAGCGGCTTTGGGAACAGACGGGCCGTTGTATAATTTTTCTTCGATGCCGGTCAGACCGATGACCTGGGCATCGATACTGCCATCACTGCACATCACCGCCGCCCGCTCCAGACAGTTCTCCAGCTCACGCACATTGCCCGGCCAGTTGTAGCGCATCAGCACGCGCACGGCACTGTCGCTCAGCGAAAGCTTGCGCCCCTGCTGACGGGCGATTTTATCGACCAGATAGGCAGCCAGATCAGGAATATCTTCCACCCGCTCGTGCAGCGATGGCAGATTAATCGGCATCACATTGAGGCGGTAATAAAGATCCTCACGGAAGTCACCATCTTCGACTTCCTGCTCAAGATTTCTATTGGTGGCAGCAACCACACGTACATTGACCTTCAGG
This sequence comes from Zetaproteobacteria bacterium CG_4_9_14_3_um_filter_49_83, assembly GCA_002791545.1. Taxonomy (GTDB): domain Bacteria; phylum Pseudomonadota; class Zetaproteobacteria; order Mariprofundales; family Mariprofundaceae; genus CG1-02-49-23. Next base: position 800 of record PFXG01000078.1, read on the forward strand.
GTTTTGGTGCCGCCGACCCGCTCAAACTCACCTTCCTGCAAAACCCGTAATAACTTGGCCTGAAAAGCCGGCGTGATTTCACCAATTTCATCGAGGAAAATGGTGCCACCGTCGGCTTGTTCGAAGCGACCCTTGCGCTGGTTAATCGCCCCTGTAAAAGCACCCTTCTCATGACCGAACAACTCACTTTCAAGCAGATTATCCGGCAGAGCAGCGCAATTAAGTTTGATAAATGATTCACTGGAGCGCGGTGAATTATAATGAATGGCATTGGCGATCAGTTCTTTACCGGTACCGGACTCACCACGAATCAGCACCGTGGTATTCCACTTGGAAACCTGCTGCACCTGTTCAAATACGCGCCGCATCACTTCGGTATGCCCGACAATATTGTCGAAACTGTAACTGCCCTGCACCACCTGCCGCAACTGATCGCGCTCACTTTTCAGCGTCTGCTTCTCGTTGTCGACTTCCCATGAAAGACGAACGCTTTGCGCAATCAGGTTTGCCACCATCTTCAAAAAGCGAGCCCGCTCATGCAGCAGCATAACGCGGCCGGGCGCAGGCTGGGCGGCAATCACGCCGACCGGATCAAGGTTGCCGATAATGATCGGCTCAGCCAGAAACGGCAGTGTCGGATCGTAATAACCAAGGCGGTCGAGAAACTCCGGTTCCTGATCCAGTCTTTCGATGACCATCGCCTGCCCGTCTTCAAGAATCGTACCTAGAATTCCTTCTCCGGGTTGATAACTCACTTCAGCCACCACTTCCGGTGCCAGACCGTGTACGGCTTTAATTTTCAATTTATCACTGCGCTGATCACGCAATGTCACAATGCCGCGCTCCATACCGGCCTGATCATTGAGCACTTCAAGCACGGCTTTTAATGTCTCATGCAGATTCAATGAACGGGACAGCACACAACTGACCTGAAACAGTGCTTCAAGTTCAGCTTCAATCAGCGAGTTGCGATCAATAAATCCGGGGCCATCATTCATATGTGACTTATCCATGATCAGGCTCCTTGTTCATATCTGTGAGTGGAAACTGTAAGCGAACACACAAACCACCGAGTTTACTGCTCTCAACCCAGATTAACCCTCCATGTTCCGAGACCACATTGCGGCAGTTCAACAAACCCATGCCGATTGCACCCTCATCTTTCCGGGTACTGAAAAAGGGTTCAAAAACATAACTTTTCAGATTCTCCGCTATGCCGGGACCATTATCACAAATATGTATTTTAATCATTCCATCACACAATTCGGTGCGCAGCATCAGCTCCCGATGAATATCGTTGTTCACACTGTTCATGGCAGCAAGCGAATTATCAATCAGTTGTTTGAGCACCCCGCGTAACTTCCACGGTTGCCCCTGCAAAGTCGGCAGATTTTTATCCGGTCGAAAATCAACCACCACGGCCATCTGGCGAATACGTTCCGCCGAAATCGACAGCACATCATGAAACATCGCGTTAAAATCGATACTTTCTCTGACTTCCTGTGGTTCAACCGGCTTACTCGCCTCTAGAAATTTCACTGTTTCATGCCCTGATGCCAGCGCCTGATCCAGAGCCTCCACCATCGACATCGAAGCGCCACCACGATCTTCACGGTGCTTTAGCATATGCACCACAGCCCCCATAACATTCAGCGGCCCCTGCAGCTGGAAAGCAGCCCCTGAAAGTACTTCACGGATACTCTGCGTCAGCTCCTGTCTGGCCAGCATCGCACGCATGGCGTTGATCTGAATCGCACTCTGTTGCGATTTGAAATCGGTGATATCAGTCGCAACGAGCAACAGATAATCCTCATTACGACGCTCAAAAAATGATTCTGCTCGCTCATCGGACTCCTTGAAATAGGTGCCAGAACACGAATACCAGCGCGTCCGTTTGCCTCGCCCCATCTCAAAACATACTTCAACAGCCGTGAAATTCCGCCGTGCAGCAGGCTTATCAGTCGGTATTTTTTTAACCTTATCAAGAACCAGCTGGGCAGGCTCCAGAGGGCCACCCTGAACGCGGCCCTGACTGCGATAATCAGCCAGCAACGTTTTATACTCAAGATTATCCAGTACCACCTGACCCTCAGCATTGAGCACAGCGATGGCCATGGGTGCTAAATTGATAACCGATTCGATTAATGTTTTTTGATTGCGAACATGCTGTTCAAGACGGTGCAGATCGGTCACGTCGCGATGCATGCCGAGAAAATGGGTCACTTCACCGTTCTCATCAGTCACCGGCGCAATGGTTACATCAGCCAGATAACGCGTACCATCTTTACGCCGGTTCACCAGCACACCGGACCATGTTTTTTTCTCTTTCAAGCGACTCCACAGTGACTGATAAACGAGTGCAGGGGTTACTTTATCCGACAGCATGGATTCATTTTTTCCGACAACTTCATCCTCTGAGTAACCGGTAACGCGGGAAAAAGCTGCATTGGCATAAATAATGTTCGCCTTCAAATCAGTAATTGAAGTCGCTATTGTCGACTGTTCGACAACCTGAAAGTAGAGGCCACTGGGCAATCCGTTATTTTCCATGCCTTATTCTCCGCAAGATCCATACCTGAGACGAACCAGAGTAAATTTGTTGTCATTACATACATATTGAGCATCAGTCATTGTCGCATTTACTACAACACACACCAAACAGCCCTTGCCATTGTCGTAAAACATACAGGTAACGGCGGTTGATGCATGTTTGGAATCTGCTCAGAAAATACATATTATCAAACATTCTTACACGTTCCTGCCGAACAATTCTGTCGTGGCATCGTTCCTGCATACATCTGACAAGTATGTATAACAAAGGAAGCATATCATGAGCGACTTATTGCTGGTCATTATCGGCACTGCCCTGGTCAACAACGTGGTACTGGTCAAATTCCTTGGCCTGTGTCCGTTCATGGGTGTGTCGAACAAACTGGAAACCGCTATCAGCATGGGCTTTGCCACAACATTTGTGCTGACGCTGGCTGCTATCTCCAGCTGGACACTGGAAACCTTTGTACTTGAACCGTTCGATCTGACTTATCTTCGCATCATTTCTTTCATTCTGGTGATCGCTGCCGTGGTTCAGTTCACCGAAATGTTCATCAAGAAAACAAGTCCGTCTCTCTACCAGTTACTGGGCATTTTCCTGCCGCTGATTACCACCAATTGCGCCGTGCTCGGCGTGGCTTTGCTCAGTGTGCAGGAGAAAAGCGGCTTCTTTGACAGTGCCGTATACGGTTTCGGCTCTTCGGTCGGCTTCACACTGGTGATGGTGTTGTTTGCCGGATTACGTGAGCGCCTGGCGCTGGCTGATGTTCCGCGCAGCTTCGCCGGTGCACCCATCGGTTTTATTGTGGCATCCATTCTGTCCCTGGCCTTTATGGGCTTCAGCGGACTGCCAAGCCATTAACAGGAATTCAGGAGGCTTATGATGATATCAGGCATTTTCACGTTGACCTTACTTGGAGGATCACTGGGGCTTTTTCTGGCTCTGGCAGCCCGCTATCTCAAGGTCGCCGCCGATCCGATTGTAGAAGACATTACCGCCATGCTACCCGGCTCAAACTGTGGCCAATGCGGTTTTGCCGGCTGCGGACAGGCAGCTGAGGCGGTTGCCACGGGTCAGGCCAAACTCGACATGTGCCCGCCCGGTGGAAAAAGCCTGATTGAAAGCCTGGCCAAACGACTTGGCGTAGACTGGGATTTCAGCCATGTCACAGCCAATGTGCCAAATGTCGCTTATGTGATGGAATCAACCTGTATCGGCTGCGCGCGCTGTTTCAAGGCATGCCCGACCGATGCCATTGTCGGTGCGCCCAAGCAGATCCATTCGGTCATCAACAGCGCTTGCAACGGCTGCCGACTGTGTATTGATGTCTGCCCGACCGAATGTCTGCAAATGGTAGAAGTTCAAACCACCCTGGAAAACTGGCGCTGGTATAAGCCTCAAGTGATTCAGGCACAGGCGGCCTGAGCATGAACAGCTACCCAATACGAGGAGGCGTACATCCGGACGAACGGAAGTTCACCTCAGAGATCACCATCCGCCGCGTACCGACGCCCAAAAGGCTGTATATTCCTTTGAAACAGCACATCGGCGCACCCGCCAAACCTTCCCGCGTACCCGGCGAGATTATTCTCAAAGGTGCTTTGCTGGCGCGGGCGCAGGGCAGCGTTTCCGCATCGATTCACTCACCTTGCTCAGGCTATGTTGAGGATATTATCGACTGGGCTGCCCCCCATCCATCGGGCTTACCGACCAAAACCATGGTGGTCGTGAACGATGGTAAAGAGATTCACGAGGATGCATCCGTACCGGTCAATCCCCTTTTCCTGCGGCCTGAAGTGATTGCGGAACGGGTTGGACAATCCGGTATTGTCGGTCTGGGTGGGGCGACCTTTCCATCGGCCGTCAAACTGACCCTCGGCCAGGGTCGTCTTACACCGATTCTGATCATCAATGGTTGTGAATGTGAACCTTACCTGACATGTGATGATCGCCTGATGCAGGAGCGCACCCTTGATGTGGTTGATGGCATTCGCATTCTGGCGCAAGCCCTGAACGGCTCGGAAACCATCATCGCCATCGAAAAAAACAAACCTGAAGCCATTCAGTTGATGCGTGAGGCCACCAAAAAAATCGGTAACATTAAAGTGATGCCTGTACCGACCCGCTACCCGATGGGCTCGGAAAAGCAATTGATCGAGCATATCACCGGACGACAGGTGCCAAGCGGTAAACTTTCAGCTGATATCGGCGTCATGCTGCATAATATTGCGACAGCTTACGCCGTAAATCGCGCCGTAAGAGAAGGCAAACCGCTGATCACGCGTATCATTACCGTGGCTGGCGAAGCTGTGGAGCAACCGGGTAACTATGAAGTTCCCATCGGCATGCTCATTTCTGACCTGCTTGATTTCTGTGGTCTGAAGGAACAACCGGCGCGCCTGATTATGGGTGGCCCGATGATGGGGCAAGCCATTCCGCATGCCAATATTCCGCTGACCAAGGGGTGTAACGGCATTCTGGCCTTAAGCGCCGCTGAGTTGTCACAGCGTAGTGAGCACCCGTGTATCCGCTGCGCATCCTGCGTCGATGCCTGCCCGATGGGACTTTCTCCCCTGAGCATGGCGTCCTTACTCAAACGCGACAAACTCGATGAGGCTGTCGATATCGGGCTGAAAGATTGCATCCTCTGTGGTGCCTGCTCATTTTCATGCCCGTCCGGCATCCCGCTGGTCCACTACTTCAATTATGGCAAAGGTGAAATTGTCAGTCGTGCCCAGCAGCAACGAAAAGATGATGAAATCAAACAGCTTATTCAGGAACGGCAAGTTCGCATGGTCAGACTTGAACAGGAGCGCGAGGAAGCCATGGCAAAACGCAAGGCGGAGATTGCTGCGCGTAAAGCAGCACAGGCACAACAAGAACATAGCACAAAAGCTGAGGCAGCCTGATGATTATCCCACCTTCCTCACCGCATATTGCGGGCCCGAACAATGTGCAGACCATCATGCTGTGGGTACTGCTGGCATTGTCTCCCGGCACCATGCTCGGCATCTATCAGTTTGGCTGGCCTGCACTGTTTCTGTTTCTGATTACGCTGGCATCCGCCGTGTTCTTTGAAGGCATCTGCCTGAAAATAGCTGGTAAACCGGTATTTCCCTACTGCATGGATTTCTCTGCCCTGCTCACCGGCTGGCTGCTGGCCATGACGCTGCCACCATGGGCACCGTGGTGGATCGGTGTGCTGGGAAGTTTCTGCGCCATCGTCATCGGCAAACAGATATTCGGCGGTATCGGTCAGAACCTTTTCAATCCGGCGATGCTGGCACGAACCATTCTGCTGGTTTCCTTTCCGCTTGAAATGACGACATGGATCGCACCGCGCCCCTTCGGCACGCCACAGAGTGTTGATGCTGAAACCGGATGGAATATTACCCTCAACGGCATTCCTAATCTGGACGGGGTAAGCAGTGCCTCCGTGCTCGGGCATGTACGCACTGAACTCGGCATGGGTGTCCAGTTACCAGATATTCTGGCTACCATGTACAACCCGCTGGCCTCGGCTCTGGGCACAGTCAGCGGCTCTCTGGGTGAAACCTCGGCGCTGCTGTTCCTGCTCGGGGGCACGTTTCTGATCGTTAAAAAAATCATCACCTGGCATATTCCCGTGGCCATGCTCGGAACGGTTGCCGTGCTGGCCAGCGTATTTCATTTCATTGACCCGCTTCATTACGGTGGCCCATTGTTTCATCTGCTCAATGGCGGACTGATGCTCGGCGCTTTTTTCATCGCCACGGATCCGGTCACATCACCCGTATCCTCACTGGGCAAGTTCATTTTCGGTGCAGGATGCGGGCTACTGTTGTTCATTATCCGCAATTGGGGTGGTTATCCCGAAGGTATGGCCTTTGCAGTACTGTTGATGAATGCTGCAACACCGCTGATCGATCACTACATCAAGCCACGCATATACGGCTATCCCGATTCGGCCATCAGACGTTTTTTTCAGAAGATGAAGCGGGGATAAGGGCATGACAGGCGAATCAAACATCAAACAGAAAATGGCCTACCATCCGCTGCTGCTCGGCGGTATTGCGCTGATTGCCGGTACCCTGCTGGTGCTGGCCGATGCCGGCACACGCGATGAAATTGCTCAGCGGCAAGCCGAGGATTTACGCATTTCGCTCAGTCAGGTCGTCGGTGATGATATACACGACAATTCACTGCTGGCCGACACCATTGTCCTGCATCAGCCATTGCAATACTCCGACAGTGCCACTGGCATCACCGTCTACCGTGCACGCTTAAACGGCAAGGTGATTGCCGCAGCTTTCGAGGTGATCGGCATGGGTTACAGCGGGCCGATCCGCATTATCATGAGTGTCGGCAGCGATGGAAATATTATGGCCGTGCGAGTGATTGCACATGCAGAAACACCGGGGCTGGGCGATAAAATCGAAATCGAAAAAAGTAACTGGATCAAATACTTTTCCGGTCTCTCTTTGATCAATCGCAGCATCACACAATGGGCGGTAAAAAAAGATGGTGGAGAATTTGATCAGTTCAGTGGTGCCACCATCACACCGCGTGCTGTCGTACGCGCCGTGCACAACGGACTGGCCTATTTTAACGCAAACAAATCAACCATTCTCGATCTGGAGGAGTCTCATGACTGATTATCGACAGATTATGCGCGACGGCATCTGGGATAATAATGTCGTCACGGTGCAAATGCTGGCGCTGTGCCCGCTGCTGGCGGTCACCAGTACTGCCACCAATGGCCTGGGCATGGGTCTGGCAACCACCGCTGTGATGCTTAGTTCAAACCTGCTGATTTCACTGCTGCGTAATATCATCAGCAACGAAGTGCGAATCCCTGTTTTCATCCTGTTGATTGCCAGCATTGTGACACTGGTAGATATGAGCATGAACGCCTTCCTGCATGATTTGCATAAGGTGCTCGGTCTGTTTATACCGCTGATCGTAACCAATTGTTGTATTCTGGCGCGGGCTGAATCGTTCGCATCCAAGCAGAAACCACTTCCGGCAGTTGTCGATGGTTTAATGATGGGAGCCGGATTCACATTAATCCTTGTTGTTCTGGGCGGAGTTCGTGAAATCATCGGCAGTGGCACGCTGTTTTCGCACGCGGCACTGCTGCTTGGTAATGGCTTCTCATTCCTCGATATAACACTGCTGGAAAACTATCGTGGTTTTCTGCTGATGATTCTCCCCTCCGGCGGCTTTCTTGCGCTGGGCTTTTTGCTGGCGGGAAAACGCTGGCTCGATTTCAGAAAACAGGACCGGGATGAAGCCAGGGCTCGCGCCGATACAATCGCCAGCATTAATGCGATGAGTGATGAAGAATTCATGCAGGAAAGAGGTGTCGGATGAAAGTGAGTCTGGCGGTAGTCGAAAATGGCAAACAGATCTGGCAGAAGCTGGAGGTTCCTGAGAACACCACCGTTCAACAGGTAATTAAGATGTCCGGCATTCTGGAGCAGTTACACATCAACCTTGAAGAGCGTGAAGTCGGCATTCACGGTCGGCTCGTTGAACTGTCCAGCTCGTTGCGGGAGGGCGACCGCATTGAAATCTACCGCCCTATTACGGCCGATCCGGCTACCGTAAAACGACGTTCAATTCCAACGCCGCAGAGCTGACCGTGACAGTCACATTGTTTTCCACCCGAAGCATACAGGGAAACTTACATAACGCTTACCGGCGTTACATAAACATCGTTGTACAGCTCTGCAAAAGTTATGCAAAGGCTTGTTGAAAACGCACTTTACTCGTAAGCTGGTAGCCAGGCTGTTTCTGGCAATCGCTGCCAGTATGGCAACCAGCATGATGCAATGAACCTGTTCAGGGTTGAAGGAAACGGGCAAATGAAAAATATACTGAGTCAAAAGCTTGGACAGCGCATGTCGCTGACCCCCCAACTGGCACAAAGCCTCAAGATATTGGCTATGAACACCGTGGATCTTGATGCCTACATCGAGACCTGTCTGGAAGCGAATCCCTTGCTTGAAGTTGATGAGCGTTCCGTTGAAGCTGACCCATCAGAGCAGGAAACCAATGCCCATGACCTGGAAGCCAGCGATGAATGGCGCGAATCGGGCGATGACCGATGGGAATCGATGTACACACAATCGTCATCGAAAGAGCCGTCGGATATGCTGCATCAGCAATGGCAGGATGAACTGAGCATTTCACAGTCCCTGCACGAGCAGGTTAACCGTCAGCCCATGACGGATGAGATTCGTGCTGTAGCGCATGCCCTGATTGATATGCTCGATGATGATGGTTATTTACGCACCAGCCTTGATGAAGCGGCTTCCGATCTTGGTTGCGATGCCGATGCACTGCGACAGACGCTGTCCGGAGTCATCCACCAGCTTGACCCGCCGGGTATCGGTGCGCGTGATCTGACCGAATGCCTGCTGCTGCAACTTGATCAGGATAATGCTTGCGACATCCTGGCTCGCCAGATGTTGTTACACTCCACCGATGCGCTGTTGAAAAGTGATAAGGAACTGGCCGAGCTGCTGGATTGTGAAGCACCGGATATTGCGCAGGCCCGCGCCCGTCTGCGTCGACTCGACCCGTTTCCGGGCCACGGACTGCGTGGCGATGAAAATATCTATATCCAGCCTGAAATCATTTTCCGTCGCACAGCCAAAGGCGATATTCAGATCGAAGTTCCCGGTTACAACTGGCAGGGAGTTCGGCTCAACGATCAATGGACGAGTCGTAAATGGCAGGGTGCAGACCGCGAATTTATCGAAAATGCCACGCGTGAAGCCAAATGGCTGATCAACGCCCTCGATCAACGCTTTGAAACGCTGCAAAAAGTGGCAACTTATCTGGCCAAACGACAACGTGCATTCCTCAAATACGGCATGCTCGGTTTGAAACCGTTGACCCTGCAGGATGTCGCTCAGGGGGTAGGTCTCCACGAATCAACCATCTCACGTGTCACCAATGGTAAATTTGCTCAGACGCCACTGGGCTTGATTGAGATGAGAAGCTTTTTTTCTGCCGGTCTGCCCACCCGTGGTGGCGGTTTGATTTCAGTCTATCGGGTACAACTGAGAATCAAATCACTGGTTGCGGCTGAATCGGCTGAAGCGCCGATGTCAGATCAGGCACTTGCCGAGCATCTGTGTTCGGAAGGCATCGAAATTGCCCGCCGCACTGTAGCTAAATACAGAGAGTCCCTGGGTATTGCGCCAGCGCTGCAGCGCCTCAAATCGGCTGATGCCGAATAAACGGGTGCATCCATGACATAAAGTTTACTGAATTGGCAAAATGCACCTTGCTGAATCGGTAATACATCGCTACCTGAGGTGGCTGAATGCCTTTCAGACATCCTCAATAGCAAACAACACAAATAAAAAGGAGTTCAACAACATGAGTGTATTGGTAGGAAAAAAAGCCCCGGAATTCACCGCCGCCGCCGTATTGGCCGATGGCAGCATCAAAGAGGATTTCGCCCTTACAGATTTTCAAGGCAAGTATGTGGTGCTGTTCTTTTATCCGCTGGATTTCACCTTCGTCTGCCCATCCGAGCTGATCGCTTTCGATCATCGTATCAAAGCATTTGAGGAGCGCGGGGTACAGGTAATCGGTTGCTCAATCGATTCGCAGTTCACCCACGCTGCATGGCGTAACACCCCGGTCAACGAGGGCGGTATCGGTGCCGTGGCCTACCCGCTGGTGGCCGATGTGAAACATGAAATATGTCAGGCGTATGACGTCGAATTTGCCGATGCAGGCGTCGCCTTCCGTGGCTCGTTCCTGATCGACAAAGCGGGCAACGTGCGCCATCAGGTGGTCAACGATCTGCCACTGGGTCGTAGTGTTGATGAGATGCTGCGCATGGTCGATGCCCTGCAATTCACTGAAGAGCACGGCGAAGTCTGCCCTGCCGGTTGGAACAAGGGCGACAAAGGGATGGTTCCTAATGCCGATGGTGTCGCCTCATACCTGGCCGAAAACGCCGAGAACCTTTAAATATCTCAACACAAAATCCAAAGGGGCCGAATCATTGGCCCCTTTTTTATGCACGTTCATTCATTCAATCAGATATTTATTTCTCGAATATATATGGATTAAGGAATTGTCTTTGCCACAGGAAGTTACGATCCACTTCGCTTAATCGGGCCTCATTACCGGATCTCCCCTGCGGGCAAATATCATATGCAGGAGTAAGAGATAACATTTCTCCATCCCAGAATGCTGCGTGGTTACGCGCGTGATCATCGGTGTTGCCTGCAAATATGTTATGAAAACATCTCTCTAAGCGCCTTCTTAGGGCTTCTAAAGGTATGCCGAATAATTTCGGCTAATTTCTCATAACTGGCGTAGCGAGCCATGAGCTCATCCAGACCAAGCAGTGTGAGGGCTGACAGCATGCACTTTCTCTCCCAACCGTCTGCCGCAGCGATGCGATCAAAGCGTTCAACCAAAAGGACATCTTTATGCGAGACTTGTTGCAACTGCACATTGGCCACATCCAATTCAACTATTTTTGCCAGACGCATAGTAATAAATTCTGCTTTTACAACGCTGTACAAATCAGAACTGGCAGAGAATTTAGCAATATATTTTTTTATCGTCCGCCTCAATCAATGCTTTGGGTCTGGCACCACCAATGGAGCTTCCATGATGCAGAGCATAGATCCAACGCGGGCATCAGCGGCATGCCTTTTTCCACTCGCTCAGCTGCTTCTGACACTTCTTCCAGTGTCGCATTCATGGCGTGGCGAGGTTCATGATTTATCGAGGAAACCTGAAAATCCAAAGCTCCGATTCGATCTGAACCTGATTCCATTAGATAGGTTTTTAAGCACCTTTATGCTCTGGACTCATTCCTTGTCAAAACTATCCACAACAATTGCCCCCATGGATGCTGGCATGGTGATGACTATGATACGTTTCAAGGAAGTTACCGGATCGTCTAGCAGAGGCAGTTTATCCAGACACAGTAAAACCAAAGCAACCACTAACGCCGTTATAAAGTACGCGATCACAATACGAAAAATAAAAACGGATAAGCGCGACTTGATATCTTTCTGAAAGACACTTTGGTAGGTGAAAATACTCAGAAACAGCACCGAGAGCACGAACAACATCATCAAATTCGGGAAAGGTAATGTTTCTCCTAATCGCCAGGCCTCTTCAGAAAAGGAAATAGGCACGGCAAGCGCAAAAGCCCCCACAAACACCTGACTCGCATCTTCCATATTAAAGTTGAATTTCATGCCATCACCCCTTATATGTCTATTTATATAGACAAAGTAACCGTCAAGACATGCCAATATCAAAGCATGAAACTCGCAAGGAACTGAGCCACCAGATTAATTGCCGCTAACGGTGTGTTAATTGCCCCACAAAACATCATTGTATGTGCGTTCTCGTACAGACCACTTCCACTCACCTCACTTAGCCTCCAATCAATTCAAAGTTCAAGATAAACCTTCTTGAAAATCCATGATTTAACAACAAACAGGAGTACAAGCAATGAAATCTAAATATTCAGCAACGCTACTGGCAGTCGTAGCGGCAATGATGGTGACCAGCTTGCCGGTGCTGGCGTCCAATATGGATGACAGCATCGAAACATCCGCCAGACAGTCACATGTGTTCAAGACCTACCTTAAAAGCGATGACATTAAAGTCGAAGCAGAAGATGGCACCGTCACCTTGACGGGAACCGTTGAGGAAGCATCCCATAAATCATTGGCCGAGGACACCGTGGCCGGTCTGTCTGGCGTCAAGAGCGTGGACAACAAGCTGGCAATCAAGGCAGATCAGCCCACCGAGTACTCGGATGCCTGGCTCATGACGAAAGTGAAAACCACCCTCTTGTTCCACCGTAACGTGAGCGCCATGACGGAAGTATCCGCCAAAGAAGGCGTTGTCACCCTGCAAGGCAAAGCCTCCAGTCAGGCAGAAAAGAGCCTGACCACCGAATACGCACTGGATATCGAGGGAGTCAAGAAGGTCAACAATGAGATGAGCGTGTCCGATTTGCCAAAAAATAAAGCAACGCTGGGCGAAAAGATCGATGACGCCTCCATCACTGCCGAGGTAAAAATGGTGTTGCTGAGCCATCGCTCAACCAGTGCCGTTCACACCAGGGTCGAGACTAAAAATGGTGTGGTCACATTGAGTGGAAAAGCCAAAAACGCCGCCGAAATCGACCTGGTCACAAAATATGTCAATGACATCAATGGCGTGCACGACGTAAAAAACCAGATGAGCATCGAACAATCAAAATAGACTGATACAGCAAAAAAAGGAGGGGATAAAACCCCTCCTTTCTATTTTTAAACACCTGTTTCCTTAACGCGGTAAAATATTATCGCCTTTACCTGCATCTGCAGGTGCATCATCGCTATTGATCAGCACAGTGATTGCACCACGCAGGGCTGCACTCATGGTGTGATCTACAATGGCGTTAGCAGTTGCCTTGTCTGCCGGAGATACGATATCCATAGCAGCTGCAGAGGCGACGGGAAGTCCATAAGTCTGCATGTCATAAAGCACATTCTTCGGACTGCCATTGGCGTATACTCGATCCCAGATACCGGCAATCGGATGCGCTGCAATCGGCATGTTGATGTTGGCATTCACATAGAAAATACGAACACGCTCACCTGGCTTGGCATGCAGAATGGTTCCGGAAGCCTTTGGATCATGGACAGGATCATAGTTGAATGGCTTGCCGTTGATCAGCGCATTGGTCCAGCCTTTGTTTTCCAGCAGATCAGCTACAGAGGTGCCTGCCGGGAAAAGCTGGGACTGAATCAGTACATATTCACGATCAGCCTTGGGGAAATCCTTAGTGAATTTCTTCGGGTCAACAATGATCAGGCCATACATGCCGCGAGCAATATGTTCTACCATGGCACTTGCGCCACAGTGATACATATAAGCACCGGCACGTTTGGCTTTGAAGACAAAATGTTTACTTTCGCCCGGTTTAACCGGTGCGAACTCCTCTAGCACATGTACTTCAGCGGCATGGAAGTCCATTGAGTGGGCATTCTTATTGCTCGCCGGATTGATCAGGGTGAAATCAACTTCGTCACCTTCGGTAACTCGAACGACTTTACCCGGAATTGCACCATCAAAGGTCCATGCAGGGTATTTGTCTCCGTTGTTGTTGATTACCACCTCATTTTCCATCGCCGTCATGGTTACTTTGACGGTATTAGCGTTTGCCTCTGGGGCAAATATGCCGGCAATCATGGCCACTGCTGCACATGAAAGCACATTTGTTTTCATCATATTCATAGACTCTCTCCTCCTTTCTCTCTCTATTTATCCGTGACTGAACACGGCTTTCACCCGCCTTGTTTGCATTTACACAAAACACGCAGGTATTTCACAAGATCATTGATCTCCTCATCGCTGAAAGTCGATCCCCAGGGAGGCATAAGCACGGATTTGCTGAGTGCACCGCCGCCCTCTTTGATTACCTTGAAAAGCTCTTCATTGGAACGCGCGCTCATCGATTTAAAATCGGTATGATCGCGCGGCTGCACTGACATATCGCGTATATTCAGCCCCATGCCATTTCCCTGCATGCCGTGACACTGCACGCAATAAGTATTGTAGTTATCCGTGGCACTCTCCTTCGCCAGTAGCGGTGCCGAGAAAACAAACAGGCTGGCCAGCAGGCTCAGGCAGACTCGATTATTTCTCATCCCAATCCTCCTTCGACAGATCCAGCATATAGTTCACCAGATTCCTGATGTTGCCCTCTTGCAAATCTCTCTTCGGCATCAGGGTTTTCGGGTCCCAGGCTTGAGGGTTAGCAATAAAGCTGCTCATATATTCCGGCGTAAGCCGACGAGCGGCCGTATAGACTTCAGGGCCTGAAAGACCACCGTAGCCGGGTTCAATCTGGTGACATCCCAAACAGCCGTAAAACTTATCAAAGGACATTTCACCCAACGATGCCCCGGCAGGAACAAATGCTGCCCCGGCAATCAATTCGCTGTTCGCCTTCAACTGCATCAGTGCCTCAGCTACGCTTTCAGCACTGCTTTTATCCAGAATAATATGAGGTTTCAGGGTTGAAAGATCGATCTCATCACGCTTCTCACCCGGCTTGATATGGTCTCGATAAAAGATACCGGCAGGACGAATCCGCTTGGGATTTTGCAACCACTGTACCAACCATGCTTTACGGTATTTATTACCCGCATAAAAGAAATCCGGACCCTGCCTGGCCTTGAATTGAGATAACGTCTGAGGTGCTGGCCCATACAGGGCATGACAGGAGGCACACTGCTCCTGTAAAATATTCATCCCTCCTGCTTGAGCAGGCGATACTCCGAACCCGATATTAAATAGTAAAAATACCAACAAGCGTTTCACCAATCCCCTCCTTTTACAGGAGATAGATGAATGACTTGCACACCCCATCCCCAAAAAAAATCGTTTATTGCGCAAACAAAACAATTATTTCAAATACATCTTTAGGTGGCAATTAAAGATATATTTAAAATACATGTCAAGGGTGCAATGAATGACACCTGATCTATAGATAGCGTTAGCATCCATGGCCGAACTCAGCCGATTACCAACTTACAACAGGAATTCCTTTGCTTACGAAAGGCGTTTTCGCTTCACTCACCGGGATGTTTGATGAGCAGTGCCATCACTTCTCGCCAGCCATTTTCAGCTTCGGGGGTGGCTTCGCGGAAGATGCGCGCAAACTGATCGCGCTGGGCGCTTGAGAGTTCATTTTCCAGTGTGCTGCCCCTGGCTGAGAGGGAGAGACGCTTGATTCTGCGGTCGGTGTCATCAGCGCATGTCTCGACATAGCCGCTCTCAATCAATCGGCGCAGCGGTTGATTGATGTACTGCTTGGTAGCGCCAAGCTTTTGCAGCAGTTCACTGACACTGCACTCTGGATTTCTGCCAACAAAGTAGAGGATACGGTGGTGTACCCGCGCCATGGAGAGCTCACTGAGGCGTTCATCCGGCTTGGCGATGAAGGCTTTGAAACCGAAATACATCGCCTCCAGCGCCATGTTGAGTTCTGATTCTCTGTCACTGCTTGGATTATTTAGGTCAGCCATGTTGACACAATAGAGTTGCGCTGCTTAGTGTTCAACAGGTCAATGAAGTTGACCTTTATGTGAAGCTAAAATATCGAGGGATGAGATGCATATAAACAGTGATGCAATGTGCTGGATGAATGGCGAGATCATGGCGGCAAGTGAGGCCTCGGTCTCGGTGTTTGATCACGGCCTGCTCTATGGCGACGGCGTCTTTGAAGGCATCCGCTTTTATCATGGCGCGCCCTTCCGCTTGCTGGCGCATCTGAAGCGGTTGCAGGATTCCGCCCGCGCTATCGCGCTGACGCTGCCTTTGGAGCTGGAGCTAATCGCCGAGGCGGTTGAGCAGACGATTCACGCCTTTCCTGAGGCGGATGGCTATCTACGGCTGGTGGTCACGCGCGGTGTCGGCACGTTGGGCATCAACCCTGAAAACTGTGCTGCGCCGACGATGTTCATCATCGCCGATCATCTCACCATGATCAGTCAGGAGAAGCGGCTACAGGGTGTAAAGACGATCATCGCAGCCACCCGTCGCCTGTCACCGGACGGACTCGACCCGCGCATCAAAAGCCTGAACTACCTCAACCATATCCTCGCCCGCATGGAGTCGAACCATGCCGGAGCCGATGAGGCGCTGCTGCTCAATGCGCAGGGTTTCGTGGCCGAGGGTACGGCTGACAACGTCTTCATCGTTCGCGATGATGTCCTGATCACGCCGCCTCTCTCCGACGGCGCGCTGGCGGGGATTACCCGTGCGACGGTAATGGAGGTTGCCACAACACTGGGAATCAAGGCGCGCGAGTTATCCGTGGCCCCCTACGACCTGTATACGGCGGATGAGTGCTTTCTCACCGGCACCGGTGCCGAGCTGATCCCTGTCTCCTCTATTGATGGCCGCACGGTGCCAGGTTGTCCGGGACCGGTTTTCGAGCAGATCGGCCTGGGCTTTCACGCACTGGTCGAACGCGAGTGCAGAGGCCGACAGGTATAACCAAAGTAAGAAACCACCTTTCCCCGGAAAATTACGATCTGCTTCGCTGTGTATAACTTGACTACCGCCTCTACCCACCCTAGAAAAGCATGGTACCTGAATTAAGCGGATTCAGGCAGAGGAAGCTGGTGGGGTTATGAGTCACATTCTAATGTTGATGCTTGCATGCATGCTGATACTGCATCCAACAGATACTGAAGCGGTAGACATGAAGTGTTTTGAAGCATTTCACAAATGTAACGTCGAGAACAAAGGCCAGTTTTCATACTGCATGGATAGAAAAAAAGCCTGTGAGGCCGGTCAAGCAGAAGTAACGAATACTGCACCTGCTCAGCCCGTAAACGAACACCCACCACTGCGGTGAACATAAACAGCCGGACGCAAACTCATGGGGCGACAGCCAATCCCATGACTTGCTTTGAGGCCTTCCACAAATGTAATGTTGAAAACAAAGGTCAATTTTCATTCTGTATGGACAGAAAAAAGGCATGCGAAGCAGGCGATATTACGGTTAAAAATACGACACAAGTCCAACCCGCTGCTGAGCAACAACCCGCCACACTGAAAACAGCCAGTGATGAGATAGCAGCGGATATAACAGCACAAGCCGTGCCGGCTAACGTCATTCGCAGTCAAACCAACGGCAACGCAAGCTGCTACACCATCAACATGAAAGAAAAAGCCTGCGAGGAGCAAACCGCGACCAGCTGCGCCACTTTATCCAATTCCTTTGCTGTCAAAGAAGATTGCGATGCATGCTTCACCCGCTACCGCCAACCGATGGACCAGCACATGTTGACCGTCTACATGACGGCCCAGAAGGTCAAAACCTGCAAGCCCTTTAAGCGCGACAGCAATCAATTGACGGTTTGTCAGCAATCAGTGGCAGAGCATGATGAGCGTGCAGCAACACTGACTTATCTGAATGCTCAGAAGGAGATCGACCACATAATTGCTGAAGCCAAAAGCAGTGGTATCCCCGGTTGCGGTAACTTTTCGCGCATCTATTGAGCAATCATTGAGCGGGCGCATGAACAAGGCACCCGAAAATCAGCAATCAACGATCTTCAGATTGAAAGGAAGACACACAATCACGCCCGTTTTGTTTAGCGAAATACATCGCAGCATCAGCATTTTTGATCAATGATTCTTGGTTATCAGCATCGTTTGGGTAAAAGGCTATACCGATGCTCGCAGAGCTATTGCCGACATTCCGCACCCTTAAAAGCATGTTTTTTATTTATGGAAATAGGTCGAAATAATACTATTAAAATGATGTTAAACTACTGATATATAT
>PFXG01000034.1 GCA_002791545.1 Zetaproteobacteria bacterium CG_4_9_14_3_um_filter_49_83
ATCAATAATCAACATGAGAAACTGTTGCGCCTAATGGGAACTCGCTATCTCAGGTGTTATTCCTGAAATTAAAAATTATGGGTGCGGAATGTCGGCTATTGATACTCTGTCCGTTAATGATGAACGGGTGACCGAGAACGAAACGGATTTTATCTGCCACCAGAGCCACATCATTTTTTTCTATTTCCCTCAATAAAACCAGAAACTCATCCCCTGCCATGCGTGAAACAAGATCGGATTCACGCAAACATTCTTTTATCCGTGCTGCGACCTCTTTCAATAAAGCATCGCCAACTGAATGGCCGAACTTATCGTTAACATGCTTAAAATTATCCAGGTCAATAAACAAAACAGCGAGCTGATAGCTTTCTCTCTTCGCCATATTGATGGCTTGATCTAAATGCTCGCTAAACAAAGCCCGGTTGGCTAAACCGGTGAGGAAATCATGGTTTGTCTTATATTCGGCCAACGCTTCAGATTTCTTGCGCTCAGTGATATCGGTGAAGTTGACCACCAATTTTGAACCAGCCCATGAGCCCAATAAAAGCACTTGTTTGACCGAGCCGTCCTGACAGGTAATTTCGCTCTCCATCGGCGATAAATGTGAGCCATCCTGCATCGTCTCTTCTACCATGGAATCCCATAGAGCAATTATTTTTCTCCGGTATTTTGTGTCGGGATAGGCTCTGATATACCACTGCTCTTCAGTTGGAACATCCTTAAGGGTATAGCCGAACATGGAGGTGAACTTCGAGTTTACGTATTCGATTTTACCATCCCGATTTGCCCATGCGACACCTATAGCTGATGAATCAAGAATAGCCTGGAGTGTCGTTTCGCTTTCAATGTACTGCCTGTTCATTTGCGTCGCGATTTTCAATGCTCGTTCACGCCCTGTTATTAACAGCCTGGCTAACCACCCGAACAGCAGGCTTGCCATCGTTCCAATCATCAGGGTAGGTAAAGACTCATCTGCATCTACCCGTGTGTATAAGCTTGGCAGGGCAAGAATTAAAATCGTCCATGTATGTCCGGCTATATTTATGGTTTGATTGGAGATCAATACATCTTCGACGTTGCTATGCGTTGCAGGCAAATAAATAGAATTCGGATCATTGGAATCGTTTGAATCATACATGAGGGACTCAGCATCTATCTGATCCCCATCATATATTTCGACATCGATATCTTGAGCATATTCGCCGAAAATACCTTCCATCAGGTCATTCATGCGAAAGGGTGAATAAACCCAGCCCAGGATATTGGCTTGTCGATTACTCAATGTATCGTGAGGGAAATGATTGTCATAAACCGGTATGTAGATCAGAAATCCGGCTTGTTCTTTTTTTCCATCCTCCTGAACCAGTCGCACTTTGCCAGACATGGCAGGTTTATCGCTGTCACGGGAGCGTTCCATCGCTTCTCGGCGGACTGGTTCAGAAAACATATCATAACCAAAAGCGCGCAAGTTACGGTCGGCAAGAGGCTCAAGAAAGACGATCGACGTAAACGGATCACGCTCTCCCTCAGGCAGAATATTATACTCTGGAAACCCCTCTTTTCGAACAGCGGACAAATGCGCTTCCTTTTGATCCGCAGGAATAATGCGCGAAAAACCAACACCTTGATTGCCGGGGAAGTTATCTGCCAGATGTAATGAAAACACATAATCACGAAATTCAGTGCGCGTAACCTCTACAGAAGCTTCATACAAACCTCTCGCGCCATGTAATACCTGCTGATAAGTAGCCATCCGGTTTTCAATATGGGAAATCGCTTCACGAACACGAAAGTCAAAGTAATCCTGATTGGCTTGCGAAGATGCGCGTTGAGTTTGATTCCAGCTGAATATCGTGATTGCAAACAGGCCCAATGCGATAACAACAGGCAAGCTTCTGATGAGTTTGGTGCCTTGAATCATGGATGAACTCATAAAGAAAAATAATAAAGAAAAATCATTTCGCAGAACAGCTTTTTCAGCAGAGCTTGTATATCTGATTGTTGAGACTGAATATATGCTGAAAGTTCAGCGGCTTTAGGTGCATAACGGGGAAATCTTATCATCCATGGAGCAGTTGGACACTTGTATTGAAGCACTGGAGAGAATCTTGAAAACCACTGATTTATACGATAAATATCTGGAATCTTTGCAGGTCGCCGCACCGATATTTCGTGATTTTGGCGGCAGAAGCAGCTTTCATGGCAAGATTGTTACCCTGAAGGCCGTGGATGATAACACTTTCCTCAAAGCAGCGTTTGAAACTGATGGGTGCGGCAAAGTACTGGTGGTGGATGCCGCTGGCTCTTTGCGCTGCGCCATGATGGGCGATGTGATGGCTGCGCTCGGGGCCGCCAATGGCTGGGAGGGTGTGGTCATTCATGGCTGCATCCGCGATTCGGCCGATGTGGCGAACGTGGATATTGGCGTAAAGGCGCTGGCTACGATACCGCGCAAAACCGTTAAACGTCATCAGGGTGTGCCGGATATCCCCGTACACTTTGCCGATGTCACCTTCCACCCCGGTTATTATTTGTATGCCGATGCGGATGGTATTGTGGTTTCCGAATCGGCTCTGGCATTGCCTTGAGGCATTTAACCCGGCTCAGGCTATGCGCCTAAACCCCGTCTCAGCCACAGCAATCATCAAATAAATAGCAGTAATCCAGATCAGGGTCGGTAAATTATTTCCGGCCAGATAGACAACCAGAGTCGTCATCGTTCCGACAATCAGTAGCACTCCCAACACCACCAGCAGCACATTAGCTCCGGTCTGGCGTCGCAAGCGAAAGTTAGCGATACCGACAGCCGCTGATACCAGCAGGAATGTCATACTGGAAAAAGCCGCAATCAGCTCCAGCCCCCCCCCCAACAAAGTGAACATCAGCGACAGTATCGCAATCGAGCATACGGCAGCCCATGGCACCTCCACCCGGTTGCGAAACGAAAAAGGACTTGGCATTTCATGCGCGATGGCCATATCAGCCATCATCCTTGATGCGCCGAACATCGTCGCATTGATAGCTGAAGTCGTGGCCAGTAGCGCCGCCACATCGACCAGCATGGTACCCCAGTCGCCCAGCATTGGCCCGGCTGCGACAGCCAGCGAATACTCCTTGGCCTGAATCAGCTCTTCGAGATCCAGCGTGCCGACCGCCACAATGGCCAATAGCGTATAAATCAGAAAGACGATGCCAATAGAGCCATAAATCGCCCGTGGGATATTGCGCTCCGGCTGACTGCTTTCGCAGACCGCATTGGTGATCAACTGAAAACCTTCATACGCCACGAAGATAAGTGCACCGGCCATAAACACCGAGCTCAAGCCGTGATCGATATGTGGTGAAAATCTCTCCGTATCAATCGCACTGGTTCCGGCCAATGCCAGAATCGCCAGCAGCACGATTTTAGCGTAGACAATGATGTCTTCGATATTGCCGGTGGAAGTTACACCGCGCAGATTAACAAACAGAAAAAGTAAAATCACAGCCACAGACAATATATGCCGCACCACAACCGAGCCGGAATAACCAAGCAGATCGGCTCCATAAGCACCAAAGGTGAAGGCGTACAGTGCAATGGTACCGATATAGCCGATAACCACCGTCCAGCCGGTCACGGCAGCAATCCACGGGTGTTCAGGAAAAGCGATTTCAAGATAAGTGAAACTTGCCCCATCGCTGTGATAGGTCAGGGCAAGGCGGACATATGAATAACCGGCAATAAAAGCCAGCAGTCCACCTAGCACAAAGGCCAGCGGCGCAGCATGTCCTGAAATATCGACAGCCATACCCAAAACCGAAAAAATACCGCCGCCGATCATGCCACCCACACCGATAGCGATCAGCTCTTTCAGCCCCAGCTTGCCAGATTCCGTCATCGCAGCGTCAGACACCCCTGTTTACTCTCTCGGAACCCTTTAGGGCCTTTTTTTGCATTAGCACACATCCAGCAAGCACGAGCAGAAAAGGCTCGCAATCCGGCCTTATTTTGTCAGTGAAATAAACAGTTCCGGCAGCTTCTCGGGCAGGCGCTCGATCTTGTCGATCACGGTATACTGACGCCCGAAAATATCGCCGACATATTCATCCGCTTTCGGGTCAAGGTTGATGCAGTAACTGTAAATACCATCCCGATCCAGTTCGTTTACTGCCTGACGCGCATCCTCAATAAGCAATCGCTCATCTTTGGAATCGATATCAGCAGGCTGACCATCAGTCAGGATCAGCAACAGCTTCTTATCAGCCGGTTGCGCCTTCAGATAATGACCGGCATGTCGCATGGCTGCTCCCATACGGGTCGAATAAGCGGCTTCCATCGCTGACAGGCGAGATTTCACCTGATCATCCCATGGCTCGTTAAAGCCCTTGAAATGCAGATAGCGCACATCGTGACGCGTGTTGGAATGGAAACCGCCAATGGCAAACGGATCACCCAGTTTATCTACCGCCCAGGCCAGCAATGACACAGCTTCCTGCGATAATTCCAGAATTGTCTGGCCCGAACCACCGACCTTCTCATTAAGCGACTCGGACAAGTCCACCAGCAAGGTTACGGCAATGTTACGCCCATCGGTGCGATGGCTCATATTGATACGCGGATCGGGAGACGAACCGCTCTTGTAATCAATCAACGAACGCAGTGCCACATCAAGATCCAGCTCGGAACCTTCTTCCTGATAGCGGATACGCACCTTATCCTGCGGCTTGATCATTTCGAGAATTCGTTTCATACGCTTGGCCAGGGCACTGTGTTTTTCCAGCAGACGATCGATTTTACCGGCGTTTCCACCCCGATGCAGCAACTCGTAAACACTTACCCAATCCGGACGATAACTCTTATTTGTATAATCCCATTCGTCGTAATGACGCGGCGGAAGCCCCTTGAGTTGTTCTTCCTGTTTCTTCTTTTTATTGAGATGTTCGAAGATTTCATCCTCATCACTGCTCTCGATATATATCCACAGGTGGCGGTTATCATCACGATAATCCACTTCGGTATTTTCAAACAGTACTCTGGCCGAAAAATCCTTTTTGGTACGGGCAATAAACAATAACGCCATGCTCGCCATTTCACGGCTGCTCGATTCGCCTTTTTGCATCGTTTCGTGAAAACGGGCCGCAAACTCGCTAATTCGTTCATCTTCACAGACAAATTCATCGTCCAGAATAGAGCGCGACAGCAATGCCAGACGCACACGAATGGTTGAAGCCTCTTCATCCTGAAGCAAGCTTTCATCCGGAATCGGATGCAGTGCCAGAAAGATGCGTTTCAATCCCGGATAACGCTGCATAGCCAGCCAGTCGATGCGGCAATCTTCAAAGGTTTCCACACCTATGCGCTGGAGCGGACTCCAGTTATCAACCACCATCTTGCTGCTCCAGCGACGATGCCCGGCCATATGCGCCAGTGCCGCCCGGTAGCGATCCATGCCTGAAACACCATTGTGCTCATCATAAACGTCAGGAATTCGAATGCCGTCTTCATCGAAATAAGGCATCGGCTTGACCAGATCATCGAACGCCAGGGAGTAAGGCACCAGATAATCATGATCGCGCCATAAACCGCGCATATACATATCGAGCTTACGCTCATTATCGATAAACAACGTACCGTGACGCTCACGTTGCAAAACAGCTATAGAATCGGCTGATTGCAGTGAAAAATACTCAATCTGACGGTCGGGATGATCGTTATAGTAGCGGATGCCGTATTCAATCCAGTTTTTCAGGCCCTCCAGCGGCACCATCGCCAGAATGCGCGGTGCCTGCTTGAGCAACTCCGGCAAACCGGGACTGGGAAAGGTAGAGTGATGCCCATGCACCGAACCGGTTGTGCGGTCCATCATGTCGCGGATAACTTCGATATATCTGGCAAACAGGACATGCGTATGCAGCAGTCGCGCTACAGCACCACTGGTTTGCAGAAATGGCACCATCGCCTTGAAATTGGTATGCGTCGACATGTAATGGGCAAATTCACGCAGTTCTACAAGCGCTTCTTCCCCTACCACAACAGCCACTGCGGGAGCCTCTTCAAGATACACCAGCAAAGGCTCCGGACCGCGCCCCATTTTACCGAGAAAACGGGCATTCTCGATATACACCAACAGACCCTCACCTGTAAGCAAAGCCTTGGCTCGTTTCAGGCAATCATCAAAGACTCGGTCAACCTGAGCAAAATTACAGCCCAGACGTTGCCAGTAGATTTCAAACTCCATGCTTCTTGTCACTTCAACAGGCATCGATATCACCACCCTGATACAGCAAGCTCAAGTCACAAAGCCTGAGCATCACCGTCAATTTTTATCAGCCAAATGCGGCTTCGATTGCATGATCCAGAGTATCGCGAATATCTGCATCATCGGTAATAGGACGAACAAGTGCCATACGGCTGGCAGCCTGTGGGTTGACACCACCTTTAATCAGGGTTGCCGCATAAACCAGCAAACGGGTGGAAATACCTTCGTCCAGACCATGACCTTTCAGGTTACGGGCAGTCTGAGCTATGCGAACCAATCTCGTCGCCAGCTCCGGTTCAATACCGGTTTCCTTCGACAAAATAGATGCTTCCGTTGCCTCTTCAGGATAATCAAACTCAAAACCGGTGAAACGCTGCTTGGTCGATTGTTTTAAATCTTTCATCAGACTCTGGTAGCCGGGATTATAGGAAATCACCAGTTGGAAATCCGCATGTGCCTCGATCAACTCACCTTTTTTATCCAGCGGCAAGGTTCGACGATGGTCGGTCAGCGGATGGATCACCACAGTGGTGTCCTGACGGGCTTCCACCACTTCATCCAGATAACAAATCGCGCCGATACGAGCGGCTGTAGTCAGCGGGCCATCCAGCCAGCGGGTGCCATTGGCATCGAGTAAATATCGCCCTACCAGATCAGAAGCGGTCATGTCCTCATTACAAGCCACTGTAATTAATGGCTTTCCAAGTTTCCATGCCATGTATTCGATAAAACGGGACTTACCACAACCGGTCGGTCCCTTGACCATCACCGGCAATCGCGCGGCATAAGCGGCTTCGTAAAGCTCAACCTCATCACTTTGCGCTTGATAAAAAGGTTCCTGTTTGACTTTGTACTGTTCTTTATCGGTCATGGTTTTAACTCCCTTGAAAAATGATGTGGGCTATTTTAGCCCCTCTTCAAAAAAAGACATGCTTATAATTTTTATGTCAATCATAAATTAAACTTATAATAAGGTCGGGAGCTGTGAATCAGATGTTATCCACCGCCCTCACGGAAACATTGGTAATATAGTGCATACGATCTATAAACCAAAGAAGTCTTCAGCCTGTAAAATCAGCTGCAGATAAAATAATTTATGAGCATAAGCCGGTATTCAAAGGGCCAGACCGAGCAACAGCTGGGCTCCCAGCATGACCAGCGGCCCGATCAGATCCTGCAAAATCCCCAGCAACAGCAACGCTACAATGATCATGAATCCATATGGTTCAATGCCGGATAAATAAGTTGAATAAGGCTGCGGCAGCAAGCCAACAGCCACCCTGCCCCCGTCCAGTGGCGGCAGTGGTAATAAATTGAAAATACATAACACCAGATTAATCAGAATCGATGCCTGCAACATCAGACTCAACGGTTCAGCCGCCCACACCCATGACGCAGGCATCATCGCAACCAGCCACAGCAAAAATGTAGAAATAATTGCCAGCAGGATATTGGTTAGCGGACCGGCCAGCGCCACCCACACCATATCACGCTTGGGATTGCGCAGTTTACGCCAGTTGATCGGTACCGGCTTGGCATAGCCAAACAAAAACGGTGAACCGGCCACAACCAGCACCAATGGAATCACAATAGTGCCCACCGGATCGATATGCCTCAACGGATTCAGCGACAATCTACCCAGCCAGAAAGCGGTATCATCACCCAGTTTATACGCCATCCAGCCATGCGCCACTTCATGCAATACAATAGCCAGCAATACGGGCAAAGCCCAAATGCTGATGCCCTGCATGATTGATTGAATATCTGCCATTGCGTTTCCTGCCTTTGCTTGCCGTTACATCAACACGCGTTCGATACCGCCCCGCTTGATGCGTTCAATAAAACTGTTCTGCCAATCTTCTCCGTGCAACTGCCTGACCAGTTCAACCACAATATAGTCAGCTTCCACACCGGTTTCACCCTGCAAGCGGCTCAGCCCCTGCAAACATGAGGGACAGGAGGTTAGAACCTTCTGTGCTTCATCACCCTGGGCTGAAAGCAAAAGGCTGGCTTTCAGCATTTCTTCTTCCTTACGCATGCGAATTTTGCCGGCAATATCAGGGCTGGCTACAGCCAGTGTTCCGGCCTCACCACAACATTGATCGGACTTCACCGCATCTTTACCCAACAGCGAATGAATGGCTGTTGCCGAGCCGTGCTGTTTCAAAGGCGTATGACAAGGTTCATGGTACATATACTGCACGCCTTCAATCTCTGGAGCCTGTACGCCTTGCGACATCAGGTACTCATGAATATCAATCAGCGGAGCGTCAGGAAACACTTCCTGCAACTGATAGCGTGTCAACTGGTCGTAACAGGTACCACAAGAGACAACCACAGCCTCAAAATCAAGATAGGACAAAGCATTTTTCATGCGATGAAACAGCACACGATTATCGTAGGTAATCTGATCGCCCACGGCATGATCTCCCGATGCAGTACTCGGGTAACCGCAGCACAAATACGATGGCGGCAATACCACATTAACACCCAGCTCAAAAAGCATTGCCTGTGTTGCCAGTCCAACCTGCGAAAACAAACGCTCAGAACCACAACCCGGAAAATAAAATACCGCTCTGCCATTGGCTTTTTCAGGATTGCGCAACACCGGAATAAGGTTTTTGTCACGCGACTCAATACCCAGCATCTGGCGGGTTGTGTGCAGTGGAATCGATGGTAAAGGGCGCTCAATAAAATTGATCACCTGCGCCGGAATACCTTCAAGATTTCGTTGTACGGCCGTTTGTTTTTTCACCAGCCCCACAGCTTTCAATGCTGCATGCGCCAAACGGTGCCCGGCATAGCCCCAGCGAATCACCACCTTACGCATCAGATGTACTGCATCCGGATGTTTCATGACCAGAAATGCCATAGACAAACGCGAACCAAGGTTTAACCGGCTCTGGCCCTTATCTTTAAGCAAGGCACGGATCTTTTCTGTCACATTGCCAAAATCAATATTGACCGGACATGGTGATTCACACTTGTGACAAATGGTGCAGTGATCAGCCACATCATGCAGTCCTTCGAATTGCTCGAAAGAAATCCCGGCCCCTGTTTGCGATTCAAACAAGAAGGCCTCAATAATTCCGCCGGTGGCCTGAATCTTATTGCGGGGTGAATACAGCATATTTGCCCGTGGAAAATGAGTATTGCAGACCGGCTTACACTTACCACAACGCAAACACGGTGAAATCTCCTCAGACAGCTCCGTCAGATCTGCTGCCTCCATGATAACGGACTCATGCTCAAGCAAATTGAAGCTGGGTGTATAAGTCAGGCTCAAATCCAGTCCGGGTTGTAATTTACCACGATTAAATAAGTCATCCGGATCAGCTTTTTTCAGATATGCCGCTGTTTCCAGCAGCACATCCTGATTCAAATAAGACAGCTTGGTGATGCCGATTCCATGTTCGCCGGAAATCACCCCCCCCAGCTCTTCCGCCTTGGCCATCACCCTTTCCACGACATGATGAGCGCGTTTCATCATCAGATAATCGTTCGAATTCACAGGAATATTGGTGTGCACATTGCCATCACCGGCATGCATGTGGGTTGCCACCACAACGCGACCGGATAAAACCCGCTGATGAATTTCATGAATTTTATTGATCAGCGTCTTGTTACCGCGCAGACGATCCAGCAAGGAAGCCTGTACTTCCGCGCGATATGAAATCCGCAAATCACCGCGCTGTATCACGCGGAATAATGACTCCGTTGGCTTGATTTTGATATCCGGTACCAGCTCGGGCATATCTTCAGCCGGTTCGTCCAGGCCCTTTAGCGCCTGCGTCCAGCGTTGTTTTACCCGCCTTAGTTTTTGCAGACACGTTGCCAGTTTTTCTGCCAGATTCACATCCTCATCAAGATTCAGCGTCTGCCTTAATAACTGATTGTTTGACAACAATTGCGACTCAATGCTGCCAAAGTAGCTTTCCAGTTCATCCAGTATCTGCAATTTATTGCTGATTGAATTCTCAATGTTGATATGCTCGATATAATCATTGTATTCCGCCAGTCGATTCAACGGAATCACCACATCTTCATTCATTTTAAAAGCGCGGGTATGTTTGGCAATTGCCGCCATACGACCACGGTCACCCCAATAACGAGCCCGATCCTGCGCCGAAATAGCGACAAAACCTTCACCATTACCCAGCGAAG
Source organism: Zetaproteobacteria bacterium CG_4_9_14_3_um_filter_49_83 (assembly GCA_002791545.1). Classification (GTDB taxonomy): domain Bacteria; phylum Pseudomonadota; class Zetaproteobacteria; order Mariprofundales; family Mariprofundaceae; genus CG1-02-49-23. The sequence goes on from PFXG01000034.1 coordinate 10,404, forward strand.
TAATGCGGCAAATATCGGCACAGACCTGAGCCACGCGCAGTTCATCATTGCCCGATACATCGATCAGCAACACCACACGCGGCCGCTCGCGGCGGGTCGATTTACTCACATAATTAATCGCTTTGACATATTTCTCGTCAAAATGCTCGAAACCCTCAAGAAACACATCATCCATCGAATCATCGTGATTTTTGATCCCCACCAGTGCTCTGGTTGCATCATTCAAATCCTGACCGAAAAATTCACAACAGACCGTGCGCGTAATCTCAAATGGTCTATGCAGCACAAATGTAGCTTCGGTGATAAATCCATCGGTACCCTCTTTCTGAATACCCGGCAAACCACCCATGGCCTTGCGCGTAACATCTTTACCCAGGCCTTCACGCCTGAAAATTGAGCCCGGAAGATTCAGAATTTCTTCTGCAATCAGTTCACCACTTACGCTATCTGTGCGAGTCAGTTTAAATTCAGTGTTCGCCACATTATGCAGCTTACCCATATTGTGATTCAACCGCTCAACCTCAAGCCAGTTTCCATCAGGCGTAACCATTTTCCAGGAAAGCAGATTATCCACACAGGTGCCCCAGATCACCGCATGTTTACCCCCTGCATTGGAAGCCACATTACCACCGATGGTACAGGCCCAAAGACTGGTCGGATCGGTAGCGAAGACGCCGGGTCTGGATGCTTCCATCACTTTACCGGTTACGGCACCTGCCTGCGCAGTAATCGTATCAACCACACCTTTATCGCCGATATCGCGAGATTTCACTTCACCGATAAAATCAAACTTCTCGACATTAATCATCACCGCGTTGTTGGACAGCGGCACCGAACCACCACAAAGACCGGTCCCTCCCCCACGCGGAATAACGACAAGTTCCAGTTTCGCAATCGCACGAACCAGACCGGGAATTTCGTCCGGTTTATCCGGAGTAATCACGCAGAACGGGTGGTGCGAACGCCAGTCTGTCGCATCCGTCGCATGGTGCGTCAGAGTGTAAGCATCAAAATGGATATTATTGGGATGCGTGTGTTTCGACAATTTACGAAAAGCTTCTTTGCGCTTTTTCGGCTCACAATCAAACCACTCATAGAACTCATCCAGCATTCGCTCGGTGCAAACCGCCACTTTTTGGGCGCGGGGATTATCTTCTGCGCCTTTAATGATGCGCTGCAATCTCGCCTGATGACGCTGCCGCATTTGCTTTAAACGCTTACTGTGATTGAGCAGATCATTTTTCAGGAAAACATTACGCTCAACCACCCACACATCACCCAGAATTTCAAACAACATTCGCGCCGACCGGCCTGTACGGCGCTGAATCCTGAGCACATTCAGATCATCCCAGGCATCCTCGCCAAGAAAACGTTTGACGATTTCCCTGTCAGAATAAGAGGTATAATTGTAAGGAATCTCGCGGATATTATCGCTCAAAAGATGATCTCCGAATGAAAATTTAGTTATTCTGGCACATGCTGCTTCTGGCAGCACCGGCAACATTAGAGGGTTTAAATGAATTTTTTCTAAAATTTACAAGCTGAATATCAAATAATTCAGTGTTCCTTCGCATGATCCTCCATCCCGGATGACTCACCCAGAATTTTCTCAGCCAACGCCTGCGCGGCAGGATAGTGAATTTTTCCACTTCCTAACAGAGGCACGTCATCAACATAGAGTAGCTTTTTAGGCACCTGAATATCCGGAATGCCATTTTCATGGGCAAACTGAACCAGATGCCTGCGCTCCGCATGTTCCAGCGTGGTAATCAGAATAATTTTCTCACCCTTTCCGTGATCCGGCATGGCCAGCGCCGCATGTCGGTATTCCGGCCAGCAATTCGATACCAGTTCCTCAACGGCCGCCAGAGAAATCATTTCCCCGGCAATCTTGGCAAAACGCTTAGCCCTGCCTTGAATAAAAACATAACCATCTTCATCAATATCGACAATATCTCCGGTGTCATACCAACCATCCGATGGTGGCTGCAGCTCTCCGGGGCGATCATGCATTACATATCCGGCCATAATATTGGGGCCTTTCACCCAAAGCTTGCCACCCGTATTAATGCCGGGCACATGCTCAAGTTTATACTCAATTGCCGGACAGAATTTACCCACCGACCCCAAACGAAATTCTCTGGGGGTATTAATCGTCAGAATAGGGGCTGTTTCAGTTGCACCGTAACCCTCAAGAATACGCAGGCCGAACTTTGCAAACCAGAGCTGACGAGTCTCATCCTGTACCTTTTCAGCCCCGGCTATCACATAACGGAGGGAGTAAAAATCATATACATCGGCATGTTTGGCATAGCCATTCAAAAACACATTGGTGCCAAAAATGATAGTTGCATTGATATCATAAGCCACTTCAGGAATGACTTTGTAATGAAGCGGCGACGGATAGAGAAAAATCGGCGTTCCCTGCATCAGAGGGAGTAATGTTCCTCCGGTCAAACCAAAAGAATGAAACAAGGGTAACGCATTCAGGCACACTTCCTGAGGCGTGAAGCGCATCCGTGACCGACCCTGCGAAACATTAGCCAGCAAATTCTGATGCGATAAAACCACGCCTTTAGGTATGCCTTCGGAACCCGAAGTAAACAACACCACAGCTTCATCATCAGCTTTAACCTGCCGCAAACGGCTACGGATAACAGCTCTTGATCGGTGCGCCGCATATAACCCCTTCAGCTTCTTCGTCAGCGTTAATTCAGCGCGAAGATCTTCGAGATACAGCACATTCACCCGTTCTTCCAGATAACTGGCAAGGGCTTCCAGTTCAGCCAATTCAATAAATTTCCTTGATGTGATGACTGTACCAATATTTGCGGCTTCAATGGCAAAGCCCGTAGCTTTCAAACCCATGGTAAAATTCAGCATGGCAGGCACACAACGCATCGATTGCAAAGCCAGAAATGTAACAATGGTTGCATTGGTGTTTGGCAACAGCACACCGATGCGCTTTCCGGCTTCACAGTGGACTTTAAACAAATAACTCAACACAAATGATTTCAGACAAAGCGTTTTATACGTCAGCGGCTGGCGATCCATATCTTCAACAATAGCATGCTGATCACCGTGAATATCGCGAGCATCCAGTAAAGCATCCCATATTCGCTGCTGATAAGGAAAAGCCTCAAACACCATCCGCGTCATCATTGACGCAATGTGTTCTGCCGCCTTTTGCCGTCGCATTCTGGATTTCAACGCCGGAGATAATTCGAGCTTAGCGGGCGGGAAAATAGTGATTCGCACACGCGGAAACTTACACAGATGAAAGATACCCTTTAATCTGGAATAAGTGGAATATTCAAGGCCGGAAATATGGATAGGAACAATCTGGGCATTACTTTTGTCTGCAATCATGCCGGCGCCCGAATATATTTTCATCAGTGACCCGGTCGTGGTAATTCGCCCTTCCGGAAAAACAATAACCCGGTGACCGGCATTTAAGTATTCAATCAGGCTTTTCATGGCCATGGAATCCGCGTGGTCGATTGAAAACTGTTTGGCCATAGAATCAAAAATCTTCAAATACCATGCCCTCGCATACATGCCGTGCACAGCAAAACTTTTCTCTCCGGGTAAAAACAATGTTAAAAAAACCGGATCAAGAAAGGACACATGATTCACAATAATCAACGCCTTCTGATCCAATTGTTCATAATGCTCCAAACCTTCCACTTCGACTCGAAACAGAAGTCTCAAACAGCTTTTCGTCAACCAGGCTAGCAGTCGCATCATATTAACTCTCCCTCCCTTCACTTCCTAATCCCATCACCTGTTAGAAGCAACTATGTTTTGAACGTCAATCAAGGTCAACACAGGTTAAAACATGATCGGAAAATGCCCTTCGCTGAGCCCGTAAACTTTCGCCTTATAGCCGCCTCCCTGCTAACCAAAAGGGATTAAACAGAAAAGAATTCGGGCGTGCTTTTTGATTAAAACTTGGGTAGTATGCGGCTCCAATTCTTTTAACATCTCAATGTAACACAGTCGATAAAACCATACCTGGAGGGGATTATGCCTAAAGTAGCTGATCTGAAAATTGATCTGGTGGAAGTGTGTGAAGCCGCTGCGCGTGCCTGTGCACCGTATGTTGGTTCTGGTCAGAAAGACGAAGGTGATGGTTTAGCCGTAGATGCCATGCGCAAACGTATTAATCAGGTGAAAATGCGTGGCACAATCGTCATTGGCGAAGGCGCTAAAGATGAGGCTCCGGCGTTGTATGATGACGAAGAAGTAGGCACCGGCGAAGGCATCGGCGTTGATATTGCCGTTGACCCGATTGAAGGAACGAATTTATTTGCCAAAGACATGCCCGGCTCCATTGTAACGCTGGCTGCCGCTCCAGAAGGCTCCATGTTCCGTCCCGGTTCCTGTTTTTATATGGACAAGCAGGTGTATCCAAAAGCCGCACGTGGAAAAATCGACCCTGAAGCACCGGTTGCAGAGCGCTTGAAACAACTTGCTTCTGCGCTGGGGAAAGATATCCGTGAATTAAAAATCTTCATTCTCGACAAACCTCGCCATCATCAAATCATGAAAGAAGTATACGCCACCGGTGCGAAAATCCGCCTGGCCACTGATGGTGACGTGAATGGTGCTATTCAAGCTGTATTAAACATGGGCTCCGATGCCCTGTTTGGCATTGGCGGCACACCGGAAGGCATTGTGACAGCTTGTGCTGCTCGTGCCATGGGTGCTGAAATGTTCGGGCGCATGGCGCCGCAAAAAGATTTTGAAATTGAGCTTTGCAAGAAGGAAGGCATCGATACCAGTCGCATCATCACCCGCGACGAACTGGTCACCTCTGATGACTGCCTGTTTATTGCCACCGGCCTGACTTCTGGCGCTTATGTTCGCCATGTTAAAACAGGCTCGGATACCTATGGCCAATATATGACAACTGATACCGTGGTTCTTGATGGCGGCATCGGCAACATCAGAAAAGTTCAAACCACTATTCACGTTTAAAACCAACAGAAACAACATTAGGAGAGTATTTAATGAGTAACAATCGCAGACATTTAGCTAACGCCATTCGAGTTCTATCCATGGATGCCGTTCAGAAAGCCAACTCAGGACACCCGGGCGCACCGATGGGTATGGCTGATATTGCTGAAGTGCTATGGAATAGCTACATGAAGCATAACCCTACCAACCCCGGCTGGGCGGACCGTGATCGCTTTATCCTGTCTAACGGCCATGGCTCCATGTTGATTTATTCACTGTTACACCTGACCGGATACGATCTGCCAATGGATGAAATCAAACGTTTCCGTCAATTACACTCCCGTACTCCGGGCCACCCTGAATATGGTTATGCACCAGGCGTTGAAACCACCACTGGCCCACTGGGTCAGGGTATCACCAATGGCGTTGGCATGGCACTGGCTGAAAAGACTCTGGCGGCTCAGTTTAACCGTCCCGGCCATAGCATCGTTGATCATTTCACTTACGTTTTCCTGGGTGATGGCTGCCTGATGGAAGGCATTTCACATGAAGCCTGTTCACTGGCTGGCACATTGGGATTGGGCAAGCTGGTTGCATTCTGGGATGACAATGGCATTTCAATTGACGGCCACGTTGAAGGCTGGTTCTCTGATGATACTCCGGGTCGTTTTGAATCGTATGGCTGGCAAGTCATTCGTGACGTCAACGGTCATGACGCTGACGAAATTAAAGCCGCTATCGATACAGCTCGCGCCAACACCGATCAACCGACCATGATCTGCTGCAAAACCATCATCGGTTTCGGCTCACCAAACAAATCAGGTTCACATGATTGCCATGGTGCTGCTTTGGGTGATGCAGAATGCGCACTGGTTCGCAAAGAACTTAACTGGAACTATGAGCCATTTGTAATTCCTGAAGATGTTTATGCAGGCTGGGACGCCAAAGAAAAAGGTGCAGTTGCTGAATCAGACTGGGATTCACGCTTTGCCGCCTACGCTGAAGCGCACCCTGAACTGGCTGCAGAGTTAAAACGTCGTCTTAATAACGAACTTGCAGCTGACTGGGAAGAGAAGGCCAATGCCTTCATTGCTGAAGTTAATGCCAAAGCTGAAACGATTGCATCAAGAAAGGCTTCGCAGAATTCAATTGAAGGTTTCGCCAAATTCATGCCTGAATTCCTCGGTGGCTCTGCTGACCTGGCCGGCTCAAACCTCACCTTGTGGTCTGGCTCTAAACCTGTTTGCGAACACACCGATGGCAACTATGTCAACTATGGTGTACGTGAATTTGGTATGACGGCTATCATCAATGGTGTTGCCCTGCATGGCGGATTTGTGCCTTATGGTGCTACATTCCTGATGTTCTCCGAGTATGCGCGAAATGCTCTGCGCATGGCCGCTCTGATGAAAGTTCGTAACATCGAAGTATACACACATGACTCCATTGGTCTGGGTGAAGACGGCCCGACGCATCAGCCTGTTGAGCAAACTGCCACGTTACGCATGATCCCGAATATGGATGTATGGCGTCCTTGCGATGCAGTTGAATCTGCAGTCTGCTGGAAAGTTGCCATTAAAAACCAGACCGGACCTTCCTCTTTGATCTTCTCACGTCAGAATCTGCCACACATGGACCGTACGGCTGATCAGATCAAGCAGATTGAACGTGGCGGTTATATCCTGCGCGATTGCGAAGGAACTCCGGATGTCATTATCATCGCAACCGGTTCCGAAGTTTCACTGGCTGTTGATGCGGCTGCGGCTTCAGACAAGAAAGTTCGTGTTGTTTCAATGCCTTCAACCAACACCTACGATCAGCAGGATGCAGCATATAAGGAATCTGTTTTACCTTCATCTGTTACCGCTCGTGTATCGGTAGAAGCTGGCGTAACCGGTTTCTGGGCTAAATACATTGGCCTTAATGGCAAAGCAATCGGCATGGACACATTCGGTGAATCTGCACCTGCCGGAGAACTGTTCAAAGAGTTTGGCATCACAACCGAAGCCGTTGTGGCAGCCATTAATGAAGTAGCTTAAAGCATACAAAGGAGAGGATAAAACATGACAATAAAAGTTGGTATTAATGGATTTGGCCGCATCGGCCGTATGGTCTTCCGCGCCGTAGCTAAAGATTTTACTGATATGGAAATTGTAGGAATTAATGATCTTCTGGACGCTGACTACCTTGCGTATATGTTGAAATATGACTCCGTTCATGGACGTTTCGACGGCGATGTTAGTGTTGACGGCAACAATCTGGTTGTTGATGGCAAAACCATTCGCCTGACGGCTGAGCGTGATCCTGCCAACCTGAAATGGGATGAAGTTGGCGCTGAAATCGTCATTGACTGTACAGGCTTCTTCCTTACAACTGAATCTTGCCAGGCTCATATCAATGCCGGAGCCAAAAAAGTTGTTCAGTCTGCGCCAGCCAAAGACAAAGAAACTCCGATGTTCGTATATAATGTAAACCATGAAACTTATGCGGGTCAGAATATCGTTTCTGCAGCTTCTTGCACAACGAACTGCCTTGCACCTATGGCTAAAGTCATCAACGACAATTTCGGCATTAAGCGTGGCCTGATGACAACCGTTCATGCAGCAACTGCGACGCAGAAGACTGTTGACGGCCCATCCATGAAAGATTGGCGCGGTGGTCGCGGCATTCTGGAAAACATCATTCCTTCATCAACCGGTGCTGCTAAAGCCGTGGGCATTGTCCTGCCTGAACTGAATGGCAAACTGACAGGCATGGCTTTCCGCGTACCGACTTCTGACGTATCTGTTGTAGATCTGACCTGTGAACTTGAAAAAGAAACAACTTACGAAGAAATCTGTGCAGCAATGAAGGCAGCCGCAGAAGGCGAAATGAGCGCAACGCTTGGCTACACTGATGACAAAGTGGTTTCTACCGACTTCCGTGGCATCCGCAATTCATCGATTTTCGATGCGGGTGCTGGCCTTGCGCTGGATGGCACCTTCGTCAAGCTGGTAGCCTGGTATGACAACGAATACGGTTATACCTGCAACATGATGAATCTGGTTCGTCACATCGCATAAGAAAGAAAATAACGTGGAAGCTCTGGCTTCCACGTTTGTCTTTGCCTGTTTAACCACGTTGTTTGCATCGCGTTCAAACAGGCAAAGACAAACGTTCACACGTTGTTGTATCAATCCAATGTCACATCCTTGTCATGCTCTATGGTTAGGGATGTGATTTTCTAAAGGAGTAGAAAATGTCCGTAATTAAAATGACCGACCTTGATCTGGCTGGCAAGCGCGTATTGATTCGTGAAGACCTGAATGTTCCGATTAAAGATGGCAAAGTAACATCTGATGCCCGAATCCGAGCCTCTATGCCAACAATCACTCAGGCTGCCGGTGCTGGTGCCAAAGTCATGCTGATGTCCCACGTTGGTCGCCCGACCGAAGGTGAATTCAGTGAAGAAAATTCACTGCAACCCGTAGCCGACCACCTTGCTTCTTTGCTGGGCAAACCCGTTCGCCTGATTCGTGATTACCTTGATGGCGGCTTTGAAGTTGAAGATGGCGAAGTTGTACTATTGGAAAATGTACGTTTCAACGCTGGCGAAGGAAAAAACAACGAAGAGCTGTCTAAAAAGTATGCCGCTTTGTGTGACATCTATGTCATGGATGCTTTTGGCACGGCTCACCGCGCTCAGGCTTCAACCCATGGCGCTGGTGTATATGCTCCCGTGGCTTGTGCCGGCCCATTACTGGCTGCTGAGCTGGAAGCACTTGGCAAAGCACTGCACAACCCTGCCCGTCCGATGGTGGCAATTGTTGGCGGCTCTAAAGTTTCAACCAAATTAACTGTGCTTGAGTCATTATCAAAAGTTGTCGATCAGCTGGTTGTCGGCGGCGGTATTGCTAACACCTTTATTGCGGCAGCCGGTTATCCAGTTGGTAAATCTTTGTATGAAGCAGATCTGATCGACACTTGCAAAAAATTGACTGCTGACGCTGAATCACGTGGCGGAAGCATCCCGGTTCCGACTGATGTCGTTTGTGCCAAAGAATTCTCCCCTGCTGCTGCTGCTGAATTAAAAGCTTCAAACACAGTATTGGATGATGACATGATTTTTGACATTGGTCCCGACTCCGCAGCTGTACTGGCAGAAATCATCAAAAATGCCGGAACAATTGTCTGGAATGGTCCTGTTGGCGTATTTGAATTTGACCAGTTCGGCGAAGGAACCAAAGCCATTTCGATGGCCATTGCAGAATCAGCCGGCTTCTCCATTGCAGGTGGCGGAGATACACTGGCAGCAGTAGATAAATATGGCATTGAAGACAAGGTTTCATACATCTCTACAGGTGGTGGTGCATTCCTTGAGTTCCTGGAAGGTAAAAAACTTCCTGCAGTTGCCATGCTTGAGGAGCGAGCAGCTAAGTGAAAATCAAGACACGCAGAACTAAAATTGTAGCAACTATCGGTCCCGCCTCAGAATCTCCCGAGGTGCTTGATCGCCTCGTGGCTGCAGGTGTAAATGTTGTGAGACTCAACTTTTCACACGGAACACCGCAAGAGCATCGTCAGAGAGCCGAGAATGTTCGTGCGGCGGCGAAAAAGAACGGTGTTATTGTCGGCATCCTGGCAGACATGCAGGGCCCGAAAATCCGTATCGGAAAATACAAAACCGGCAAAACCATGTTAACGCCCGGTCAAAAATACATCATTGATGCTGACCTTGACCTTAATGAAGGTGACGATGAACGTGTCGGATTAACCTATAAAGAACTGGTCGGTGATGTGGAACCCGGTGCTCGCCTGTTACTCAATGACGGACTGATTGTTATGGATGTCGATGAGGTAAAAGGTCAGGAAATACACTGTACCGTTATCATTGGTGGTGTTTTATCCAATAACAAAGGTATCAATCGCGCTGGTGGCGGCTTGTCGGCCGCAGCCCTTACCGACAAAGATAAGGAAGATATCAAAACAGCTTGCGCCATTGGTGTGGATTACATTGCTATTTCTTTCCCGCGCAATGGTGCTGATATGGACTACGCACGCAGTCTCGTTGAAGCTGAGGGATCACGTGCCGGACTTATTGCCAAGGTAGAGCGCGCGGAAGCCGTTACGGATGAAAACCTGAAATCCATTATGGAATCTTCAGATGCAGTCATGGTTGCCCGTGGTGATTTGGGTGTTGAAATTGGTGACGCTTCCGTACCTCCTGTACAGAAAAAAATGTTGCGCATGGCGCCTAAATTCAATTGTCCGGTTATCGTGGCAACGCAGATGATGGAATCGATGTGTGAAAATCCGATTCCTACACGTGCCGAAGTCAACGATGTTGCCAATGCTGTACTCGACGGCGCTGATGCTGTCATGCTCTCAGGTGAGTCCGCCGCTGGAAAATATCCAGTTGAAGCTGTTCAGGCTATGCACCGCACCTGTATGGAAACCGAGAAACAACACGTTCTGCCCTCTTCGGCAACGCGCGACCCTCGTTTCCCTCCCCACTCTGTTGACGAATGCATTGCCCGTCAGGCCATGGAAACCGCTCATATGATGGACATTAAAGCCATCATGGCTTTCACTCAGACCGGTAATACTGTTCTGTATATGTCCCGCCATCTGGGAGATGTTCCTATCTATGCCCTGACCTCGGAAGAACATACATTAGGCCGAGTCAGTTTATTTAGAAATGTCACCCCGCTGATTATGGAGCGACCTTATGGACCGACAGACGCCCCACTGGCAACACGTGACGTTCAGAAGATGCTTCAGGACAACAAACTGGCTGACCCTCATGATCTTATCATCATGACATTTGGTACTCCGATGGGTCAATCCGGTGGCACAAATGCGATGAAAATCATCAAAGTCGGTGAGAATATGTAAATGCAGCTTATTGCATTTATTAACTGTCAGCGACAAAATACAGGGTATTCATTTCATACCCTTCAAAACAAAAAGGAGAAATAATAATGGCTTTAATCTCATTGAGACAACTGCTGGATCATGCTGCTGAAAACAGCTATGGCATGCCTGCATTCAACGTAAATAACCTGGAACAGGTTCAGGCCATCATGGAAGCCGCTAATGAAGTTAATTCACCGGTAATTATGCAAGGTTCTGCCGGAGCACGTTCCTATGCTGGCGAACCATTCCTTCGTCATCTTATTTTAGCCGCTATCGAACAATATCCGCATATCCCGGTCGTCATGCATCAGGATCATGGTGCTGAACCTGCCGTTTGCCTGCGTTCTATTCAGTCTGGTTTTTCATCTGTTATGATGGACGGCTCCCTGATGGCCGACGGAAAGACCCCTTCGTCTTACGAATACAATGTTGAAACCACCCGCAAAGTCTGTGAAATGGCGCATGCCGGTGGTGTGTCTGTAGAAGGCGAGCTGGGCTGTCTTGGTTCACTGGAAACCGGCATGATGGGCGAAGAAGACGGCCATGGTGCTGAAGGCGTCTTGGACCACTCGCAGTTGCTGACTGACCCTGAAGAAGCTGCCGACTTCGTTGAGAAGACTGGCGTGGACGCACTGGCTATCGCTATCGGCACATCACATGGCGCCTATAAATTCACCAAGCCGCCAACGGGTGACATTCTTGCCATTGACCGCGTGAAAGAAATTCATGCTCGTATTCCAAACACCCACCTTGTTATGCATGGTTCGTCATCAGTGCCACAGGACTGGCTGGCAATCATCAATGAGTTTGGTGGAGAAATGGGCGAAACTTACGGTGTACCTGTTGAAGAAATCGTCGAAGGCATTAAACACGGCGTGCGCAAGGTAAATATTGATACCGACTTGCGTATGGCCTCTACAGGCGCGATTCGTCGTCACCTTCAGCAGAATAAGTCGAACTTCGATCCACGTAAGTTCTACAAAGAAGCCAAGACTGCCATGAAAGATATTTGCAAAGCCCGTTTTGAAGCTTTCGGTTCAGCCGGAAATGCTTCAAAATTAGCACCAAAATCACTGGAAGAAATGATCAACTTCTACAAATAAGCAAGATTACGCTTCGAAAAAAGCAGGGCATTTGCCCTGCTTTTTTTATTTACAGTTCAGGATTTTATTTGTTCTTAAGAGGACATTTTGTTACAGTGCACGCCCCTGCAGAGGAGGCAAAGCACATTGTTTAAGCGAATTTTGATAGCGAATCGTGGCGAATGCGCCATTCGAGTCATTCGGGCTTGTAGTGAATTAGGCATTGAATCAGTTGCTGTGTATTCCAAACCGGACAGCCATGCCTTGCACGTCAAGAAAGCCGATCAAGCCATTCTTATCGGTCCTGACCCCGTTAAAAGTTACCTCAACATTCACCGGATTGTTGATATTGCTTTAAAGACAAAATGCGACGCCATTCACCCTGGCTACGGTTTCCTGTCTGAAAACCCTGAATTTGCTGAAGCGGTTGTGAATGCGGGCATCACCTACATTGGCCCGTCTGCTAAAGCCATTGCCGGCATGGGAAGCAAAACCGCTGCACGTACGGCCATGCTGGCAGCTGGCGTGCCTTGTATCCCGGGTACTGAGGCCTCACTGAAAGATGCGGATGAAGCTCTTTCGACAGCCAGAGAGATGGGTTATCCGGTCATGCTTAAAGCTGCAGCCGGTGGCGGCGGACGAGGCATTCGCCGTTGCGACAGCGATCAGGAAGTCATCCGGAATTACGAAATGACACAACGTGAAGCGCTTGCTGCATTCGGTAATGGCGAGCTTTTCATGGAAAAATGCATTATCGAACCTCGTCACATCGAGTTTCAGATTCTCGCCGATTCACATGGTAATTGTGTGCATTTATTTGAGCGGGATTGTTCCATTCAAAGACGTAATCAAAAGCTCATTGAGATTGCTCCATCGAACTATATCTCGCAGGAATTACGCGACAAAATGGGTAAGGTTGCCATCCAGGCAGCTAAAGCCGTTGATTATGTTAATGCTGGTACAGTTGAGTTTTTGGTTGATAAAAACCATGACTTCTACTTCATGGAAATGAATACCCGCCTGCAGGTTGAGCACACCATTACCGAAGCCATCACGGGCGTTGATATTGTAACACAGCAGATTCGTATTGCTGCGGGAGAGAAGCTCAAGTTCACTCAGGATGACATCACACTGAAAGGTCACGCCATTGAATTCCGTATTAATGCCGAAGACCCTCAGAATGGATTTTTTCCAACTCCAGGTCGTATTACCCGCTATTTTTCACCGGGCGGGCCGGGCGTACGTGTAGACGGCTGCGTCTACTCCGGCTATGAAATCCCCCCTCACTATGATTCCATGTGCGCCAAACTTACCATTTGGGGCCCAACATGGCGCCATACGGTTACCCGCTCACAACGTGCGCTGAATGAATATGACATTCGCGGTGTTAAGACCACACTTGCCTTTTATCGCAACATCGTAAAATCCGATGTGTTTATGGGAGGTCAATTTGACACTGGGTTCATGGAAAAATATCCGGAATTTCTGGAATACAAACCCTATGAGGCACGGGAAGATATAGCTGCTGCCGTTGCAGTTGCTATTGCAGCACATGCCGGATTGTAATAAAGGATTAATTATGACTAAAACCAAAAAGAAACTCGCTATTACTGAACTCGCCCTAAGAGACGGCCATCAGTCTTTATTGGCAACGCGTATGCGTTTGGACGATATGCTTCCCATCTGTGAAAAGCTTGATCAGGTTGGTTTCTGGTCTATAGAAGCATGGGGTGGCGCAACATTCGACACTTGTTTGCGTTACCTGAAAGAAGGCCCCTGGGTAAGATTACGTGAATTAAACAAAGCATTACCAAATACCCCTATCCAGATGCTGCTGCGCGGCCAGAACCTTTTGGGCTATCGTCACTATGCTGATGATGTGGTCAGAAAGTTTGTAGATATGGCGGCGGCTAATGGTGTTGATGTATTCCGTACTTTCGATGCCATGAACGATTTACGTAATGTCCGCACTGCCATTGCGCAAGTTAAAGCCAATGGAAAACACGCCGAAGGCACCATTTGCTATACCGTCAGCCCTGTCCACACACTGGATCATTTTATTGATCTGGCCAAAGGTCTGGAAGATATGGGTTGCGATACACTTGCCATTAAAGACATGGCCGGATTATTGACCCCCGCCTCAACCAAAGAATTGGTGCTGGCGCTTAAAGACACCGTTTCATTACCACTGCATTTACATTCACATGCCACCGCTGGTGTCGCTGAAATGGTACAATGGGAAGCCGTGCATGCCGGTTGCGATATCATTGATACAGTGATCAGTCCCCTTTCCGGTGGCACAAGTCACCCCGCGACCGAATCCATGGTCGCCGCTTTTGCAAACAGCGAATTTGATACAGGCCTTGACCTGGAGTTACTTCAGGATATTGCGGCTTATTTCCGCAATGTTCGCAAAAAATATGCCCGCTTTGAATCCGATGTTACTGGCGTTGATACCCGCGTTCTTATCAACCAGATCCCCGGTGGTATGATTTCCAATCTTGCCAACCAGCTTAAAGAGCAAGGCGCTCTGGATAAGATGGATCGGGTATTAGAAGAAATTCCGCGTGTTCGAAAGGATTTCGGTTATCCGCCACTGGTCACCCCAACCAGTCAGATTGTTGGAACACAGGCGGTTTTGAACGTGGTATCCGGCAAGAAATACAAAGTTATTACAAGTGAGACCAAGGGCTATTTGAAAGGCATGTACGGTAAAGCCCTCGGCCCCGTCAATGAAGACGTTCGAAAGCTTGCTCTGGGTGACGAGGAACCTATCACTGTCCGTCCGGCAGACCTGCTGCAGGATGAAATGGATGAACTGACCCGCAATGTCGCCGATAAAGTCAGCTCAGTTGAAGATGTACTCTCCTATGCGATGTTCCCGACCATTGCGCTCGAGTTTTTTGAAGAGCGTGCCTCAGGTATATTTAAACCTGAACCACTGGATGAACCGGGCATTCAATTGCCCCCATCAGCACCGGCTCTGGCACCCACTGAGTTTAATATTACCATTCATGGCGAGCAGTATCACATCAGCATTGAAGGAACCGGTCACCCCAGCGATGAATTACGTCCGTATTTCGTCAAAGTAGACAATATTCTGGAAGAAGTTCTGGTTGAGACATTGACCGAAGTAATCCCGACACTGGATGGCAGAAGCATTGACACCAATAAGTCATCAAAAGGTTCAAAACGTCCCAAAGCCAGCAGAGACAGTGACGTAACCTCACCCATGCCGGGGCGCATCGTTGCCATTAATGTCGCCCTGGGTGACAGTGTCAAAGCCGGTGATACCGTGGTAACCGTTGAAGCCATGAAAATGGAGAATCCGGTACATGCTCCGGTATCCGGAACTGTCACCGCCATTTATGTCATCGAAGGCGATAACGTTAACCCTGACGAATGCCTGGTTGAAATCGACGGCTAAGCGTATTGCCATGAAACCAGGAAACTGTCTAAGAATTTACCTTTCCGAGTCGGAGAAAATTGATCACATGCCGGCTCTGGAAGCAATCCTCAGACTGTGTGAAGAGGCTGGTTTACACGGCGTTTCTGTCATGCGGGGAGTTGGTGGCATCGGCACGCATGGAATGCATTCAAGTTCATTTCTTGCTCTGTGCAGCCACCTACCCCTGATGATTGAAGTCATTGACCAAGCGGACCGGATTGAGCATGCTATTGCCATGATTAAACCGAAACTAAAAAATGGTTCGATGGCTACATGGCCGGTAAACATCGTACAATTAGCCTCTGACGACGACGCATGAGACGCATCTTTAGTCTTGTACCCTTATTTTCAGAACTTGACGATAATGAGCTTGACGACGTCATTGCGCTTGCTGCAACAAAAACAGTAAGAAAAAAGAATGTCATTTTACAGGAAGGCGATTTAGGCAATTCCTTATATGTCATTCTTGAAGGTTCGGTAAAGATTTCATATTACGCTCCTGACGGACGGGAAATTATTTTATCCATCCTCAATGCCGGAGAGTTTTTTGGTGAAATATCCCTGCTTGATAGCCAGCCACGTTCAGCCACTGTAACCGCTACTGAAGAGACCAGACTGGCTCAAATCCGCAATAAAGATTTTAACCGCCTGCTTCTCGAAAAACCGCATTTAGCCATCAAATGCCTGGAAGAATTAGCCCTGCGTTTGCGTCGGACCAATAAATTACTAGAGCGGGTATGTACGATGGATGTACCCCATCGACTGTACAATTACCTGCGCGAGCTGGTAAAGGAAGACAGTAAAAAGGCTTTTGGAAATTATTACCTCGTTTCACTGCCCACCCATCAGGTTATCGCCGATCAACTCTCCACAAGCCGTGAAACCATTTCCAGAGCTATCGGCGCTTTGAAAAAAGATGGTATCATTAAGGCAGTCGACGATTCTAAAAAAGTCGCTGTTGATATTGAGTCAATCGATACACTTTTGTTTTCATTGGATTAAGTAACATTTCCCGACGCCATTGGCTTGCTGATCTCTTCTCTCTGACATAAAACAAAAATCGCCAAACGCGATATTTTTCCCAAAAGATTTATGGAGAATTAGATTCCATTTCGCTAGCTTGCGTCGCCGTGCCCAAAAAAGAGCGACCCGGAAAAGAGCGTCGATTTGGGATTAACTTTATAATTTCTGTTAACACGGCACATTTACTTTTTAGTTATAGCTTTCAGGAGGACATTCAATGATCCAGAAATCATTACCGGGCAAACAAGGGTTATACCGCCCCGAAAATGAACATGATGCTTGCGGCGTTGGCTTTGTAGCCAATATCAAGAACGCGAAGAGTCATGACATCATTGAAAAAGGCCTGGAGATTCTGGAACGTCTGACTCATCGCGGTGCTGCTGGCGCTGATCCGCGTGAAGGTGATGGTGCTGGTATCCTTTTACAAATACCTCACCAGTTTTTTGAAGCTGTAACGGCCGATCTGGGCTACCAACTGCCTGCCGAAGGCTCCTATGGTGTGGGTATGATTTTCTTCCCGCAAGATGAAAGGCATCGCCTTGCATGTCAGGACATCATCGAAAAAGCCGCAATCAATGAAGGGCAAACGCTGTTAGGGTGGCGTGATGTACCCGTTGATGCTGTACGAGCTGATCTGCCCGAGAGTGTTACAGCATGCGAACCCGTTATCCGTCAGGTATTTATTGCCAGAGGTGACAACTGTGCCGATCAGGATGCCTTT
This sequence comes from Zetaproteobacteria bacterium CG_4_9_14_3_um_filter_49_83, assembly GCA_002791545.1. GTDB lineage: Bacteria > Pseudomonadota > Zetaproteobacteria > Mariprofundales > Mariprofundaceae > CG1-02-49-23. The sequence goes on from PFXG01000034.1 coordinate 27,532, forward strand.
GAACGCAAGCTGTTTGTCATCCGCAAAGTCGCCAGCCATGGTGTTTCTGCTCTTAACTTTAAAGATGCAGCCAACTTCTATACCGCTTCTTTATCCAGCCGGACCATTGTCTATAAAGGCATGTTCCATTCGCATCAGGTAGCACCCTACTACGAAGACCTGCGTGATGCCCGCATGACCTCGGCTCTGGCGCTGGTGCACCAGCGATTCTCGACCAACACTTTCCCGTCCTGGGAGTTAGCTCATCCGTTCCGCATGATGGCCCACAATGGTGAAATTAATACCGTACGCGGCAATATCAACTGGATGAATGCCCGCAGGCAGTCCATGAAATCCGAATTACTCGGCGATGACCTCGCCAAGCTATGGCCTATCAGTTACGAAGGGCAAAGTGATACAGCTTGCTTTGACAACGCACTGGAGCTGCTGGTCGCAGGTGGTTATTCACTGGCGCATGCCGCCATGCTGATGATCCCTGAAGCCTGGTCTGGCAATAAATTAATGGATGAGCAACGCCGGGCATTTTACGAACACCATGCAGCGCTGATGGAGCCCTGGGATGGCCCTGCGGCCGTTGCTTTTACTGATGGCCGTCAGATTGGAGCAACGCTGGATCGCAATGGCTTGCGCCCGACCCGTTATCTGGTCACTGAAGATGGACTGGTACTGGGCGCATCTGAAATGGGTGTGCTCGACATTCCGGAACACAAAATCATTAAAAAATGGCGTTTACAACCAGGTAAAATGTTGCTTATTGACCTGGAAGAAGGGCGCATCATTGATGATGCCGAGATTAAAAAACAGCTATCTGCTGCCAAACCTTATCAGGAATGGCTGGCCAGGACCCAAATCCAGCTGGAAAAACTTCCCGAAGAGATTGCGCCGCAGACACCGGATCATAATACCATGCTGTATCGCCAGCAGTCTTTCGGCTATACGCAGGAAGACATCAAATTTCTGATGGTACCCATGGCTATTTCCGGCCAGGAAGGCATCGGCTCCATGGGCAATGATAGTCCACTGGCTGTACTTTCGAACCGAGCCAAACCACTGTACAACTATTTCCGCCAGTTGTTTGCGCAGGTCACCAATCCGCCGATTGATCCGATCCGTGAAGAAATGGTCATGAGCCTGACCTCTATTATCGGACCAAGACCTAATCTTCTTGGCCTTGAGGAAAGTGAGCCACAACTGCGTCTGGAAGTTCATCAACCCATTCTGTCCAATGTTGATGTCGAGAAAATTCGCCATATTGATCAGTACACAGACAACCGTTTCCGCACAATTACTCTCTGTTCCTGCTACCCTTCCGAGCAAGGTGCTACCGGCATGCAGGCGGCTATTGAAGAGCTGTGCAAAAAGGCCGAGGAAGCAGTTCATGGCCGCTATAACATTGTTATTATTTCTGACCGGGCGATGAATGCTGAACGTATCGCTATTCCGGCCCTGCTCGCCACATCAGCAGTGCACCACCATCTGATTCGCGCTGGCTTGCGCACCGAAACTGGCCTCGTAGTTGAAACAGGATCTGCTCGTGAAGTCCATCACTTTGCTTGTCTGGCTGGTTTTGGTGCAGAGGCTATCAACCCATACCTTGCCTTTGAAACACTGGTGGATATGAAACGTCACGGCCAACTACCTGATGATATCAGCGAAGCTGAAATTGAAAAACGTTACATCAAAGCCATCGGTAAAGGATTGTACAAAGTCATGTCCAAAATGGGCATTTCAACCTATCAGTCTTATTGCGGCGCACAAATTTTCGAAGCCGTTGGCCTTGCAACTGATTTTGTAGACAAATACTTCAGCGGCACAGCCAGCCAGATTGAAGGCGCAGGACTTGCAGAGATTGCACAGGAAGCGGCGCAACGTCATATCGATGCATTCCGTGGTGTGATGATTTACAAAAATGCTCTGGATGTCGGCGGTGAATATGCCTGGCGCGCTCGTGGAGAAGATCATACGCTGACACCGGGTGTGATTGCCAAGGTTCAACATGCGGTTCGCACCTCCAACTACAGCTTGTACAAAGAATATGCCAATGAGATCAACAATCAGGCTGGTAAACTAAAAACACTGCGTGGCTTGTTTAAATTCAATGCAGCAAAAGCTATTCCGCTTGATGAGGTGGAACCCGCAACATCGATCGTGAAACGTTTTGCTACTGGTGCAATGTCTTTTGGTTCGATTTCGCATGAAGCACACAGCACACTGGCTATTGCCATGAATCGACTGGGTGGAAAGTCCAATACAGGTGAAGGCGGAGAAGAACCTTCGCGTTTCAAACCGATGGAAAATGGTGATTCCATGCGCTCTGCCATTAAGCAGGTTGCATCAGGACGTTTTGGCGTCACCACCGAATACCTGGTTAATTCCGATCAGATTCAAATCAAAATGGCGCAAGGTGCCAAGCCGGGTGAAGGTGGTCAGCTGCCCGGACACAAAGTTGATAAACGTATCGGTCGCGTGCGTCACTCCACACCGGGTGTGGGGCTGATTTCTCCGCCGCCTCATCATGACATCTATTCCATCGAAGATTTGGCGCAATTAATTTTCGACCTGAAAAACACCAATCCACGGGCTGATATCTCGGTGAAACTGGTTTCCGAAATCGGCGTCGGTACTGTTGCTGCCGGTGTCGTGAAAGCACATGCTGACCATGTTGTGATTGCCGGACACGATGGCGGTACAGGTGCATCACCGCTGACTTCAATCAAGCATGCCGGCTCCGCCTGGGAGCTCGGCCTGGCCGAAACTCAGCAAACACTGGTACTGAATCGCTTGCGTGGCCGCACTATTTTGCAGGCGGATGGTCAGATGCGTACCGGTCGCGACGTTGTCATTGCAGCCCTGCTTGGTGCTGATGAAGTTGCCTTCGGCACCATTGCGCTGATTGCAGAAGGTTGCATCATGATGCGCAAATGTCACCTCAACACCTGCCCTGTAGGTGTGGCAACACAAGACCCTGAACTTCGCAAGAAGTTTGTCGGCAAGCCTGAAGACGTGGTGAACTTCTTCTTGTATGTCGCTGAAGAAGCGCGTGAAATCATGGCTGAGCTCGGTTTCCGCACCTTCGCTGAAATGATCGGCCGTGCCGACATGCTCGACACCAATGATGCGCTGAGACACTGGAAATCTGAAGGACTGGACCTTTCACCTGTTCTGCATCGGGTTGAGGCCAATGGCTCATCCGTCTCGCACACCGAAAAACAAAATCATGGCCTTGAGAAACTGATCGACAACAAACTGATCGAGCAGGCTCTCCCGGCACTGGAAAACAAAACGCCGGTTGTTATTGAAACACCGATCTGCAATGTTGACCGCAGCTTTGGTACTATGCTCTCGGGTGAAGTGGCCAAACGATTCGGCCATGCCGGATTAGCTGAAGATAATACCATTGCTATCAAAGCCAAAGGAACGGCCGGACAATCTTTGGGTGCCTGGTTAACACGTGGTATTTCAATTGACTTGGCCGGTGAAGGCAACGATTACGTGGGTAAAGGTCTGTCCGGTGGACGTATTGCCATTTACCCTCCGTCCGAATCCAGACTGAAAGCGGAAGAAAATATCATCGTCGGCAATACCGTCTTATTCGGTGCAACTGAAGGCGAATGCTATTTCAATGGTGTGGGTGGCGAACGCTTTGCCGTACGTAACTCCGGTGCGGTTGCCGTTGTTGAAGGTGTTGGTGACCATGGATGTGAATACATGACCGGTGGTACGATTGTTGTACTGGGAGAAACCGGACGTAACTTTGCTGCCGGTATGTCCGGTGGTATCGCTTATGTACTGGATGCCGATGGCACTTTTGAAAGCCGTTGCAATATGGCTCAGGTATCTCTGGAGCCGATTGTTTCTGAAGCTGATGCGCTGGAAGAGCTGGATCATCAGGGCGCGGATCTGGAAACACATGGTCGCGTGGATATCAAACACACCATGACGCAGGATGATCAACGAATTCTATTGTCGCTGATTCAGCGTCACGTCCATTATACCAATTCCGCCATTGGTATACGAATTCTTGAAAACTGGAGTGACTACCTGCCGCAATTTGTGAAGGTCATACCGGTTGAATACCGTCGTGCACTGGCAGAAATGGAAGCAGAAAAGAATGAAGCCGCACAGGAGGCTATCCATGGGTAAACCCACCGGATTTAAAGAATATGCTCGTGAAAACCTGAGCTATGCACCAGTCGCAGACCGCATCGTACATTTCAAAGAGTTCGCCAAACTGCCCGAAGACATGTCGACGCAGGGTGCGCGCTGTATGGATTGTGGTATCCCATTTTGCCACAACGGCTGCCCTGTCAACAATATCATCCCGGACTGGAACGATGCGGTATATCATGGTCGCTGGCATGAAGCATTGGAAATCCTTCACTCCACCAATAATTTCCCGGAGTTTACCGGTCGCATCTGCCCGGCACCTTGTGAAGAAGCCTGCACGGTCAATCTGATCGGCGATGCTGTATCGATTAAAAATATCGAGCTGTCCATCGTTGAGAAAGGCTGGCAAGAGGGTTGGATTACACCTCAAATCGCAGCCTCGAAAACAGGCAAACGTGTTGCCGTCGTGGGTTCAGGGCCTTCCGGCATGGCTGCTGCCCAGCAATTGGCGCGCGTTGGTCACGATGTTGTTGTATTTGAGAAAAATGACCGCATTGGCGGCCTCATGCGTTACGGCATTCCCAACTTCAAGTTTGATAAAACTGTTATTGATCGCCGGATGAGTCAAATGCGCGCCGAAGGTGTTGAATTCCGTGTCAACTCAACAGTTGGCGATAACGTGTCAGTCCACGATCTGATGAATGATTTCGATGCCGTGGTACTTTCCGGTGGCTCTGAAAAACCACGCGATCTGCCAGTGCCCGGACGTGAACTCAAAGGTGTTCATTTCGCCATGGAATTCCTTACCAAAAACACCAAACGCATTCTCGGTGATAATATCCCTGAAAATGAATTTATTTCTGCTGCAGGCAAACATGTTGTTGTCATCGGCGGCGGTGATACAGGCTCCGACTGTATCGGCACTTCAAACCGGCACGGTGCAGAATCTGTCACGCAGATTGAAATTCTACCCAAGCCTGAAATAGCTCCGGACAAGCTTGTAACCTGGCCGAACTGGTCGATGAAACTGCGCACCTCCACTTCGCAGGAAGAGGGCTGCGAACGTGACTGGGAAGTTTCAACCAAACGCTTTATCGGTGATAAAAACGGCCATGTGCAGGCTGTTGAATGTGTGCGTGTGGAATGGAAGCAGGAAAACGGCCAGTGGAAACTGAACGAAATCGAAGGCTCTGAATTCGAACTGCCTGCACAATTGGTTACGTTGGCGATGGGCTTTTTGCACCCGGTGCATGAAGGCATGCTGGAACAACTGGGTGTGGATAAAGACAACAGAGGCAATGTAGCTGCCAACGATTCAGACTACAAAACCAGCATCGACAAGGTATTTTCAGCCGGTGATATGCGGCGTGGTCAATCCCTTGTGGTTTGGGCTATCCGTGAAGGTCGCCAGTGCGCTCGTGCCGTGGATGAATTCCTGATGGGTTCAACCACCCTGCCTCGCTGAGCATGACGAATTTAATATGGAGGGAGAATGATGAAACGCATTGATACAACACAGGAAGGATTTCGTACATCTGTATTAGGTAAACATCTTGAAACATTGCCGCGTGAAGGTTTTTACCCCGATAATGTGCAAGAAGTACGCAAATATGGCCTGCACCGTTTTTATCATGATGCACATGTGATTCTGTATCGGACTGAAAACGGCATCGCCATGGATCTGATTGCTTCAAAACAACATCTGATTCTTGGCACCAGCAATTATGGTAACCCTATCTCTGACAATGTCTGGATGACGATTGCCGAAAGTCTGTTGCAACTTCTTGGTTCAGGCTTTGCTAATGACTACTTTGTTGCCAGCACAGCACTGGAAGAGCATGCATCAGAATACATCAAATACTTTGAGTCGCAATTCAGCAAACTCATCATCGCTGACTGATACATCAGCCGGATGTTCCGATGAAAGATTCCATCTACACATCCGAGATTCATCAAAACGGATTTGAATTTGATGCAAATGTCGCCTCAGTTTTTGAGGATATGATTGCGCGCTCTGTCCCCGGTTACGATCTCAGCTTAAAGATGGTTGAAACCATCACCCGCTGCCATGCCCAAGCCGGCAGTCGACTGTATGATCTTGGCTGCTCGCTGGGCGCAGTTACCGAAGCACTCAAAAATGGTAGCCAGAAGCAGTCTTGCTCTATTATCAGCGTGGATAATTCTCCTGCCATGGTGGAGCGCTGCAAAGCTAGATTTAGCGAACCTTTTATTGATATCGTTTGTCAGGACGTACTTCAAACAACCATTGACCATGCTTCGGTGGTTGTACTTAATTTTGTTCTGCAATTTATTGCTATGGAGCAGCGCAGCATACTGTTAAAGCAAATTTTCAACGGCTTAAATGAGGGTGGCGTACTCATTTTATCAGAGAAAATCGCCTTTGATGATCCTTGCGAGCAACAGCATCAGATCGCTCTGCATGAAACATTTAAACTGGCACAAGGGTATTCAAGCCTTGAGATCAGTCGTAAGCGTAGCGCTCTTGAGCATGTACTGGTGCCGGAGTCTTTACATACCCATCATGATCGTCTGAAAGCAGCCGGTTTCAGGCAAACCATGACATGGTTTCAATGCTTCAACTTCGCATCGATCATTGCTTATAAATAAATGCATTCGTTTGTCCGGGATGAACGACTCCGCTTTCAACAAGCCCTTGCAAGCTCACCGCTAACAGCATTTTCCGAGCTTATGCTTGCCTGCTTTGATGGGGGTTGGCATGAAACACTGCAACATGGCGATTTCCCCCGCTGGCAAGCAGCTTTTCACACTGCGTCACAGTTTCAGGCATCGAGCACAGACATCGCTGCAGACCGCGTACGCATTGGCAGCGCTGCTGATATCACTGATATAAATTCAGACTCACCTTCGCTCACCGAGTCACTGCTGCTTTGTCACCCGTGGAGAAAAGGACCCTTTGATTTCTTCGGCACCCATATCGATACCGAATGGCGATCTGATATAAAATGGAATCGTATTCGCCCGCATCTTGCACCATTGGCCGGTCAAAGCATTCTGGATATCGGATGTGGTTCAGGGTATCACTTGTGGCGCATGGCTGCCGACCAGCCTGCGCGCGTCATTGGCATCGATCCGATGGCGCTGTTTTCGATGCAGTTTGCCATCTTCAAACAGCACCTGACAGACGTTCCGGCTTATTTTCTACCTGTCGGTATTGAGCGCATGCCCGCACAGATGCAATGCTTCGACAGCGTGTTTTCCATGGGGGTTTTGTATCATCGGCACTCCCCCATCGATCACCTGCGCCAGTTGCATCAGTTACTCAAAAGCAAAGGGCAACTGATACTGGAAACACTCATTCTGCAAGGCCCGACTGATGCCTGCCTGATACCGCAGGGACGTTACGCCAAAATGCGCAACGTCTGGTTTATCCCTTCCGTGTCGCTAATGCAAACATGCCTGAAACGATGCGGCTTTGAAAATATCCGCTGCGTTGATGTCTCGCCGACCACTTCACAGGAGCAACGCTCAACAAGCTGGATGTATTTCGAATCACTGAGCGACTTTCTCGATCCACATGACCCTGGCAAAACCATAGAAGGTCACCCGGCACCGGTCCGGGCTACCTTTATCGCGACTACGAAATAGCACTCATAACATCAGGGCGGAAAATCACGCATGAAAGCGGCGGTAATGTGATACTCACCGAGTATGGCAATCCCATCCAGGCATGATCTTCAGCCGTAACACCACCGCCATTACCCATGTTCGATCCACCATATGCTTCAGAATCCGTATTCATAATCTCATGATAAGATCCCGGATTTGGTACACCGATCCGATAATTGACACGCGGCACAGGCGTCATGTTCATCACGACAACCACCCCCCCGCCATTTTTATCACGGCGGATGAAACTCAATGTTGATTGCTCTGCATCATTGCAGTCAATCCACTGAAAGCCCGCGCCGTTAAAGTCCAGCTCATGTAATGCCGGCACATCTTTGTACAAATGATTCATATCGCGCATCATCCATTGCAAACCTCGATGCGGCATGAACTGTGCCTGATCCCAGGATAAAGCTTCATCATGATTCCACTCTGGCCACTGGCCGAATTCCATACCATTAAATTGCAGTTTTTTACCCGGATGTGCATACATATACGCATACAACAGGCGCAAATTAGCAAATTTCTGCCAGTCATCACCCGGCATTTTCTGTGGCATCGAACCCTTTCCGTGCACCACTTCATCGTGTGAAAAAGGTAAAATGAAATTCTCGGTAAAGGCATAGACCATCGAAAAGGTTACCGCATGATGATGGTAAGAGCGGAAAATAGGCTCAAGCTCGAAATAATTAAGGGTGTCATTCATCCAGCCCATATTCCATTTCATAGTAAAGCCGAGACCGCCCAGATATGTCGGGCGAGACACCATCGGCCACGATGTTGATTCCTCTGCCATCGTCACAGCACCGGGAAAACGTTCATGCACCAGATAATTAAACTGCTTGATAAACTCTACGGCCTCTAGATTTTCACGTCCGCCGTATTTATTCGGAACCCACTCACCTTCATTGCGTGAATAGTCCAGATAAAGCATCGAAGCCACAGCATCCACTCGCAAGCCATCGATATGAAACTCATCCAGCCAGTATAAAGCCGATGCAATCAGGAAGTTTCGAACTTCGTTTCGACCGAAGTTGAAAATATAAGTACCCCAATCCTTATGCTCACCCAAGCGGGGATCTTCATGCTCATAAAGCGCGGTGCCATCGAACCGCGCCAAACCATGCGCATCTTTGGGAAAATGCGCCGGTACCCAGTCAAGAAATACGCCAATGCCCTGCTGATGACAATAATCGACAAAATAACGGAAATCATCCGGTGATCCGAAACGGCTGGTCGGTGCAAAATATCCAACGGTCTGATACCCCCAGGAACCATCAAAGGGATGCTCAGTTACCGGCAATAATTCGATATGGGTATATCCCATCCACTGGCAGTAATCGACCAACTGATGAGCCAGTTCCTGATAACTCAAATAGCCCGCAACACCATCATCACCACGCCGCCACGAACCTAAATGTACCTCATAGATATTCATTGGTTTGTCTGCGGCCTGTGTTTCGGGCAATGATTTCACCCAGTCCGCATCCTGCCATTGGTATTTATCCGGATTATGTACCACGCTCGCCGTAGCCGGGCGCAATTCCATCTGCTGTGCATAAGGGTCGGTCTTTTCAAACACATCCTGATGTTTGCCACGGATTTCAAATTTATATGTTTCGCCTTCACACAGGCCCGGGATAAAAAGCTCCCAAACACCGGATGATCCACGCACGCGCATCTGATGCTCACGTCCATCCCAGTGATTGAAGTTACCAATCACACTCACCCGCTCGGCTGACGGTGCCCAAACGGCAAATCCGACACCTGCAACACCCTCATGTTCACGAACGTGCGCACCCATCAGTTTATACTTTTCAAAATGATTACCTTCGCCAATCAGATGCAGGTCCATTTCACCAAGCATCGTACCAAAACGATAGGGGTCTTCCTCTTCCCATTTGTGAGCATCGTGGTTCTCAATACGGAATCGGTAAGCACTTGCAAAATCACCGCCCTGCCATAGCAGCTCAAAAAAATCTGTACCTTCGATACGGGGCATGGGAATAGCTTTACCTTTGGATGGAAGCAGCCACATATTTTCAGCTCGCAGCTTGAAAGCACGTACAACGACACCTTCCCCACTCGATTGATGACGCCCCAGCCAGGCAAATGGATCGTGACTACGCGCTTCCAGAACTGCCCAGGCTTCAGCACTCAATGTTTTCATGGTATCCCCCTCATACAGCATCAATAATGAAAATGCAGATGCAAACAATCCTACACTTAAAATGCCGATTCGACGACATGCAAATCAAAGCATAACAGTACTGATAAGCGACAAAGAGATTAATTTCTTCATGCTACGACTCTCTGGCTGGTCAGAAAAATTCGACCCGGATTAAGGCTTCACATAAACAGGAACAGTTCTGCTCCATAGCTTACCATATGAGACATGATGGCCATCAGCAAATTGCAGGGTCAGTGTATGTTCGCCCGGTGTCAGCTTCAGTGTTGCCTCACTCTGGCCTTTGCCAAAATGCAAATGTGTCGCATCTTTTTTGACGGGTTCACCCTGCTCGACGGCAGCATCATCAATCAGGATATGAAAATGCCCCGTACCTTCAACCAATTCACCTGCCTGCTGTACATTCATGCCGTTTACCACCATTTGAACCGTGAACTCCTGATCAATAGCGGTATTATCGTGCAAGCCTTTAAAATAGACCCCGGATTTGAATTCGCAGGAGGTTTTATCACATGCTGTTGCGGAAACAGCCCATGCACTGCTCGCCATCACTGCGGCCAGAAACAAAGTTGCAAATCTATTCATGATATTCTCCTGTGATGTATTTCATTGCCTGCATATTGGTCGGCTTTACTGGTGATTCAAGCCCAGCTTTATTGTGGAAATACGGCTGATTCTCTCGGTTTCAGAAGTGGCATCGGATGACCCAGCGCATCGGCAATGGCGCGTAGCAGCTCATATTCAGACTGCAGCACCTGACCATCTTCCAGCACACAGAACTCACAGGCTTGTAAAAGCATGGCATTCACCTCTGGTGAGGCTTCTTCAAATTGTTGCAATGCTTTTCCCAGCGCCGTGAAATTTAAACCTTCTGCATCCAGTGGTTCAGCATCCAGACCCAATTGATAGAAAATTCTGCGTTGTAAGTCTTGCGGATGTTTGTTACCACCGGTGCAGGCAAGAAATGCAACCACATAAACAGCTGACTCAGTCAGCATCGACATATCCCGATATTTATTGCGAGGCATAGCCACGGTTGAAAATGCCGGAGCCAGATGGCGCAACAATATCTGCTGCAAAACAAATTCAAATCCGCTGTAATGTCCATCGGCTCGAATCAAAGCCTGAACATTGCTGATAAACCGATGATACTGAGGCTTTGAAAGACTTTTCAAGGCTGGCATACACATGTCCAGAATCGGGATGCGCAAATGACTCTTCAAACCTTTCATCTGGGCATAGACATCCATCAAATCGCGGAAGACACCCTGCTCGGCATGTTTTTCCAGCCATTGAATCTGTTTAGCCCGAACATCTTTCTCCCGACAAAGCAGAAGCGCATAAACCAGTGCTCTGGCCAGACACGGATCATGCGAAAAATTACGAATCTGCAACGGAATATCATTGATAAGTTCTGCGGCATTGGCCATTTCAGGGTGCTCTGATGCCGAGAGCCGCCCCATGGTCACGCCAGTAGCCAGGTCAGCAGCACCAATCAAACCAAGACTCAGACCCAGACTTGCCTCATTGGCAACCATGCGCGCACGCTGCGGCACATTCATCGGAGGCAATGAGCCGTCAAAAGAAGGATCAAGCCTCTGAATCCTTAACGTCACGGCCGGATGCGTGGAAAACCACGCATAATCAAGGGGTGAGCGCAGAACATTGCCAAAAAACATAAAGCTCGCCGGAGCGGCTCCGGCATGTGTCACCGAAGAACTGCTCGCATAACCACCGATTATTTTTAAAGCTCCGGCCAAACCGTCCGGGTTTCGCGTAAATTGAACGGCCGACGCATCGGCCAAAAATTCACGCTGACGCGAAATAGCCGCTTTAATCGCCCCGGCAGCCAGAGAGCCAATACCACTGACAATAATGAGAATAACCGCCAGAATAAAAACAGCCGGATGAGCGCCACCTTTATCACCGCTATGACGTCTTCCTCCCATGGAACGAAGCACTAACCAACCGGCATCCCCCAGCAACGTAATACCGTGCAATGAACCCATCAAACGCATATTCATGGCAATATCGGCATTCAGGATATGACTGAATTCATGTCCGAGCACACCCTGAAGTTGATCGCGATTGAGTAAATCAATGGCCCCCTGGGTCACACCAAGGACAGCATCAGAACTCGAAAATCCCGCCGCAAATGCGTTGATACCATTTTCGGGCAACAGGTACACCGGCGGCACAGGCATACCGGAAGCAATCGCCATTTCCTCCACCACATTCAGTAAGCGCCGCTGTAACAGATCTTCAGTATTGGGAGGAACACGTTTGCCGCCAAACATCTCAGCCACGCCTGCCCCACCGCCGCGACGAAGCTCCCAAATCTTATAAATACTACCGCTAAGAATAATCAGTGCCGTTACACCACCGACATAGGCCAACCAGATACTATTCCAGAATGGCATATTTTCATAATTATCGGGATTAGACCAAAGAATAGCAGCGTAGCAGGCCACATAAACACCCATAATCACCGCTAATACCGTCAGCATATAGGCTACGATCAGCAAACGTGTCTGCTTTCGTGCTAATGCCTGATGATGAAAAAAGTTCAAACTGAATCTTATGGTTTAATGAAAATAAAGCTGAATTTCAGAATGAAACGCGAACAGGCTCCTTAGCCTTAACGTCCGGAATTTCAAGCAAACTCGCATCAGAAAAACCGAACACGCCCGCCAGCAACACATCCGGAAAACTCTGACGTTGCGTATTGTATGCCATCACTTCGTCATTGTATGACTGCCTGGCAAATGCAACTCTGTTTTCTGTAGAGGTTAACTCTTCCGAGAGTTGTGCAATCGTTTGATTGGCTTTCAGATCCGGGTAATTTTCCATAACGGCATTCAGACTCATCAATGCACCACCAAGACCCGCTTCTGCCCCGGCCAGTGCGCGCATCGAAGTAGGATCTCCCGGATGCTTGCCTGCCGTTTTCATCGCCGCCACAGCCGTGTTTCTGGCTTCGATGACACGTTGCAGCGTTTCGCTTTCATGTTTCAGATAAGCCTTGGCTGTTTCCACCAGATTAGGAATCAGTTCATATCGACGGGTCAATTGCACATCGATTTGTGAAAATGCATTCAAGTAGCGATTTTTCAGTTTAACCAGAGCGTTATAAATCATAACAGCCCAAACCAACACAATCACAAGAGCCGCAAAAACACTAAGTATTGCTGTCATATTTCCTCCCGACATCTCACTAAACCCATGTTTATCCACAGCAAGGATAAAACCATAATTTCAACATAGCAAACACAACACCATAGCACCTGAAATTATCAACGATTCATTTCACGATTTACCGAGACCTGATGATTGGTGTGGAGCAGCCCTGCTTTTTTTTAATACAATGAACGTTAGAACGCAACCCATGTTAAAAAAAGCGTGTGTAGTGATCCAGTAAAATATTCCCACAAAATAAATTCAAGAGGCTTTGTCTCCAGTGCTAAGCTCAAGCAGACAACTATCTGCATCCACCAGGATAGCCTCATATCGACCTTGAAACAGGTGGCCGACTGATCTTTTTTGACGATTCACATACCTCGTTATATCGAAATGAAAGGTTTTGATATCTATTCCAGCTTGAAGCATCGGCTTCGAGTAACCCCAACAAAATTATTAACCCCAGCGGAAACGATGAACCTACAAATTATAGTTGTCATCCACCACATGAAAGATATGGACTAAATAATTGCCATTCCGCTGCCGAGTGCATCATTTACACTGGAGAATGCAAAAGGCCCGGTTATGCTTCGCCCATGACTTCTTTTTCTGAACCTAACACCCCCGAAACCCATCCAGACATCCATCGAAGAACCATGCTTAAAGGCAGTCTGGCTGTAGCGGCGGCCACTTTGGCAGGCATGAGCCTGACTTCGGCTTATACGCTTTGGGCGGCTGAAACCGGATCAACTGTTTCTGATAAGGATCGCGAAGCCCTGATTCAGTGGCTGATCGAGAAAACAAAGCTTGATGCAAAGTGGATTCGCGACCTGATCACCCATGCGCAATACGATGCCACCATTATCGAGCGTATCACGCGCCCCTATGAAAGTCGCAGCTACGCCGAATATCGGCCCTTATTTGTGCATGATAAACTGGCAACACTCGGTGCAGATTACATGCAAACGCATACCGAAGTGTTCAAGCGTGCCTTTGATGCCTATGGCCTGCAAAAGGAAGTCATCACCGCGATTCTCGGCATGGAATCGCACTTCGGCCAACACCATGGCAAAGATCGTGTCGTCGACTCCTTATTCACGCTGAGCACCGGCTATCCGCGTCGCGCTGAATTCTTCCGCAATGAACTGGCAGAGCTATTGATGCTGTGTGATGAAGAAGGCCTGGAAGCCAAAGATTTCAAGGGCTCTTACGCCGGAGCTTTCGGGACGACGCAATTCATCCCGTCATCGTATCGGGCTTATGCCGTCGATGCTGATAAAGATGGTAAACGTGATGTCTGGAACTCACCTGATGATATCATTCACAGTGTCGCGCATTATTTTCAACGCCATGGCTGGGATCACACGCGCCCGGTAGCACACTGGTTACCGCTGATTCCCGCCCTTAAAGCCCAGGCCGAACTCGGACTGAAAGACTGGCAATCGCTGGCATCACTGCGCCAGCACAGCAAAACGCTACGCAATACCGCGCTGCCGATGTGGAAAGATGATGATAAAGTGACCATCATTAACATGAAAACTGATAAAGGTGATCAGATGGCGCTGGTTCATTACAATTTTTATGTCATCACCCGCTGGAACCGCTCATATAACTATGCCATGGCGGTTAATGAACTGGCGGAAAAAATGGGATGCGCACAATGCAAAACAAGCTGATTCCGATTTTACTGACACTGAGTCTGCCTGCATTCGGCATGCTGGGCGGCTGTGTTAAGCAGGTGAGCAAAAACTTTCCGGTGCCGCCAAAAGCGCCTGCCCAGGACACCGCCGAACCTAAGAAAACAGGTAATCCTTATCAGATTGCCGGTAAATGGTATTACCCCCTGCAAAGTGCCAGTGGATACGATCAAACAGGCGTAGCCTCGTGGTATGGGCCAGATTTTCACGGCAAACTGACCGCCAACGGAGAGCGCTACGATATGCATGCAATGTCGGCTGCACACACCACCTTACCCCTGCCAACCATGGTACGTGTAACCAATCTGGAGAATGGCCGACAGATCATCGTGCGCGTCAACGATCGCGGCCCTTTCGTTAAAAGCCGCATTATCGATCTGTCCTACGCCGCCGCCAATGCCCTTGCTTATGATAAACAGGGCACCGCCCGCGTTCGCGTGCAGGCGCTGGAAGGCAGTGACAGTCAAGCCGTAGCAGCCAATACAGCCGCCCCTGTCCAAGCGGCAGATCCGGTCATCACCACACCGCCTGTGCGAGCTTCTGCGCCGGTTCAGGTGACAACGGGCAGCACTACGACCTCATCAAACATGGGCCGCATTTATATTCAGGTTGGCGCATTTTCTTCGTACATCAACGCCAAAAACATGCAGGAGCGCATTCGGAACGATTTTGCCAATGCTCATATCCAGCCACCTGCGGCAGGTATGCCTGCCTGGTATCGCGTACAAATCGGCCCCTTCGATGACGTTGGCACGGTAGAAAACACTGTCATCGAACTCGAACGCCTCGGCCATAAAGGTAGCGTGGTAATTATCCGCTAATGCGCCATACACGCCCTTTTTTAACGGCCTTCGGATCATCGCGTATTACAGCGAATGATCCGCTGTTTGCCGACGTTCAAACCTTATCACAAAAGCTCGGAGCACTCGGTTGGAATGGCCTGACCGGTGGCCATCAGGGCATGATGGCGGCTTTTTCTCAGGGCATCACTGCGGCCGGTGGTGAAGTTCACGGAATCACGCTGCAACAGTTCCCCACCCCGCCAGACAACACGCTCAGCGAAGAAATTCGGGCGCATAACTTTTTCACCCGCATGCAGCATTTGATTGAGCAGGCCGATGCCTATCTTGTGTTACCGGGTGGTTTAGGCACACTGGCTGAATTAGCCATGACCTGGGATTTACTGGCGATTCAAACCCTGCAAGCGCGTCCGCTGGTGATCTATGGAAACTTATGGGAGCCCGTTATGGCGCAACTGCAACAATCACTGGTGATGTCGGTGGATCACAGTTTTAAGACATTCACCTACTGCCACAATCACGACGAGGTACTGGCTGCACTCGAATTGACCCATGCTTGATTACATCATCACCATAAAACCATCCACCAGCATCCGTCTCGACAAGGCGCTGGCTGAATTCACGCCACTTTCACGCCGGCGTATCCGTCAGGCTATTGATGACGGTGGCGTTTATATCAACAACCAGCGCTGTCGCACAGCCGGACGCATGCTCAAAGGCCGAGAAAAACTGCGCATCCTGACGCTCGACGAAGAGGTACTCATTCCGTTTGTCGGCGAGGAACAACTGCTCTGGCAACAAAACGGGCTTTACCTGATTCACAAACGCAGCGGCCAATATGCACAGGAAGCGCTACACCGCAGCAAAGGAACCCTGCCCGATGAACTGGCACGTTTTCTCGCCATACCACCCTTACGGGCCAAATACCTGCGACCTGTGCATCGGCTGGATCGTGGCACATCAGGCCTGATGCTGTTCAGTGAACACCCGGCGCAATTGCAACATTTGCAACAGCATTGGCATTCACATGTACAAAAGCGCTATCTGGCCTGGGTATCTCCCGCACCATCATGGGATGAACAGAACATCGAGCTGGCCATCAGCAAACAGCGCGACACACTGGGGCGTTATCATACCGACCCGGAAAACGGGCCATTATCCCGCGCTTGCAGCACCACCGCCATGGTACGCCAACGGCTGGAGGATCGGGCATTGCTTGAATTAATTCCGCATACCGGACGAACTCATCAATTGCGTGTTCATCTTCAGGCCCTAGGATGCCCCATTCTTGGCGATAGCCGCTATGGCGGTAAACGACATTCGCGTCTGATGCTGCATGCATACGCTTTAAAAATTCACACCCCGGCCCTTCCTGAAACCATGGAATGGACTGCAGAGCCGGAAGGAGACTGGTTATGAACACTCACATTTCAACATCATGGATTCGCCTTTCCGGCATGCTCATGGTGTTGGCGATCCAATTCATCATGATGGATGTCACCGGCATTGCCCGGGCCAGCGACTGGCCCACTGCACCGACCGTCAACGCCAAATCATGGATTCTGATGGATGCACGCTCGAAACAGATTCTGGCCGAGAGCAATGCCGAGCAGCAACTACCCCCTGCCAGCCTGACCAAATTAATGACGCTTTATCTGATTTTCGAGGACTTGAAGCTGGGTCGCCTGAAAGCGGATGCTCAGGTGAATGTCAGTAAGAAAGCCTGGAAAATTGGTGGCAGCACGATGTTCCTTGAGCCGCGCATGAAACCGATCGTCGGCGATCTGATTCACGGTATTGCAACCCTCTCCGGTAATGATGCCTGTATTGCCATGGCCGAACATATTGCCGGTAGTGAAGAAGCCTTTGCCGGACGTATGAATCAAAAAGCCGAGGCTTTGGGTATGACACACTCACATTTCGTCAATGCCAGCGGCTTTCCGGCTGAAGGTCATTACAGTTCAGCCAAAGATATGGCTATTCTGGCCGCTGCACTGTGGCGCGATTTTCCGGACCGCTATACCGTTTTCGCTGAACGCGAATATTCCTACGATGGACGCACCCAACCCAACCGCAATCGTTTATTGTGGAGTATGCCCGAAGCTGATGGTCTGAAAACCGGTCATACGCAGGAAGCGGGTTTCTGCCTTGTCGCATCGGCAGAGAAAAATAATACGCGCTTTGTTTCAGCGGTATTCGGCACAGACTCCGACAAGGAACGCGCCCAGCAATCACGGGTATTGCTAACGCATGGTTTCCGTAATTTTGTTACACTACAACCGGCCGAGCGTGATATCCGCAGAAAAGTACAGGTATTTGAAGGTAAGGAAGACCACGTTTGGTTAAAACCGGCCGAACAGGTCTTTGTTACAGCACCGGTCGGCATGCAAAATAATGTGGTATTCCACCTGCAATATCCGGCTCCACTGCATGCACCCATTCAACAAGACAGTGAAATCGGCAGCGTTGAAGCGCTGCTCAAATCATCCGGCAGCGATGCATCACCGCTGCTGCTGAATACGATCCCGATGATTGCCGCCAATCCGGTGGAAGAGGCATCATGGTTTGGCAAACAATGGGATCGCGTACGCCTGATGATTTCTCCCCCTGACGTTGTAACTGAACAAAACGAGGTATCCCAATGAGTGAATCCCTGATTGCCTATGTCAATGGCGAATTCCTGCCGATGGAATCAGCCACTGTGCATATTGAAGACCGTGGCTTTCAATTTGCCGATGGTATTTATGAAGTCGTAGCCTGCTTCAATGGCTTTTTTCTCGATATTGAACCGCATCTGGAGCGTCTTGATCGATCATGCCGCGAAATTAACATCATCCTGCCGATGTCGCAGGCAGCGTTGTCCGATCTGGTTCAAGAAGTCTACAAACGGAATCCTTTCCGCAATGCGATGATCTACATTCAGATCACCCGTGGTGCATCAGCGCGCACGCATCTGCCACCTCCGGGTTTGGTTCCAACAGTGGTCATCACCTCGCGTCAGCTGCCAATTCCTCCCGACACCAAAGTTGCCCAGGGTGCCAGTGCCATCACCTTGCAGGATATCCGCTGGAAACGCTGCGACATCAAATCCATCGCCCTGCTCGCCAGCGTTCTGGGCAAACAGGAAGCCGCCAGTCGCGGCGCCGAAGAAGCGATCTGGCTGGATGAACAGGGGCATGCACTGGAGGGATGCTCCACTAATATTTTCGCCACCATCGGCGATACGCTGGTTACTCACCCGCTGGATCATCAGGTACTCGGTGGCATCACCCGCAGCATGGCGCTTAAAGCAGCCAAAGCCTGCAACATTCCGGTCGAAGAGCGTGCATGGCGACTGGATGAACCCGGCCTGAGCGAATGCATGATGAGCAGCACCACCAATGCCATTATGCCGATCACGCTGGTCAACGGTCAGGCCGTCGGCGATGGTCTTCCCGGCCCTATGGCGATGCAGTTGCGCTCATGGATGCTGGCCGACATGGAAGCCATGCAAGCATGACAGTCGGCACAACAAAGACATCCCCGATGCCGTGGAAAGCTGTGCTGTTCGATCTGGATGGCACCCTGCTTGATGGTTTTGCCCCGATCACCTATGCGCTGAATAAAACGCTGATCGAATTCGGACTTGAACCGATGGATGAGGTAGCCATTCAGCGGCATACCGGACGCGGTGAATGCAGTATGATTTCTCTGTTTGGTGATCGACGCGAAGAGGCAGGAAAACGCTTCCTCGAATTTCATGATGAAAAATTATTCGATGTTACGCCAATGGCAGAAGCTACTGAGATGCTCGAAATGCTACACCAGCAAGGTCTCAAGCTGGCCATTGTCACCAGCAAATCGCAAATCAGAGCCGACCAGCAACTGGCACATCTGGGCTGGACCGATTATTTCGGCAGCATCATCGGCCTGACGCCGCAGCGTCGGCAAAAGCCTGATCCGCATACCATTTATCTGGCTTGTGAAGCGCTGCAAGTAAGTCCTGAACACGCCCTGATGATCGGTGATGGCATTGCCGACATGAAAGCCGCCGTAAACGCTTCAACTACAGCTGTTGGCGTCTGTCACTCTTTTACGTCCGATGAACTGATCGAAGCCGGTGCCATGCTGGCCTTTGCCGATTTGCCCGCCATTCGCCAATGGATGCTCAAACTGTGAGCACAACCGATGTAGCGGAAGACACTGCCAACCCCCCTCAACATACCGCCACGCTAAGTCGCTTTCTGCTCAAAGCATGTCATGTGCGCGGCGTACTTATTGAAGCTGCCCCTCTGATCAGAGAAGCCAATCGTATTCACGGACTGGAAGGTATACCGGCGACATTGTTCGGTCAGGTGCTGATGGCCTCCATGTCGCTGCTCAGCATCAGCAAAGGCGGTGTCCGGCAGGTACTGCAACTGGATGCAACCCGCATGACTGCCCCGATTGTCCGCATGCAGGCAGAAACACGTCCTGGCATGGTTCGCGGTTACCTTAACTGGAATCAGGATGCACAACTCAGACAGGGTGATGATGCTCTTTTGTCCTCCTGGATGGGTAGTCCGGTGTTAACGTCCACCGTGCGCGATCTGGGTTTCAGCTCCCCGTATATTTCAACGATTGAACATGCTTCAGATTTTATTGCTGATCATATTGTTCATTATCTGCACCAATCAACGCAGATCCGTGCCGACCTGGCCCTCAGTGGTCATCGTGCACTGTTGATCGAAGCCATGCCCGATTGCAGTGATGAGTTGTGGATGCAGGCGCTGACGGCCATGGCTGCTATTGATAATACCATGCTTGCCGAAGCCGGACGCGAGAATATTCTGAAGATGCTGGAATCAGCTGACTGCCAGATGCTCGGTGAAGACAGTTACAATTATCAGTGCATGTGTAATGCCGATTCCATCATGGCTTCGCTGCAATCATTTTCGCAGGACCAATTACACGAGCTGGCCGATGAGCATGGTGAAATCACTCTCTCATGCCAGTATTGCAGGAAAAATTACATCACGAAAGTGTCAGGAGGACATCAATCATGAAGGAATACTTCTACGGTTTCTTCGGTGTCTGGATCTATCTCCCGCTATCCGGTTTATCCAGAAAATGGCGGCGGTTTTCACGTAAAATCCGTGGTAAAGAAGGCTGACTGCTGCAACAAGTTACCCTGCCAACGATTTCATGGCGGCAATGTTGTGATCGCAGATTAGTCAGAATATGGGATCATGATAAGGTCAACGGCAATATCCGCATCAGTGAACTGGGTGCGATCAGTGCCATTGCCAGCCAGTGTGATGCCGCAGCAACATTCTTGAAATCGGCACATTTGATGGGCGTACTTCCCTGAACCTGGCATTTTCGACACCTGCCGACTGCCGGATTTTCACCCTCGACCTCAAACCGGAAATGGACACTGAATTTTCTTTGGCCGATGGTGAAGACCACATGGTGCAAAAGAAAATGTCCGGTGCCCGCATTGAGAAATACCGCGCATCGCATCCGGATGTAACGGGAAAAATCAACCAGTTGTACGGTGATTCAGCCAAATTTGATTTTTCCCAGCAATTTAACCTCAATCGCTGTTGCACTTATACTTTGAGTCCGCCCATTGATAATAATCCTTCGCTCTAATAAATTAAAATTTTATCAAAACAAACTACTAAGAGAGCCACTAGTATCTAGAAGTTTGTTCTTACAATTTTATACCTTACCACATAAATCGAGAGGTTATATATTTGCAATCACAATTGTTTTTATCCCATTGTTCCACCCAACCCATTGTCCAGCGCTGTGCATCAAACCAATCAATTAATTGCGCCTTAAAACCTCTATCCGGCGTGTGACCGGCAAACAAATGGCCAGCGGTATACCAACGATAACCATTACGATAGTGTGAAAAGTAATCTTGTCCTTGATGCATTAACCTTTCAAAATAATCTTTGCTGCAATACTTGACAGCATATGCTAGATCCTTTTCTACATCATCAACATTTCTAAAATGCAACTGAAGAATAAATGGATTGAGAGTAAAAGGAGATGTTAGACCATAATCTTCCTTTACATAATCAAATCTATCGCCACCGTAAAAATCACTATGCCCCAAGGGATTGAAAACTCCTAGATTATTTCTACCATCATCAAACAGCCCAAGGGAATCCATATAGACAAGCGGATTTGAATTTGCGTATAAATACAAATTCATACCACCCTTCATTCCAATCGGATCAGTCTTGATATATCCCCCTGTGCCATTGTCATAAATCCTAAATAAGTTGTAGTGATACCCTGATTTAGCATCTTCATATTGCCCTGGAAACCGGAGATTGCTGGTTACGCTTGATGCGGTAACGGTGGCCTTACCGAAGGCTTCGTAGATGGCAGCCCAGCTTTGGCTTCCTATTGTGGTTGCCAGTTGCTGCGGCGTGCCGAGGTGGTCGTTCAGGTAGAAGTGGTAAGCGCCATTAATACTCATGTAGAGCGGGTCGGTGCCCCAGGTGCTGTTTGGTTTGTAACCGTAGCTCTGCGTGATCTTGCCGGTGCTGTCGGCTTCGGCGGTCAGGCCCTCATCACTGTATTTGAAGTAAGAGGTTATGCCGTTCACCGTCTTGCTCAGGCGTCTGCCGAAGGGGTCGTAATCGTAATCGGCGATAGTCGTTGTGCCCTGCCTGATCTGGGTCAGGCGGTTATTGCCGTTGTAGAGGTAATCGGAGGTGACGCCGTTCTCGGTCTTCTGTATCTGGCTACCGTTGGCATCGTAGGTGTAGCTGACGTTGGGACGTGAGAGCAGCTCGTTGTTGGCATTGTAGCTCCACGGATTCTGCACATCATTGTTGTGCACGATGCGGTTACCCACCTTGTCGTAAGCAAAGGCTTCGTTGGCTTGCGTGGGATAGTTGGCGCTGACCAGCCGATCCAGCGTGTCGTAGCCATAGAGATACTGGCCGTGCTCGGTGCTCTTCAGGGTGATGTTGCCAACGTTGTCGTAGGCATAGCTGTAATGCATCAGCGTGTTGGCATAGGCGTCCTGCATGTGGATGTCGGTCACCCGCAGCAGGCCGTCGTAGGCGTAGTTCTTTGTGCTGCCGCCGGGCAGGATGACTTTGCTTGGCGCTACCCAGTTGTAGCTGTAATAGTCGATCAGTCCCTGACCGGGGATGTTGATGCTCTTTAGCAGATTGCCTGTATCGTAGGCGTAGGTGATGGTCGCACCATCCGGGCCGGTGAAGCTCGTCTTGCGACCGGTTTTGTCGTAAGCGTAGCTGGATGAGAGGGTGAATGCGCCGTAGTTGACGGCATCGGTGAGTTTTTGGTTGTTGGTGTCGTAGGTGTAAGCGCCGCTAGTGGTGCCATCGTTGTAGGCGGTCCGGTTGCCGTTGGCATCGTAACTGAAGCTGACATCTTTGGCCGGAATGCCGTTTGCCGCCGGATAGTGGATCGCCAGCAGGCGACCGGAGGGGCTGTAGTCGTAGCTGATGGTGTGGTTCAGGGCATCGGTTTTGCCGGTCAGGCGACCGAGCATGTCGTAAGCAAAGCTGGAGAACTGGCCCATGGGGCGCAGCTCCTTGGTCTTGCGACCGGCGTTGTCGTACTCATAGCGGAAAGCATCGTGGCCGTTGGCATCGGTCACTTTGAGCAGATTGTCCTGCGCATCGTAGGTGTAGGCTGTGACGCCGCCTGCCGGATCGGTCACCGTAGTCAGCCTGCCCTGCGCATCGTAGGCATAACGGGTGATGCGCCCTGCCGGGTCGGTGGTGGATATGCGATTGCCTGCCAGATCATAGCCGTACCTTACCGTGCGATTGGTGGATGCGTCCAGCTGATCGATTGAAGCAACCAGTCGATTGCGCAGATCATAGCCCATGCTGCGCGTGAATGTGGGATAAATCATCTGCTGCGGTTGATAGCCCGCACCGTTGAAAAGGGTGCGGATAACATTGCCGTTGCCGTCAGTCACCGTGGTCATGCGGCCCATGGCATCGTAGGCGAAGGTGGTGGCGTGACCTTCCCCATCGGTCTGGCGGATCATATTGCCTGACTTATCGTATTCCATGCGTGTGATACCGCCTGCCGCATCGGTGATGGTGGTTAATCGATCCTGATTATCATAAGCGTAGGTGGTGATGTTGCCGTTGGCATCGGTTTCGCTGATGCGACGGCTGGCGGCATCATAGGCGTAGGTGGTGGCATGGCCTTGCGGATCAATCCGCTTGAGCAGGTTGCCTGCGGCATCGTATTCGCTGCGCCATACATTTTCCAGCGCATCGGTGATGGTTAATGGATTGCCAAGCATGTCGTAAGTGAAGCTCGTGATATTGCCCAGCGCATCGGTGGTGCTTTGCCGGTTGCCGTAAGGGTCATAGGTGAAGCTGGTGGTGATTCCGGCACGAGTGGTGCTGATCAGTTGACCATACGCGTCATAGCTGTAGTCCGTAGAGCGTGCCAGTGGCGTTCTATCCGCCTCGGTTTTGCTGATCAGGTTAGCATAAGCATCGTACGTGAATCTGGTGGTGATGCCATTCTCGTTGGTCTCGCTTAGTGGCAGGTCGTAATCCTGATGCCAGGTGTAATGCTGCGTTGTGCCATCGGCATAGGTACGCTTGATCACATTGTTGCTGTCGTCGTACTCCTCGGTCACCGTGTGACCGGAAGCATCGGTGATCTGCTGAATGTTCTTGCCCGTTGTTCCCTGAACTGTGTAAGCAGGTTGCCCGTTGACCTTGCGACGCAACAAATGATAGCCGCTGCTGTACCAGTATTCTCGCACCTGCCCGGATGAGGCCTCTTTCATGTAATATTCTCTGGTCTTGTCATCAAAACTGAACTGGTAACTTGCGCCGATGCCGTCCTGATCTTTAACGCTGGCGGTTTTTCCATCGGCGGCATAGATGATGCTCAGGGTGCGCCCCAGCGGATCGGTGCGCTTCACCAGATAGCCTTTTGTATTGTACTGATAGTGCCATGCATGGCCGAGTACATCGGTGAAGGTGGTGATGCGCCCTGCTGCATCATATTGATAGCTGACGCTGCGGTTAGCGGCATCATGAACCGAACTGATGTTGTTGCCGCTATAGCTGTACCACAACACCTGCCGCCCACGCGCATCGAGGATACCGGTCAGCTTGCCATAGGGATCATACAGTGAGTGGGCCACGGTGATATTCAGATGCCCGGATGCAGTAAAGCGGCCAGAAGCATCATAATCCAC
>PFXG01000049.1 GCA_002791545.1 Zetaproteobacteria bacterium CG_4_9_14_3_um_filter_49_83
GGTGCTCAACCGGGCGACCGGTTATCTGTCAATGCGAGTCATTCAAGCCAAACCGGGAGCAGACGGCATTGATATTGATGTTGATGCGGTTGCGGGTGAACCCTCCCAAATGCGTCCGCCGAATCTGAAAATGTATGTGAGCCGGGAATTCGACGGACTGATACGAGGCGATACCCTGCAGGACATCTATAGCAGCACGATTGCTTTCGAGGGTTCTGGTTTAACCAGTGACAAGCAGGTGTATGTCTACAGCGACTGGCGCGATCAGAGTGGACGCTTGTTACCTGCGGAATTGCCCGGTTATACTGGCAGGATCACCAGGGTGATCGAAAGCAAGGGCGCTTCTGAACTGGCTAACTCCGGTACGGGCGTCGCGCACTTTAGCATTCTGCCCAACACGCACTTACAAGTTCTCCGCCTGTCTGATGCTGAAAGAACAACTGCACGGGAACATTTTTATGTGCATGTAAACGGGAAATCGGATGGTGCCGATTTCAGCCCGGATAAGGATGCGCAGGGTTTATTGCAATACAGACCGAAACATCCTGTGCCGACGCTGATTCAGGTCGCCGATATCGGTGCCAGCAACACATTAAAAGAGGAGCTGATCCCAATGGCTTTTTATTTCACACTTCCCGGAAGCCATAAGTATACTTCCCCTCGCAGTCTTAATGAGGGGGTTCAACATGAGTGACGCAGCAAAAGCATCCTACGCATGGAATTTTTTCCGTTCCGGTGGTTTTGATCAGGTCGTGATCGAGTCCGGGGAAGATTTAAGGCACTTGCCGGAACTCGACGCAAAACTGTGGGCCTCGCTGAGTTGCCCGACGCAAAATCTGGAGCTGGATGTAGACACGCTGAAACTGATCAATAGCAATGCAGATGGACGCATTCGGCTGCCGGAAATCAATGCGGCGGTTCTTTGGATATGCTCGGTGCTGCGAGATCAGGATGTGTTGTTGAGCGAAGGCAGTTCGTTGCCTTTATCAGCGATCAATGATGAGAGCGATGATGGCAAGCTGCTGCTGGTATCCTGTCGGTCTATTCTCGCTAATCAGGGCAAGGCAGATCAGGAGAGCATTGATCTGGCCGACGTGCTTGATAATAAGGCTATTTTTGGCCAGACCCGTTTCAATGGTGACGGCATTGTAACTGTCAATTCGGCCGAGGATGCGGACTGCCAGCGAGTGATTGCTGATGCCATTGCGACACTGGGTGGCCTCGAGGATCGCAGTGGTCAGCCGGGTATCGATGCTGCAAAAAACACACAGTTCTTTAATGAAGCCGCGTTGCTGCTGGCATGGCAGGCAGAGGGTGAAGCCGATAGCCAGACAGTGTTTCCATTTGGCGAGCATACCGATGCTGCTTATAGCAGTTTCAAACTGGTTGAAACCAAGGTCGATGACTATTTCGCACGCTGCCGTCTGGCTGCGTTCGACCCACGGGCGATTGCGCATCTGAACTGTTCGGAACCGCAGCTGGCGGCAATTGGCGCGGCCATGCTTTCCAGCGATGGCAGTGAAACACGTGACCTGCCGTTGGCCAGGGTCGAGGCAGGCAAGGCATTGCCGCTGCTTGAGGGGGTAAATCCGGCCTGGATCGCAGCTATCGGAGCTTTGCATGCCAATGTGGTTGTAGCGTTGTTTGGCAGTAAAACTGTTGCGTTGAATGAGGCTGAGTGGCTCCAGATCAAGCAGAAACTGGCTGCATATGCTAATTGGGTGGGTAAAAAACCTGCATCGGCATTGGCATCGTTGGGTATGGATCGTTTGCGTGAGATTCTGGACGGTGATGGTCAGACTCAAATCGCCGCACTGATCAAAGAGGATCTGGCGCAAAAAGACGCGGCCGATGGTATTATATCGGTTGAGCGTCTGCTGCGTTATCGTCGTGATCTGGTGACATTACTGCATAATTTTGTTTCATTTGCTGACTTTTATGACCGTGGCAGAAAGGCGGTTTTTCAGGCCGGAACACTCTATCTGGACGGGCGGAGCTGCGAGCTGTGCATTCGGGTGAATGATGTAGCCAAACACGCGGCAATGGCGCATCTGGGTCGCATGTATCTGGCCTATTGTGAATGCCGTCGCAGCGATAGTGCCGAGAAAATGTTTATTGCTGCGGTGTTTACCAATGGTGATTCGGATAATCTGATGGTGGGTCGTAATGGTGTTTTCTACGATCGCGCGGGTCGTGACTGGGATGCCACCATTGTCAAAATCATCGATCACCCGATCAGCATCAAACAGGCATTCTGGAGCCCGTACAAGCGCATCGGAAAAATGATTGGTGAGCAGATTGAAAAGATGGCGGCAGCACGCGACAAGGATCTTCAGGGCAAAGTGGCGGCGAATATCGTTGATACCAGCAAGAAAGTAGAATCCGATATCGCGGACAAACAACCGTTCGATGTTGGCAAGTTCGCCGGTATTTTTGCGGCGATTGGTCTGGCAGTGGGAGCGATTGGTACGGCATTGGCGGCGCTGGTGACCGGTTTCCTGTCGCTGATCTGGTGGCAAATGCCGTTGGCATTGATTGGCGTGGTGCTGGCAGTTTCATTGCCATCAATGGTGACTGCGGCTATGAAATTGCGTCAGCGAAATCTTGCGCCGTTACTCGATGCCAATGGCTGGGCTGTGAATTCGCAGGCGAAGGTGAATATCAGTTTTGGACGTTCATTGACTTCGGTTGCCGAGTTGCCGGAAGGTGCGCAACGCCGCCTCTATGATCCATTCGAAGATAAAAAATCTTTATGGCCGTGGATCGTGTTGCTGGTGCTGGCAGCCGTTGCTGTTGCCTGGGGGATAGGGTGGATCGATATTCCCGTTTAGACACCAGTTCGAGTTACCACGTTCCCACGCAGGAGCGTGGGAAGCAGAAAATATGTCATTATGCTGTGTGATATCCGGCGCTTTCTTATCTTGTGGACGGAATTCAAGCGGGGGTCACCAGATCGCCGCTGTCAGCATATAAAGGCTGACAGCAGCGATTGTACGCAGAAAAACTGGCGGTTATGCTTTATCTGCCGGAATCCTTGAACGGTATTTGGCAGGTTTTTTAACTGTCGCCGGGGCCTGACCGAAACATTTGGTTACGCAATCATCGACAGTTTGTTTGTTGATGGCAGGCCAGAAAGAACGGTCTATTTTTAACCAGCGCTGTGCAATGCTTTCGCTTAAGCCTTCATCGAGAATCGCTTTGTGCAGTATGGCTTCGCGTTCTATTGCCATCTCTTCGGTGATGAACATGTGCATATGCGCGATAGCAGGAGGCTCGCCAGCATAGGCATCAGAAACGCCAAAACATGAGAGCATGAAATTGGTTTGTTTGTGAATCAGTGCGGCCTTGTTTTTACCCTGAAAAAATTGACCCAGCCAGTCATCTTCAAATATCTCACTATAAAAACGGCTGTGCACATTGCGAACAATTTCAGCTCCGCCAATATCCTTGAGCAGCTCAAGGTCATGGTGTTTATCTTCCTTGATCTCCACGTTCTCAAACCATTCAGGGTGGTTATCCATGGCGATTCGCATGCGCGTTGTCACCTGAGCAAAGGTGCTCATCCATGCCTCTCTGAGTTCATCGGTGAAGGCCTCGCCCAATTGTGCTTCGAGGCCATCCATGAGTGCCTGGCCGAAAGGCACCAGATGTTTGGGACGCATGCCGTAGGCAACGTGCCTTTTCGTCAGAGCTTCAATCGCCGGGTTCATGCTTTCCAGACGGCGAATGCTTTTAAGTGTTGCCATCATGTTGACGAATTTGCGATTTAACGTCACAGCACTGCCATCAAAAATCGTCATCTGACTGGGATCAATCTGGAATAATTGCGAGAAGAATTTGATCGCAAGCGCATTCATGCGGGGCTGCAATTGTTCGATACTTTCGCGTGTTTGCTCTCGGTGCTGGAATAGTAGATCTGCTATGTCGGTCATGTTTGTCTCAAGTGTTGGTCAGCTTTGTATTTGTTGGTTTATCGTTGTGTTCTGGAGAAGTGAAAATGGCCTGATGAATTTTCTGATTCTCTACAAGTAAAATTCTGCGGGCGCTGAATCGTGCCAAGGCAAAAGTATATCCACAAGTTTAACGTGAGGTGAATATTACTCATTCAGTGTTTCCCAGACAGTTTACGATTCGATTCAGGGAAGTGTTTTGATCGTACCCAACATGGATACATGTTGTGCTTTTGCTCAGGTGAGGTTTGATGACGCCTTCAATGTCCATGGTTTGATGGCTGTTTTGTATATCATTCAGCACTATCCAGTCCGCTTCACGGTTGATGCAGCGCAAAGCCGTCAGGCTGAGAAGGGTATGGTTGATACAGCCCAGTCGGCTGCCGACGACGAGAATTAGCTTTGCATCGGGCATTTGCTTCAGCCAGTCCAGACCGGTTTGAGATTCATTGACTGGTACCATCAATCCACCCACACCTTCGATAATGCGCAGTTGTTGCGGCCGCATTTGACACCATTGCACCAGTGTCTGCATGTCGATGTTTTTTTGTTCTGCCTGTGCGGCCAGTGATGGAGCTGCCGCAAGACAGAAGCGATACAGATTAATGTCATCCACAGTTAATTCGGTCTGTATGGCCAGCAAACGTTGCAGGTCATCATTTTTGCCTTGCGCATCCAGTCCGCAGGCAATCGGTTTGATGGCAATGCAATCTTTATGCTGCCGGCGCAGCAGGCGGATGAGCTCGCTGCTGATCCATGTTTTACCGCAATCGGTATCGGTTCCGATGACGATGACATTTGAGGCACAGGCACCAGTCATGCGGGCTTATGCTTCGGGCATGATCGGGATAATTTCACCGGCAGGCTGAAACGTCGGTTCCTTGTACCAGGCCTGTGCATAGAGTGCTTCAAAGGTGGCGCGAAGTTTGCCATCCTCCATGCGATGTTGACTGGCGTAGGCCGTATCCAGATCACGCAGCAGTTTCCTGCCGTAAAGGCCGCCCGGTCGATTGCGAATGGCCGATGAGGAAGCGCCGATGCCCTTGAGTTCACGCACCAGTGCCATGGTGTCCGGATAGGTGAGGGTGAACAGATCGGCATCGACCACCGGTATTTCAACCGGCAAGGCGTGTAATATGTCTCCCAGCGTCATCACATCCGGGAACGGCAGCACCAGTCCGGCATGGGCCTGTGAAATACCGGCCAGCGACTGGCGTAATTCCATCAGCGTGCGACGGCCAAAGGTGCTGAAAAGCATCAGTCCGCCCGGTGCCAGTACGCGGCGCATTTCAGACATCATGATATCGGGTTGATCGACCCACTGAATGGCCAGGTTCGAGGTCACGAGATCAAACGAGGCATCGGCAAAGGGCAATGAACAGCCATCGGCTGTACAGTGCAGCCGTTTGCCGTGCCAGGGCAGGCGGCGGGGATGATGGCTGCGAGTATGATTTACCATGGTTTCGGCCAGATCAACAGCGATGACGCTGGATTTTTTGAACTGCTGCACCAGCAAGCGGGTGAAATATCCTGTTCCGCAACCGATATCGAGAATTCGACGGGGCTGGATTTTGGCACACTGCACATGCGCCAGCAGACGATCAGCAATTTCCCGCTGAAGTACGGCATGGGCATCGTAGGTGTGTACGGATGAGCCGAACGAGCGGCGCACCTTACTGCGGTTGATATGTGGGGTTAAAGGCTTTGACACCATGTCTCCAGTGTTTGATTGAATACGTCGGCATGGGTGAGAAATGGTGCATGTCCGGCATGTTCGATGGTTTTTATTGTGCTTTGCTTCAGATGCTGCGCAAGATATTCGGCGGCGCTGACAGGTACAATGGCGTCATCACTGCCATGAATGATCAGGCATGGTAGCTGAATGCTGTCGAGTACGCTTCTCAGATCCATTGATGCCAGATAGTGCAGGCCCAGCTTGAGCATCTCTGTTTGCGGTGGCGTGGTTTTGTTGGTGGCAATGCGTGAGTAATGGCGAATATCGCTGCGTTGCATACCAGTATGTTGCAACATCAGTGTGAAGAATCTGGATAACGTTGCAGTTGCTGAGCTTTCTCCTTGCAAGGCATTGACAAAACTCTGGAATATTTCCGGCGAAGTACCGTGCGGCCAGTCTGGGACAGAAACAAAGCGAGGGGTACTGCCGACTAGTACAAGGCCGCGAATACGCTGCTGTAAACCAGGATGTTGAACTAAAAGCTGCATGGCCAGCATGCCGCCCAGTGACCAGCCGACCAGTATGCAAGGCGTTTCGGGCAACTGCTGCTGCAATGTTGCGATCCAGTCATCACTGAGCGCAGCACCATCGTGACCGGGCAGGCTGATGCATACGGCGTCACCAAATTGCTGCTGAAAGTGCCACACATTGGATGATTGTGCCCAGCCATGGATGAAGCGCAAGGCAGTCATGCCAGTTGCTCCAGTGCCCTGACCAGTTCGCCAATATCGGTTTCGTTGTGCATCGCCGAGAGGGTGATGCGCAATCGGGACGTACCTTTTGGCACGGTCGGGGGGCGGATAGCCGGTACGATAAAACCACGACCCCGTAAGCGCTGCGATAAAAACAGGGCATCTGTTTCAGCGCCGACCAGAAAAGGCTGAATGGGTGAATCTGAGGGCATCAGAGGTAGTCCGGCAGCCAGCGAGCGGAACAGGTCGAGGTTTTTCTGTAACTTCAGCCTGAGTTCTCCCTGTAAGATCAGTTGCAGGGATTGATGCATGGCCTGCGTCATGGATATCGGCATGGCTGTTGAGTAAATCATGGTGCGGAGCCGTTGGCGCAACCCTTCAATGATCGAATGGGTTGCCAGAATGAATGCACCGTAACCGCCGAAGGCTTTGCCGAATGTGCCGACTTCGATCAGCCGTGGATGGCCAGCCAAATCCTCACTGAGTCCGCGCCCATGCTTGCCTGTCACGCCGATGCCGTGGGCATCATCGATGACCAGCAATGTATCATGTTGTTCCGCCAGCGTGAGCAGCTTTTGCAGTTCGCAGCTGTCGCCATCCATGCTGAATACGCCATCGGAGACGATGATGCGCCGTTGAGCCGGCTGCTGATGCAGCTGCATTTCGAGCATATCGTAGTCTCTGTGCGCAAAACGATGCGAATGACTCGACGGCACCGATGAGAGGCGGATGCCATCAATCAGTGATGCATGATTCAGTTTGTCAGAAAATATATGCGTGTGACGATTCGTCAGTGCCTGCATCAAGCCGATATTGGCGAGCATGCCGGAGCCAACGAGCAGGCATGCCTGATAACCTTTCCAACTGGCCAGCGCTGCTTCCAGCTGGTGCATCAGCGGGTCATCACCGGTGACCATGCGCGAGGAGCCACTGCCCAGACCATGCGCCAGCGTTGCTGCTACTGCGGCTTCAACGACATCGGGATGATAACGCAGACCCAGATAATCATTGGATGCAAAATTAAGGCAAAGCTCAGGCTTTTTTCCGTCGTTAGGCTTGATATGAATGCCTTGCTGCTCAGCGCCGGAGAATTGCCGCAGCAGGTGCGCGGGTACGCTGTCAAACCAGTCGTTTGTGACGTTGAAGGGTTCGGAGATATTTTCGTTGTCGGGAGTGAGCACGGCTGTCATGCTGGTTGCTATGTCAGCGCTGTCAACCAATCTGAGCTCCTGGGTTAACCGGGTCAGGCGAACGATATTTCCGCCCAGTTGTCTGTTTTGCCAGCGCCTTATGCCGCCAGAAGCTTTAAGCGAGCGTATGAACGAGTCCGGACTGTGTTGTCGGGACTGTTTGCAGGGCATTGTACCGTTACCACGGAGATGCTGTTTGCGATGCGGTTTACCCATGCCGGAAACCAGCATGACCCGGCAGTGTGGCCACTGCATCGATCATTCGCCGCCACAAATTGAAACACACAGCCTGTTTACCTATGAAAAGGCTGTACGTGCGGCGATTCTGGGTTGGAAATTGCAACAAAACGATGCTGCCATCGATTGGCTGGTTTGTGTTTCAGGCTCCAGACTTTCCATGCTGATACAGCCTGAGGATATGCTGGTGGCTGTGCCGATGCCTTTGCAACGCATGCGGCAGACGGGCATCCATCATGCGGCTGATTTGTGTCGAAAGATGGCAGTGCAAGTGGGGTGCGCCTGGGAATGGCAGCTATTGGAGAGAAAAGGGTATCAGCCGAGGCAGTCCCGGCTAAGAGCCAGAGAGCGAAAAAAAAATCTTTGTCATGCTTTTGCCCTGAACGACGACTATGGTCATCGTGTGCAGGCTTATGTGCAGCAGTCAGGCGGTCGTATCTGGTTGGTGGACGATATTATCACCACCGGTGCAACCATTGCCGCATCGGCGAAAGTTCTGCAAGCAAGGGGTATGGATGTGTATGCATTCTCTTTGGCGCGAACATTAAAGAAGCCCTGATTCAAATGCAGGGCGAAGATAAGAGGAAGTGAATTATGGCAAAAATTGAGGTCTATTCAGGTGATTATTGTCCGTATTGCGTGCGGGCAAAAACGTTATTGAAGAAAAAGAATCTGGAGTTTATTGAATACAATGTTCAACTCGAACCCGAAAGGCGTCAGGAAATGGCTGCCAGAGCGCCCGGTGTGCGCACGATTCCACAGATTTTTATCAATGATCGGCATGTCGGTGGGTGTGATGATTTGTATGCGCTGGAGCGCAAAGGTGAAATTGAAAGCTGGCTTAACTGTTAATGACGTAATGTCGGCGAATGTGTTATGAAGTCGGGGATGTCATGACAGAAACTACGGAGTCTTTCTACGCCACGCTTCCGGGATTCGGTGACTTTTCCGCTTTTGCTGATGCCGGTGGTTATCAAGCGCTACCGGCTGACTGGTATGTGGTTATAACCGATGTGATCGGCTCCACTCAAGCTATCGAGCAAGGGCGCTATAAAGAGGTAAATGCCTTGGGAGCTGCTTCGATTGTTGCGCTGCTTAATGCCTGTGAGCCGTTCAAGGTTCCTTTTCTTTTTGGTGGCGACGGCACCACGGTTTGTATTCCGCCTTCTAAAAAAGTAGCGGTTGAATCTGCATTGGTCGCGACACGCAATATGGCTGAAGCGAGTTTTCAGCTGGATTTGCGCGTTGGTATGGTGCCGATGCAAACGATTCATGCGCATGGCTTGCAGGTGCTTGTCGGGAAACATCGATCATCCGCAACTTTTGAACAGGCGATGTTTTCTGGCGCAGGTCTGGCCTATGCTGAGTCGTTGATTAAACATAAATCAGCTGATAATCCCTGGCTGATCCATACTGCTGAAGTTGTCGCTGAAGCTGACTTTGAAGGGTTCCAGTGCCGCTGGCAGGCCATTCCAAGTCCACATGAAGAAGTCGTGGCATGGGTGGTGCGGGCTCTGGAGCATCCTGATAGCGCAAAGCAAGATATTTATTCGAGCCTGTTTAGCGTATTCACAAATATTTACGGTGAGGCTGAACATCATCATCCGGTGCGTGCAGAATTGATGAAGCTGGCTCACACTTTCAACGAGCTATCAACTGAGATTGGCGTGCAGACAACTCAACTGAATGCCATACAACGCCTGAGCTATGCTGTTTGTGTGAAATTCCGGACCTATATAGGTGAGTGGTTGATGGCATCTGATTTTAAAATGGCATCAGTATGGTGGGGGAAGTATAAGGCGAATTTCATCGCCAATACGGATCATCGAAAATTTGACGATGCATTGCGTATGGTCGTTTCGGGTACGGTGAAGCAGCGGGATCAGTTTACAGCGTACCTTTGTTCACAATACGAGAAGGGCTATCTCGTTTATGGTTCACATCATTCGAAATCGTCACTGGCGACGTGCCTGGTTCGTGATTTTAGCCATGACCATATCCATTTTATTGATGCGAATGATGGTGGTTATGCGCTCGCCTCGAAACAGCTAAAAATGCAATTGGGTACTCTCAAGTAGAATAAAATAGTTGTTTGTATTCAGCGTAAATATTGAGATGATCTTTTAAGAGTCAGTAATTTCTGTATTGACAGAAATTACTGACTCTGCCAGTGTGCAGGCATGAAACTTAATCCGGTTGCAGAACGATTTATTCTCCATTGGGGTGAAATGGGCTCCAAGTGGGGTGTAAACAGAACAGTGTCGCAAATTCATGCACTGTTATATATGGCTGGCAAACCTATGGCGGCAGATGAAATCGTTGAGACCCTTGGTGTGGCCCGTTCCAATGTAAGCAACTCTCTGAAAGAGCTGCAAAACTGGAAGCTTATTTATGTGGTTCATATGATGGGTGATCGGCGTGATCATTTTGCAACTTCTACCGATGTATGGGAGCTGTTTCGCATAGTGGTAAGTGAACGCAAAGAGCGCGAGTTTGATCCGACCATCCATGTGCTCAAAGAGTGTCTCAACAGCAAAGATTTGTCACTTGAGAACGCAGCAGCCCAACAGCGTATTCGGGACACTCTGGGGTTGATGGAGTCTCTCTCTTTATGGGGTGATCAGATGCTGAAACTTGACCCGAAAACGTTAATGAAAGTTATGAAGTTAGGAGCAAAAATTCAGAATCTTCTGGGTAGGGAATAGATGCATTTTTTTACCTATAGGTTTCTGTTTTAACAGAAATTAAAGAACTTAAGGAAATGATGGGGGGGGAGATGTCATGAATGTAGCCATTACAAGAATGCTTTTTGAAAATCTTGTCTGTAGTCCAACAGCGTGGGCTGAGAAAAAAATTAATTTGATTAGGAGGAATATATGAATATTGAACTGTTTGCTTTAACCCTGTTGCTGACGATTACCGTCGTTACCATTGCCATGCAATACCTGCGCCGCACGATGCGTCAGGTGATCGTTGATCTGTGTCACTCGGAGATTGGTGCCGACTTCTGGCTGAAAAGCGCTGACATTATGGCATATAGCGGAGCGCTGATGCTGGTGCTGATTTTCAACAACAACGACAAATGTGTCGATATGGTAGAAATCTTGCGGATGACTCTGATTCTCTCACTTGGAGGTGTTTTTGTGACTGTCATGTTTGTTGCACGAAATGTGTGGAAAACCGTGTCGCCACGCATTGGAGAGATACAATGAATATCCTGATATGTGGTGCTTCAGGATTTATCGGACGAAATCTGACTATGGCATTGTCAAAACATGGTCACAATGTCATCCGGGCTGTGCGTAAGCCGCAAGGGCAAAATGATATAGCTGTGGACTTTCGCAATGATACAGACATAAAACATTGGCTGCCCCGACTTGAGACAATAGATGCGGTTATCAATGCGGTTGGTACCTTGCGCGACAACGATATCAATCCAATGCATGCGGTGCATCAGCAGACTCCACTGGCATTATTCGCAGCCTGCAAAGCTCGGCAAATTCGACGTGTCGTCCACATATCGGCGTTAGGCGTGGGTAGTCCTGTTCATGCTGTGTACTTTACTTCGCGAATAGCCGCTGAGCATGCCTTGCAAGCATTTCCTCCCCATATGCACTGGCTATGTCTGAGACCATCGGTGATATATGGCGAAGATGGTGAGAGTGCTCGCATGTTTCGCCGTCTGGCTTCGCTGCAAGTACATATGCTGCCCATGGGTGGTCATCAAGCTATGCAACCGGTTCACATTAACGACATTTGTTTTGCGGTATGTAAATGGATTGAGGATGAAGGCGCGAGTAGTGGCATCATTGATGCCGTTGGGGGCAGTCCAACCACGCTTCGCGGTATGCTCGATAGCTATCGGCATCAGCTTGGATACGCCCCGGCTTGTCATGTGACGGTGCCGGAGTGGATTGTGCGGACGTCAGCAAATTTGGGTGATTTTGTCTCTTCCAGCCCATTGAGTAGAGAAACACTTGATATGCTGGTTGCCGGTAATGTCGCTGATGCGGCTGCTTTCACAGAATTGCTTGGAAGCAAACCTCTGAGTTATCGTCATTTTATGAGTGTCAGTAAAAAAACATGAATGCTCATGACAGCGCACTCATGCGGCTGACACTGGCCTTTGTATGGCTAAGTACAGGCATGATTTCATTGTTTGTGTTTCCAATACCCGAAAGCATGGCATTGCTGGCCCAGGTTGGATTACACGGGATGGCTGCAAGCGTAGCTCTGTACGGTTCAGCGCTACTCGATGTTTTGTTTGGTGTTTTTACGCTACTCCGTCCTTCATTGTGGTTATGGAGATTTCAGGCGCTGTTGATCATC
This sequence comes from Zetaproteobacteria bacterium CG_4_9_14_3_um_filter_49_83, assembly GCA_002791545.1. Lineage (GTDB taxonomy): Bacteria > Pseudomonadota > Zetaproteobacteria > Mariprofundales > Mariprofundaceae > CG1-02-49-23. The sequence continues at coordinate 12,134 of PFXG01000049.1, forward strand.
ACCTATAGCATCATTATTGCGCTGTATATGCCTGAATTATATTTACATCCCTTTGGGCCAATGCTGAAGAATTTGCCGATACTTTTGCTTTTATGGATACTGTATAAGCAGTACAAGCTGAGATCATGAACGAATTCCTGTTGCTTAAATACGTTCATATTATCTCAAGTGTGGTATTGGTTGGTGTTGGTTTTGGTAGCGCATTTTATCTATATTTTATTCATCGTACCCGATCTGTGGCAGCAATTACAGAGGTATCCCGCCTGGTTGTACGTGCTGATTTCTGGTTCACGACACCAGCTGTGATTATTCAACCCGTGACAGGTTTCTGGATGGTTTCTATGTCAGGTTATGCATATACAGAGAACTGGCTGATGATGAGCTATGCACTCTTTGTCTTGGCAGGCATTTGCTGGCTTCCGGTTGTATGGCTGCAAATGCGCATGGCCAGCATGGCCTGTGGCGCTGCACAAAATGGCCATGATTTACCGGAAAAGTACTGGTGCTACACATGGTGGTGGGCAGCTCTCGGAATGATCGCTTTTCCGGCTATGTTGGTTATTTTTGCCCTGATGGTGTTTAAAGCTGAACTTTTGTCCGGTTAACCATCCGGGAAAAACTCAGAGTTATAACTTATGGGCTTCAAACCAGTTGATTCCGCAATCAACATCTGCGATCAGGGGAACCCTAAGTGAAATAACCGACTCCATGGTTTCTTTGATGCAAGTGATGATTTCATCCACGTACTGATTTGGACATTCGACAATCAATTCGTCATGCACCTGTAAGAGCATGCGGGCACCACTGCCTGATGATTGAAGCTTCTGATGCAGGTTGATCATGGCGACTTTAATGATGTCGGCAGCTGAACCTTGCAAAGGGGCATTGATGGCTGTTCGTTCCGCATAGGCTTTGCTCATACCATTACTGCTGTTGATGTCATGGACGTAAACACGGTGCCCAAGCAGGGTTTCGACATAACCTTGCTCACGGGCTAGATCCAACGTTTTATCCATAAATTGGCGGACAGCAGGGTAACGAGCGAAATAGGTTTCGATAAAAACTTTGGCTTCGCTTCGGCTAATGCCCAGCTGTTTGGATAGGCCAAATGCACTCATGCCGTACAAAATGCCGAAATTGATGATTTTCGCATGACGTCGCATGGAGCCAGTCACCTGCTCAAGAGGAACTTGATTGACAGCGGCGGCTGTGGCGGCATGGATGTCCGCGCCGTTTGCAAATGCCTGAATCAGATCTTTATCTTGCGAAAAATGTGCCATCAAACGCAGTTCGATTTGTGAATAATCTGCGGCGATCAGGGTGTGCTCAGGTGCTGCGATGAAAGCTTTGCGAATTTCCCTGCCTTCTTCACTGCGGATAGGAATATTTTGCAGGTTAGGGTCACTTGACGATAAACGCCCTGTCGTGGTGACGGCCTGATTGTACGAAGTATGAACTCGTCCGGTATGACTGTTTATCAGACGGGGAAGGCTGTCGGTGTACGTTGATTTGAGTTTGGACAGTGATCGTACTTGCAGGATCAGGCGAGGGATTTCATGCTCGTCAGCCAATTTTTCCAGAATATCCTGAGCAGTAGCCCACTGGCCGGACTTGGTTCTTTTGCCACCTTCGAGTCCAAGCGTTTCAAATAGTAGAACACCCAGCTGTTTGGGGGAGTTGATATTAAATGCTTCGCCTGCCAGTTGATGAATATGTTTCTCAAGCGATTCGATTTTTTTGCCAAACACACTGGAAAGCCCTTGCAACCAAGAAACATGGATTTGTGTGCCAGCCCATTCCATGTCAGCTAGTACGCAAGCTAGAGGTAGCTCAATGTTGTTGTGCCGCCGGATTTGGTTTGCGAGTTTCATTTGGAGATGTTGAACCAGCCTGAAAGTGATTTCTGCATCCTCAGCAGCATAAGGAAGAGCCTGATCAACGGGCACAAGGTCAAATGTAATTTGTTTTGCACCTTTACCGGCTACACTTTCATAGGTAATGCAGTGATGGTTGAGATATTTTTCGGCCAGTGCATCCATATTTACCGGCTGTCCCGGCTCATCGATATATGCCAGTAACATCGAATCTGCCTCGATGCCCTTCAGATGGATGCCAACGCTGCGTAATATCTGCAGGTCATATTTAATGTTTTGTCCGTATTTACCAATGCCTGGGTCTTCCAGTGCTGGCTTGAGTGCATTCAGCACCTCGTCCAAGGATAGTTGTCTGGGTGTTTCACTTAATAAATCGCGGGCTCGATGGCTGACAGGAATATACCAGCCTTCACCTGCTTTCACTGCAAATGATAAGCCGACTAATTTTGCCTGATGAGGATGTAATGAGGTAGTTTCAGTATCCACAGCAAAAGCCGAAGATTCTGTTAACGCTTTGACGAGCAACTTCAGGCTTTCAGCATTATCAACCAGAATATCTTGCCGTGGGGGGATTGGAGGCTGTTCAGTAGAGTCAGTAGATTCGTGAATGTCGGTTTGGGAAGTTGTAAGTTGTCCGTTTGCGGCTGTTGAAGGTGTATCAAGGAACTCGGCTGTTAGCCTGCGAAATTCCAACAATTCGAATAATTCGCAGAGTTTTTCCCGGTTAGGCTCTCCAATGGTCAGCCCTTCAAGGGAGACTGGCAGGGGGGTATGCTCTTCCAAAGCGACCAGTTTATAGGAAAGTCTGGCCTGATCAGCGAATTGAATAAGATTCTCACGCCTCATTTTCTGTTTGATGTTTGAGGCATTGGCCAGTACAGATTCGAGGTCTCCGTAGGTTTGTAATAGCTCTACTGCGGTCTTGGGGCCAATACCAGGGACGCCCGGAATATTGTCGGAAGAGTCTCCCGTTAAAGCTAATAAATCATGAATTCTATCAGGGTAAACCCCCCATTTTTCCAGGACTTCTTCCGATCCGTATTCCTTCCGACGCATGGTATCGAGCATCCAGATACGTTCTCCAATCAGTTGCATCAGGTCTTTGTCGGTTGAAACAATGGTAACATCCCAGCCCGATTTTTCAGCTTGTCTTGCAAGGGTTGCTATGACATCGTCAGCTTCATAATCTTCAACACAAATACGATTCAGGTTAAATGCGTCCGTGACATCGAAAATATATGGCCATTGTTTGGCCAGATCTTCCGGCATTGGCGGACGATGTGCTTTGTATTCGGGATAAATTCGATTGCGGAAGGTGCCGCCCTTGGGGTCGAATACAACAGCAATATGCGTCGGCATAAGATCCTTTAGAATACTGCGGATCATTTGAACATAGCCAAATACAGCGTTGGTCGGTTGACCTTTGCTGTTGGCAAGATTGTGTTTTACGGCATGAAAGGCTCGGAATACGTAATTCGGACCGTCGATAAGGACAAGATGTGGCATCTGGCAAATGTAGCTTTCTATGAGGCCGGACGCTATATCGGATATTTTTTGTGTGCTTTACAGGGCGTGAATAAAATAGATTACCCGTGAATTGAGATTGAGACATCATTTTTGTCCAGTGTTGCAATGACTGGAGCATGGTCCGAGAACCAAGTGTCGGTGTACATATTAATCGTTTGAAAGGCTTTAGTTATTTTTGGTGTGGTGATGTGGTAGTCAATACGCCATCCGACGTTGGTTTCGCGTGCGCGGCCTCTGTTTGACCACCAGCTATACTGCTCTTTTTCAGGGTATAGTGCCCTGAAGACATCTACAAATCCTTGCCTTGTAAACAAGTGATCAAGCCACGCACGCTCTTCGGGTAGAAATCCGGAGTTTTTTTGATTTCCTTTCCAGTTTTTTAAATCGATATTCTGATGTGCGATATTGATATCTCCGCATAAAATGATTTCACGCCCTTCTTCTTTAAGGCGATGAATGAAAGGTGAAAAATGTTCAAGGAATGACATTTTTATAGCTTGTCTTTCAGCGGTTGATGAGCCGGAAGGGAAATATGCACTAATGATCGACAGATTGCCAAAATCAGCCTGAATATATCGGCCTTCCATATCCATATCCTGCCAATTAGAATCGGAATCGACTGAGTTTAAGCCAATATGTACGTTGTCTGGTTGTGACTTGCTATATAGCGCTACGCCTGAATAGCCGGGTTTATGAGCGAAATGATAATAGCAGTGATAGCCGTTCGGTTTGGCTTCATTCGGGATTTGATGTTGGTGTGCTTTAAGCTCTTGCAGGCAAAGCACGTCGGGATTTTCTTCGGAAATCCAGGCCCAGAATCCTTTGCTGGTTGCTGAACGGATGCCGTTGATGTTGGCTGTAATGATTTTCATGTGAGTTATTCTGCAAGAATGGTGAGGTGGCAGCAATTTTTTTGCAGTATATTGTTTGTTTTATGCGGATGGGGAATAAATAAAAAAAGGTGGAACCCATGGGTCCCACCTTTTAAGTTGTATGCTGTAGCTTATCTTAATCAGTCATGATGAACATGACAGAATAAAATTAAATTGCGATGATGTTCTCAGCCTGAGGACCTTTCGCACCTTGTGTTACCGTGAATTCAACTTTTTGACCTTCAGCAAGAGTCTTAAAGCCTGAGCCAGCGATTGCACTGTAGTGTGCGAATACGTCAGGGCCAGATTCCTGTTCGATAAAGCCAAAGCCTTTTGCTTCGTTGAACCATTTAACGGTACCAGTTGTTGTAGACATAATTCATTTTCCTATTGTTATAAAATTTAGCCTTTCAAGTGAAAGACTGATTAAGCTGGAAGTGTTGCTATGTATTATGAAAAAACCAGACGAGGTGCAAGATAGAACTTCGATGGGTGTTGCATAAAATACTAAAACGTACTTTCAGACGCGGCACATCATAAGATACAGGCATATGGAGTCAATGTTTAATATGGGATGAATAAATGCTCTGATGATATTTTTGTTGAATTTACTGGCTTGGATAAGGTGACACGCATCACTGCTTGTGCTAAGCTGTCAATCCAATATAGAGTCGTTGTGCTATGGGAGGCAGATATGCAGCGTTTAAGTCTTATCACCGTGATGATAATCGGGATATTCACAATTTTTCCGATCTCGGAAGTTTATGCGGCGTCCGGAGTCGGTCGGGCGGTATATGTTAGCGGTGAGGCCTGGGTCGAACGCGGTAGTGTTAAAGAAGTGGTCGAACGCGGTCAGGTTGTTTTGCGTAATGATTTTATTGTAACCGGCGCCAATGGCAGAGTGAAGTTGGTGATGAGTG
>PFXG01000014.1:0-1939 GCA_002791545.1 Zetaproteobacteria bacterium CG_4_9_14_3_um_filter_49_83
TGCGCCAATTACTTTTGAATACACGACAATTACTCGATATACTCAAAATGACCAAAAATAGTTGCAGGGTGGCCTAGAACAAATTTGCCGTGTCAACATCGGCCTGGCGCTGGCTATTTTCATTATCGGACGGATGGCCATCGGCTTCATCATCAAGCTTGCCCACACCATGCTGGACAAAGCCGGCACCGACCCGATGCTAACCAGGTTCGTATTGTCGATTTCCAGAACTGTTCTGCTGCTGTTTGTCATCGTTGCCGCACTGGGAAAACTTGGTGTTGATACCACATCGTTCATTGCCCTGATCGGTGCTGCCGGCCTGGCTGTTGGCCTGGCACTGCAAGGCTCACTGCAAAACTTTGCGGCTGGCGTACTGCTGATTATCTTCCGCCCGTTCAAGCTGGGTGATTTTATCGAAGCTGGCGGCGTCAGCGGTGTGGTCGAACAGATTGGCATTTTCACCAGCACACTGCGCACCGGCGACAACCGTGAAATCATCGTGCCCAACGGCAACATCTATCATGGCAACATCACCAATAACTCTGCCCGCAGCACACGCCGTATCGATATGGTGTTCGGCATTGGTTACGGTGATGATCTTAAAAAGGCCAAGCAACTGATTGTTGATATCCTGGCGGCAGACGAACGTATCCTGCCCGAGCCTGCACCGCTGGTGGTGGTGGGTGAACTGGCCGAATGCAGCGTCAATTTTAATGTGCGCCCATGGGTGAACAGCGGCGATTATTGGGCCGTCTATTTCGACCTGAATGAAAAAATCAAACTTGCCTTTGATGAGAACGGCATCTCCATACCGTTCCCGCAAATGGACATTCACCTCAACAAGAGCGAATAAAACTCACCGAAAATATTCACATCACTCCCGGCCATGCGGTCGGGAGTAATGCTTTACGCAGTCAGAATCCGATCCATCAAATTAGAAGCTTGCGATGCATATCCACTGCCAAATAAATTGGCGTGATTCAAAATATGATATAACTGGTAGCCGTATTTACGCACCCGATACCCCTCATCAAGCGGCCAGCTTTCCTGATATGACTGATAAAAGTCTGTTGAGAAGCCACCGAACAATTCAGTCATAGCCAGATCTGTTTCTCTGTCGCCAAAATAAACTGCCGGATCAAAAATTACCGGCTGAGCACGTTCATCGACCGCATAATTTCCAGCCCACAAATCCCCATGCAACAACGATGGCAGCGGCGTATGATTTTCAAGCATCGCGTGAAACACCGGCAACACTTGCTCACCTTTCCGCAGCAAATCACGACTCCACGGAAACCGCTGCAACCGTTGCAACTGATCTGCAAGCCGGGACTGGCAAAAAAAATCCGCCCAATGCGCCTGCCGATGATTAATTTGCGGTGTGCTGCCGATGCAATTATCACGATGCCAGCCAAAGCCGGATTGCGTACTCCGATGCATGGCCGCCAGCTGTTGTCCCAGCCTTGCTTGCGCCTGACTGTCGTTTCGCCCATGCAGCTCAATATATTCACAAACCAGCCAGGCATATTGCTCGTCGCATCCACTGGTTAATGGTTCAGGCACCCGAATCGCCTGCGACTGCCTCAATGCTTGCAGCCCTTCCAGCTCGGCTTCGAACATTTCAATTTTGTCAGCATGGTTGAACTTGATAAAAAAATCACCCGTAGCAGCAGAGAGCCGATAACTTTGATTAATGCAACCGCCACTCACAGCTCGCCATTGGGCAGATGTTTGATGAATCGATAAGGATTGTAAGAGCTTTGCCTTAACTTCAGCAGAAATCATGACCAGGAAGCTGTCCGAGAACAGGAATAGTCACGAGTGAAAGCGGGATCGAGTCGGTTTTTTTGTTCATGTGAGGCGAATGCTGCTTGCATTTAACGAGAATGAACGGGGAAAATGGCCAATATCCGCTTTGCCGCAGTAGGTTCTTCTATTC
>PFXG01000014.1:1958-6046 GCA_002791545.1 Zetaproteobacteria bacterium CG_4_9_14_3_um_filter_49_83
AATGCTGCTTGCATTTAACGAGAATGAACGGGGAAAATGGCCAATATCCGCTTTGCCGCAGTAGGTTCTTCTATTCTCGGACAGCCTCCTAACGATGAGGGCGCTCCCGCCACTTTTTAAGCACCAGAAAACGCCATAGGAAATAAACAAAGAAATAACCGCTGACCGCCAGAATAAGACCCAGCAAAAAACAACCAATAAGAAACGGCTGCCATGTTGCCGTCATGCCATGTAATACCCAATTCAGCGATGGTTCAAAATCGAATTCATGTGGTGGTGTGGACGTAACCCACGCACCAAACTTATAAGCTCCATAATAAACAGGTGGCATCGTAATCGGATTGGTCAACCATACCAGAGCGACTGAAATCGGCAGATTTGCCTGCAACATAATGGCCATCGCAGCCGCCAGCACCATTTGAAAGGGAATCGGCATCATGGCGCAATACAGGCCCACGGCCACAGCCATCGCCACTGACTTGCGCGAGAAATGCCACAGGCAGGGCAAATGCAACAGTTTTCCGAAAAACCGTAAGCTTTTATGGCTCTTGATCGTTTCATGATCAGGAACATATCGCTTAAAAAAAGCCCTAGGCATAGCGTCTCATTCGATGAAGTACTCTCCTGATCTCAGGCTTCTGCAATACATCCTATTCATCCATTCGCGGAAAAACAGGTTCTGGCCTGGCGCACTGGTGACCATCGGTCAACAAGCCCCATCCTCCCAGTTCATGCATGCGAAGTCCATCCACGGATACACTTGCATTCATCAACTGTTCCAGCATAGCCGCAGCCTTTTCCGGCATAAATGGTGTCAGTTCCAGCGTCACCAGCCGAAGCATTTCAACCAGATGATACAGTACAGTATCCAGCCGTTCATCATCACCCTGCCTGGCCAGTGCCCACGGCGCATTGTCTTCGACATATCGATTGCCGTGACGAACCACTTCATTGATGCGCTCCAGCGCCAGATGAAAAGCCTGCTGCTGAAGATGCTCATGTACTTCCCGTTGCATCGCCTCCACATTAGCAATCAAGGCTCTGTCGCCGGACATCTCAACACCCGTATGTCGGATAATGCCATCACGATACTTTTGCAGCATCGACAGGGACCGATTCAGCATATTGCCCAGGTCGTTAGCCAGCTCACTGTTGTAGCGCTGCTTTAAAGCATCATGAGAAAAGTCGCCATCCTGCCCGAACGGCACTTCGCGCAGCAAAAAATAACGCAGCGGGTCAACACCATAACGAGCCATCAAATCATCCGGAGCCAAGGCGTTGCCTCTCGACTTGCTCATTTTCTCACCTTCAACCGTCCACCAGCCGTGGGCAAACACCCGCCTGGGCAGAGGTATGCCAGCGGCCATCAGCATGCAGGGCCAGTAGACCGCATGAAAGCGCAGAATGTCCTTGCCAATCAAATGCACATCGGCCGGCCAGTACTGACTCACATCCTTATCCGGAAAGCCTAAGCCGGTCAGATAATTGGTCAGTGCATCAATCCACACATACACCACGTGTTTATCATCACCGGGAACCGGCACACCCCATGAAAAAGTTGTTCGCGACACCGATAAATCATGCAAGCCACCTTCAACAAAACGAACCACCTCGTTACGACGCGATACAGGTGCGATAAAGTCAGGATTCTTGGCAATATGATCGAGTAAAGCCTGCTGATAATCTCCCAGACGGAAGAAATACGATTCCTCCTGCACCCGTTCAACCGGACGTTTGCAATCGGGGCAAAGATGTTTGGTCTGCTCATCATCCCAGCATCCGGCTTCCTTAATCTGGGTTTCTTTCCAGTAGGTTTCACAGGGCACGCAATACCAGTCCTCATAAAAACCCTTATACATCGAGCCGGAGGCATCAATGCGCCGCCACATCTCCTGCACTGCTTGTTGATGACGCTCGGAACTGGTGCGAATGAAATCGTCATGCGAAATCGAAAGTTTCGGCCACAGGGCGCGATAGCGCTCCACCACCTGATCGGCCAGCTCAATCGGCGCAATACCACGTGCTTCAGCCGCCTGCTGCACTTTTTGCCCATGTTCATCCACACCGGTCAGAAAAAATGCATCGAGGCCATACAAACGCTGATGCCGGGCCAGAACATCGGCGGCAACCGTGGTATACACGTGCCCCAGATGCGGCTCATCGTTGACATAATAAATAGGTGTTGTGACGTAATAACTTTGCATGAAGAGGTAATCTCCCTGATTAGGCGGGCAAAGATAGCATCGAAACAAAAGGAATAAAGCCACCAAATCTTTACGTCTTATAAGCAGCCTGTTGCCAGCCGGTTTAATGTGTGACTTCGACTTCCCTCAAAGCTGACCTGAGATCCATATAACGGGATAGCAATGTCGGTGCCGGACGCAGGCTGTGCATCTGCACCTCTTTGGGCCAGCAGAGCCAGTCCTTCATGGCCGCAAAGACATGCTCACGCACATCAAACGACACCGTGGCCGACTGTATAAGCCTTGCCACGTGTGCATACACCACGCCGACAATAAGATCATGCGGCACCAGCGTTACGTACTGCTGCATCCATGCCTGAACATCCGCCACATCGGCTTTAACCACATTCTGCGTCAATGCATGCCAGCCCATGCAGGCATCGGCCACAGCCTTATCCTGCAACGCCATCACCCGGCCCGGACACCCTTGCGCCATCTCATACAGCATCGGCATTGCATCTTCAGCGACGGGAAGGCGCTGAAGGATTTGTTGCATGAATTCATCGGCAAGAGGTGAGCAATGCTCCAGCATGCAGCGCGAACGAATGGTGGCCGGTATGCGAATCATATTGTGGCAGACAATCAGCAGCAGGCTTCCGGCCGGTGGCTCTTCCAGACCTTTGAGCAGGGCATTGGCCGCCTGCAAATTCATGCTGTCGGCACCATCGAGAATGGCCACGCGCTTTTCACTTTCGCGTCCGCTCATCGCCAGAAATGACTGAAGATCACGTACCTGAGCAATGGTGATATCACGTTTTTTCTCTTCTCTGCCAATAAAAGTGAAATCGGGATGCGAGCTCGCTGCCAGCATACGGCAGCCATGGCATGCGCCACACGCTTGTTGCTGACTCGCCTCGCCCTCACACAAATAACGAGCCGCCAATTGTTCAGCCAGCATCCGCTTGCCAATACCATGCACGCCATACAGCAGCCACGCATGATGCAAACGACGCTCAGCCAGCGCCTGCGCAAAGCGCAGCTCGGTTTTCTCGTGGCCTAATACGATATCAGCCTTATCCTGTGATTGAGGCAATTGTCATCTCCGACATCCAAACATGGCACAACGATAACATGCCCGGCGCTGGTTTCCATGCATGACGCTTCACTTTCCCGGCTTGCTCGTCATGAAATGGTTCCCGTATTTCGAACAGGTCGCTAAGGTGCAGCCACCTGTCGCTCTAAAAAAATCTCCACCTTCATCTGCATTGATGGCGACACAGCCCGTGAATATACCCATGATTGTGCTTATGAAACGCTATCGAAAAGACATCCTGAAATGCCAATGCATTTAAAAAAACACCTCATAACAACTCAAGGCATGATTATATCTTTCTGCCTGGCTTCCCTTCTTTTACCCCTTTCATTTCCCGGCCTCATTTTTACTATAGGTGTAATCAGTGGCAGTTTAAGCTTATGGGAAGAGGATACATACATTCTTTTAACGCAGTACTGGATGGGCGTGTATTCAACCATCATGTTTATCTCCCTCTTGAGGCAACATTTAAAGGGAAATGAAATTAACAGAAATAAATATTACCCTGCTTTAATTGCAGGCAGCTTACTCTCAGCCCTTTTCAGTGGTAATGCTATTGTAGCTAACCCTAGTAACCCGCTCATGTATTTACTTGTCCCCGTCCTCTTTTGGCCAACCATTTGTGCGATGCAGATATTTAATTATGACCAGGACAGGAAGAATAAAGCAACCGGGGCACACTCGATTGATTAAATATCTCCCGATTTAACGGGCTTATAACCGACATTCCGCACCCTTAAAAGCATGTTTTTTATTTATGGAAATAGGTCGAAATAATACTATTAAAATGATGTTAAACTACTGATATATAT
>PFXG01000061.1 GCA_002791545.1 Zetaproteobacteria bacterium CG_4_9_14_3_um_filter_49_83
TTGCAAAATATGCAGGTGTTCACTACTCTCTGGTAAGTAAGATTATTAGGAATTGGAGGGGTGATGATTCAAGATTCAAGACCTGACACCTTTTTTCAGGAATGGGTTCAATGGTCTGCTTCGGTCTGGCCTCAGATTCAATAATCGAAGCATCAATAATAGCTGCATGCGCTGCTTTCACCATGATGTTGTGTTCAGTCAGTTGGCGGTTCAGCTCGGCAAAAAGGATGGAATCCGAACCTTGTTTAACAAGTCTATTGCGGAAACGACAGATGCTGGTTTCATCGGGAACAGATTCGGATGCATCAAAGTCTGTAAACCACATGAAATCCAATCGAACCTTCAACGCCTCTTCCATTTTAGCGTCACATTAAGCTGTGCCATGCCTGTAAAATCATCGCGCGAAACATTTTTACCGGGTGGGTCGTATGGCTTAACACCAGCAACGGACTCCTGGCGTTTGTATACATCAGTAAGTAAATCGGTAAACCGATCCCAATCCAGCAGGTAATAAACTTTTACCAGTTGGTGGTCGCTACCAAGTCGTGATTCAGTCATATGAGCTGAAAATCCAGGCATATTGCCTCCCTTATGTGATACTTGTTTTAATTAAAACAGTGACTTAGGGAAATATATAAGGCTCAATACGGTGCAGAGGTCTTTGATAGATGACATACCACTCCTGCTCACTAAAATGCGTGTAGGACATGGGAGGATACTCCTGATGGTGACGTTGTATAGTAACCTAACACTATCAGAACTCCTTCCATGTCTTCATGGCTCAGCTGGTGGTGCTCCGGAACTTTCCCTGAATTTGTTTTTGAAATTTGGGAATGGCTTTTTAGCCTCTGCTTACACCATGAATGAACGCTTCTTTCCGGGCACAAATCAAGTAGAAGAACAGCCGTAGACGACATATTTAACACTTTTATGTTCAACCTCTTGCGAAAGATCAGAAATTTTAACTTGATCAGGTTCATCATTTCACATATTATTATGCGAATATGAGAATACGAAGGCACAAAGGAGCTGAGGAATGAAAGGCCGAGAGAGCGGTATGCCAAAAGAAGATTACTGGGGTAGTTTTTTCGACGCCTACTGCCTTATCGATACACTGGTTGCCAGCCGTGTCGATCAGGGGGATGTTGCTGAGTTTGGGGTGGGTTACGGGACGTTCACTATTCCCGCTGCCCAAAAGATCTCAGGGATTGTTCATGGCTTTGATATCGAGGCTGACCTCGTCGCCTTCGTGGATGAAAAATGTAACCGCCTAGGTCTCCAGAATGTTCGATTAGTGACACGCGATTTCGTCGAGAACGGCACAGGGCTGCCCGATAGGAGCGTCGCGCATGTCATGATTTACAACATTTTGCATATCGAGCATCCAGTGGAACTGCTGAAGGAAGCTCACCGGATTCTGAAGCCTGGCGGGATGGCCTCGGTCATCCATTGGAGACGCGACATACCCACCCCTCGCGGACCATCCATGGAGATCAGACCCAGCCCTGAACAGTGCAAAGCCTGGGCGGAAGCCGCTGGATTCACGCCGCAGGAGCAAATCGATATTTCGACATGCTGCCCGTACCACTTTGGAATACTGCTGATCAGGCAGGAAACATCATTTTAACCAGGAGAGAACCATGAAGATCTTGATTATTTTCAACCGCGAACCCTATGACAACACGGACGTGACCTGGAACGGCCTGCGTCTTGCCAGAAAACTACTGGAAACCGGCCAGAGCGTGCGGATTTTTTTAATGAACGATGCCGTGGACATGGCAAGGAATGTCTGTAAGCCGCCGGAAGGTTACGACCAGGATCTTTCGCAGATGCTGAAAGATCTTATCGGCGGAGGCGTTTCCGTTAAAGTTTGCGGCACCTGCATGACCCGTTGTGGGATCTACAAAAAACACCCGTATTTTGAAGGGGCGGAGCAATCCACGATGGGCGCTCTTGCTGAATGGGTGGTGGACAGCGACAAGGTGCTCACCTTTTGAATGCCTCCCCGATTGGAAATGTCAGCGAGGACGTGACTGTGGAAACAATCAATTATGCCGAATGGGCGGAACTGCTACGCGTATTGGCTCATCCGACGCGACTTGCTATCCTAGATTCTTTGAAGGATGGCACGAAATGCGTCAGCGATGTCTGCGAGATTCTCAGCGTTCCGCAACCCAACCTGTCACAACACCTGTCGATTCTAAGGCGCGAGGGAGTTGTCAGTTTCACTGAAGACGGGAAAAAGCGGTGCTATTTCCTCACGAACCCGGCATTGATCAAGGCGTTGATGTGCGTGCTCACCGGAGATTACGCAGGCAATAATTGTCAATCAGGGTAGAACCCGACATGGTCGGAAAAGTGATGGCGAAAATCACTATTCGATTATGACAGAAAGACGGAAAGACGAGGGGTCAGGGCTTGATTCGCGGATTTTGCCCCTCCTATATCCATTAGTGACTCGATGTAGAGTGATTTAAACTTTCAATATATACAATAGGTAAAAGGCTCGGGATCCTCGAATCAAGACCATTCCTCCTCATGCTTCTTAAAGTTCTTTTAAATCCTGATCAAAGAGTGTCACCAATAATAGTTCACCCTTTTCATCCACACGAAACTGGCCAAAGCGACCTGCTTGGAAATCCTGGGCGTGCCCTTCCTGAAAAAAGAACGCATTAGTCGCAAATTTAACCACCCCATTGCGCACCCGATAGCGCAGCAATAGCTCATCTTGCGCCAGCGCGGTATTTTCATGATGAAGCTGCTTAAACGTTGCAACCCTACGCTCATCCAAACCCACAACTACAAAGCCATCCTCTGCAACAACCTGATGCCGCCAACGTCTGGATAAGGCATCATGTACACTAGGGGTCAGGGCTTGATTCGCGGATCCCGAGCCTTTTACTCATTGCATATATTGGAAATTTAAATCACTCTGCTACATGTTATTAATGGATATGGGAGGGGTAAAATCCGCGAATCAAGCCCTGCTGACCCCTCACCTCAGCACCCTAACACTTTAAAATATCCGAATCAGAAGATGTTTGTTGTTAGTATTGAAGGCTACGCTTATTTGGTTCCATTTATTGAAAATGAAAGCGAAATTTTCTTGAAAACAATTATTCCAAGTCGAAAAGCAACCAAGAAATACCTGGAGGTATCAGATGACTCTTAAACTTGATAACGAAGAAAAAGAGATTCTTCATTCTTATGAAAATGAAGAGTGGGAATCTGTTTCCAGTCCATCAGAAATCAGTAAATATAAAGCAGCTGCAAAAAGCACATTCAAGAAAGACAAGCGTGTGAATACTCGCATGTCGGAGAGGGATTTGGAGTTATTACAGGAAAGAGCGTTGATTGAAGGTCTTCCATACCAGACACTCATGTCCAGTGTGCTGCATAAGTATGTCATGAACCGCCTATCTGAAAAGGCCTGACAACAAGTTTAGACAATAGTTAAGGGGCAAGAAGGGTCAAGTCTATCGTTGTATCATTATTTGGTGAAATCAAGTTGGTACAATGATAGATCGCACCCCGATAGTTTCGCCTCACTGTTCAAGTCACCCTGGTTCAAAGGCCTCCGGAGCTGACAACTGATGCAGGTGAAGAATTTGATATATGGACTTCTTTATATCGAAAACATGGTGTTAACTTGATATATGGCTTAAACCTAAGTTTCTGACATAAAGAAAGAACTATGTCAGAAAAAGCATTGGTTTTGGATGTAACATGAATATCGACGACTATGTAGCTGGAACATACAAGCAACAATACGAATACAAGAGTTTTGTACCTGAAAGCATCAATCATGCATGGGAAATTGCCGATGGTGAAATCCTGAATATACTCAGCGAGGCTGACCGGGCCCTGGGTGAGCTCAATGCCTTCTCTCAGCTTATCCCGAATGTGGATTTCTTTATCCAGATGCATATCACCAAGGAAGCCACCCAATCAAGCCGCATGAGCTGTATTTGGCTTTGGGTGCCAATGCTGCTGAGCTTGTGACGCTTATAAGGGACTATTTGCCAGCCATATTGAGTCAGACAAACTTGATGAGATAAGGCATGCCACGAACAAATCATGGGAGCCTGGCTCAGATAGATTCAAAGAAAGAATAGAGGAACTGACGGCAAGGCAGGCTCATCCGAAGGGGCGGGGTGGTGACAGAAAATCAAAGAAATACAAGGAAAGTAAAATCAATCGAGACCCATTGATCCATGGTCAGCCCTTTTCATAATGATACTTGCAAGAAATTACCATGATATGCGTATCGGTAACTGCATAAACCAACCTGTGAGAATCATCTATTCTGCGGGACCAAAAGCCAGCCAGATATTCTTTTAATGCTTCTGGTTTCCCAATGCCTGAAAATGGACTTTGCGTGGTATCACTGATTAATTTATTGATTCTCCTGCCATCTGCTTTGCGCTGGAAAATATCTGAAGGAGTCAGGCTGGATAAATGGACATTTTGACTGCATCTAAAATGCATTTGTGCTTTTCTTGCAGGGATTTATCCTTTCTCATATGCGTAGCCTTGCTGCTGATTTACTCAGCGCTGACAGGTTACGTTTAAGCGCTTTGGCTTTTATACTATGTGTTGGCTGGAAAGTCATTTGTTGATACGGTCATGTTTATTTTCACATTCATGGCATCACCTCCGGCAGTAAGTGCAACTTTGACACGGTTTAACGGGCACTTGTAAACAGGTCCTGTTCACCCGGATCGCCTTGAGGGGCCAAGAGTCCTTTTAAACACCCACGGCTTGCGCTTCACAGCAGGCGTGAATCAGCCTGCGAATTCCCTGACTGAATAGCGCTCTTTTGCCGTGATATCCTTAAAGGTGAATGCCGGTGCCTTGCCGCGATAGACCGTGTCGGTAAGCCACTGTTGTTCGGCATCTATATCGGCCTGGGCAACCGATTTGCTCCACACGCCTTTCTTCTGTTTGCCGTGATCGACATAGACGAAATCGGCCATCCAGCGGTAACCGCGCGCCTTGAGATCATCCTTTCTGTCAAAGGGGGCAGCTATGGCAAAATAGCGTCGGCTGTTCTCTCGTGCATGCGTAAGCAGGGCGCTCATGGTCAGCGTGCCGGAGCAGGGCAGAGCCTTGGTCAGCAGGTGCAGCGTAGCCTGCGCATCATTCACTGCCCGATGGCCGTCGAAATAATAGCCAAGTTTATAAGCGATATAATCGAGTTTGAGGCTGGTGATATCTTCATCCTGCCAGGCTATATCACTGAAGGTGCAGGCCCAGTTGGCCTGAGCGGTGATCGGTAGCCGACGCTCAAGCATCGGGCGATCAAAGGATGCGTTGTGAGCAATTATCAGATCTGCTTTTTCCAGCCAGAGATTGATCTGATTATCATCCAGCTTCTGACCTTTGACCATCTCATCGCTGATGCCGGTGATCTGTTTGATGATATCCTGCAACGGTTCCAACGGGTCTTCAAAACCGCCATAGCTGTGCAGAATACGATAAATCAGACCGCTGTGCGCATCATACGAAAACACAATAAAACCCAGTTCGATGATTTTATCATTGGCCGTATCCAGCCCTGTAGCCTCGACATCGATGACGATACCAATGCGGGCGGTGACAGGTTCTCCCTGATTGTAACAGGCAGGTGCATTCAGTCGTTCAATGACCCTGTAACGGCCTGATGCTTCCAGTTGTTGAATTGCCTCAATATCGTTCATTGTTCCATCCTGTGCGCTTAAGATTAAAGGGTGGCCAACACTGCGCTTTGAACAGAGAATTGAAAACGGCGGTAACAATCCACGTGAAGTCGAACCGTAAACAGTAAAAAAATTAATCTTGTTTATGTATTTAGGGGGTTGAACTCTGTATTTACATAGATTGCCCTGTGAGCATGTGTATTAAAAGGGAAACTATCCAATCTTTACTATTATCGAGATAGTAATGGCAATGAGATTGATCCGCTTCTACAAAGCGGGAGACAAGATAAATCTGTGATATTAAGTCAGGGTCAACGTATCACGCGGCACAATTTGCGCCTGTCGAGAGAATCCTACAGCGCACGGACCAGATCACAAACGCTGTATTGATCTATAACGGGCAGCGCAGAGCGCTGAGCAAAAACTGGAAGATGTTCTCTTTTGATCAGAGCGTATTGGCGGCGGAATAACCATCAATTGCATTAATAAATAAAAATAACTTCAGCAAGTATGCTTGGGTCAGGGTGGGGGTTGCAGTGCGGCCAAGCATGGTTTTGAAAGCTTCCGGATTTGATCCGTGCCGTTCAGCGTGAGGGTGATAGGCTTGCGCCGGTAAATTCTGATGTAATGATGGGGCAAGATGATACGAATCCTTGGAATTGAAACATCCTGTGACGAAACGGCCGTGGCGCTGTATGAGGGTGATATGGCAAGCGGGCAGGGGCGAATTCTCGGTGAGTGTATTCGCAGCCAGATTGATATTCATGCACGTTTTGGCGGTGTGGTGCCGGAAATTGCTTCGCGCGAGCATTTAATCGTGCTTCCGGCCATGGTCGCGGATGTGATGGCGCAGGCGAATGTGGACTGGTCGACACTGAATGCGATTGCGGTGACTGCCGGGCCGGGGTTGATGGGCGGGTTGCTGGTGGGCGTGTCGTTTGCGCAGGCGGCCGGGCTGGCCAATGGCATCGAGGTGTTGCCTGTTCATCATATGGAAGGACATCTGCTGGCGCCGGGAATTGATAGTGAATTACCAGAGTTTCCATTTGTTACCTTGCTGGTTTCCGGCGGACATACCTTGCTGGTGCGGGTGGATGGTATTGGTGAATATCAGGTGATTGGTCAAACCATTGATGATGCGGCCGGAGAGTGTTTTGACAAATCAGCGCGTATTCTTGGCTTGCCATATCCCGGTGGGCCTGAGATTTCACAATTGGCCAGAGACGGTCGCCCGGACGCATTTTCTTTGCCGCGACCTTTACTTAATCGGAATAATCTGGACTTCAGCTTTTCGGGCTTAAAAACAGCCGTGTTGTATGCCTCACAGGATGCGGACATGCATGATGCACAGACGCGACGCGATCTGGCGGCATCGGTGGAAACAGCCATCTGCGATGTGCTGGTGAAAAAGTCGCTGGCAGCCTGTGCACGTGAATCGGTGAGCGCACTGGTCATTGCCGGTGGTGTGGCGGCCAATCGAACACTGCGCAGCATGCTAGAAGTGCAGGGGAAAAAACAGGGCATTCGGGCTGTATTGCCGGGGCAGAAATATTGTACTGATAATGCAGCGATGATTGCCTATGCCGGATTTCAGCGCATGCGACATGGCTTGCCTGCGGGCGAGGATGGCTGGGACGTTCGCTCGCGCTGGTCCCTGAGCGAATTGAGTCAGAGTAAAGCCGCATGAATTTCGCCGGAGAGAAAACACTGCTGTGGTTGATGCTGTTCGGCATCGTTGCCGGTGGTGTCAGTGGTTATCTCTGGGGCGATGCCATGCAATCGGTGGCGTGGCTGGGAGAGTTGTTTTTGACGTCGCTGAAAATGCTGATTGTGCCGCTGGTTGCGGCCAGCGTGATCACCGGTGTGGCAGGGCTGGGGGATGTGCGCAAGCTCGGTCGGCTTGGTGCTTATTCGGTGGCGTATTATGCCTGTACAACCTTTATCGCTGTGTCGACAGGTTTGCTGATGGCCAATCTGTGGCAGCCCGGTGTGGGTGTTAACCTGCCACTGGATCTCAGCGCCCCCACGCCGAAAGCCGGTGATGTTGGCCTGAGTGATCTGATTTTGTCGCTGGTGCATCCGAATATTATCGGCGCTGCGGCCGAGATGAAGCTGTTGCCGATCATTGTCTTCTGCATCTTTTTTGCAGCGGCGTTGTCGACGCTGGCAGAACAGGGCAAGCCGGTGATCCGCTTTTTTGAGGGCTTGAACGAAGCGATGATGACGATGGTTGAATGGATTATGTGGTTTGCGCCGATTGGCGTGTTTGCTTTGATTGCATCCAAGCTGGGCAGCGCCGGAGGCGGCGAAGCATTTTTCAATCAATTGGCAGGACTGGCTAAATATGCAGCCGCTGTAATTTCCGGTTTACTGACGCATGCTGTAGTGCTCAGCCTGATTCTGTTGCTGCTGGCCCGACGCTCCGTCATGGAATATTTAAGCCATATGGGCAGTGCACTGATGACAGCATTTTCCACCGCCTCCAGCAGTGCTACGCTGCCGATGACACTCGAAGGCGTAAAAAATGCCGGCGTTGATAACAATGCCCGCCGTTTTGTGTTGCCGCTCGGGGCAACGATCAACATGGACGGCACCGCACTGTATGAGGCGGTGGCAGTCTTGTTTATTGCTCAGGCTTATGGCATAGAATTGGGTTTTGGTCAGCAGATGGTGGTGCTGTTAACGGCCACGATGGCGGCGATCGGGGCGGCAGGCATTCCCGAAGCCGGTCTGGTGACAATGGTGATTGTGCTGGAGGCTGTCGGCTTGCCACTGGAAGGTATCGGGTTGATTCTGGCGATTGACTGGTTTCTGGATCGCTGTCGCACGACCATCAACGTGTATGGCGACGCGGTGGGAGCAGCGGTGGTGGGCAGGCTGGTTACTCCGAAGTGATGCAAGTTTGGAACATAGAGCAGAGGTGGAAACATGAATATCTACGGATTTAATCCGAATCTTAGCCGCAACAGTTTGTGGCAATTTGCAGCTTTTCTGCTGGTGGGTATCGGCGTGCTGTTGCTGTTTTCCGACACAGTGGCACAGATGTATACGAGCAATCAGCAAACCCATCTGGGTTTGATTTTGAATGGTTTCATTCTCGCCCTGTTTTCAGTGGCGGTGATTCGATTACTGATATTGCTTTTCCATTATCGGCGCGAAGAACTGGCGCTGGCCAAGTTTCACCGGCATTTGCAGGACGGGGCTGCAGATCCGACCTACGGCGTTGATGAAGGCAGCATGGTGAATATTCGTTACCAGACCATTCTGCATCTGAAAAAGGAGCATGCCACGATTAACCATCAGGCGTTGGCTTCTGCGCTGGTGGCAGCTGAAAGTACGCGCGCGGGCAGCATCCGCTTTGTCCATCATGTGCTGATTTTATGCGGTGTGTTCGGCACGATCGTATCGCTGTCGATTGCCCTGTTCGGTGCATCGAGCCTGCTTGAGTCGGCCGTCTCATCCACCGGTATGGGCATGGTGATTCATGGCATGTCGACGGCATTATCAACGACCATGACGGCAATTGTCTGCTATATCTTTCTGGGTTATTTCTTTACCGCCCTGCAACAGATCCAGACCGGCTTGTTAGGAGCACTGGAGCAGATTACCACCACCCGCTTGCTGGCGGAGGAAGCGGAATCTCCCGATGCGGTACACCGTAAGCTGTATGAACTCATGCAAACGCTGGCTAAACTGCTGCAAAGTATGGGGGGCTTAACCAAGCAGATGCAGGAGTCGCAGCAGCAAATGCCGGAAATGATGCAGGCGATGCAGCAACAGTTGCAGCAGGATGAGCGTGCCCATGCGCAGGTGATGCAGCAGCTGGAAGCAACTCAGGCTTTGCTGCGCGAAGGGTTCCGGTTGCAAGACTGATATGCCTATGCAGCAAAACGGATTTGTCGATTTAAGAATGCACCATCAACAGCAGGGTGATGAGGGCTTCTGGCCTTCATTTACGGATATCATGACCGTCATTCTGATGATCTTTTTGCTGGCAATGCTGACGCTATTGATCCGCAATATGGATTTGGTCAATCAGTTGCGCCAGGCGTTGCAGGCAGAGCAGCAGGCCAGCCAGGCATTGGCTTCCACATCGACTCAGAACTCCACGCTGAATCAGAAAATCGCTCGCCTTGAAAATGAAGTGGCGATGATGCGCATGCAGTTGATGGACGTGGGTGATGCAAAGGTGACGGCCGAGGCGAAGCTGAAAATTGCCCAGCAGGAGCTGAACCAGTTCAGGTTGGCGCAACAGCAATGGCAGCTGGCAGAAAATGCGCTGCGCCAGCAGTTGTCTGTTGCAGAACAACAACAGGTGTCACTGAAACTTCAGAACGATGCATTGCAACAAAGCTTTAACGAGAAATCACAGGACTACATGCAGTTGATGCAGCAAACGGGTATGCAGAAAGAGCAATTGGATCGATTGCAGCAGGAGTATGCCGATCTGGATGTGAAATATAAAAAGCTGATCAGGCCTGCCCGCAGCACGCTGGGTAAATTTGTGGTGATGGTTCGTTATCAGAAAATCGATGGAAAATTACTCGTCGAGATGAAAGAGCCACAGGAAAATGCCTTCAGAGAAGTGGACGCTATTGAGATGCATAAACAACTGGCCGCATTACAGGAAAAACACAATAAAGATTTATATGTGAAGATTGTTTTTCCCGATGAAAGCGGACTCTCTTATAATGAAGCATGGAATCTCACTGAGTCGCTGTTGAAGATGTATGACTATTATTATCAGGAATGATAACGTAGTTGCAGCGTTACCGAATCTGCCGCAATAACGCAGCCCTTATGTTTATTTCTGATACAGGCAGTAAAGCCCCTTTCGCCAGTGTGGAACGATATCCCGAACGCGGGAAACAGCGATAGATAAGGCCGATTTAGTTTGCCTGTTTACCGGTGAATAATAGCCTTTTTGTTGAATGCTCAGGTTGAAGAAGTCGGCAATATCCAGAAAATCCTGCATGCAGTATTCATGATTATGGCGGTCATAATAAGGGATGCCATCGGTGATAAACGGTTCCTGTTGCAGATAGTGTGTTTTTAAACTCCAGTGCACGCTTTTGCCGCGAATCAGACGTGAAATATTGTGGAAGGACGAAATGTTCGGCGCATCAATCAGTAACCATCCGCCGGGTTTGATGATGCGTAAAATTTCTTCCAGGGGTTTCTTCGGTGAATACGTAAAGTGCTCAATGGTTTGCGATAAGACCACCGCGTCAAAAAAAGCATCGGCATAAGGGGCTGCTTCAGCTTCCAGATTCCAGCGGGCATAGGCAATATCAAGCGGCTCGTAGACCGCTAAGGATTCATAAATATCAGAAGCATAAGCATCGAATCCGGCTTGCTTAAACACGGCCGGTTGAATGCCATAACCGGCTCCGGCATCGAGAATTCTGGCACCTGCTGCTAAATGCCGGCTGATGATGGCTAGTAATAAACTGAATCGATCAAGGCTACCATAAAAATACTGCTCGGTTTCAGCCATGCCAGGGATGTAATGATGAATCCAGCTGTCATCTGATGTCTGCTTTGCCTGCGTCAGCAGGGGCTTCAGGGATGCCCATGCCTGCTCAGTGATTTGTCTATGCTGCATTGTTTGCACTTCCACTCACATTTGATTGATAGGCAGCCAAGCCTACAGCAAGATAGATCGCTGCATAAATACTGCCGTAATACTCTTCCAGACTCGGTGCACTGAAACCATGCACGAATAAAGCCATGGCAGAAATGCTGACGAGACAACCGTGCTGATAGGCCCATCCCCTGTTACGGTCCGTATGAAACCAGAACCAGAAAAGCAGCAGCAGCAGAATCAGACCGACTGGGCCCCATCGGGCCAGATCCATCAGATACATATTGTGCGGATGGGCAGGATAGGCGACGCCTTCATAAACCAGCGAGGGGTGTTGTAGCTGTACCTGATGTGCTGCAAGGGGGAAGCCGCCGGTGCCGACACCCAGAACAGGTGCCTGCTTCCAAGATTCCCAGGCGGCATACCAAATCGACCAGCGAACCTCGGCGTGTTGGAAATCACCTTGTGAAAAAGCCTCAACGCTTTGCATTGTTTCTGTGATGCGGTCCTTGCCGGGAAATACATTGGATATCCATGCAGCGGCCAAAATTGTGATGGCAACAATGCTTATGATGAGGCGAATCCTCAGTGAGATCGATTGAATGCCCAGCTTCCAGATCAGCAGCGCCAGCAAGGCCAGCGTGACCAGATAACCGCTTCTGCCCTGTACTGTGAAAATCATAATGATGGCAAAAACTGCCAGAGCCCACGGCAGGTAACGCCGCCAGTGCTGTTGCAGCCAGCCATAGTGAATGAGCCAGGCGGCCCACATACCATAGATCAGACCAAAGCCGATATGACCGATCAGGCCGGAAGGGTCATCGGCAGAGGAGCCGCCGGGCGCAGCAACGGGTAGCGGCACTCCCTGCGACTGAGCAACGCAGAGGAAAAGGTGTAAAGTCAGTCCGGCGGAAACACTGTAGAATAATCGTTCGCGCCAGATGTTCTGCGAAAAAGCGATAAAAAACACAGGTAGAATCAACCAGGACCATTGCTTGCTTAGGATAACCAGACCCCTTGCCATGTCAGAGCTCCACGCCATTCCAAGCACCAGCAAGGCCATATAGACAAGCCAGACTGTGATCAGGCTACGATGTTGCTGCCACAATGAACGGGCACCCAGCCACCAGTGAGCCGTGACGATGCTCAATAACAGCGCCATGCCAAGTAGCACGTTCGAAGCGGCGATTGAAAAGGGTAAGACGAAACCGGTCAGACATAGCAGGTACGGAATCGGAAGGATCAGGCTTTTTTTTATGCTTGATGCTGAGTTGATGGTGGGTTGATGCATTATGCCTGCCAGTCTACAGAATGTTTTTTAACAGTCGCCGGATTTCCTGCCAGCAGGATATTGGCCTGATCAAAAGCTTTGGTGACCACCGCATGCGCTGCAACAATGCTGTGTTCGGCGATACTGCTGCCTTTTAACAGGCACGCATGGCTGCCAATCCAGACATGCTCGCCAACGGATACGGCTTTGGCTGGATTGAGCGTTTGCGCCTGCGCATCGGTGATATGGTGGATGTCCGTATCCATCACTTCAACATTCCATGAGATCAGCGTGTTGTTGCCAAAATGGACGTGTTCATCACAAAACAGAAGAAAACAATGCCCACATTCAAATTGATCGCCAATCTCCAGTGTGCCTTTGACATTGATAATGGGATGGCAGCCCAGGCGGGCTTTACCATGAAAGTGAACCGTGCCGGTGACGTTCCATAAACCATCGCCATGGCCGGTGGCAAAACTCAGGCTGTTAAAGCCGATTTGCACGATGCCGGGAGCAACCCGATCAAGCACAATCCGGCCACGAAGATCTTTCAGTTTGATGCGATAAGAAATAAGAATGGGCAGCCTCAGGGCTTGTTGAAGCGGCAGGTAACGGAGATTGAACAGTATGCTTTTGGGTAGACTGACGAACAGCGCAAGCGCTTTACTCAGTTCGTTCCAGAGAGAAATAAGCATGGATTCAGCGTTTGGGTGGCTGCGTATTCCAGCTGTGATCAATCTCGGCCGCTTTGGCGTAGCGATAAAAAGTACCTTCAAAATTACCCAACGCGATAATAAAACCGGCCCGTCCGTCGAGAATACCAAGCTTCAGGACGTACAGGCGGAAAAATCCCCAAAAGCCGTGTAATAAACCTTTGATGATGCCGCCGCCTTTTTGCTGACGGACGACCTTTTTCGCACCAAGCGTCGAATAACGCTGCATCTTATGCACCATCTGGGCGATATCCTTGAATGGAATCTGAATAATATCTTCTTTCAGAAACTCGACTTTGCCGTGAATGACATGGGCTTCATGCACCTCTTCCATGGCGTCAAAAGTCAGGGCGCCTTTTTTGAACAGTTGCGGCTGACGATAATCCGGATACCAGCCAGAATGGTTCACCCAGCGCCCGAGAAACCAGTTGCGCCGAGGCACGTAGTAAACGTCGGCTTGCGGGTTCTCAAGGGTTTTCATCATTTCGGCATGCGACTCGGCCGTGCAACGCTCATCGGCATCAAGGCTGAAGATCCAGTCATGGGTGCAGGCGGCAATGGCATCGTTGCGAATCTGGCCGAAAGTTTTAAAAGGAATCTGTACCACTTTAGCACCGAGGCTTTCAGCGATTTCGATGGTGCCATCGGTGCTGCTGGAGTCTGCAACGATAATTTCATCGGCCCACAGGACAGAGTTGATGGCATCGGCAATTTTATCCGCCTCATTGTACGTCATGATATAGGCTGAAATTTTCATGCCTGATCTCCTAAAATGGTTTCAAGTGTACGCAGCGGATGATGCCGTTCGCTCAGGGCCATCATGGCACGGACGCAGCCTTGCTGATAAAGCGGATAATGATCAATCACCTGCCGAATGGCAGCCGTCCATTCTGCTACGTCCTGATTTTCACAAACAATGCCGGCCTGAAACTCATCCACCACTTCGGCGGGCCAGGTGCCTTTTTGAGCAATGCAAGGGCAGCCGCGTGTCAGGGCATCCAGCGTGATACCGCTTATTTTGCTGGCGTAGTCGCCGGTTTGATACGGTTGCAGGCAAATGCCGCCAGCAAATTGTTGCAAATAGTGATCACCAGCCAGTGAGCATTGCGGCATATCAAGATGCGCATAATTCAGCGCCTGAATATCGCTCAATATCTTTCTGATGGTGTCGGAAAATATGCCATGATGATTGGGCCCGGCCTGAATCATCACTGGAATATTCGCATCGACAGCTTTCAAGTGACGCAGCAATTCATGAATAAATGGCAGGTTTTTATCCACACGTGCTTCACCGGGGAAAATAAGCTGCTCAAAAGTCGTGTCTGAGAAAGCTTGCACTGGTGGTTCAAAGGGACACGGCTGCACACGGGCATTTTGGAAGCCGGCCTGTGCCAGCTTGTCGAGCAGGGAAGGATGGGTGCACAAAATATTGGCCTGCGGAATTTTTGTGGCGAGCATCGATAAACGTTTGGCGCGTGAGCCATCCATGCGCAGTTGATGCAGATAAAACCAGACATCGCCATGCTGCCGCCAGCGATGCGGAATCAGGCTGTACAGCGCCAGCTCAGGCCTGCCAGCCGTCGGCAACAGCACAGTTTGCTCATCAGCGCATAGTTTCCTGAGTAATCCCCACAGCTGAAAACGACGGATTTTCCGATGGAAATAGGGGTGAATCTGCAAAGGCACATCAGCCATGCTCTCCGGGTCAAACTGCTTACCGGTCCATGCATGGACTTTTAAATCCGGCATTGCCGCATGCGCCGCTTTGGCCAGCGCATGCACGATGGTAAAACAATGGCCTGACGGATGATTTAATGTCGGCTCGATAATGTGCAGTTGCATCAGACCTCGTCGCTGCTGTTAGCACGAGCCAGATGATTAGCGCAAATCAGCGCATCCAGATGGCCTTGCTGGAAAGCACGCACGGCATCCTCGGCACTGCACACAATGGGCTCCTCATGCATGTTAAAGCTGGTGTTGATCAGTGCGGCAATTCCGGTTCTGGCATGAAACGCTTTGAGAATGGCGTAAACCTCAGGGTTATCCTCCTCGCGCAGTACCTGCGGGCGGGCCGTGCCATCGACATGAATGGCGGCCGGAATATGTTGCTTGGCAAAATCAGTCGCATCATAGGTGATGGTCATGAAGCGGGCCGACACATGCTCCGGCTTCCAGCCAATGAAATAGTCCTGCGCATACTCTTCCATGATGATGGGAGCGAAAGGCATGAATTCAGTGCGCTTCAGTTTTTCATTCAACCATGCATTGATGCTCGGATCGGAGCAGGATGCAAACAGGGTGCGATTTCCCAGAGCACGTGGCCCGTATTCCATACGTCCGGCAGCGCGTGCGACGACCTTGCCCGCAGCAAGGATGTCGGCAACGCCGGCTGCCATTTGATCCGTCGTTGCAAATACTTCAGAGGCAAGCCCAGCTTTCTCCAGTGCCTGTGCGGCTTCTGCATTGGAAATATCCGGTCCGAGATACGCCGTATGCATGAATACAGGCCGCGCTGCCGGGCTATGCTCGCTATGGGCAACTTTCGCCGCACCCAATGATAATCCGCCATCGCCCATATTCGGCTGGATATACAGGTTTTCCACTTCATCCAGATGCATAATGCGCTGATTCAACTTCACATTGGCAAATACGCCACCGGCGACGGCCAGTTTGCCAATGCCGGTTTTGGCAACCCAGTTGCGGATAAAATCGAGTACGACGACTTCGGTGAAATGTTGCAGGCCCGCTGCAACCTCTTCGCGTTTGAGAGTGCCTGCCAGCCGTGCTGCAACGTCCGGTGAAAAGCGCTGATAAACCAGTTGCGCCAGATCGGTATCAAACTTCGGATAATCTTTCTCCAGCGTTACATGCGATAACAACAGCGCGGCAAACGGGCCGGGATCACCATAAGCCGCCAGCCCCAGTACCTTGCCCTCGTGACGGGTGGGCAGAAAACCGAGGTGGCGGGTAAAGGCAGTGTAGACATTGCCAACCGAGTGCGGCGAAGGAATCCACAGCAGGTGTTGCATGCGTCCTTCACGGCCGATCCAGACGGAGCCGCAATGCGCATCGCCACTGCCATCCAGGGTAATGACCAGCACGTCTTCATCCGGCCACGGGCAGCAGTAATAGGCGCTGGCGGCATGGGCATGATGATGGCGCACATTCTGGCGTGGCAGGTCGGCAATATGATCCGGCACCGCACCTTTGCCTGATAATTTCTCCGCCATGGCATTGGCCGGGAAGCTCAGCATGACATTCAGAAAATGCAGCGTTTGTTTGAATTGGTCAGTGTGTCTGGCCCAGAAAGCGGCATTTTCCAGAACCTGCGACATCATCTCCAGTCGTGGAAAACGGGCGACACCGATTTGATGGATGTCGGAGGCATGACCCTGCATCGTGTAATCGATGCAGCGAAAAGGATAGGTCGATTCCATTTTTACCCGGCTCAGTCGCTCTTCTTCAATGGCGGCGATGATATTGCCTTGTTCATCCAGCAGCGCTGTGCCGGAATTGTGCGTCCCGCCATGCGACGGGTTACGGGAACAATAGCCATAGATTCCAAGGGTTGTCATAGATTCCTTCCTTGCTCAAGAATAGTCAGAGCTTGCTGTAAAACACGTTCAGGTGTCATGCTTTCCAGACACAAGCTGCGACTCTGACGATGGCGCTCGCAACCTTCAAGCTGACAGGGCACACAATCCTGCGGGCCCTGGAGCAGTGTGACATTGCCGGCATGCTGACATCCGGATGCTGAAGAGGGCTGATAAGGATTATTCAGCGAAATCTCCTGATCCGGCCATGGTCCCCAAATGACCGGGTCGGTCGGCCCGAAAAGACTCAGGGTTGGAGTGCCGGTGCTGGCGGCCAGATGTGTATTGGCGGTGTCCATGCCGATGTACAGGGCGGCCCTGGAACAAAGGCAGGCCAATTGCGGCCAGGATAAAGTGCCGGCCAGCAGGTGACAGGACTCTGGCGGTAGCTGACGGGTTAAAGATGTGGCTGCTGCCAGATCAGCAGGGCCGGCGGTGAGCACAATATGAAAACCCTGCTCGACCAGTTTCTGCATCAACCATTGCCATGATGTATCGAGCCAGTATTTGTACGGCCAGCGGGCGAAAGGGTGAATCAATATATAGGATGAAACAGCGGCAAGATGCTGTTGGACAATCTGCTGTTGGACAATCTGCTGATCGTGTTGCGTCCACTGGATGCCGATTTTGTGGTTGGGGTTCAGGCCAACGCTATGCGTGAGTCGGTAGACATTTTCGACGGCGTGACTCTCCAGTGTATGCGGCACCCAACTGTTGGCGAGGGCGCGTTTCCAGCCATCCTGCGAACGGGTGGGCAGCAGGGCATGGACACGCCTTGCCGCAGTTAAAGCAATCAGCATCGGACGGTCTGAACCGCTGATGACGCAGGCGATGTCGTATTTCTGCCACAATTTCCGAATATGCCTGAAGGTATCGGATGCTGTTGCTTGCAACACATGAACATTGTTGGCAAAACTTTGCCCGCTGATCATCTGTTCGGTGCCGGGCGATACCAGCCAGTCGACGGCATAACCATCCTGTTGCAAGGCTTTAGCCAGAGGCGTTGCCAGCAAAACATCTCCCAGATATCGACAGACAACGACCAGAGCCCGCATGTTAATTCAGGGGTGCCTTAGTTGTTGAACCAGTAAATTAAAACGAATAAGCCGATTCCGGCCAGCATGGCCAGGGCATTTTTATGTTCGCGATGTTGTATGACCAGCGCCCATGAATATTGCCCCTGCGCCGGATAGTTGGTCCAGGTTGGAAAAAACAGCGGTACCACGCTGGCCCAGTTCTCAAACTCATCACCGAATAATTGTTGCATATAAGCCGCTTCATTATGCAAGGCCGGACGGTAAATGACGGTAAAGGCAATCAGGCCGAAAAAAGCGGCCCAAGGGTTGGAGGCCATAGCGCAATAGCCAATGAAAATCACCGTGTTGAAAAAATACAGGGGATTACGGGTAAAACGGTATGGCCCGGCTGTAGCCAGTCGCGCATTTTTATCAATGTAACCTGAAGCCCAGGTGCGTCCGGCTTCACCCAGAACAACGATCAGAGCGCCGATTGCCAGTGAAATCAGATTGGGTTGCGCCGCCAGCAGCAGCAGGACAATGACGGGAGCCGTGGCATAGATGCGGTGTCCGAAACACCATGATTCCAGTTTTTGATAGAGATTCATGGCATTGGCTCCTTGCGCAATTCGGCAATGATTTCTGAAATAGGGAAAAACTTGGCAAATGAGCGTTCGTAACGTTCTTGTCCGAACAGGGCTTTCATAGCTTTCGCAGTAATGGTGTGACAACGCAAATCCATGGAAACCATTGAATAGTTGCACTTGTAGTAGACTGTACTCTGGTAGGTGAATTGGCGTAGCGCATGCGAACCGAAATGGTGGTAATGCGTCGGATCTCCCCAACTGGTCCA
Organism: Zetaproteobacteria bacterium CG_4_9_14_3_um_filter_49_83; assembly: GCA_002791545.1. GTDB lineage: Bacteria > Pseudomonadota > Zetaproteobacteria > Mariprofundales > Mariprofundaceae > CG1-02-49-23. The sequence goes on from PFXG01000061.1 coordinate 18,708, forward strand.
GTGGGTGTAATGGGGCGTTTTGATCTGCACAGTGCCGCCTGCTTTCAGCACGCGCCAGATTTCTTCCATCAGACCGACAGGATAACGCATATGTTCAATCACATGACTGCAAATCACCCGATCAAATGAATTGTCGGCGAAGGGAAAGTATCCACCTTCAATATTGGCCAGAACGTCTGCATCAGAAGCCGGATGGTGATCCAGCCCGATGGCACCCGCTGCCTTATTTGGGCCGCAGCCAAGATCAAGAATACGCATGTATTTAGTTACTCCTGTGTATTGCTGAGGCCGGAGGCAGGTGGCTGGTAATCAGTCAGATATCCCATAATGCGGCCAATTTTAATTTTTGCGCTCAACTGAAGCGGGATATGTCTGTCATCATTTGTCATCCAGAGTTTGATTGTTCCCGCACTCGAAAAAATACCGGCTGTCTTCAGTTTTGGTTCCACAACAATGCACTCAACCATGTTTCCCCACGGTGCGATAAGTTTTACTGTTTGATCTTCAACCGTGACGATCAGCTCATAGGTCTTTCTGGAATCAAAAATCGGAATAGTGACAGTTTGCCCCGGCTTCAAATCCAGCCCGCGCACTCTAAAGAAGGCATCCATGACATTCAAATGTCCTGCCGGAACTTTGTAGTCGTCAGTTTTGTTGTTCTGGGTGTAATGCACGAGATTATTCTGCCAGTCGAAAACAGTGGTTTTGACGGCATGATAGCTTCGCTCATGCTGGTTCAATGCGAATAATGTGCTCTGCATATGCTGATCGATACACACACCGGAAGAATCGATGGAGTCCCGTATTTTTTTGAAAATATCGAGAACTTTATTGGTGTTGGCCTGTGTTGAAACCTGATAAGTATCCACAGACGGTGTCGTGGCTTGCAAAATTGCCGTGCCAGCGTTGACGAATTCCCAGCCGACATCAAAGCTCAGACGCTCACCGCCGAAAGGAAAACACCGGTGCGGGCTTACTGCCCATGCACTGTTCTGCCAGATACCCATACACAGCAGCAGCAACAGAATACGTTTCATCGGTGGATTTCCTGCCAGGCGCGGATAATGGCATCGGAAGCGATCGATGGCATACAGATGAAACGTTTACATTGCCGTGAAAAACAGGGTGCACATGCAATATGGGCGGATATATCGCGGCATTGCGGACCTTGCGGCCCCATGCGCCAGGGCGCTGTCGGGCCCCACAATGTAACACTGGGACAAGCACAGGCTGCGGCCAGATGCGTGACGCCGGTATCCTGACCGATGTAGGCCGATGCATGGCCGAACAATCCCGCCAGCGTTGACAGGGATAATACAGCATCGGCAACCAGCGTGTTGGACATATCATGGGCGATGCGTCTGGCGCGAAGCTGTTCCTCTTCCGAGCCCCATAAAATCAGCAGTCGCGATTGCGGCGTCAGTTTTTCCAGCAGAACACGCCACTGCATATCATGCATGCGTTTGGTCGCATAACTGCCTCCCACATGAATGATGGTTAGCGGTAGTCCAGGGCTTTCCCAGTTGCGCATTGCCAGCCACTGAGAGCCAAGCTGAACCATGTGCTTATCCACCCGGACGCTTGGCGGGCGATATTCGATGGCTGTTTCAGGAACAGCTGAAATGTTCTCTGCTTGCGTCATGGCGTGAACGATGCGACGGTAAATTTGTACCACGTGCTTTTCATCAGGGTGAAAGCTTACCGGCTCAACCAGCCAGCGGTTCGGGTATTCCGGTGATTGCGTTTTATCAAATCCCAGCAGGCGAGCGGGGGAAATAAGGCTGGCTCTTGCCATCAGTCCGGATTTAATCAAACCCTGCAAATCAAAGATGTAGTCAAATTGTTCCTGTCTGAGCAACTGAATCATATCCCAGGCATGACGGAAAGGCTGATCTCCTTTTAAGGCAACTTTATGCACCTTGACCTGTTCGGGAAAAATATCGCTGACAAAGCCGAAGCGACTGTCGATCAGCCAGTGCACCGAGCTCACCGCAGGGTTGTCCAATAAATCATCCAGGGCCGGCAGGGCATGAATGATATCGCCAAAAGCGGATAGTTTGACAATCAGGACTTTCAATGGGTCAGCAACCGCAGGCAGTGTTGTATCACCGTTTCCGGTGTGATGTTTTGCATGCAGGGTTGTCCTTCTACGGCGCACTCGCGAGCCAGGCAGGGGCTGCAATCGGCCGGTTGGTAAAGCAGTGAAACGTGTTGACCACTGGGAGCGGTGCGCTCGGGTGAAGTGGCACCAAAAATGCCAATCGTCGGGCGGCCCAGGCCGGCAGCGACATGCATCAGACCGGAGTCATTACACAGCATCAGGCGCGTGTTGGCGATGATTTGCAGGGCTTGCCGCAGTGAAGTTTTTCCCGCCGCATTCCAGCTTGCAGCGGCGACGTTTTGCAGACAATCCGTGCCGATGTTTCGTTCAGCATCGGTACCCAGAATCACCGGTTGCCAGCCTTGTTCGGCCAGCGCAGCGATAATTCGGGCGTAGGCATGGTGCGGGTAACGCTTGGCCCCGCCGAATTGTGCCCCCGGCGCAATACAAATCACTTTCTCCACATCAAGTCCGTGTTCCGTCAATAGCACTTCACCCAGCAGGCGCTCGACTTCGGGGGCATGCAGGTTTACCTGACGCTGGCTGACTGGAATGCCGGCCTGCTCAATCAGATCGAGGAAATATTCACGATGATGCTCATTTTTCATGTTGATGCGTGCTTGCAAAGCGTGGTTCAATAAAATGCCACGTCCCTCATGGCGAAAACCATAGCGATTTGCGGCACGCATGCGCCAGGCTTGCCAGGCTGCATGAAAGCTGTTGCGCAAAATAAATGCCGCTTCACAGGGCGCAGGTGCTGCGCAAAACGATGCCTTTCCCAGATTCAGGAACGGTGTGAGATCCTGTAACCATGCATGTCCGAAGAGCTCGATGCGGGCATCAGGAAAATGCTCGGCCAGGGCGCGCATCGCCGGTTGTGCCATCACTACATCACCCAGCCAGTTCGGTGGCATCAGCAAAATAGAGGCGTAAGCATTTTTAGCTAACGGCATCAGTCGTTTTCACCCATCGGTTTACAAACATAGAACCATTCTTTGGACAATTGCCAAACGGGTTGATCGATCATTTGAGAAGACTGGATGTGGAAATGTCGTTTCAGTGAACGCTCAATGCCATGGCGCGTATAACAGTATAAGCGCGTGCGCAGTATGCGTTGCGGGTAAATCCGGGCCGTAAAGTAGTGCAGACGCGCAAACAGCGAAGGCCAGGTGGTGACGCAGAGAATGACTGTGCCATCGGGTTTGAGTAAGCGCTCCATTTCATGCAGCACCAGTTCGGGGTTCTGGGTATGGCTGATGGCATTGATACAAAGGATTAAATCGTAACTCTGATCGGACTTTTTGATCGCTTCAGCCACCGAAGGCATAAACTCACCCTGCGGCAACAGGCCGGGCCATTTCTTTTTGAAATCATCCAGCAGCGGGTCGAGGTAGGTTTTTTTTCCGAGCTCGATAAATTGTGCGATGCAGTTGATGCCACAGCCAATTTCAAGAATCTGTGAATCTTTTTCGAGATGTCTGGCAACAGGCAGAATCAAGGGCATGTATTTGTTGCGTAAGGGTTGCAAATCCTTTTTAACCTGAGCTGCTGAGAGGTCACTGGTGCGCATGGCTTCCAGTTCGATTTTTATCGAATCGAGCCAGCGATTTTGGCTGAACGGGTTATGTTTGGGCATAAATGACCTCGGCCAGTTCCTGATCCTGCTCCAGAATATACCATCGACGGTGAATCCATAGCCACAATTCCGCTCGCTCGTTGATGATAGGCGTAAAACTGGCGCAAACCTGTCGCATAATATGATAGGCATCGCGCTCTTTATTGTCGCTCAGGGCAGGCAGATCAACCGGATGAAACTCCAGTGTAAAATGGAAACTCGAACCTTTGCGTTTCAGTGACACGCCGATGATCGGTGTTTGCTGGCGGATATGAAATGTTGCCGGTAAGGGGGTGGTGTTGGCCATATGTCCCATGAATGGCACTTGCAGTCCCTGACTCATATGTTGGTCGACCATAATCGCAATAGCAGAGCCGCGCTTCAGCGTTTTGGGTAACCAGCGCAGTCCTTCCCAGCGTGATTGCATGCTGGCACCGAAGCGTTCGCGGCATTGTTTCAGGTATCTTTCCAGCGCCGGATATTTGGCGGGCCGATAAATCACCGTAGTGTCGTAGCCGAGCAAAGACAACATCAGTCCACCCAGCTCCCAGTTACAATGATGGCAGGCGGCAACAAAAGCCCCTTCTCCGGAAGCCATGGCTTGCTGCATCAGATGTTCATTAACCACGTCGACGCGTGAGCGAAGAAATGCTCTGGAGCGCAGAAATACATGCGGCAACTCCAGACTGGTACGGCCCAGCTCGGCAAATGCACGACGTGCCATGTCTGCATGCCATGCTGGCGCTTGTTGCGGGTAAATACGTTTCAGGTTGGTGATAGCAATAACGCGATGCCGGCGCAAAAGCGCAAAGCATAAGCGTCCGAGGCCAGCCCCCAGAGCACCGGCCCAGCGGGCGGGGAGCATGCGAAGCAGCCAGAATAAAGTTCGAATGCCCGCAGAAATCAGCATGTCCAGCATACGGGAGAAGGGAGTCGGCAAGCTGACTCAGCTTTCCAGCGGTTTGGCTTCATCAATCAGCATCACAGGGATATCATCACGGATCGGGTAAGCCAACTGGCAACTCGGGCAATTCAGCGCATCTTTAGCTTCGTTATAGGCCACGGCCTGTTTGCATTTTGGGCATACGAGAATATCGAGCAAAGCCTGATCAATCATGGGAGTACCTCTGAGTATGAATTGTGCAGCAGGCTAGCATCAAGCGATTTGTGAATAAAAGGTTCTTGCACCGTTTCAGGAAGCCGTACATGGATTCAGGGTAAAAACAACTTGAGTTTACAAAGTGGTTTTGCCATATTCTGCTATGCATGAAAGTTATAAAGGGTATATAGACTTTTGAAATAGATTTGTTCCTGGGAGGGGGTGGTCATGGCTTCATGTACATTGAGAATGATAGGATTATTGCTCGCCATGACCGGCACTTTTGCAATACCGGCGGAAAGTGGCGAGCGGCCTGGTAACGCTTTGGTGATTAGCGGTGTTGTGCTGGAGCAGGGTAACAATCCATTGATTTCTCGCTTCGCTAACTGGTTGGCTATCAAGGCTGATTATCCTCTTACGCCAAACTTTGCTGAAAGCTACCAGCAACTCAGTGAGAGTTTGCATGACAACCCGCTGTCGCTGGCCTGGACTTGTGCCGTTCCTTATGTTGAAGATTATGCATCCGATCAGCAGCAGCTGATTGCTGTTCCGCTATTGCATGGTTCTGCCACCTATCATTCTCTGGTGGTAAGCCGTGCCGGGCGAACAGAAAAAACACTGGCTGATTTTAAAGGTCAGGTTTTTGCCTATTCCGATCCTCGTTCGAACTCGGGTTATGTGGCGCCTGCCTATGCTTTGAAACAGCTTGGCATCGATATCGAAAAGCATTTTCGTTATATGATGCATACCGGCTTACACGAATATTCGATGGAGGCGGTGTTGGCGGGGCAGGCGGATGTTGCTAATATTGATGAGTATGTTGTCATCGAATATTTCAAGGCGCATCCCGAAACCAGAAGCAAACTGGTGGTTTTGGAGCACTTTGGACCATATCCTTTTACGCCTGTCGTGGCAGGCAGCAAGGTTCCGGAAGAGGTGGTTGAGCGATTAAGGCATGCCTTAACAACGATGCATGAAGACCCGGAAGGCGAGGTTATACTCCGACAATTCGGCTTGGATGGCTTTGTCTCACGACCAGTCTCTTTTTACCAGCCGATAGTCGATATGCTTAACGATTTGCAACCATAAGGCATTCAGATGTTCAGCCGACTTTCTACTCAAACATCAATCATCTTCTTTCTGGGAAGCGGCCTCATTTTAGGGTTGTTTTCCATGCTGGAATACAAACAGGCTTCTGAAGCATTGCCGCTGGAAATTGAAAATGAGGCGGTGGAAGTGACAGAGCTTATCGCCTCAGGAATCAGTTATGATGTGTTTTTTCAGCGTTCCTTCCAGCTTTGGAAGCAGATGAGCCGCATACAGAAAGGCTTTGTAGCAAACAATCAAATCACCTTGCGCGAGTATGCTGTTCTTGATGCCCGCCATTTTGTGCTGACACATTCAGATCCGCTTACATATCCGGTGATGAAAAAGATGACGATTCATGATGCCGGTTCTTTCTGGGGCGGGGATGTGCTGCAGGTTGTGCGGGCTATTAATCACCCTTCAGACGGACGTATCATTGGTTATCTGGCGCTTACTTTTGATGTCACCTATATTCAGAACAAGCTTGAGGGACTGAAAAATCGAATCTTCTTTTCATTTTTGATGGCACTGCTTTTTGCGGTTCTGATTTCCATAGGTATGAGTTTGCGCGTCTCCCGTCCCTTGAAAAAACTATCGGTAATGGCGAGAAAAATTGGACTCGGCGATATTTCAATATCAGATTTTTCATCCGCCCCCACCGAGGTGCAGGCGCTGGCGCAAGCTCTTTTGCGGGCCGATCAAACAATCCTGGTGAATAATCGGGAGCTGGCCAAACTGGCTATGGTGATTGAGCAAACCGATGAAATCATCGTCATCACGGACAGGCAAGGCGTGATTGAATACGTGAACGCTTCATTTGAACGCATCAGTGGCTACAGCGCGGCTGAAGTGGTTGGCCAAAAGCCAAATATTCTTAAAAGCGGCAAGCACGCTGAAAAATATTATAAAATCATGTGGGATACACTCAATAGCGGCAAAACATGGCGAGGTGATTTCATCAACCGCAATAAAAGCGGTGAGTTTTATGAAGTGACCCAGTCGATTACTCCTATCTTCGATAGCAACAATGAAGTCACCGGATTTGCCTCGGTGCAACTGGATGTGACCCAGCAGCGCCAGATGCAGAGTAAATTACAGCATTCAGATCGTGTTGAATCGCTGGGGGTGTTGGCTGGTGGTATTGCGCATGATTTTAATAATCTGCTGACAGCGATTCTCGGCAACGCCTCGCTGGCGATGACAAAGCTGGAAGCTGACTCCCCTGTGTTGAATAATATCAGTGCCATTGAGAAAGCCAGTTTCAGCGCGGCTGATCTGTGTAAACAGATGCTGGCCTATTCCGGAAAAGGACAGTTTGTCATTAAACCGGTCAACCTGTCGGAGCTGGTCGATAGCATGGGTAAATTGATTCATGTATCACTGGCAAAAAATGTTGTGCTCAAACTCCGCCTGAATCAGCAATTACCGGCGATCGATGCTGATGTGGCTCAAATGCAACAGATTGTTTTGAATCTGATTACCAATGCATCGGAAGCTATTGAAGAAAATAACGGTGTCATCTCGATCACAACCGGCGTTATGCTGGCCGATGCTGATTATCTGAATGGTTGCATCAGTGCCGGTCCGCTTGAGCCGGGTCGCTTCGTTTTTCTGGAAGTGTCCGATACCGGCTGCGGCATGGATGCGGAAACACAAAAGAAAATTTTCGACCCGTTTTTCACCACGAAATTTACCGGTCGTGGTTTAGGCATGAGCGCCATGCTGGGCATTGTCAAAGGCCATCGCGGAGGCTTGCGCATTTACTCCGAGCCGGGAGAGGGAACCACCATCAAAATTACTTTTCCGATATCGCATGAGGAAGTTGCAAGCCGCAACCTGCCGGAGGCAGTTACTTCGCAGTGGAAAGGCTCCGGCACTGCACTCGTGATTGATGATGAAGAAACAGTGCGCGAAATTGCCAGCGCCATGCTTAAGGAACGCGGCTTTAGCGTAGTTACCGCCAATGACGGCGTGGAAGGTGTGGAGATGTTTCGCCAGTACAAGGAGCAAATTACCATCGTTCTGCTCGACATGACGATGCCGAGGATGAATGGTGAACAGTGTTTCAGCGAATTGCGTCGAATCTCGCCTGATGTGCGAGTGCTTTTGTCATCAGGTTATAATGAACAGGATGCAACAGATCATTTTGCCGGAAAAGGTTTGGCCGGTTTTATCCAGAAGCCATATTCGGCCAATTTTCTAACAGAGAAAATTCAGTCGATTCTCGGATAGCCTCCCGGTAATTGAAACAGAGCAATTTGTGCTATTTGTCACGGTTGCAGCATGATGCTTGATAGCTCCAGCTTGTCAGCCACTGCGTCGATCAAGGCTAAATCAGGTTCTGATGATCAGCCCGGATTATTCATGAATAATCCGGGCTGGTTATTTACGCATCAAGTTGCTTCCTGATTAGTCTGCTTAGCGTTGCAATATTGTAGGGTTTGGAGAGCACCAGATATTTATCCGATGGCATGTTGCTCTTCAGTGTTTCCTCTTTGTCATAGCCGGTTGAAAAGATCACTTTGGCCCTGGCGTTGATTTCCCGGATCTGTTCAAAAGCTTTTACGCCACCCAGTCGCGGCATAATGATATCCATGATGATCAGGCTGATGTTGTTCCGGTGTTCCGAGAACATCGAGATGGCCTGAAGCCCGTCCGAAGCCTGTAATACCCGGTAGCCCAGATTTTCCAACACCTCTTTGTTGGTGCGTAACATTTCAGCATTGTCATCAACAATCAGTATCCATTCACCATGACCTGAGACCAGTTCAGCATTTCCATCATCATCGATGCTTAATGTTTTCTCTTCAATCAAAGGTAGATAAAGGTGAATGATCGTTCCGAGATGCTCATCACTCTCCACTTCAATAACGCCATCATGACTTTGCATCGCGCCGTAGGCCATTGGAAGCCCCAGGCCAGTGCCTTTGCCGACATCTTTGGTGGTGAAAAACGGCTCGAAGATGTGTTCTCTGTTGCCGGGGCTTATGCCGCAACCATTATCGCTGATGCTCAGGTGAGCAAACAGACTGCCTGTGATATCGGGATGTTTGTCGAAAAAGTCCGGGCCTGCCCTGAATGTTTCGAGTTTTACCGTGATTTCAGGGGCAGAAACATTCATCAGCGCATCACGCGCATTATTGATTAAATTCATCAATACTTGCTGCAGCTGGGTGGCATCACCTTTGATGACCAGCTCTTCCGGGCAGAGTTTTTTATGAATGGCGATATTTTCCGGAATGCTCGCAACGCACAGATTAAAGGACTCGTTCAGAAAAGTGGTTAAGCCAAAAGGTTTCATTTTAATGATACCTTTGCGGGCAAAGACCAGCAGTTGCTGAATCATCGCGGCTGCCCGAAAACTTAATTTTGTGACGTTATCAAGGTGCTCGACCACATCGGGCAAGCCTTGAACTTTTTTGCTGGCCAGATACAGGTTGCCCGTCATGCCTGCGAGCATATTGTTGAAGTCATGCGCAATACCGCCCACCAGCGTTCCAAGGGCTTGCATCTTCTGAGCCTGATTAAATTTTTCTTCAAGCGCTTTATGTTCGGTCATATCCTGCTGGATGCCGACGTAGTGCGTGATCTCGCCATTCTCGTTTATAAGCGGCGAAATGGTCATCATGGCCGGGTATTCGCTACCATTTTTCCGCTTGTCAATCACCGCGCCATACCAGGTTTTTCCTTCGGAAATGGTGCTCCAGAGCTTGTTATAAAACTCCGATCCCTGACTCCCGCTTTTAAGAACTCGCGGGTTTTGCCCGATAACATCGGTGGCGGAGTAACCGGTTATTTTGGTGAATGAGAAGTTGACGTATTCGATGGTGCCTTGCTTATTGGTGATAATGACGGATTCACCGGCCTGTTCAACAGCCTGTGAAAGCTTGCGTAATTTTTCGTCAGAGCGCTTGCGTTCACTGATATCCTCAACAATGGACCAGATACAATCCCTGCCTTGGTGATCCTTGATTAACAAACCATTGAGTCGGATTGGAATCAGCGAGCCATCCTGACGAATATATTCTTTTTCATATGGCCCGTAGCGACCGTGACTGTGTAGTGACGCCAGTTGTCTGGACTCATCATCAGCGTATTTCTTTGGCGTCAGCTGCCAGTAATCGAGCTTGTTCAGTTCTTCTCTGGAGTAGCCGCAAATGTTCTGAAAAGCCGGATTAAATTCAATGTATCGCCCCTTCATATCTGTTAAGGCGATGCCCAGTGGCGAGAGCTCATACAGGCCGCGCAGTTTGAGTTCACTTTCAGATAAGCGGGTTGTTGTACGCGAAAGCGCCAGAAATGGAATCAGGATCAGTATTCCGACACCCAGAAAGATGAGCCGAATTAGCCATATTTTGTCAGATTGAACCGGCCAACCACCTTTGGGAATAGCCGCAATTTGCCAGGAGCCATTGGGCAAGACGATGCTTGAAACAACCGGATCGGCCTTAAATATTTCTGCCTTGCCGAAAAAGACGGTACCTTCAGTACCCGTACTGCTCATGCCTCGAATCGCGATTTCAATCGGCAGATCAGGGTTGGTCAGACCGCTTTTTTCAAATAACTTTTCACTGTCCGTCACCGAGGAAAGCAATCCCCAAAAATGTTTATTGCCGTTTTCATCTTCGATGGAAACAGGAATCCTGCTGATAATGCCATGGCCTCCCTGAACAAGATTGATCGGTCCGGTTAAGACGATATTATCAGAGACGCGTGCTTTGTCGGCCATTTCGAATTGCGCATCATTTTGTCTGTAATCGAGTCCGATCACCGCTTCATTGCCAGCCAGTGGATAGACATAGCGCACCACCATGTTTGGAGCTGCGCCGATATTCCGTAGCGTCGAGCTGGTTAAAAACAGAGATTTTGCAGCAGTTGAAAATTCATCCTCAGTGATATTGGGATGCGTGGAAATAAGACCGACCATACCCTTAATCAGTTGAATGTCGCTATAGAGGTTGCCCTCCAGATGTCCGTGAGAAATCAACATCTGGTTGTGCGTATCAGAGCGAATGTCAGAAATAAAATTGTGGTTTACTTGTTGTTCGCCGAGCATAGCAGCAAGTACCAGAGCTACAGCAAGCAAAGCGATTCCCAGATGTTTGTGGGTGAGAAAGGTTAACATTTAAGGTCTCCATCAGTGTTGAGGGTACTTTCGATCTGGTGCAGCAGGCCGCTTTCGGCACCAAAGATTTGTTTCAGAACCCACAGTGGCTTGTCCTGAGGCCAGAGGGTCTGGACTTTTACAGCATCCTTGGCAGTGAAAACGGGCGTAAGCTGAGATGATTCTAAAATACGCTGCATGTCGTGCGCCGTGTAACGGTGGTGATCGGGGAAAAAGCTGTGCTGGCCCACGTCAATGCCGATGTCTTGCAGGCTGTAAATGAAACGTTCGGGTTTGGCGATGCCGCAGACGGCATGCACGGTTGCTGGTGGAATCCTGGAAAGCAGATTCCAGTCGAGCAGTTGCGATGGCAGGGCATGCCAGGACCATGTTTTTTTTTTGATGTCGACAAAATCGGCGTGGATTTCTAATTCTGACCGACTGCCACTCTGCACGATAATGTCAGCCCGTTGCAGGGCACTCAGGGGTTCTCGCAGAGGTCCGGCGGGTAACAACGCACCATTGCCTAAACCACCGGCAGGGAGCAGCACAATATCGCAATCACGGTGTAATTGGCGATACTGAAAACCATCGTCGAGAATGATGATATCGCCGAGTGTCGCCGACATGCGGGCTCCGGCGACGCGATCCTGTGCGCTGACCACCGGGCAGCCTGATTCCCGGGCCAGTAACAATGCTTCATCACCGATTTCAGCCGCTGAATGTTCGGGCGTGATGTGTACGGCTTGCCGGGCGTTGCCGCCATCACCACGGCACAGGATGACCGGCTTGTTTCCTTGTGCGCGTAAGGCATCGGCCAGCCACAGCACAAATGGCGTTTTACCACTGCCTCCCACCGTAATATTGCCAATAGAAATAAGCGGCACATCCACCCGGCTTTGCCTGGACTCACGGCGCTTCAGGTTGTGATCGTTGAGGGCTTGATAGATGGGCGAGAGTACTTGCAGCAGCAGATGCGGTGCGCGCCGCTGCCACCACATGTTTTCCACCTTGCGGACAAGTTTGCCGGAGCAGTCAGTCATGCCGCTGTGCTGTTGTTTGCTCTGAAGGCGTATTTGATGCAGGGGCCAGCCATGGCGCAATGGCTGCCAGCACACGATCCAGCACCCGATGCTGATCCTGCATCATCGATAACGCATGCGCATGTAGCGCCTGCAATTCGTCGGGGTGATGCAGCATTCGTGTCACGGCTTGTTCGAGAGCCGGGTCTGATTCACATACCACAGCAGCACCGTTGCGGCACATGTCCTGCATGATGGCACGGAAATTCTGCACATGCGGTCCGGTGATGACGCCGCGACCGCAGACAGCCGCTTCCAACGGGTTGTGGCCGCCAACGGGAACCAGGCTGCCACCGATAATGACCACATCGGCAATGGTATAAAATTGCTGCAAAATGCCCATAGCATCGATAAGTACAACATCGCTGCCTGCGTGTGGCGATTCATCCCGCTGTGACCATCGCCATAGTGGCGTGCCCGATGCCGCGACGCTTTGCGCGACGATATCAAAGCGTTGCGGATGACGTGGAATGATGAGCAGTAATAATTCAGGACAATACGAGCGCCAGTTATTGAACATGCGCAACACGCGCATTTCTTCATCGTCATGGCTGCTGGCAAGCACCAGAATCGGCCGTGTCTGAGTCGGATCAAGCGTCTGGCGCAGGGCAGTGGCATCCACGTCGGGTGTGCTTGTCGCATACTTTAAATTTCCAACAGTCTGAATACGTGCCCGTTCAACGCCAATCTGCCGCAAGCGTTCGGCATCGGTGTCGCTTTGCGCCAGAAATAAGGCCACCGGTTTCAGATAGCGGCGCCAGAAAAAATGGCTGGCTTTGTAGCGCGGAAATGAGCGGTCGGAAATACGCGTGTTGATGCCGATGACCGGAATGTTGCGGCGTTGGCAGGCACCCAGCATGCCGGGCCAGAATTCGGTCTCTGCCAGCAGCAGCAGCGCAGGTTGCATATGCTTCACCCAACGACGCATCAGACCCGGCAAATCCCACGGCAGGAATGATACAGAGGCGATACAGGATAAATGTTGCTGCGCATGGGCAAAGCCGGTGGCAGTGATAACGGTCAGGTGCAGGCTGTGCCCTTGCTGGTGTAAAGCGCTGAGCAGCGGAATCATCGAGGCGACTTCACCCACGGAGCAGGCATGCATCCAGACACAGCCGGGCTTAGCCTGCGGTAAATCGAGGGTCAGGTGCTGCTGTTTTTTTCGCGGGCTCATATCAGCGAATCAAAGGTTTAAAAAATGGAAAACTCACCATCTATCCGTGCAACAGGCTGTGCAGAGCCAGACCCGGATCGGCCTGTCGCATCAGTGATTCGCCAACGAGAAAACCAAACACGCCCGCCACGTTCATGCGTTGAACATCGGCATGGCTGTGGATACCCGATTCAGTGATCACGGTATGATCGCCGGATATTTTCGGCAGCAGGGTAAGGGTAGTTTCAAGCGATGTTTCAAAGTTGTGCAGGTTACGATTGTTGATACCCATCAGCGGCGTATTCAGTTTGAAGGCGCGTTCAAGCTCTTCGCCATTGTGTACCTCAACCAGAATCGACAGCCCGAGCTCTTCTGCGGCGCTTGCCAGCTCCTGCGCCATGGCATCATCGAGCATGGCCATGATGATAAGAATAGCATCGGCACCCATCGCCCGCGCTTCGATAATCTGATACGGATCCAGCATAAAATCTTTGCGCAGAAGCGGTATGGCAACGTGCTCGCGGATGTTTTTTATATAATCATCCGAGCCCTGAAAATATTGTACATCAGTCAGCACCGACAAACAGCAGGCATCGGCCTGTTCATAGGCTTTGGCAATAGCAACAGGCTCGAAGTTTTGGCGAATAATACCCTTGGATGGCGAAGCTTTTTTAACCTCGGCAATCACCGCATTGCGTTGTTGGCTGATGCTGTTTTGCAACGCGGCGGTGAAGCCCCGCGGCTGATAGGCGCAGGCCGCCTGCATCAGTTCGCCTTCGGAAGTATGACGTTTGCAGCGCGCAACCCAGTCGCGTTTGTAGGCGGCGATGTCGTTAAGGATCGAGCTCATACGCTGGCCTTTTTAGTATTCTGCGAATGTTGCGTAAAAGCAATCAGTGCATCCAGTGTTTGCATGGCTTTGCCTGAATCAAGGGCATGGGCAGCGATGCTCAGCGCTTCGGCAATACTCGGGGTTTTACCTGCGACCCACAATGCCGCAGCGGCATTGAGCAACACGATGTCGCGCCCGGCACCTTTCATGCCAGTCAGAATATGCCGGATAATGGCTGCATTGGTCGCTGCATCGCCACCAGCCAGAGCTTGTGGTGCAGCATAGGGAATACCAAAGGCGGCCGGGTCGATCTCAAAACGGTGTGGTGCTTGTCCGGCCTCTACCCAGATCGCATCGGTGATGGTGGTGGTGGTGATTTCATCAAGCCCGTCGCGGCCATGTACCACCAGACCGCGTTGGCAGCCCAGTTGACTCAATGCCCCGGCGACCAGTTCCAGCTTGTCTTCGGCGAATACACCCAGCACCTGATAATCGGCATAAGCAGGATTGGTCAACGGTCCGAGCAGGTTAAATATCGAGCGCACACCCATCTCGCGGCGAACCGGTCCGGCGTATTTCATTGCCGGATGACATTGCGGTGCAAACAGGAAGCCGATACCCACAGTATCGATGCAGGCGGCAACCTGTTCAGGAGAAATATCCAGCTTAACGCCCAGCGCTTCCAGCACATCGGCGCTACCGGATCTGGAGGAAATCGCCCGGTTGCCGTGTTTGGCAACGGGTACACCGCAAGCGGCAGTCAGCAGAGCCACAGTGGTTGAAATGTTAAAGGTTGAAGCGCCGTCGCCACCGGTACCGCAGGTGTCCAGCAGTTGCGTGGCGTCGGGTTTGATCATGGTGGCGGCACTACGCATGGCACGCGCTGCTCCGGCAACCAGATCGGGCGTTTCACCGCGAATACTCAGGCCCATCAGCAAGGCGCCGATCTGGCCGGGTGTGGCCTGACCCTGCATGATTTGATTGAACACAAGCTCTGCCTGTTGCCCTGTCAGGGTGATACCTTTCTGTACGTCGGCAATGGCATGCTGAATCGTGTAGTTAGCTTCAGACATGCGTTAACACTCCAGAAAGTTTTTCAACATGGCATGGCCATGTTCGGTCAGGATGGATTCGGGGTGAAACTGCACGCCAAAGGTCGGGTGCTCGATGTGACGTAAGCCCATCAATTCGCCTTCAGCAGTCCAGGCGGTGCGCAGCAGCACCGGCGGCAAAGGCTCTTCGACGATCAGTGAGTGATAGCGCGTGGCGGTGAACGGTGATGGCAGGCCTTTAAAAATGCCGCTGCCGTCGTGTTCAATCGGGCTGGTTTTGCCATGCATCAGACGCGGCGCACGCACCACCGAGCCACCGAACACCTGCGCCATCGACTGATGTCCCAGGCAAACGCCGAGAATCGGCAATTGACCGGAAAAGGCTTCGATCAGCGGCATCGAAATGCCTGCTTCGTTGGGGGTGCACGGGCCGGGGGAAATTAGGATGCGCTGTGGATTTAAATCACGGATTTCATCCAGAGTAATCTGGTCGTTACGATATACCAGCGGCGTGTCGTTTAATTCGCCCAAATATTGAACCAGATTAAAGGTAAAAGAATCGTAGTTGTCGATCACCAGTGTTGTCATGAGGTGGTTTCCTGTTCTGATTTGGTCTGAGCCTGATTCAAAGCCTGATTCAAAGCATCAGCCATGGCGACGGAGCGGAACATGGCCGAGGCCTTGTTGACGCATTCCTGATGTTCTTTGGCCGGGTCGGAGTCGGCAACAATGCCAGCGCCTGCCTGCACGAAAATGGTGTCATCGCGAATCACGGCCGTGCGGATAATGATGGCGGTATCCATGTCGACACCGCCAAAGGAGATGTAGCCGATGCAGCCGCCGTAAGGTCCGCGCGCTTCGGATTCCTGTTCCTGAATAATCTGCATGGCACGCACTTTCGGTGCGCCGGAGAGGGTGCCGGCCGGGAATGTGGCGGCGAGCAGATCCAGCGCATCAACATCCTCGCGCAGGGTGCCTTCAACCTGCGAAACAATGTGCATGACATGCGAATAACGCTCGATACACATCGATTCAGAGACTTCGACCGAACCGAATTCGCACACCCGCCCCAGATCGTTGCGGCCCAGATCAACCAGCATCACATGCTCGGCCAGCTCTTTTTCATCGGCCAGCAGCTCTTTTTCCAGCGCCACATCCTGCTGCGTCGTTTGACCACGCGGGCGTGTGCCTGCAATCGGTCGCACAATGGCGCGCGATCCCTCTTTCTTGACCAGAATTTCCGGTGATGAGCCGATCAGAATCGTGTCATCCAGATGCAGATAAAACAGGTACGGCGATGGATTGATATGACGCACCGCGCGATAAATCGCCAGCGGGTCACCACGCAGCGGGCTGGAAAAACGCTGTGACAGCACCACCTGAAAGACATCACCGGCCAGAATATACTCCTTGGCCCGCACCACCATCGCCTGATAATCCTCAGCGCTCATGTGGGCGTGCGGCTGAGACAATTTACTGGTGTCGATGTCAAAACGCATCGGTGCCGGTGGTTTGGCTTGGGTGATACGCTCTGCCAGCGTGTTCAGCAGGACTTGCGCTGTCTCGGCATCATTATCCAGTACGCACACATGCATCACACCGCGCAGGCTGTCCATGATGACAAAGCGGTCGATAATCATGCAGGCGGCCAGCGGTGTGGCGACGTCCACTTCCGCCACGCCCGGCTCAAACTGGTGCACGATGTCGTAAGCAAAATAGCCGACCGCACCACCGGTAAATGGCAGATCATCACCGCCTTCAACCTTGTCCGTCTCAATCACCTGCTGACGAATCCACTGCTGAATGCTGCAGTCCTGAATTTCCGCTTCGCCCTGACGGTAGCGAATATGCAGTTGATGCTGTTTTTCCACTGCAATGGCTGATGGGGCGACACCAATCATGCTGTAACGGCCCCAATGTTCACCGCCCTCGGCGCTTTCCAGCAGGAAGCACTCATGCGCATCGCGCAGGCTTGCGAACACGGCCACGGGTGTGCTGCAATCGGCAGACAGGGTCAGGCGAAACAGTTTCATTGGAATCCTTTGCTTGTTGAGATGTTTTGTGTGTTGACAGGCTGCGGGTAGCATGGCTGAATTCGCGCCGCTTCGGGGCCATAGCTCAGCTGGGAGAGCGCTACGCTGGCAGCGTAGAGGTCGTCGGTTCGATCCCGTCTGGCTCCACCATATAAAGAAAAGCCCTGAGAAATCGGGGCTTTTTTCTTTTCAGGCACAACGCATTGCCGAATATCTGCAACATCCAGGTAAAATCCGGGCAATAAATTCATTTCGGCGTGGCGCATTTTTTGACTCAACACTTTCATGGCTGCGAACAATACATTGACTGCTGGCGACGGGCTATAGGCTATTGCCAAAGTCGCTTGCAGCTGCCTATGCAATGTGTCGCTGAGCTCTCATTCCACGCGATCTTCCAAAGCCTGACGGATAGTGAGACTCAACAGATCCAGATCGAAGGGTTTGCTGATGACTATTTCATCGGCCAGTTGTTTTTTTGCGCTGATATTGCTGATGCGGTCGTAGCCGGTGGCGAAGATGGCACGTGCATCGGGCTTGAACTGGCGGATTTCCTGCATGGCCTCCAGACCGCCCATCTTCGGCATGACCACATCCAGGATCATAAGGTCAATGTCATCCACATGTTGACGGTAGAGCTCGACCGCCTGCTCGCCATCGACGGCGGTGAATACGGCGTAGCCCAGATATTGCAGAATTTCTTTGCCGGTTTCGAGCAGCATCTGGTTGTCATCGACCAGAAGAATGGTTTCACTCTTCCCCCTGACAGGCTCCTGTCGTTTTTTCGGCTTCACCACAGCCGGAGCGGCCTGCAACAGAGGCAGGTAGATGTGAAGGGTAGTGCCAGTCGGTTCGATCACTGAGGATTTAATGTCGATACTGCCGCCATGGCTGTGAATAGCGCCGTAAGCCATGGCCAGCCCCAGCCCACTGCCTTTGCCGGTTTCCTTGGTGGTGAAGAAGGGCTCGAAAATATGTTTCAGGTTACGCCTTTCGATGCCTTCACCATTATCCTCGACACTGATACAGGCATATTCCCCACCCTCGGCCAGCTGATGGCGGGTGATAAAAGAATCGTCGGCGGCAAAACGTGTCAGAGAAACCCGAATCGTTGGTTCGGCGACGTTTTGTACGGCATCGAAAGCGTTGTTGATCAGGTTCATCAGCACCTGCTGCAACTGGTTTACATCACCATTGATCTGCATATCCGAGTCGTTGACCACAAGTTGCAGCAAGATGTTTTCCGGCAGCGATATCTGGTGCAATTTGATGGTTTCGCGGATAAACGGAGCCAGCGCAAAAGGGTGCATTTGTACGACGCCCTTGCGTGAAAAGGCGAGCAGTTGCTGGATGATGGCGGCGGCACCGAAAGAGAGGCGTTCGATGCTGTCGAGCCGATTGGTCACTTCGGGCAAGGCAGTCGTCGCCAAACGGGCGAGGTAGGTGTTGCCGGTAATGCCCGCCAGCGTGTTGTTGAAATCATGGGCAATGCCGCCCACCAGCGTGCCGATCGCTTCCATTTTCTGCGCCTGCTGCAATTGCGCCTCCAGAGCTGCGAACTGCTCCAGACTTTGCTGCTGGCCAACAAAGTGGGTGATTTGACCGTCGCTGCCCAGCAGTGGGGAGATGGTCAGCATGGCCGGGTAGAAGTCGCCATTTTTCTTTTTGTTGATCACTTTGCCTTGCCATGGCTGGCCGCTGAGCAGCGTTTGCCAGAGCTTTTCGTAGAAAGCTTTGTTCTGATTGCCGCTTTTGAGAATGCGTGGATTTTTGCCCAGAGCCTCTTCTTCGCTGAAGCCGGTGATCGTAGTGAAGGCGGGGTTGATGTGCTCAATTTTTCCCGACACATCGGTGATGATGACCGCTTCACTGGATTGCCGCATGGCGCGGGAAAACAGGCGGATTTTCTCTGCTGCCTGACGGCGCTCCGAGATGTTCCGCGCATGGGCCAATGCCATGCGCTCACCCTGTTGCACAATCAGGGTGATACGAACCTCCACCGGAAAATCTGACCCGTCCTTGCGGCGATGGCGTCCGTTTTTGGTCTCAATCTCACCAGGGTTGAGACGTACGAGCGTGGAGACAGCCCGCTCCGGTGTGAGTTCGTATTCGATGTCTGTGATGGGCATAGAGAGCAGTTCATCGCGGCTGTAACCGAGGCTTTCACAAGCCAGCAGGTTGACGTCGCGGATGCGCGCCCGCATGTCGATCAGGAAAAAAGCATCGGCACCGTTTTCCAGCAGGGAGTGGTAGCGGGCTTCACTTTCTCGCAGCGCCTGCTCCGCCTGGCGCAGTTGGGAGATGTCGGAAAAGGAGACGATGATGGTTTCAATCTTACCCGTCGCGTCGAATAACGGCTCTGCATCAACCAGCACCCAGTGTGGTTGATGCCGTTCCGGATGCCTGATGCCGAGGGTCAGATTTCGCAGTGGCTCTCCATGACGCATGACCTGATTAACCGGATATTGTTCTGGCGGCATCCGCTGTCCGGATTGATCAAGGAAATACCAGTCGGGATCTGTGGCGGTTTTGCCCAGCAGTTGCGATTCACTCAGGCCGAGCGTCTGTTGCGCCATCGGGTTACAACTGATGATGGCGGTACTTGCATCGTGCACGATTACGCCGGCATGCACATTGGCGATTAGTGAGCGGAATTTCTGTTCACTTTGCTCAACGCGACGACGCAGCTGCCAGCGGTCGAGATTGAAGCGAATGGTCCGTTCGAGGGAAAGATCGGATATCTCACTTTTGGGCAGGCAATCCTCCGCCCCCTGATGGATGACATCGAGGATGGTTTCGCGATCATCCAGTGAAGTCAGCACAATCACCGGTGCGATGGCGTTGAGTGAGGCGATGGCGGCGAGAGTTTCCTGAATGTCGCTATCCTGCAACGACAGGTCGAGGAAGATGAGGTCAAAGGCAGTTGACGCCAGAAGTGATCTTCCTTGTTGCAGTGATGAGGCGATCGCAAGGCGGGCGTTGGCGTAGGAGGTTAACGATAAAAAGTCACGAAACAGCGCCTGATGATCGGGATTGTCCTCCAGCAGCAGCAGCGAGATGACATCATTCATGGCGGTTCAGTCCCTCAAGCAGCACGGCATGTTGATCCAGTGACCAGTAGTCGATCATTTTGGCAATAACATCACTGAAACCGTCGATGGTGGCGGGTTTCTGAATGTAGCTGTTGGCACCGGCCAGGATTGCCCGGTCAATATCCGGTGTGGCATTGGAGGTGGTGAACATGACCACCGGCACTTTGCGCATGAAGCTGTTGGCCTTGATGCGGGCCAGCACCTCATGACCGTCAAATTTGGGTAATTTGATATCCAGCAGAATCAACCAGGGATAGGGATTATTTTCGCCAGTGCCATGATGTTCGATGTGATGGATGGCCATCTCTCCGTCGCGCAGCCAGGTGACCTTAATTTCAGGTGCATATTCGGCAATGTGGAAACAGGCAATTTCCGCATGGTCGCAATTATCCTCTATCAATAAAATATTCTTTTTACAGCTCATCACTGCTCTCCTCTCCCTCTGCAATCTTGTCAAACCTCAGCCAGAAGGTTGCCCCTTCACCGGGTGTTGACTCAACCCATATGCGACCATGATGAAATTTCATCACTTTCGCCGCTACCGCCAGGCCGATACCGGTTCCCTCTGAATCATTACTCAGGCGATAGAAGAGGTTGAATATCTTCTCATGATAATTGCTGTCAATGCCCGGGCCATTGTCGCTGAAACGAAGCAGGGTGACGCCCGCCTCACGGCTGCCGTCGATGCTGATATGGCTGTTGCCATCGGCACGCTGGCCATACTTGAGGGCATTACTCAGCAGATTCTCGAACAGTTGTAAAATCCGGCTCTCGTTGGCGTAAATGGCAGGAAGCCTGTCAGCGATATCGAGGGTGATGCCCTTTTCCTGCAAGCGATAGGCATGGGTCTGGTGAAAATTGGCCAGTAAGCGGTTCAGATCGACCCACTTTTTATCCATGTCCGTGCGTCCAACCCGGCTCAGCTCCAGCAGATCATTTATCAGTTGCCCCATCCTCTCATTGGAGGCGATGACCCGATCCAGCTTGCTGATTGCTTCATCCGTTCGACCCTGTGCCGCCAGTTTCTGGATGATGCTGATAAATCCCATACTGGTGACCAGCGGTGATTTCAGATCGTGCGAGACGGTGTAGACGAACTGCTCCATCTCATCATTGGATCGCTCCAGCTCCCGTTTTTTGTCGGCCAGATCATCGAGCAGGCGCTCGGTCTGCTTGTTTTTTTCGCGGAAGACATTGGCGGCATGGGTAAGTTGACCGATCTCATCGTCGATACGGTATGCAGGGATCTCCGATCGGGCCGAGCCCTGAGCCAGAGCCTTGAAAGCGGTAGCAAGCCGCAGAATCGGGCGGGTAATGCTTTGACCGATTAACAGCGCCAATACCAGCATCAACACCAGAGAGAAGAAAATGCCGAACATCATGGCGGAGCTGGCATGTTGCAGGGTTGAGAAGGTTTGTTTCTCAACATCATCCATATTAAGTCTGATTTGCTCGGACATTTGTGAGGCGTGATAGACGATCTCAGCGGCCTCGGCAGACATCACAACATTAACCAGAAAAAGGTAGGCACGGGTTCGCTGTACCGCCTCCAGAATTACACGCTGATAGGCATCGACGGTGAGATGTTGCGTCATCCCGTCCGATCCGCCCTGCTGCAGCAACTGTTGCAGCCGCAGCCGAACGTCATCCAGATTTTGCTTGGCTTCGGCGACATATTGCGGGTTGAGTGAATCAAAATAACGCATCGCATTTTTTTCAATCAGCAACAGAGTGTTGAGTGCTCGTTCATTCTCTACTTGTACCGTCTTATCCTGTTGCGTGGTTGCAAACCGGATGTATTCACGCAGATGTTGCTCTGCCTGGGAGGCGCGGATGCGAATATCGTAATGCACCAGATTGTATTGCAGATCACGTTGCTGTTGCAGCTGGCGAAATGCGGCTATATAAGCTTCAAGATGTTGGCCGATGTTGTTGGCATAGGTGGACGAGCTTTTCTTCTGGCGGATCAGTTGCGCCATGTGCTCATAAAGCTCATTAACCCGTTGCACCGCCGAAGGGTGGCCTTCATAGGTATAGATCAAGGCCTGCCGTTGAATTTCGGATACATCCCGCGCCAGTTCAAGGTCAATGCGGGCTGAATCGGAGAAATGAATGAAATGGGTAAAGTTTTCAGATAAATTCTTAAACACGCTATAGGAGAGCCAGCTTATGCCAATGGTGATCAGACCGATCAACAGGTAGCTCAGGTATATTTTATGGGTAAGTTTCATGGAAAAGGAGTGATCACATCAGGAGAGTACAAACTCATTCCATTTGAGCAGCGTATATTCATAACTGTCCATGACAGTGTTCCAGATGGCGATGTTTTCGAAGCGCTTGATGTAGGAACCGCCTGTGCGCACTTCACCGGGCTGAACGGAAATTTTGCCATCGGTGCCGCGCAGCGCCTCGGCCGCCGGTTGGCCCTCGTACCAGTAGTCCCACTCTGCTACTGACATCAAGCTGCGCGAACGCTGCGGGTTGGAGATGTAGTAGCCCTGGCGGGCGATGAAGGCTCCGGGCCAGCCGGAGAGCCACCAGTTCATAAAGGCGTAAGCCGCTTCCTGCTGCTCGTTTTTACAGTTGCGTGACAGGCACATCACGCCATGCCATGCACGGTAGCCTTCCTTCGGCGCGGCGTAAATGCAGGGTATACCCATACCGTTGAGCACGCTGACGCCCGGAGAGAACATGCTCTGGATGACCACCTGGCCGGATTGCATCAGCTCCACAGAGTTGGGCACTGAACTCCAGACGCCGCGAAAATGTCCGCGTTTCTTGTAGTCCAGCAGGATGGCAAAGAGCTGATCCACCTCCGTGCGGCTCATGTTGCCCATGTCGGCAAAATCCATCAGACCCTTCGCTTTGACCGCCAGTGCCGCATCGAACAGGCCGATGCTTGGCTCATTAACCAGTGCAACCTTGCCCCGATAACGATCATCCAGCAGCCAGCCCCAACTCTCGGTTTCGTAAGGGGTACCTCTGGGGATGACCGCCGAGTTGTAGCCAAAGGAGTCAACATTATGGACATAGGGTAGAAAGCTGATGCTTTTGGCTTGCGTCGCACCAAGAGTGCCGTCGGGCTGCACGTAGAGCAGTTTGTAGGGGGCATCGCCAAGACCGATGCGGGCATCGGGGGATAACTTCCCTTTCTTGGTTAAATCGTTGACCTCATCCCAGTAGGTAAGGCGACTGATCTGAATCGGCTGAATGGTATTTGCCTGCCAGAGGGTGTTCAGACTGTTGGACCATTGTTCGTAGAGATCAAAGGAGTCGGGGGCAGTGGAGGCTCGCAGCATCACCTCAGCGCTGCCACCGGGATAAAATTCAATGTTTATGCCCAGATCTTTTTCTGCTCTGCGCCGGATTTTCTCCTGCAAAGTGACATGCGTGCCGACAACCCTGAGCGTTGGGGTGCGTGACTGCGCCCGGATAATGGCCGGAAAACCGGCAATCGCAGCTCCGGCTACAACCGCACTGCCACACGCTTTCAGCACGTTACGTCGATCAAGACTGATCACTTTTTTATCTGCCATAGCTACCCTCAGTGCGCAGCATCTGCATTTCCGCTCTGCCTTGTGCTGTGGCATTGAATCATGCATCTGAGTATGAAAAACACAAATGACTCATGGTTACGTGCCTTGTTGACTGGTTCGTGGCGAAGAGCGTTGCATCAACGGCGTTACCCGGGAGTTTAACCTAAACCGCAATAACAAGCATGCAATAGAAAATAAATGCCCCAATCATCAATGTGGATGATGTAATGACCGCCGTTTACATTCAGTGTGGCGCATGGCTTGGGAAACCATGGTGATAAAGAGGGGGATTGACGCGTATTCATTTGCATACTAATGTAGGCAAATGTAATAAAGGAGTTTCGCATGTCTTCTAAAATGGTTCCGCTCAGTGTCAGGATTTCGCAGGAGGATGCCGCTTATATCGCCGGGCTTCATGTTGATGGTGCCCGGACGCCCAGTGAAAAGATCAGGGCACTGATCGCTGAAGCACGCCAGCGGGAGTATGAAGCGCACGAATTTGCGGCGGTGCTGCGTTTTGTTCAGGCTATGCTATCACCATCGGTGAATAAAATTCGCGAGCTGGAGCGGGCGCACCGGATGCATTCGGAGTTGATCAGCCGTTTGTCGGAGTGGTTGCCTGCAACGATTGCAGCGATTGCAACCGTACAGGCGGAGCAGAGCAGCGATGCGGAAATGCTGCTTGGCTTTGAGGCCGAGTTGGCGGGCAGGGTGATGTTGTTGATGGAGTCAATGTTGCAACTGGGGGTGACTGCCAATGCACCCTGTTACACATCCGGATTAATTAGTCAGCGGATTGCGCCGATTGCAGAGCTGGTGAAGATGGTTGAGAGTAAAACATTCAAAGAAGGAGAGAGTGATGAGTGAAGGAATTGCAGCACGTGTCGGAAGAATAATCAGTGGAAGTGTCAATGCCGTCATTGATGCAGTAGAAAATGCCGCGCCGGAAACAGTTATGGAGCAGGCGATCAGGGAAGTGGATTCAGCTACGGATGAAGTGCGTACAGAGCTGGGCCGCGTGCTGGCCAATCGACATCTGGCCAATCGTCGCCTGATGGAAGAGAACCGTAAACACGAGGAGTTGTCAGCGAATATCCAGTTGGCGGTAAATGAAGGGCGTGATGATCTGGCTGAAGCGGCGGTGGCCAGACAGATTGATATTGAGGCACAGATTCCGGTACTGGAGAACGCTATCGCCGAGTCGGTGGAAAAAGAGCACGAGCTTGAGGGTTATGTTCAGGCATTGCAGGCGAAAAAGAGAGAGATGGCGGAAGAGTTAAGACAGTTTCGAGATTCGCGTGCTGAAACATCGCTGCCAACGGGTAGTGCCGCAGCAACTTCCGGTAGCATTTCAAACAAGGTGGAAAAAGCCAACGCAGCCTTCGACCGCATTCTCGCATCCAATGCCAACCTGCCCGGAAGAAGTACAGCAGACATGGCGGATGCAGCAAAAATGGCAGAACTTGAAGCGCTATCACGTAAAAATCGGATTCAGGAACGATTGGCGGCGATAAAAGCAGAAAATAAAAATTGATAACGGGCAAAAAACGATGATTGAATTTGCGCTGGCTGACGAAAACCTGATTTTTATTGTGGCGCTCGTCGTTATGCTGGTGATTGCTATGCTGGAAGGGGTGGGGATGCTGCTCGGTATGGGAATATCGGAGCTCTTCGAGGCGATGTTGCCGGATGTGGATGTCAACAGCCCGGAAGTCGATGCTGGCAACAGTCTCAGCCGCTTGCTGGGCTGGCTGCGCTTCGGTGAGGTGCCGGTGCTGATGTTGCTGGTTGTATTTCTGACGGCATTCGGCCTGATCGGGCTGAGCTTACAAACCGTGGCAGTGTCAACGTTTGGTGTCATGGTGCCCGGCTATCTGATGGCTATACCGACATTGATGGTCGCCATGCCTGTCGTTCGTGTTTCCGGCGGCGTGCTGGCGCGGATCATGCCGAAGGATGAAACAGAGGCCGTTACTGAGCGTTCGTTTGTCGGACGCATTGCGGTTGTCACACTCGGTTGTGCGAAACCCGGTAGTCCGGCAGAAGCCAGACTTAGCGACCAGTTCGGTCAGTCTCACTACATCATGGTTGAGCCGGACGACGATGAATCATTTCCGGCAGGTACGGAAGTGTTGCTCGTCTCGCAACAGGGGGCTCGCTTTCGTGGCATTCGCAACAGTAATCAAATGCTTAAACCATAGCTGTTTGGCTATTTTCAGGACTGGAATAAAAAAATAAAGCAGCACTGCTGCCAGGGAGGGAGAACGAATGATAAGTGAATCACTTATACACATTGGTATCATATCCGGGGTCATCATTATTGCCCTGATCACGCTGGGTATGATTTTATCACGTCTGTACACGCGGGCATCAAAAGAGGTGTCGTTTGTGCGAACCGGTTTTGGTGGCCAGAAGGTGATCATGAACGGCGGCGCCCTGGTGTTGCCCGTCCTGCATGAAGTAATACCGGTGAATATGAATACATTGCGACTTGAGGTGCGGCGCGCCAATGAGCAGGCGCTGATTACGCATGATCGGATGCGCGTTGATGTTACGGCAGAATTTTATGTGCGGGTGAAGCCGACCGAGGATTCGATTGCCAACTCTGCCCAGACACTGGGTATGAAAACAATGAATCCGGCTCTGCTTAAAGAACTTGTCGAAGGTAAGTTTGTAGATGCGCTACGTGCCGTGGCCGCAGAAATGAATATGGAAGAGCTGCACGAAAAGCGGGTTGATTTTGTGCAGAAGGTACAGCAGGTGGTATCGGAAGATTTGTTGAAAAATGGTCTGGAGCTGGAAGCCGTATCATTAACCGGTCTGGATCAGACAAGTTTTGAACATTTCAATCCGCAAAATGCATTTGATGCTGAAGGCTTGACCAAGCTGACCGAAGCCATTGAATCACGCCGCAAAAAACGCAATGATATCGAGCAGGATACGATGGTAGCCATCCAGCTGAAGAATCTGGAAGCTGAAAGACAGAAGCTGGATATTCTGCGTGAAGAGGAATACGCCAAACTTCAGCAAACACGTGAAGTAGCCGTACGCAGAGCTGCACAAAAAGCAGAGATAGCCAGTCAGGAAGCCGAGAAAGAGCGTGAGGCGCAAGAGGCGCAAATTGTCGCCAAGCGGCAGGTCGATCTGGCGAATCTGGAAGCCAGGCGCTCTGTTGAGCAAGAGCGCATTGCCATGGAGCAGTTGGTCAACGAAAAGGAAATCGCCAAGAGCCGCGCTATTGAAACGGCAGAGATTGAGCGGAAGAAAACCGTTGAACTGTCGGAGCAGATACGTGCGATTGCCATAGCGGAAAAATCGAAGGAGCAATCAGAAGCACAGGCCGAAGCAGACCACGCCCGTGCTGAAGCCGTGAAAGCTGAGGAACAGGTGATCACCGTGCGTGAAACCGAAAAGGCTGAACGTCTCAAATCCATTGAAATCGTGCACGCGCGTCAGGCGGCGGAAAAGGATGCGATTACCATCACCGTCGCCGCCGATGCCGAGAAAATAGCGGCAGAAGATCGCGCCGAAGCTGTGAAAACACTGGCTGAGGCAACAGCAGCCAAACAAAGGATTGAAGCCGAGGGCGAAGCGGATGCCGAAATGAAACGGGTTGAGGCAGCAGCCAAACGCTATGTGGTGGAAGCTGCAGGCAAAAGGGCCTTGCATGAGGCTGATAATTTACTCTCTGAAGAACAAATTGCCATGCAGATACGTCTGGCCCTGATTAAGCATCTGCCGGAAATCATCAAAGAAAGCGTTAAACCGATGGAGCAAATCGATGCCATCAAAATCTTTCAGGTTGATGGTCTGAATGTTGGTGCTTCAGGCGGTGGTCAGGAATCCGGGCAGGGTGGCAATCTTGCCGATCAGGTGGTGAACAGTGCGCTGCGCTACCGGGCGCAGGGCCCGTTGCTTGATTCTCTGATGCGTGAAATAGGGCTTGAGGGCGGCGATATCAACAAACTGGGTTCTGCCGCATCCACACACATTCAGAAAAAAACAGAGAAGCCAGCCGATAAAAAAGAATAATGATGTGGGCCATGCTGTAGTTGCATCATGGCCCGTTCATTTTTACGCTGGGTCTGGCGTTATAACGCTGCCCGCTTGTAGGTCATGATGCGGCCACGGTAGGGCTCGTCGTTGTGCAGGGTGATTTGGGTTCGTTCTTCATAGCAGCTAAAGCCCAGCTTCTTCATGCGGGTATTGAATTTTCCTGCGTTGCCGCGATTGGGATCAATAATAATGATCTCAACACGTGGCTGGGCATGGCGAAGAATAAACGCAGAGAGCTGGGTAAAATGATCCTGTTCGTAGAGCAGGTCGGAGCCAATAATCAGGTCAAACAATTGGGGGCTATTAGCGATGCTGGTCCAGTCACAGGTGATGGTATCAATGTCATCGAGATGATTGAGCATGGCGTTGACAGCCAAAAAAGGTGATGCAAGCGGATGATAATCGCTGCTGGTGATATCAGCGCCACGGTGTTTAAGCACCAGGCTGGCAAGCCCGAGTCCGCAACCGACTTCCAGAATACGAATGCCATCGATTGCCGGGCGCACGCTCATCAATTGTGCCAATACCTGCGACGAGGGCCAGACCACGCCGAACAGCGACCATTGTGCCGAGCTGATGCCGGCTTGTTCGGCAATGCCTGCCCGATCAGAGAATTGCAGAACATCCTGAAGTGAGCGGATACGGTAATCGGTTCCACCAAAGGTGTAAGTCTCAAACCGAACTTTGTAACCTGGAAGCATCTGCTGCCCTCTCGTTTTTTCTACAGAAGAAAAAGTCAGTGCGGACGAAACAACGTGTAAGGAAGCAGTCAGGGCTGAGATAAAAAAAACATGATGCCAGAAAGGCGATTCACAAGCGATGGAAATAAGCTGAATTGAAGGCAGGATCAATGCTTGCCGAGAAAAACGGCGCATGATTGTAGGATATCAAAGGGTTGGGGGTGGGGCATGCAATTGACTGATCAAAAGAAGGTCTGGAGTAAAATAGCCGTGTTCGTCTGGGCTTCGTTGCTGTTTTCGAACCCGCTGATATGGGCCTTGCTTTATTTCGCTAAACAGGACTTGCAGATGGGGCTGCCACCCGACTATGCGTATTTCATTCTGGTAGCAGGCATCACCGCTGGCGTGGCATCGATGGTGCTGCACAAGCGATTCGCGGCAGCTGTGAACGCACCAACGACTAAGTTGGATGAATATTTGAACAAGGTTCTGGCAAGCATGGTTATCGGCATGGCCGTGAGCGAGATTCCTTTCTTCATGGGCTTGCTCGGCTGGATGATCGGCGGCTTTGTGCAAACCGCTACGCTGCTGGCAATTATGAGCTTTCTACTGCAATTACGTTTCAAGCCTCCGAAGTTTTAAGTCTGGGAACGAAGCTGCAAAAAGGTTATCTGGAGCATGACCATGTGTTGCTGGTGACATTGAATATCCTCTTTCTGCTCATTTTCAAACTTCCCCCCATCTTGGGGATGTGCGAATGCTCGAATTGCTGAGAATGGCGCATATTGAAAGACAAAACAGCGATACAATTGTTTATCGCTAAAAGTGAGGGAAAATCATGGATCAGCATCAAAAGGAAGTATCGGTTATTATTGTTCTGGCTATATGTGGACCGCTGGCATGTGCTGTTGGCTTCGCATTTGATCATCTGTTTGAAGGGGTGTTACTTGCTCTGCTTTGTGCGGTTCTGGCCTTTTTCCGTGCAATTCGCATGGAAGACAGTTCAATGTTTGATGACGATAAAAATTCACATGAATTGCAGGATCATTTGCTTAATTAATCTTTGCTAATTAATTATTCCCATCCATTTATTTCTAACGGAAAGGATCAACAACTCTACATGGGGCATTTTGTCGACGGTTTAGCCTGTCGAATTAGCAAAAAAAATTGTTACAGGGTGTATTAGGGCTTAATGTCTGGGCACAGGTTCTTGTTGGTAGAGGTAAATTCAATGCTGAAGGGACGGGAGGATTTATGCTGGATGTTGATCATAAAGAGCTGGATGGGATTTTGATTCAGATTGATCAGGCGATAGATAATCACGACCAGTGGTGCGCGCAACTTTCTCGAACCCTGATTTGTAAATTGCCACCGGATCAGCGCGATCTTGAAAAAGGCGCACACAAATTATGCCGTTTTGGGCAGTGGTATTATCAGTATTCCAATCCGGCACTGCGCAGTCACCCCACCTTTGCTGCTATCGAGCACGAACATGAACTATTACATGAACAGGTTTCAAAACTGCTTAACGTTTCCATGGTGGAGTACCAGCACATAGACGTGCGCTCTTTTGACGAGTTTGCCAATACGTTGCAACGTATGCGTTTGCAGCTTTTTTCCCTTAAGCATGAAATTGAAGGTGACCTGAATAATCTCGATCCGCTGACCAATACCTATAACCGCTATGGCATGCTGGCCATGTTGCGTGAGCAACAGGAACTGGTTGCTCGCGGTGTAAGCAGTTGTTCGTTGGCTATGGTGGATATTGACTTCTTTAAACAGGTCAATGATCAGTATGGTCACAGGATGGGAGATCGCGTACTTGCAAGTATTGCGTCGATACTACTTAAGAGCCAGCGTCCTTACGATAAGTTGTTCCGTTACGGCGGAGAGGAGTTTGTCGCCATGTTTCCCAATACAACAGTGGAAGCGGCGCTATTGATTGCTGAGCGTTTACGAATAATTGTTGAAGAGAATCATGTCGAAATTGAGAGGTTACCCGTCAGAATAACCATTTCGATGGGTATCTCTGCCATTGATGCTAATACCAGTGTCGAAAACTCAATTGAACAAGCCGATGCTGCCATGTATGCGGCGAAACAAAGTGGTCGCAATCAAGTGAAATTATGGTCTCCATCGCCGGGAATGACATGTCCCCCTGAATTTTGAAGTGACGGCCTTTATCTTCCCCCCTCTATTTAAATTGGCAGCATCATGTTTTGATAGCATCCTCATAACCACGTGGTGCGCTGAAGCTGCAATCGGCTAGACTCCCGGCGAGGAAACATCGATGCGAGGCGAACCGACATGAGAGAAGTTGAAATTTCCAGAGAGCCGATCGAACTGAATAAACTGTTGAAGTTCGAGAATCTGGTGGCCAGCGGTGGCGAGGCGAATCAGGTGCTTGAAGAAGGTCTGGTTAGGGTCAACGGACAGGTAGAGACGCGGAAACGGAAAAAAATCATAGCCGGCGATATCATCGAGTTCGGTAACGAGAAGTTTATCATTCGAAAGTCATGAACAGCCTCCGCCACAAGGCGGTATTCAAATCATCATGCAAGTAAAGCAACAAACGGGCATTCTCGTGCCGCTGTCACTGGTCGTGGCAGCTCTGGCAACGCTGGCGCCGTTCAGCATCGACACTTATCTGCCCTCATTTCCCGACATTGCCGCAGGACTGACTGCCAGCGATGCACAGATGCAACTTACTCTCAGTCTGTATCTGCTGGCATCGGCCATTTCGACACTGATTTACGGGCCGATTTCCGACGGTTTTGGCCGTCGCCGGGTGATCATGGTGGCGCTGGCTATCTACGTGCTTGCGTCCATCGGTTGCGCGCTGGCGGAGAGTATCGACCAGCTGATTTTGATGCGCATCGGGCAGGGCTTGTCGGCAAGTGCCGGTATGGTCATCGGCCGGGCCATGGTTCGCGATGTTTATCAAGGCCCCGAGGCACAACGGGTGATGGCGCGAGTCATGTTGTTGTTTGCGATTGCTCCGGCCATAGCGCCGATTATCGGTGGCTGGTTGCATGATATTTTGGGTTGGCATTCGGTGTTTCTGTTTCTGGCGCTGGTGGCGCTGGCCTTGCTGCTGATGCTCTGGCTGGCTACGGCCGAGACGCTGGCTCCGGAGATGCGTTACAGTGTTCACCCCGTGGCCATTGCCAGAGCTTACGGCATGGCTTTGCGGCACAGGCATTATCTGGCGCTGGTTTTCTGTTTCGCCATGATGTTCAGTGGCTTTTTTATCTATGTCGCCGGTGCACCCAGCGTGATCTACGGTTTTCTCGGTCTCGGCGTGAATGATTTCTGGGTGATGTTCGTGCCCAGCGTGGCAGCGATTATGCTCGGTTCGCAGGTTTCAGGCTGGCTGGCCGGAAGGCTGTCACTCGAGAAAACCGTAGGGCTCGGCCTTGGCCTGCTGCTATTGGCCTCGCTGATCAATATCCTGCAAAGCCTGCTGTTATCACCAACGCCGCTGAGCGTGGTTGCACCGCTGGCGCTGTATGTGCTCGGCATGGCTGTAAGCATGCCGGTGATTAATCTGATGGCACTGGACTGTTTTCCGCACAATCGCGGCATGGCCTCGGCGATGCAGAACTTTGTGCAAATGGCGTTCACCGCACTGGTCGTGGGGGCTGTGGTGCCACTGGTGACGGTCTCCTTACCATGGATGACGCTGACGATGTTTGCTCTGAGCCTGTTGGGTGTGATGCTATGGATGCTGCGCGGCCGTAGCCCGCCGGAAGAGCGTATCGTCATCCGGCAAACAGAATGACATTGCTATGCCCTTGAATTATTAAGGGAAGCGTCCCGTTTTCCCTCAATCATCGGCAAGGCAATAAAGAACAGGTTTATGCGCTGCCTGAGCATGCAGCCGGAACATTCAAAAGCGAAACTATGCCAGCTATCAGTATGGCGATTCGCTACGGGCGCTCGAAGGGTTTGAACGAGCCCTGCAAGCGGATCGTGGCAACGGATTTGCCCATCTCCGACATTCCGCACCCATAATTTTTAATTTCAGGAATAACACCTGAGATAGCGAGTTCCCATTAGGCGCAACAGTTTCTCATGTTGATTATTG
>PFXG01000036.1 GCA_002791545.1 Zetaproteobacteria bacterium CG_4_9_14_3_um_filter_49_83
AGAAAAATCTCCGCCTCGGATGCGCTTACCGCCATCTTTACTGGCGATGCAAACGCTGCAATCTCTTTGATTGCTCAGAGGGCTGAATAGTTACGATTTGTTACACCTTCACTGCTTCCTTCTACAACATAAGCGTCGCTGATTGAAACCCGTGGTGCCAGGGTGCTTGTCGCTGTTTGCATGTTTGAACCCTCACTGCCACAACCTGCTAAACCAAGTAGGTAAAGCGTTGTCACTGTGATTGTAAGTATTGATTTCAACATAAGTCATCTCCAGCACCTTTGCTTTGGTGTAAAGATACTTCTTATGGTGAATGTCCGATGTAGGTGACTCGCTTAATATGAGCTAAGGATTTTCCTTATTTATAGGCTGATTCACTGGAAGGCGCTTTTGCCCTTTGAACTTGCTTTTGTATTGGGTTAAGGCTTAATCATAACAAAGACCTCTGCACCGTGTTGAAGTTTAAATATTGCCATAAGTCATTGTTTTAATTAAAATAAGTCTCACATAAGGGAGGCAATATGCTTGGATTTTCAGCTCATATGATTGAATCACTCCTTGGTAGCGACCACCAACTGGTAAAAGTTTATTACCTGCTGGATTGGGAT
This sequence comes from Zetaproteobacteria bacterium CG_4_9_14_3_um_filter_49_83, assembly GCA_002791545.1. GTDB lineage: Bacteria > Pseudomonadota > Zetaproteobacteria > Mariprofundales > Mariprofundaceae > CG1-02-49-23. Next base: position 609 of record PFXG01000036.1, read on the forward strand.
CGGTTTACCGATTTACTTACTGATGTATACAAACGCAGGAGTCCGTTGCTGGTGTTAAGCCATACGACCTGGTAAAAATGTTTCGCGCGATGATTTTACAGGCATGGCACAGCTTAAGTGACCCTAAAATGGAAGAGGCGTTGAAGGTTCGATTGGATTTCATGGGAGAAAAAGGGTAAGAGTAAAGCAGCCTCGGCCATAGGTGGTGGTTCTGAGGTGTTGAGCACTGATTGTATCAGCGGAAGCATTTTGTCTGCCGGGGTTGCGAACACATTTTGGATTAACTCAGTCATGTCGTGCCCTCGGAGCCTGCATGTCTCCATGACTGTCATCAAAATCGCCAGTCGTCTGGCTCCCTCTTTTGAACGGTTACCGAAAGATATTTTCCTGAAGATCACCAATGGGCGTATTCTGCGCTCGGCCAGATTGTTGTGGGATTCTGCATCCTGGTGTTACGTCTTTCTCTTCCAGAGGGGCATTGGCTCAGCGCATTGCGCGTACATTCAGAGTCGGCCTGTAAATAACTTCTGGCTCAGTGCGAAATAGAATAGCTTAAGATAGGGTCGGTAACCCTTTAGGATTGTGGTATACAGCTACAACAACCGAAGGAGCAACCGACCCATGAAGCGTATACTGATACCAGATGACACCATTGAGCAATACCGTGAAATCGGGGGACAGTATATTCATTTCATGCCCAACCATATCTGCATGTCCCAAAAAGAATATACTGACCCCGTTTTCCACTATTTCTCGCTACAGCTGCCTAAGTCCGACAGACTCCTAGCCTTAATAATCCTGGAGAGGTCAGGGTGCTGCTGCTGAGTCAATACCGCCGCCATACCATGACTTGTGTCAACCTGGAGATTACCGTTTACGAGGTAGAAAAATCCCTGGCACCCTGCTTCATCTCTTGCCATCTTCTTTCTATACCTGTCATTGTATTGGGTTATGGCATATGTTGTGATTGAAGGGTGGTGATTGCGGCAATGTTCCAGAGCGGATAATCCACCCAGGCCATCGTTCATGATATCGGCAATGAGTACACCCAACGCTTTCTGTTGCAAAGCAAGGTACAAATCCTGCTCACTGTGAACCACCCTCATCTTCCAGTCTAAACGATCTAATAAAGAGGAAACCTGATATCCTATGCACACATTGTCGGCTAAAATAATACCATTTTTCCGTGCAGTTATCGGCATTACCTGCGGCTTATCCCCGCTTACATTCATGGCTGCTTGCCCGGCTGCTGGTTGATAGTTGTTTTTTTCGAGAGGCTGTTCGCAGGACTTCTATGTTTTTTAATTTTTTCAGCTGTTGTCATTGATGTCTCCTTGATCCATTTGCTATGTATGAATGAACCCATAGATAGCAGTAATGTTGGGAAAAGAGAGAATAGAACTTACATTTTAATCATATATCATTGTTGGAGTTGTCTCTCTAAGGACAATTGTGGTTTGCTTTTTGCTGCAGATATATAGGAATATTTCTGATATTTGTTAGAGGTACGTGGATACATAAAACATACTAACGATTATCCAGAAGATTTCGAATGACCAGACTAATATCGGAGACCCTGAATGGCTTTCTGATGACATCGTATGGTTCTTCAATTCTTTCGATTAAATCATTGCTGTAGCCAGAATACAACAAAATGGGTATATCAGGTCTGATGCTTTTAATAGAATTTGCAGCTTCTATTCCACTGATGCCCGGCATCACGATGTCGAGTAACAATAAATCAATGGCCATAGGGTCTTTATTAAAGATAGATATAGCTTCTTCACCCGTGCAAGCCTCTAAGGTTTTATAGCCGAGCCCTTGTAGAACCAAACTCGTCATTTTTAAAACATCAGATTCATCATCAGCAATCAGAATGGTCTCACCATGGCCATGGAGCTCCTGAACCGGGTTTTCCTGTGAGGCCAGGCTCTGCTGTTGATGTCCTGTTAATTTTGGGAAATAGATATGAAAAGATGTACCTTGACCTAATGTGCTCGCCACCTCAATACAACCCTGATGTGCTTCGACAAGTCCCTGAATGACCGGCATACCAAGTCCGGTACCTTTGCCAATATCTTTAGTGGTATAAAACGGTTCAAAGATCTTACCAAGTTTATCTTCGGCAATGCCGGTGCCATTGTCACTGACTGTCAAGCGGATAAACTCGTAAGCAGTAAAGCCCGGATGTCGCAAACGAAAGCTTTTATCTGCATTGCCTTCTGTAACTTTGATATGAATTTCAGGGGTGTTCCGATCCATTGAAGCATCTTTAGCGTTGTTAAGTAAATTCATTAATATTTGTTGTAACTGGGTGGTGTCACCGTTAAATGGTAAATCACTATGGGGCGGTATTTCACAAATAAGGTTAACTTTTTTCTCGATGCTGGAACGACATAGTTTCAGGGCCTGAGGCAGCCAGTCGGCCATGTTTAGCTGGCGCAAGTTTTGTGTGCTATTGCCTTTTCGGGAAAAGGTTAATAATTGCTTGACCATATCGGCAGCTTTAAAGCAAAGATCGTCAGCAATAGTAAGCATGTTATTCATTTCAATATCATTTGTTAAGCCTTTCGCCAGAAAGACATTGCCAGATATTCCCGTTAACATGTTGTTAAATTCGTGTGCAATACCGCTAACCAGCGTTCCGATAGCTTCCATTTTTTGTGCCTGACGCAACTGCTGCTCCAGTTCAATTTTTTCACTAATGTCAGAAAATACAGCTACGTAATTAACTGTTTCTCCGCCTTCATCTTTTACTGCGGTAATGGAAAGCAATTCAGTGAAATTTTGTCCATTTTTCCGGCGGTTGATAACTTCACCTTTCCAGCGGCCGGTTCGAATTAAACTTAACCACATACCTTCATAAAAGGATACATCGTGTTTGCCGGATGAAAGGATGCTAGGTTTTTTTCCGATAACTTCTTCTTTGCTGTAGCCGGTAACTTCTGTGAATGCGCGATTTACACTGAGGATGTTGCCGCCAGCATCGGTGATTGAAATGGCCTCTTGTGTTTCAAATGCCGTTGCCACCATTCTTATCATATTTTCAGCTTGTTTTCGGGATGTGATGTCATAGTAACTACCCAAAACACCCTCAATTTCTCCAGTCTCATTTAGAATAGGTACTTTGCTTACTTCGATCCATCGTGGACTGCCATCTTTTCTTAATGAAAATTCTTCGTAGTGAAGTTTGGGCTTGCCGGTTGCCAGTACTTCTTTTTCAACTCTGGTAAATTCTTCATGTCTGTCTTTCCAGATTAATTCCTCATCTGATTTACCAACAATGCTTTCATTGGCGGATAAACCGGCATCTTCCTGGAAGAGACTGTTGGCACCTAAATAGTGTAAATCCTTACCTTTCCAGAAAACACGGGTTGGAATATTCTCCAGAACCAGTCGAAGAATATTTTGTTGCTTCTGGGCATTCCGGGCTTCTTCTGCCAGCTGGTCATTTGCCAGCAACATCGATTTTGTTGCTCTGTTGAGCAGCATTGAAATATTGATCATCAATACGACAAATACTAAACCCAGAGCAGCTTCGCCAAGGGCTACAGGAATGTCACTGGTCAACACATAAATAATAGTTGGAATAAACAGCAGTACGATGAAAGTTATCACATGTTTCAAATGTGTTCTGAGTGTTGTGATTGCTCCGGCGCAGATCACAACGATAACAAAATGCAGGAAGTACAGATGATTGCCGTGCAGGAGAATGAAACAGGCACTTCCCCAAAAAAGGCTGCACAGTACGACAGTTGGGTAGAAATGCCTCTCGTAATGAAGCGCTTTTTCGTAGGTGTGATCAAAATGGCGTTTGTAAGAGGCGAAAACTGCGATGCCATACAAACTCAATAAGAGTAATAAGCCTAACCATATCCAAGAGATTAAAGGGTAAATGACGTTTACATGCGTAAATGCAACAATGGCAGCAACGACAAGGTTTCCAGCTATAGCCACGGGAAGCTGACTAAACAGTATTTCAACTTGTTTGATGTAAATGTTTTTGCTGATGACTGTAGGTTTCACCAAATATTCCCCATCACCCGGAAATGAATACTCTTGATTTCCAGAGGTTTAACATTAAAAGAGTAGGCTAAAGGATGTAATCACGCCTTGATCTCCTGTGCGCATAAATGAGAACAGCTTTTTATCGTTGTTTCATTCCAGGCTAAGGGAATCGAAACTTTCTTCTGTAAAACCTTCTTCTGCGAGAATGATGTTTTGTAATAACCCCATGACAAGCATGCGGTTGTCTTCACGTTCACGTGCATCAACCGTAAAGATGGGGATTTCACCGGAATTGAGCTTTAGTGCTAATTCTTCGAGCGAAATTGCTTCAGGCAGATCCTGTTTGGTTGCACCGATGATGATGGGAAAATCGGCAATTTCATTCCAAACTTTGATCATTTCCTGAGCTTCACCGATAGCACGATCAGAGGCTGAATCAACGAGGAGTACACCACCCAGTGCTCCTTTTGATAATATTTTCCACATGAAAGAAAAGCGCGATTGACCCGGTGTTCCAAATAAATGCACGGACAAGTCATCGTCAATATTCAGTATGCCAAAGTCCAGCCCTACTGTTGTCATGCTTTTGTATTGAGCCAGACTACCCGTTGTTGGCACATCTTTTCCGGAAAATTGCTCATCACTCACGTGCTTGATTAAGGTTGTTTTGCCGGATCCGAAAGGCCCTGAAACTATGATTTTTGCAATTGCCATTATTAAATCCTCCCTGGATTATTTCTGTGTGATATTTTTACATGTGTTCGATGTGACTATAATCCTCTGAGTCGTTGCATGATTCTTTCTGCAACAGTCATTTCTTTGACGACTTCTTTTTTCTTTGCCTCAACAGATTGGAATAAGCTCAGGCAATAACAGACGATTATGATTTTAAGTCTTTGGATTAATAGCTCTCTGTCGGGCACATTGAGAAATTCCCGGATGCTGGCTCCGTTATCTGCAAGTCCCATCTGATAAAGCAGCTGATATTGTCGAAAGTCTTCAGCGTTAAGGCGGAAAATAATCGTTGGCTTCAAGCGTACTGGAGGTAACCTTGATAAGATGGTTTGCAAATAAACAGGTCGAACTTTATCCAGGCTAAAGTCAGCTACAGCTCGGCGAAATGCCGTTTGAGCGTCTAATGGCATGGTAATGCTTGTGGAAGTGCGATCCCAGGAAAAGTGGGTTATCGGCTTCTCCATTGCGTGTTTTAAAGTTGAAATGCACGTGTCATCCTGATCGAATGAACCTCTTTGAATTGTTAATTTTGCTGCCCAGTTGTCACCTTGAAGGTTGATAATGTATGCATCTTGAGAGGTAAGTAGTTTGCGCAATAAATCAAGATGCTTAATGTCAAAATTTCCCTGGTCTTGAGCTGGCATAAATACTCCACTTTTTTAATGTTGTTGTTAGAATTATGCAATGATAATAGCTACACAAATCCTGGGATCAATCTCTGATTCTTCTACGACGGTTGAATGTATTGATACATTGCTTAAGCAAGCGGTGAAAGAGCTATCACATGGGGGAGATTTTACCGGAAAGCCGGTGACACGAATCCACGTTTCTGCAACACATGTCTTGAAAATGCACCTTGGGGGAGGCTTTCACGAACAGAAGACGGCCGCTTTATGGTGCGAGAAGCATTTAGCCAAGAATAAGGCGGTAGATCTATATCATCCGCAAAAAACATGGTTTATCACGAAGGATGAAGATGTTTGGCGGGTTGGTAATATCACTCCCCGCATGCAACCTTTACATACTTTGCTGAATGAATGTGATAATAAGCAGTCTCTTGAGTGGCTTGTTAAAGTATGTGCTCTGTATATCAGGCATGCAGCCAAATTTCAGGAAAGGCTGGATGAAGGCCTGTCAAATTTCGGTTTGGCCGATGATGGCAAGCTCTATTATCTGGACGATGATTTTTATTCCTGGGATCATTTTCTTTCTTTTACAGCCATGCTTGCAGGGTGGTTCAGGCTATATTCACCCCGTTGGCTCAATGAAGATGCGGCATATTATTTTAGTGGGCGTCTGGCAGAAATAATTCTGGATAGATTTCATTGTATAACCGACATGGCTCCACTGCATACCGTATTCGAGCACATGGGAGATCATTATTTGAATGGTGCGGCATTGATATCGGTGGATCGATTCAGAAAGGCTCTGTTAGAGTCGTCTCACATAAAATCTTCCTTCATGCCCCTGAATGATGAAAAGGTCTTGAAGATGCACGCGGTTGAAGATCTCAATAACTGGCTGGAAGAAGATAAGCCGATTGCTCTGTTAGCTGATATTCATGCTAATTTTCCAGCGCTTAAAGCTGTGCTCGCTGAGGTTAAAAAAGATGGTGTTCAACGTATTCTCTCACTTGGTGATGTTGTGGGGTATGGCCCTCATCCGATTGAATGTATTGAGCTTTTGAGTGAGCTGGATGCGGTCTGTATCAGGGGTAATCATGATCAAATGGTAGGTAGTGGTGTACCTGTTCCAAGTATGCATGGCAGTCGACTTATTGCGGCGGAATGGACGGTGAACCAACTTGCTGTGCAGCATAAGCGATGGTTGCTTGATTTGCCATTGCAATGGCGTAATTCACCCTGGATTGTTATGCATGGAGCACCTGTTGATGCCACTTTTTTCAATGCCTATATCTATGACAGAACGGCTGAAAGTAATCTGAACTGGATGGAAGAGCACAGATTTTCTTTTTGTATCCATGGGCACTCGCATCTGCAGACTATCTATGCGCGCTTCTGTGGAAATACACGGCAAATGAAGGGCCCTCAGAATACGACTCTGGAAAACATCTCTCTGATATGTCCCGGTTCGGTCGGGCAACCGCGTGGCGGTGTTGCTGGCGCTGAGTTTGCGGTTTTATATCCATTATCCCGTCGGGTTATCATGAAAATTATCGATTATGATATCGAGTCTACAATTCGAGATATGTGCGCTTATCAGTTGCCTGATCAGTTGGTGCAGAGGCTTCGAAACGGACAATAAAAAAGGAGGCAGATATCTGCCTCCCTCCCCCCCATAAATCTGGCTCTTAATTTCAAGGGCAGAATGGCTCTACATCAATCAGAACCCTGCGCATTGCGGTCCAGCCCATGCCCAGGTTCGCTTTGCGGCTGGTCACCAGTACAACCAGAGCATTTGGCTTGCTTTTGGCGACAGCCATAAAGTGATAGGTGGCATCAGTGGCCATCTGAACTTCTTTAATGCTGTGTTTTACTTCGATTCCACGCTGTGAAGAGAGTAACTTTTCAACAGTTGAAACTGTTTTGCCACGAAACATGTCAACAGCAGCAGCTACTGCATCAATGTAGGATTGAGTAAAATAAGGGACTGTATGATGTGCCCCCAGCATTAAGCCTGACTCAAGGTCAACCACTGCGCACGCAAGTGCACCATCCACATCGTTTACCAGATCTTTAAGTACATCATTAATTGAACTCATTTGTGTGTCTCCTTTTCATTTCTAACATTTCTTTTCTAATACGCTCCAATAAAACATCTGGATTGTCCAGTATGCTAACGCCTCCGCTCTTCTCGTTAATTTCGCGACTTTCCTCGCCAAAGCGTTTGGTTAACTTATCGATTGCTTCTGCCGTTCTGCGAGCGGCCGAAAGTACAAGTCCAACGTTGATTTCAGCCCGGCCAACAACTGTTAAAATGAGTTCGCCAGCATGTAAAATAACCAGAGTGCTGGATTCCGCCTGGCTGATGACATTATTCACCAGTGGTTTGCCAGCCTGGCCTGCCAGCGCATCAGCAAGCGAGAGTATAGATGAACTCATGGCAGCTATAGCATCTGTTTCTATATCGTTACTGTGAGCAACACCGGCCACCAGCAAGCCATCCTGAGTTGATAACACTGCTCCGGCGATCATATCGAAATGTTTCAGTAGGCTTTCTAGTTCCTGTTGGCAAGCCGATGATTCTTTTTCGTTTAATTCCATCATGTCTTTTTGATTCCTATCACAGTGGTTTGGTAAGTTTCTTTTGCTGCGTGTTGCATCAGATGAACTCAGTGAGCTTGTGACATATATTATTTAAAGTTGTTGCAATCTTGGGAGGCATTTTTGAGGTGGCAATAAGCAGGATGTAATTTTCATTATTAACCTCAAAATTCCGCAAAAGTAAAGCATGAGAGCCGCGTTTGGGTACCAGGCAAATAAGCCCCATGCCGGATTCCATTTGAGCGGCGCGTGCAATATCCTTGCCGTTACATATCCAGGAAGGTAGCAGGGCAGCAAGCTCAAATGGCTCTTCTGTACCGGATTGGCATAGCGCCAGTCCCTCATTGTTAATCACGCTAACCCAGATAAAGCCCGATTCGGAACGAAGTTGATCAAGGTACTTCTCTAACTTCAAAGTTGTTCCCTCCCTGTCGTGAAATATACATTTATCGCAGTGAATTAAAGTGTGAGCAATAATACATACCTGCATAAATCACAGTGTGACTATATGAAGTATTTGTATTATATCAATATAATAATTACGTTTATTTTACAGGAGTATGTGACAAAGGTATGACACAGGCGATAATATGAGTGCTACAGAGAGTTAATAATACACGTGATGACTGGGAATTTGTCCCGTCTTGCGTCTGGATTTTCACTGGTTTTCCAGACGCGGTGAATTCATGATCAGGATTTGGCTCAGCGCTGAGTGAACATTTAATGCCCTGCATTCGCCTTTTGGCAGAGCATTAATCGTAAAGACTGCTGATTGAACGTGCGTCGTAGATGCGGCGAACGGCTTCGCCCATCAGAGGTGCGATTGGGATACAACGAACTTTGCCGGTTGAAATGATATGTTCTGGTTGTGCAATGCTGTCAGAAATGACCAGCTCGGAAAGTCCCGATTTGGTGATGCGCTCAGCCGCAGGGCCGGAAAGAACGCCGTGGGTGCAGTATGCGGCTACACTTTTTGCGCCATGCGCCAGCAGTGCATCGGCGGCATTGGTCAGCGTACCGGCGGTGTCGACCATGTCATCGATCAGGACGCAGTCTTTTCCTTCGATATCACCGATGATATTCATGACCTCTGCCACGTTTGGAGCGGGTCTGCGTTTGTCGACGATGGCGATATCGGCATGTAATTTTTTGGCCAGAGCACGGGCGCGTACCACGCCCCCGACATCCGGTGACACGATCATAATGTTGTCCATATCGTGCTTTTCTTCAATGTCTTTGGAAAACAAAGGGATGGCGAAAATATTATCAACGGGAATGTTGAAAAAGCCCTGAATCTGAGTGGCATGCAAATCCATGGTAAGGATGCGAGTTGCACCGGCAGTCTGGATCAGGTCTGCGACCAGCTTGGCAGAAATAGGGGTTCTGCCAGAGCTTTTTCTGTCCTGCCGGGCATAGCCGAAGTAGGGGATTACAGCACATATTTGTCTGGCTGAAGCACGCTTTGCTGCATCAATGGCGATCAGCAGTTCCATCAGGTTATCGTTGGTGGGTGCGGAAGTGCTTTGGATGAAAAAAACATCGAGGCCGCGAATCGTCTCCTGAAATTGAAGAAAAATTTCCCCGTCCGAAAATCGCTGGATATACATATTCCCCAAAGGCATACCGATATGGTTGCAAATGGCTTGCGTTAACTTTGGATTGGAGGTTCCTGAAAAAATACGGAATTTATGCGCGCTGTTCATGGACGATCCTCTGCCTGGTTGAGGTCCTTCAGGCTAGTCTTTTTTGTTATATTCACAATGTTCAGACAACCTTCTGGAAAATCGGTTTTGTGACTGCTTTATCAGTCCGCTTTTGATGGCCGGAAAACACGCCATGGTGTGCCGGTGCTCAAAACTGGCTGGGACGGGAGGATTCGAACCTCCGCATGACGGGATCAAAACCCGCTGCCTTACCGCTTGGCTACGTCCCAATTTTCCTCACCCTGCATAGGGTGTTTCGTTAACAGTTTGCCGACATATGTCCAGTCAGCCAAATGTTTCGCTGTTAACGTCCTTGCAAGCACGCTTGCTTCTTCCTGTGTTGTACATAATGCAACACAGGTTGATCCACTACCACTCATCCAGGCCGGCAATCCGGAAGCCTTCAGTTCATCAAGCAGCGCATTGAGCTCTGGCAGGAGCGTTGCAGCACTGGCTTCCAATGCGTTCTGACCGAGGTAAGGATATGCCAACGAATATTTTTCCGGCCTCAGATCCAAACCAATGAAAGCGTCTCTCAGTGAATCGGCGCGCATAGTATCGGCGCCCGATTCTTGGGTCAATGCATGAATCGCATCAAAATGCTCAAACACGCTACGGGTGCTGAGTCCATGCTTCGGTCTGGATAAACAAACAAAGCCGTTTGTCAGGCGAGGTTCCTTGTCGATCCACGGGTTTTTTTGCAGATGGTCGCCAACGTTACGGGCAAAACTGGCCTGACTGAATAAGAAGCATGGAATATCAGCGCCAAACGGCGTGGCGAAGGTAATCATATCCTGCATGGATATCTGAAGATTCCATAGCTGATTGGCAACCATCAATGCGGTAGCAGCATCGGATGAGCCACCGCCGAGCCCTGCCTGATCAGGGATGTGTTTTTCGATATGCACATGCAGTCCCTGTAAAATACCATGTTTGCTGCGCAGGGCCTCGAGCACTTTGAAAACAAGATTCTTTTCACCAGAAAACGCTTCGTTGGAGCAGCTTACAATGATGTGTTCAGCTGGTTTGATGTATAACTGATCAGATAAATCGACATAAATGAAGCCTGTGTGCAACAAATGCATACCTTTGGCATTGAGTCCTTCTACCAGTAAATGGGTGTTGATTTTGGCCGGTGCCGGATATTTGTTCATGTTAGTCTGTTGCATGTTTGGATGTATGTTTAGATGTGTCATGTTCAATCAGCAGGATGGCGATATTGCCGTGGCTGCTGTCTTTCAGGCTTAATTTTTTCAGCTGTGGATTCCACTCCAGTTGAATCAGGCTGTGGTTGAGCGAACCTTTCCACTGGTTGGTTTGCTGCTGTTTCAGGCTGGCGGGAATCTTGCCCTGCAATATCGATGCAAGTTGTTGCGGTCGGATAACCAAGCCCTGCTGTGCCAGTTCAGATTTGCTGATCGATTTGTAGCGGGGCAGGGGGTCGGAAGTCTGATTGTCGAGCATCGACATGTGATCACCAGCCCATGTCAGGTAGACGATTCTTCCGCTGGCAGCATGGGTCAGGCGAACGCGCCCCTGATCAGGGGTTCCCTGCCACTGAATTTGAACCTGCCAGCGTTTATTGGGCTGAATAACCATAAGGCGACCTTCGAAGCTTTCGTAAGGGCCGATGCTGCTGGTTTGTGTGGAAGATAGTGTATGCGGTATGTTGGCGCAGCCTGAAAGTAATGCGATCAGACTTAAGCCCACAAACAGGGAAATGCGCATATGAATTCAGACCTGTCTTATGTTCACGGTTTGCGGCCGATTTTTTTACGCAAAGAGCTTTTTGATTCATGTCCTAGCTTGATGGCCTGTTGCCAAACTTCACGGGCTTCATCGTAGCGCTGCTGCTCCCACAACATGTCACCCAGATGTTCGGTCATGACCGGATCATCGGATAAGTATTGCAGAGCCTGTCGCTGCGTTTCTTCGGCCAGCTTGAATTGACCAGAGCGATAATATACCCATGCCAGAGAATCCAGGTAATAACCATCGTTGGGTTTAATCGTCAAAGCACGCTCAATGTAAGTTTTAGCTTCATCGAGATACACGCCGCGTTCAGCAAAGCTGTAGCCGAGAAAGTTGAGTGCTTCGGAATTGTTCGGCTCTGCCTCGATGAGTTTTTTCAGTGTGTTATCCAGTTGCTCATAATTTTTTAATTTTTCAAAAGCCATGGCACGATTGATCGTTAAACGGCTCGGTATATGTTTCAGTTCGGTTATCGCTTTGGTTTCGTCGATTAATTCGCGGTATTTTTCCTGTGTCAGGTAGATTGAAGATAGCATGACCCAGGCATCCGCATGGTTCGGTTGTTTGGTCAGAATGTTTTTCAGGTATGCACTGGCCTGAGAAAAGTCCTTGTTGAGAAACGCTATCGAGGAAAGTCGTAAATTAGCATCAATCCAGTGAATCGATGTCGTGGCAATGGCCAGGTATTCTTTTTTTGCTTGTTGCAACTTCTGTAAAGATTCGAGGCTGGCGCCAAGATAATAACGGTATTCATCATTGTCTTTTTGTGCTAGTGCTTGTCGGAATTGTTGTTCAGCTTCACTGAATTGTCTGGTTTGGAAATAAATCAGTCCGAGTGCCGAGTGGACTTCAGCCTGGCTACCGGATTTCACGAGCAGAAGTTGATAGATTTCAATGGCTTCAGGCAGGCGATTGGACTGAACCAGAATTTGTCCCAGAGCATTGTATACAGTCAAGGCATCGGGATATTCAGTCAGATAATCACGTAAAATTTGCTCGGCATCTGCCATGTTCTGCTGTGAAAGGTAGAGCTGACTTTGCAGCAGGACGGGTAGCGGGTCGTTCGGCATCAGCTGTTGCATATGCTGCAGGCTGGTAATGGTTTTTTTCAGTTGTCCCAGATGTTGATAAATCATGGCCTGATGACGATAAAAATCAGGTGAGGGCAGGGATTTCAGACCCGCGTCAATGGCTTTAAGCGCCAACTGCCATTCTTGTTGCTGCATATACAATTGAATCTGTAACAAACGGGCATTTTCCCAGGCGGGTTCTTCAGCCAGTAATTGATGCAATTCGCGTTCGGCCAGCGCCGACTCTCCGGATAAAGCAGCCGCACGAGCATAGAGAAAATGCAGATTTCGCCTGTCATCAAAGCTAATATCAAGCGTTTGCTCCTGCTCGATCAACGGCAGAGTGATTTCAAATGCTCTGCGCGGCTGTCGCAACGTCAGCCAGAGTTCGGCCAGATGGAGTTTCGGTTCTGCAGCAGAGGTGCGCGTTGTCAGCGTTGCCAGAAAACGGATGGCCAGTTCGTATTCACCATCCTGCATGGCACGCTGGGCTGACAGGTAGAGCGAAGCGTTGCTGCGTCTGGCGATCATCTCATCGATGTTATGTTGCGCATTGACCTTTTGCTGGGTTGTTTTTTGCGGCGCGATGGCCAGAGATGGTCCGCTTGATACTTTTTGATGTGTGCAGGCGCTAAGACTAATGCCGATAGCCAGCAGCATAAAATGAAATTTCATCATGGTTTATACCGAAGTACTGCCGGATTGCAGATGAACAGAGATAGATTGCATAGGGACAGATTGAAATTGTTTTCCGGCATCGTTGACGCACCAGCCACGCAGCTCATGTATTTTTCCCTGATGGACGCTGATAATCGGGTAAAGGAATCCTTCCCATGCGTTTTCCATATCGGTCGGTGAGGGTTTAGCCGGGCAATCGGGATGAGAGTGAAATACACCAATGATTTCTTCGCCGCTGCCGCGCAGCGATTTATCGACAGCCTGATAGCCGGCCGGGTCCAGTTGAAAGCGGTCACTGGCTCTGGCGTGATTAAGGTTGTCGATTTGCACCACTTTACTGATGAGCCAGCCTTGTGTGTTGATAGTGCCGATCAACAGGCCGCAGATTTCATTGGGATAGCCGGATTCAGCCCATTGCTGCATACATTGTATGGCGGAGGGTTCGATTTGACAGGCCTGACTGGCCGGAGACGGATCAAGCACATTCAAATATTCAGGGCTGCGGAAACGTTCTGGTTCATTCATGGCGGCTATGCTAACTTCTAAAACAGCTTTACAACAGAACTGGCTTTTTTTGTGTGGAAGATACATGTTTATTCTGAGTTTCTCCGATAGCGCTGGCCGTATGACGGATGAACTTGGGAATTAATTTTTCTTAATGTATATATTGTTTTCGTAGATGCTTGCATGCATATTGACGCGAAGTCGGAGTGTTTTTTTTGCTTGCGGCTATCATACGATAAATTCTCGTTGGGAGAGGTTTGTAATTCCCCAAGTGTTGAATTCATGGGGTTGGATTGGAAAATTTAAAGATAAAAATGGCTTCTGACTCGATTGTTTATGGCTGGCGCGGCGCTATTCGAGTTTTTTTACTTCTGTTGTTGCCTCTGCTTATTCTGACGGGGGGGATTGGATATTATAGTTATTTGCACCATTTCTCGGATCGTTTCGAATTAGTAAAGCAAAAAGAATCCGGCCTGGTGAAGCTGGGGCATAACGTTATTGCCGATGTGTTTTATCCGGTTATCAGCGATCTTCAGGCTATTGCTTCACTCACTGAGATGCATATGGACTTTCAGCATCGCGAGGCACTGAAAGAAGACATGGTAGCTTTTTCCATGAACAAACAATTTTATGAGCAAGTACGCTATCTCGATCAGACAGGCATGGAAGTTATCCGCATTAATTACCATGACGGGGATGCCACACTGGTTCCGGACGACAAGCTGCAAAATAAAGGTGCGCGATATTATTTCCAGGAAACTGCAAAATTGCGACGGGGTGAAGTGTATCTGTCACCTTTTGATTTGAATGTGGAGCACGGTAAAATTGAGATACCGTTCAAGCCGGTTATTCGATTTGCCATGCCGGTATTTGATGCTGACAGGAAGTTCAGGGGCGTCGTTATTCTTAATTATCTTGGCCAGCATTTGTTGGACAGGTTTCAGAATACACATAAGCAGAGTATCAGCGATGTTATGTTACTCAATGCTGATGGTTACTGGTTACATGCCAATGATCTTAGCAAAACCTTTGGCTTTATGTTGCCCGGTCGCGAGCATGTTTCGTTTGCTCAAGATTACCCGCAAGTCTGGCAACAAATGAAAGCTTTGGAATATGGTCAAACTTTGACTGAACAGGGGTTGTTTTCTTTCGAAACACTTTACCCGAAATCTGAAGCCGAACGTATTGGTATGGTCTGGTCATCAGAAAAATCACATACGGATATCAACGAGAGTCAGCCATATTTATGGCGTGTTGTTTCTTTTATGGATCAATCGCGGATTGAAACGATCAGAAATGAATGTCGACAAGATGCAGTGGAGTTGATGCTGATTATCTTTATCACGGGTAGCATATTGCTCTGGTTTGTTTCTCTGGCACATACCCTCAGACAAAGCGCCCAGGGCAATAAAATGAAAGCCGCCATTCAGGATGCGGCCATGGATTGCATCATCACGTGTGATGAGCAAGGCCTGATTCAGGATGTGAATCCGGCAGCAGAGCGTGAATTTGGTTTTCGTCTTGAAGAGGCCATCGGCGAACCATGTGAGCGATATATTCAGACGGCATCCGGAAAACTTGTACCAACCAGTGAACATCAGTTTATCGAATGTACCGGCTGCCGGGTCGATGGGTCTACTTTTCAAGCTGAAATGACCTTATCAAAAGTCAATTACGCTGACATTTCCGGTTTCGCATGTTTTTTACGGAATATTTCCGAGCAGAAAAGAATTCTGGAAGAATTCAGGAAGTTATTTCACGCTGTTGAACAAATGCAGGAGTCGTTAGTTCTGACCGATATTCATGGTGTTATTGAATATGTAAATCCGGCATTTACCCGTATTACCGGTTATGCGGCTGAAGAAGCTATAGGTCAAAATCCCAGCATGCTCAAGAGTGGTGAGCATGACGATAGTTTTTATCGCGGCATGTGGCGAACTTTGACACTGGGCAGGGTTTGGCACGGAAAAATTATCGACAAGCGTAAAGATGGCTCGCTGTTTTCGGCCAGACTTTCGATCTCTCCTGTCAGTAATTCAACAGGTGAAATCACACATTACGTTGGCATTGAAGAAGATATGACCGAGCAGGAAGCACTGGAGAATAAATTCCGTCAGGCTCAGAAAATGGAGGCCATCGGAACATTGGTCGGTGGTATGGCTCACGACTTTAATAATGTGTTGACCGGTATTACCGGACAATTATTTCTGGCTCGCATGCAGGCACAGGATGCCGGAGAGAATACTATTGCCAAGTCTATCGAAGAAGCCGAACACCTTGGTTTTCACGCGGCTGATATGATCCGGCAACTGCTGACCTTTTCGCGTAAAGGCAAGGTTGATATGGTGCAGTTCGATTTGCGGGTCTTCATTGGCGAGGCTATTAAAATGGCCAAGGCTATTGTGCCTGAATCTGTGCACCTCGGATATAATTTCGAAAAAGGCGATATGGTGATCATGGGAGACACCACCCAGATTCAGCAAATGCTGTTTAATTTATTGATTAACGCGAGTCATGCGGTAGCCGATAATGATAAACCTGAAATCAACGTTGCAGTTCAGCGCTTTACGGCTGATGTCAATTTCGCCAAACGTTATGATGTTGCTGAACACAGTCGCTATGTTCGGCTTTCTGTCAGTGATAACGGTTGCGGTATTGAGGAAGATCAGCTGGGAAATATTTTCGAACCGTTCTATACCACCAAAGAAGCCGGTAAGGGTACTGGTCTGGGACTTGCCATGCTGTATGGCTCTATTCATTCACATCAGGGGTTGGTGGATGTGGAAAGTCAGGTTGGTAAGGGAACCACATTTCACCTGTATTTTCCTTTGCAGGAAATGATAATTTTTCATCATGAGGAAGCTCTGGAAGAAGTAAATGAGGGCTATGGTGAATTGATACTGCTGGTTGATGATGAAGAATCTGTTCTGGTGGTAACGAAATTAATTCTCAACCAGTTGGGCTACCGCTGTTTGACTGCGCTTCATGGTCAGCAGGCGCTGGCTTTGTATGAAGAGCATAAACAAGAGATTGTCATGATGATTTCTGATGTGGTGATGCCAAAAATGGGCGGTATAGAAGCTGCTATGCTCATTCATAAGATGAATCCACAGTTGCCGGTTATTTTTGCCTCCGGCTATCAACGAGGTGTTGGAATGGAAACAGGGCTTCCAACAACTCTGAATTATACTTTTATCTGCAAACCTTATTCGGTTTCAGAACTAAGCAAAATTATTACCGAGTATGTCACTAACCCGGATTATTCATGAATCGTTGCGGACAAAGGGGCAAGCAAGGGTGCACAGAATTTATGAGTAATCCGGGCTGATGTCTAAATCTGCTTCTGATTGACGGTATTTTATCTTCACAATCAGTTTTCAAGATGCAAAGGCAGTTGGCGAGGTTTAGATCCGGTTTTTTGTGGAGTGATTTGGGGACCATGATCAAATCCGCTGGCAGTGACACCGATCAAGCGTACGGCAGGCTGATCAGTCAGGCTCAGCTCAAGCAGACTCGATAGAAGCGTAAGCATCTGATCCGCATCGCTAAACGCTTCGGAGTGTGTTGTGCAGCGGGTGATCTGTCTGAAATCGGCAAATTTGATTTTTAATGTGATGGTTTTTGCCGATAAGTGGTGATGCTGTAAGCGTTCAAATACTTTTTCTGTCAATATCCGAAGGTGCTCCATCACGGCAAATTTGTTCTAGGCCACCCTGCAACTATTTTTGGTCATTTTGAGTATATCGAGTAATTGTCGTGTATTCAAAAGTAATTGGCGCATT
>PFXG01000025.1 GCA_002791545.1 Zetaproteobacteria bacterium CG_4_9_14_3_um_filter_49_83
AGATGAGCTTACATTTTAGATGATTTGGCGAGAGGGAGGGTATTTGAGTGCGTGAATTCTTTTTCTCCGCGATAGCGGGTTCGTCCAACCACTCGTTGCAGGGGACGCTGCGCGATAAAGCCGCGCAGCGCCCCTGAACTCAAACGTTCGGCTTCAAAGAGAGGAAGAAAATGAGAAAATTCAAATTGGTGCCTGCTATTCTGTTGGGATTTTTAATATTTCAGGGCCAAGTTTATGCTAGAAGCATGATCGAATGTGGGTCATCGAATTCGAGAACAGGAAAAACATACAAGGTAGATGGTTCGGACATTAACGTTCGCACTGGTCCCGGCACAAGTTACGACAAAATCATTAACCAAAAAGCTTCATCAATTTTAAAGAAAAATATTTACGTTACCATTGATAATACCGTTACCGTCTTGGAAGAATGTACACAGGGTGAATGGTCCAAAATCAGGGTAACTGATCCAGATTGGCTATCAAACTCCCATAGGGGGTGGGTTCTCAGTAAGTTTTTGAGGAAAAAGCAAACTGACGCATCAGGTCAGGAAATATTCACTGAGAAAGATTTCATTTGGGATAAAAATACAAGTCCGTATAAAGCGGTTATCGTGGCAGGTGTAAACAAGGTTTACCGCGAAAATGCACGCTGCAAAGACATTGATCCTTCATCGGCCTATATTTCCGGAAACAAAGGCACAAAAGACAATCCAGTATTTTTTGTCACCTGTGGCAAAGGAAGAAATACATTCAATGCGTTTTTCTCAAAAGCAGATGTCGAAAAGGACATTAGGCTGACAGAAAAGAAACACATTGATAAATCCAAAGCGGTTGGTTTGTGTGAAGCATATGCAAAACAGAACGCGAACCACCCCATCACCGTCGATTTCTCTCGCATCATGGATCTTGCTGTAACTGAACATCCAAATGGACGCACAAGGGTTACTTCAACGTTCACAGCCAAAAATAGTTTTAACCTTGAGGTCAAATTCAATATCTCATGTTTGCTTGATGCCAGCGGTCTAATTGAGGCAAATATTAATGAAGCAAAATAGCCGAACCAGGCGGTTCACTTGACGCCGAGAACGTCCGCGGCGCTGACGCGGTAAGGTTTGGGGGCGGCGCAAGTGACCTTGATCGTTAGGCGCACAGGAGAAATCGTGTCCGAACTCAAAGATCCACGTGTACTATTCGCAGCCGAGCGCACATTGCTTGCCTGGAATCGAACAAGTTTGTCTCTAATAGCTTTCGGCTTTATTGTTGAGCGTGCGGGGCTGCTTATTCATGCAATTGCTCCCACAATGGTGCATTCAACACAAAGTGCATTGGCTTTTTGGGTTGGTCTAGCATTTATAGCCCTTGGCTCGTTCGCCTCAGCATACTCCGCGTGGCAATACTCAGTTGTCTTACGTACACTCAGTCCAGCTGAATATCCACCGGGCTATTCGGCAAAGTGGGGTTTGGTGGTCAATGGTGTCGTAGCCTTGCTTGGTGCATTGCTCATTTTTTCTTTGGTGGGCTGGCATGTATTTTAAATATGCGCGCCTAACCAGTTGCCGCACGCCGCAGGTAAAGGGGTCAGAGCGTGTGCCACGAAGTTTCATAAGAGATGAGAGTAGGTCTCTCGGAGTCTGCTTGCAGGAGCTGGCTTCAAACCGCCTTTGTGTTGCTGTGGTTAAGAGCCATGGTGATGAGCGACAAAGGAAAAGGGCAAGGTAAATTGCTCAGGAGTGATTCAGGGAGATGAACGCAAGTGAACCGTTCGATGAAGCGTCGAAACCCCTTAGACCCTGTCAAAACCGAAGTTTGGTCTGTACGTCGGGATAAATTCGGAGGTAACCTGTTTACTGTCCGTTTGGCAGGCGGCGTTGAGGCGGCATGAACCTGAATCAGGCTCTTATGGAGAACGTGGGAACCTGTCGTTCGGATGTTAAGGGAGAAAGTTGGAGCGGAAGCCCCGCGAGACTGAGCGTACCGATGCCGGACACAGGGGCGGAACAACTCGCAGTAGTGTTGAAGCTTCCGCAGTCCGGGTCAGCTTTGACATTTACACATTCTCTGTTTGATTTTGCCTGATGGCACGAGGTTTGGATCAGTGCTGACATTTGGGTGTTTAAGCAGAGCAATTCAGCCCAAACACTTTTTGATCAATACTGATTGGGATTCCACCGTCTCATTCCCATGCAGGGCGTGGAAGCGAGACGCTCACTGACCTTTTTTGAAGTAACGAACGGAATCGATAGCGCTAAAATCGGCATCTTGCGTCCAAAGCTCAGCGTGGTGAATCAGGGGCTGTAGCGAGAATAAGACTGTCGGCCATTGCCAGTTTCTGTTCCATTCCAATTTTGACTGCATCGAGCGCGAAAATCAGTGATGTGCTCGATTTCGTGAATCTACTTAGTTCCCTGGTTCTTTGGGGTTTCATAGTCGGCCTCGGACGTTGGCGAGCAAAGCGTACTTGGAAAAACGCCGATAGGGACGGTAGAAAATGACACATGCTAACCAGCGTACAACTTGACCCTAAAAGAAGAAGCGGTACCAGGCTTTCATAATTTGATTATGGTATAAATATCGTAGGGATTGATGGTGATATGGGGGGGGCGATGTTGTTTGATTCTTTTGGATATGCAAACTTGATAATCGGATAGAATTGGATAAAATCGGATAATTATGTTAATGATGGTTATCCAATAAGATGAATTTAACAAGACTGGTTATCACGCCTGAACTACTTAGAATCATCTCAGAGATTGATGAATTTAATGGTGGTTGGAAAGTACAAAACAATCTCAACCCTGAATATCTGAGCAAGCTTCGCCATGTGGCTACGATTGAGAGTATTGGCTCTTCGACTCGTATTGAAGGCTCAAAACTTTCTGATGATGACATTGAACTGTTATTAGGGCAGGTCAGCGAACAAACCTTTAGCAATCGTGATGAACAAGAAGTAGTCGGTTATGCGGAAGTGATGGAAACGGTCTTTGACAATTTCGAACATATCCCTGTGACGGAAAACTATATCAAGCAGTTGCACAGCAGTCTGCTCAGGCACTCGGATAAAGATGTGCGGCATCGCGGTGAATACAAAAAGCATTCCAATAGCGTTGAGGCATTTGATGAATCCGGGAAAAGTTTAGGTGTGGTCTTTGAAACGACATCTGCCTTCGATACGCCTAAGCAGATGCAGGAGCTCATTTATTGGGTAAGAGAGTCTTTAGAGGATAAAAGTTATCACCCTTTAATTGTGATTGCGGTGTTTAACGTTGTTTTTTTAGCGATTCACCCATTTCAAGATGGGAATGGCAGGCTTTCTCGGGTGTTGATTTCACTACTCATGCTTAAAGCTGGCTACGCTTATACACCTTACTCTTCGCTGGAAAGTATTATAGAAAAAAATAAAGATACTTATTATTTAGCCTTACAAAGAACACAGAAAACGCTCAAGGGAGATGCTGACTGGCTACCCTGGCTAAACTTTTTTTTGCGTTCATTGAAACGTCAAAAAGATCATTTGAAAGCAAAAACAACCACGTTGGTAACATACAGCCATCTTTCCCAGGAAAACGCTGTCATCATGCAATATCTTGATACACATGTCAGGATTACTATATCTGAGGCTTGTGGGCTAATTACGAATGTATCCAAGCCTACGGTGAAAAATAGAATGGCTGAACTTGTAACGCTTGGCTTGATTGAACGCCATGGTAAAGCAAGGGCTACCTGGTATAGTAAACCCGGTAAAATGTAGGACGTTCTGCCATGAGTGAGACGATACGTATAGGTGCCAGGTCTTGTTTCGCTGATTAGCAGGTGTAGGGCGTAATCGTTACTGCGCCGAATGAGTAGGCCGTTCAACGCGCTTTGTTCATTGACTCCCTTCCCAAGCTTGAGAGGTTACACCGTAACAGCATCGAAGTCTGAAACTTGCGGGTGATCCATTGCCGGTATTGCGCCGGTATCGCGCAGTAATTGGCAGGTAAGTAAACCGGCTGTGCGTGCGGCATCCAGCTCTTCGCCGATATCGGAGAGAAAGAGTACTTCTGAGCCGGGAAGTTCAATCGATTCGAGAATCGAACGGTAAGCAGCGGCTTCTCTTTTGTTGCCGATTCGGGTGTCAAAATAATCCCGGATGAATGGTCGCAGATCACCGGCGACAGAATGCCCAAAAATAAGTTGTTGTGCCTCCACCGAGCCGGATGAGT
Source organism: Zetaproteobacteria bacterium CG_4_9_14_3_um_filter_49_83 (assembly GCA_002791545.1). GTDB lineage: Bacteria > Pseudomonadota > Zetaproteobacteria > Mariprofundales > Mariprofundaceae > CG1-02-49-23. The sequence goes on from PFXG01000025.1 coordinate 4,203, forward strand.
AGATATACAAGCGTTTACCCTGCTCAAACCAACGGCGGATATTTTGGATTGCGTCGGGGTAGAAATCTCCCTGCAACTGGCCTGATTCATAGCCCTGTCGCCAGATCATTCCCTGCAATGCTTTTAACGGCGTGATTTTCTGATCCTGATCCATCCAGTGGTGAAGTTGCGCCAGTGTTTGATCCGGTGTCAGCGGCATACCTGTGATGTCGGCGATGTCCTGTAGAACAGGCGCTACATCAGGATCATCCGTATGGGCTTTGAGGAAGTCGCCCATCCTTTGTCGTGCAAAAGGGAAGAGTACATCATGAACAAAGCTGATAGGGGTGGTGGTTCCCTCAATATCGAGCAGAATAGCTTTGATCATGCCGCTGTCTCGAAACGGGGGAAACGCTCGGCAATATCGCTGCCGGTCGGCAGGCCAACCCATCCTTCAGCGATGCGGAAAAATCGAATGGCTTTGAAGTCAGGTTTTGCACCCATGTCAAACCAGTGCGGCGTTAATGCCGGAAGGTTGACTAAATCTCCTTTGTCGCAGCGCAACATGAAGACGTGCCCCACAGCGTGGATATAAAACATGCCCGAGCCATCAACAAAATAGCGTGCCTCAAAATCATCATGGGTGTGTTCGCAGAGAAATTTCTTTCGTAATTCCTCTGCTTGCGGATGATCTGGGTGAATGGCCGCTACATCCACGGTGTGAAAGCCATGTTGGCGCTTGAGATCGTTGATGCTGCTTTGGTAAGCTGCAATAACTTCAGATTCATCCGCCTCAGCGGAAAGTGGTGCATCGGTCTGCCATTGTTCAAAGCCGATCCCCAATGCTTTCAATCGTTGGGCTATGGTGTCCGTGTCATTAAGAACTTCGACAGCGGAAAGAGCATTGTCTTCAGTAAAGATGGTTAATTTATCCATTATTTTCTCCTGTCCAGCAGTTCGCATTCGAGCATGAATTCTATGGCCTCAACGCGCCAGCGTGCTTCGGCAATAGTGCTTCCCCAGGCATAAAGGCCATGACCGGCGATCAGGTAAGCCGCCATATTCGGTGTCTGCTGCAATTGAAGCGCAACCTGAGTCGCCAGTCGCGGAACATCTTGATCGTTGGTCAGTACAGGGATTTCGTAATGCGCATCATGACTGGAGATGCCCGGCAAGACCTTGAGAACTTCATAACCATGCAGGTGAATGGAATCATGATGGCTCGACAATACGGTGTTCGTTGGCGAGTGTGTATGAAATACTGCACCAATCTGATCAGAAAAACGGTAGAGCTGGCAGTGAAGCGCAGTTTCGTAGGAAGCTTTACGGCTTGCATCGAACGGACGGCCATCGAGGTCGGCAAGCAGAAGATGCTCACGGTTCAGTTCACCCTTGTGACAGCCGGAGGCGGTGATCAGCATAGTGTTGGCATCAATAAGTGCTGAAAAATTTCCAGCAGTCGCCGGAACCCACTGCCGTTGATGAAATAATCTTCCTGCTTCTATCAACTGTTCGGCGGCATGGTCGATTGCTTCCTGTTTACTCATCACCCCTCCGTGTCGTTTGCTTTCCAGCTAACAATGGAGGCTTCGTTTGCAGTCGTCAATTGAATGCGTGAATCGCGCAACATCTTAAGGGCAAGCAGGGACACCGCTTGCGCGTCATAGGCTTACCGAAGAATTGAAGATGTATTGGCAAACGAAAGTTAGACAATCTTGATGTATTCGAATAGCAAACAAAGAGAAAGATATCTGATTCTTTAATGCGTTGATTCGTCTTGCACTTCTGTGTGGTGACGCTACTTTCGCTGAAATGAACCCGCTCCAGCCCATCTCTTTCAGATTGCCCCTGATAACGCTCGCTGTTGGCTGGCTGGCAGGCTGGTTTTCATATGTATGGCTGGATGATGCCGTGCTGCTTGAGCAGCAGGTGGTTGTGCCAGAATCACCAGCCCGAGTCGAAACATCTTATAGTCACCCTCAGTCACAACTGACGACTGAGCTTGTTGCGCCTGTCCCGGTAGTTAAAACCAATGCGAAGCTTCCTCAGGTACAAGCCCCGGTAGAGCCGGACGCCATGCAGCTATTTAATGCTCAGTTGAACAATCACCGTTTTGCCAGTGCGATGCATGATTACTGGCCCGTAGAAGCTGAACAGAAAGCCCGTGAGCATGTGATGGATATGCTTGCGTCACTGGAGCGGCAGGACGCTACGGAGCCAGCCAGCAGGCTTATGCAGGCGTATCGCAGTCGCTTTCCGGATGATTTGGCGGCTGGTCTGGTACAGGCCCGATTGTGGCATAAGCTCGGGCAGCTTGCTCAGGAAGCACTTCTGTTAATGGAATTGCGCCGAATGAGCGTTGATGCAAGCTTGCAAATGCAGCTGGATGAGCAGGTGAATAACGTTGTGCAACAGTATAAAGAGCAGCTTAAGGAATCCGAGCAGTACAGCCGACTTCTGGATTTCGCGCGTAAATTGAGCAATATCGATGGGGCAAATCCGGAGTTTCAATGGTTACAGGCGATGACCCTGGTTGAGATGGGGCAGCTGGAGCAGGCCAGAACGTTATTGGAGCCGCTTGTTTATGATCCGTCTGTTAGCACAAAGGCTGAGCGCCTATTGCACCGCATAGATCAGATTGTTGACGCTGAATATACCATGAGTGTGCCTTTACAGCGCAGCGGAGATCATTTTCTCGTGCCGATATCGGTTAATGGCAGTGCACCGGTGTTACTTCTGCTGGATACCGGCGCGTCGATCACCCTGCTGGAACAGAGTCAGCTGCTCAGTCCGGGCAATACAGCAAAAGGAAATATTGAGCTGCAAACAGCCAATGGCGTCATGCGTGCAGCACTGCTGCCTTCCAATCGGGTGCGCCTGGGATCATTTGAACTGGAGAATGTTGATATTGCCCTGATCCGGCAGCCTATGTTTCCTACAGCGAAAGGTCTGCTTGGCATGAATATTCTCAAGCATTTCGATTTCTTTATCGATCAGGAAATTCCAGCACTCAAGCTCTCTCTGCGGGCTACAGGCAGTAAGCAGTAATGTATGGGGCGTTCAAAATCTGAGAGGATTTTAATACGGGTGGTCACAATAAATAATAAGGCTTAGTGTGGATGGGTGCGGAAAAGTGCATGGGGGGCATTATATGGAATCATTTCATTGGGATAAAAGTTACGTTACCGGATTGCCAACAGTTGATGATCAGCATCACCGTTTGGTAGAGCTTATCAATCAATTTGGAGATTTACTGGCAGATAATGCCGTTGAGTTTGATGATGTTGAGGTGTTATTTGGCGAGTTGGCCAGTTATGCCATTTACCACTTTCAGGCCGAAGAGACGATGATGGCCGATATGGGTATCGACCTGCGTCACCGCGATCATCATATCAGTGAACATCAGGCTTTCCTGCAGGAAGTGATGGCCATGCATGCAGGTATGGCACCAGAGACGCTCAATACGGCTAGGCATTTGTTGTCGTTTCTCATCCACTGGCTTGCCTATCATATCCTCGGTTCGGATCAGGATATGGCCAGGCAGGTCGAGGCTATCAAACAGGGTAGTCAAGCTGAGGCGGCGTTTGATAAAATGGAGCGTGGACGCGATAGCGCCACTGAACCATTACTTATTGCGCTTAATGGCTTGTTTCAACAGGTCTCAGCACGAAACAGGGAATTGCTGCAACTGAATCAGTCGCTCGAAGAAAAAGTTACCGAAAGAACGAGGGAGCTCTCTGATGCCAATGATCGATTGAAAACATTAGCAAATACGGACGCCTTGACCGGATTGCCGAATCGTCGGCATGTGATGCACCGGTTGGCTGAATTGTGGCAAGAATCGGTGGAGAATCAAAAACCGGTCTGCTGCATGATGATCGATGCGGATCACTTCAAGGAAATTAATGATGCCTATGGTCATGATGCAGGCGATGTTGTGCTGCGGGAATTAGCCAAAACCCTGCAGTATGCAGTGCGGACGGATGATGTGGTGAGTCGTCTGGGCGGGGATGAGTTTATGGTAGTCTGTGCGAACACAGATAAGGCCGGAGGCATGCTGGTTGCAGAACAAATTCGCCAATCCGTGTCGGTACTGCGAGTGTCCACTGCCGATGGTGGATGCTGGCAAGGTAGCGTCAGCGTCGGTCTGGCGAGCCGGGATGCAGAAATGCAGAGTTACGAGAGTCTGCTCAAGGCCGCAGATAATGGCGTGTATGAAGCCAAGCGCGCAGGGAAAAATTGTGTGCGGGAAGGGGTAGAATAAACAGCCCTGCGATAAACAGTCTTATGTCAGCTTGTGGGATTCAGGCCTGATATAATCATTTTTTCGAACGCCTCGAAAATTTCCCCATCAAACCTGCCGTTGGCAACGTCAATATGCATTTCCTCCAGCGCGCTTTCCGGGTTCCAGCGATCTCGCCATGGCCTGTTTTCAGTCAGCGCCTCATAAACTTCAGCAATAGAAAGAATGCGGGCGATTTTTGAGATGGGTTTGTTTGATTTTCTTGATGGATAACCATTGTTCGTTGGTGTTTGGTGGTGGTGGAGCACACACTCAAGGGTGGCTCTGTCATCGTAACCATGTCTGAGCATGATACGCACCGATTCTTCAGGGTGTCTTTGAATGGCAAGAATATCTTCACGTGTTAAAGCGGTGGCCTTGGTTAACACCGAATGCGAAACAATCTGATGACCGCAATTGTGTAAAAAGCCGGCGGTGACCAGTGCTTGCCGGTCGCTGGCACCGATATTCATTCTGTCAGCCAGCGCATAGGCCAGCAAGGTGGTTCTGGCGGCATGGCCTAACTGGCCGCTGATAATTTCGGCTGGCCAGACCAGTTCAGACGGAATATTGCTTTGCTGAATAATGCGACCGAACTTATGTCGGATTTCTTCAGGGATGGCCGAAGATACTAGAAAATCACGCAGACCGATGACTTCGTACAGGATGAAGCCGCTGGTTCTTCCCTTAAGTTGAATCAGATCATTTTTTGTCTGCATTGAGGCTTCCGCAAAGCCGATTTTTGCTTCCTTGAGTTCGGGGTGAAGTCGCATGGCTTTAAGGAAGTAGGATTTGGCCTGATCAGAATCGCCATATTGCATCAGTTTATTGCCTAGCAGAACCAGTAGATCGATGTCCTCCGGCTTTCTGGTCGACTGCTGCATAAGCGAGTGGATGACGGACTCGATATCATTATCCCTGTCTTTTCGATTAACATCATCGATGTGAAAGACCTTGGCTTCAATAAATGTGCTTGTCCGTTTGTAGGTCTCTTCATCGATCAGCAGGGAGCCCGGTGTGCATAGTGATTCAAGTCGTGAGGCAGTGTTGGCACAATTACCCATAACGGTATAGGTCTTTCTGCGTCCACCGATCATACCTACAACAGCATCGCCAGAAGTGATACCTAAGCGCATTTTCCATGGATAGGCAGAGCTGCGCATAAACTCCATCATGCGAATGCCACAAACTACGGCTTGCAGAGAATGATATTTGTAATCAATAGGCATGCCGAATTCCAGCATGTAGCCATCACCGGTGTATTTGTCGAGGTGAGCCGAATACGAGTCCATAAAGCCCGACATGTCTTTGAGGTACCGGTTGAGTTCCTGAATGACAGATTCAGGCTGTTTGCCTTCCACATAAGGGGTGAAGTGATGCAGGTCTGAAACCAGCACTGCAATGTGCTTCTTTTCATTACGTAAGCGTTTCTCGATCAGCATTTGTGCCACAACAGGATCCATTGAGGTGTGCAGTACCTCTTCAACTCTGGCTTTGAGTTGCTCCACAATTTGTTTGCTTTCGGAGAGGTTGCGGGTTTTTTCCTCAACCATGGATTCAAGGTTTTCAGTATAATGTTTCAGTTCAGTGTTGGCTGTTTCAAGTTCAGTCTGTGACTGTTGGTATGCGAGGTTAAGGACTTCACTGGCTTTAATGCGTATGTCCAGATTCTCATACAATTTTCCAACCAGTGCGCCGGAAAGGATAAGAAAGCCGCCCCAAAGTGATAGTTGGAGGTAAATATGTTCTTTTTCAGGAACATACATGAAAGGCGTGGAGTCATATGCGGCATAGGCACAGACCATAACAATGCATAAAAACGCTCCGAGTACGGCATAGCGAAGTCCGAGATAATAGCCAGCCATCAGAATGGGAATGAAAAAGAAATTAAGGAAAGCGAGCTTGAAAGGGGCTAAATAGTAAATGCCGACAACACTTAGTAAAACAAGCAAAACAAAGGCTTGCTCGAAATTCTTTAGTAGGTATTCCTTCATGGAGTTCATAAAATGCGCTTTCTCCCCTTGCCCTGAATTGGTTTTGCCAATCGTGACGCCGCTAACTGTAGCAATAATAAAGTGATTGTGAAATGTTCTTGCGTTTTGAGAATTGCTGACAATAATTCGCGGCTACATATTGGATCCGAATTTATCCAGAGCGGTGGAGGGTTACAGGCCCTGAGAAACCGCGGCAACCGACTGATTATCAGTGACTGGTGCCAATGCCTGCCTCAACAGGGAAACCTTGCGAGGAGCGATGATGTTCGGGTTGATCATTTAATACGTGCCATGCCGGCGCGTCTTTCAAGTTCAACCTTCGCCTTATCGCGGAGGTTTTTTTATTTCCGGATTCAGAGAAAGTTACTGGAGTTGATGATAATGAGCGAAAGCATTGTACGTGCGCTGAAATGTCGGGAATGTGGTCAGGAATACGCAATTGAACCTACGCATGTTTGTGAGTTCTGCTTCGGTCCATTGGAAGTGGTTTATGATTATGACAAGTTGCAAGGTAAATTCACCCGTGAATTGATTGAGTCACGGCCGCAGACGATGTGGCGATATAAAGAGCTGTTGCCGATCGATGGCGAGCCGACCGTAGGCGTTCAGAACGGTTTTACGCCGCTGGTGAGAGCGAAGAATCTTGAGAAAGTGCTGGGTGTCAAAGAGCTGTATATCAAGAACGATTCTGTTTGTTATCCGACGTTGTCATTTAAAGATCGTGTCGTTTCTGTGGCGCTTTCCAAAGCCGTGGAGTTTGGCTTTAAAACCGTGGCATGTGCTTCAACCGGCAATCTGGCGGGCTCAGTGGCGGCCAATGCGGCAGCGGCCGGTTTGGAATCTTATGTGTTTATCCCGCACGATCTTGAGCAGGGCAAAGTGCTCGGCGCAGGTATTTTCGGCACTAAAATCATCGGTATCAAAGGTAAATATGACGATGTAAACCGTTTATGCTCGGAAGTGGCTGGCAAATACGGCTGGGCTTTTGTGAATGTGAATGTTCGACCGTTTTACGCAGAAGGTTCCAAATCACTGGGTTATGAAATGATGGAACAACTGGGCTGGCGAGCGCCCAAGCATGTGGTTGTACCCATGGCTTCCGGTTCGTTGTGTACCAAAGTGGATAAATCGATCAAGGAATTTATCAAGCTTGGCCTGATTGAGGATAACGGCACGGCAGTTTATGGTGCTCAGGCGACCGGTTGTTCGCCGATTTCAAAATCGGTTAAGGATGGTACGGATCTGATTCATCCGGTGCATGCCGACACTATCGCTAAATCACTGGCGATCGGAAATCCTGCGGACGGTTACTACGCCAATCGTGTCATTAAAGAATCCGGTGGCTGGGCCGAAGATGTGTCGGATCAGGAAGTGGTCGATGCCATGAAGCTGCTGGCCGAAACAGAGGGAATATTTGCTGAAACCGCTGGTGGTGTTACATTGGGCTGTGCCATGAAAATGATTGAAAGTGGCCGGCTGCCTCGCGATGAATCCATTGTGCTGTGCATTACAGGCAACGGGCTGAAAACGCAGGAGGCCATTATTGATGCAATTGCCAAGCCACGTATCATTGATGCAAACCTGAAAGAATTTGATGCCCTGGCAGAAGCTGACGGTGTCGCAACAACTGATAAATAAAAGCTGAACAGGAGAAAAAAATGAGTGTAAATGTTCGAATTCCTACCCCGCTGCGTAAACTTACCGGTGGCGCTGATGAAGTGGTTGTAGAGGCTGTTACAGTCAATGAGATGATTGATAATCTGGAAGCTGCGCACCCTGGCCTGAAGGCACGCTTGTGTGATGATGCAGGTGAAATTCGCCGCTTTGTGAATGTTTATCTGAATGATGAAGACGTTCGTTTTCTGAACGGTCGCAGCACCGTCCTGAAGGATGGGGATGAAGTGTCGATTGTTCCTGCTATTGCTGGCGGCTGCTGACCGTCAGTCAGGTCAGATATGCTGTGGAACTGCGCCATAACCACGTCTGTATAGGAGAAAGGTATGAAATTAAGAGTTTATTTGACATTCGATGAGGCGACAGTGCGTGAGCCGATCATCTGGAAGTTAGCAAAAGAATTTGATGTCATTACCAATATCCGCACCGCTGAAGTGAAAAATAATATGGGGCTGGTTGGTCTTGAAATTGAAGGGGCCGACGATGTGGTGGAGCAGGCGATAATCTGGCTGGGACAGCAGGGCGTGCACGTTGAGCCCATAGAACAAAATGTAATTGAAGGCTGAGGAGTCGGAAATGGCAATATTCAATAATGCAGCTGAGGCGATTGGTAACACCCCACTGGTGCGCCTGAATAAAGTAAGCGAAGGATTAAAAGCTGAAGTGGTTGCGAAGCTTGAGTTTTTTAATCCGCTGAATTCGGTGAAGGATCGAATCGGTAAAGCGATGATAGAAGCGGCAGAAGCGGATGGTCGTTTGCAGCCGGGTGGTGTGATTGTCGAGCCGACCTCGGGCAATACCGGTATCGCATTGGCCTTTGTGGCACGAGCCAAGGGTTACCGTTGTATTCTGACGATGCCTGAGTCAATGAGTCTGGAACGTCGCAAGCTGTTGAAGCTGTTGGGTGCCGAGCTGGTGCTGACCCCGGCTGAGCTGGGCATGAAGGGGGCGATTCAAAAGGCCATCGAGATTACAGCCAGCATGGATGGCGCTGTTATGCCGCAGCAATTCGAGAATCCGGCCAATCCGGAAATTCATCGCAAAACCACGGCTGAAGAAATATGGCGAGATACCGATGGTCAGGTTGATGCAATTGTCGCTGGTGTTGGTACCGGTGGCACGATTAGCGGTGTCTCGGAAGTGCTGAAACAACGCAACCCATCATTTAAAGCTTTTGCGGTTGAGCCGGCAGATTCGCCGGTGATTTCAGGCGGCTCTCCCGGCCCGCATAAAATTCAGGGCATCGGTGCTGGTTTTATCCCGAAAAACCTGAATGTTGATATTCTTGACGGCGTCGAAAAAGTCTCCAATGAAGATGCCATTGCCATGGCTCGCCGTTTGTCCTCCGAAGAAGGAATTCCCGGTGGTATTTCATCAGGTGCTGCTGTTGTGGCAGCGCTGCGCGTGGCTGCACGGCCGGATATGGAAGGCAAGCGTATTGTCGTCATTCTTCCATCTATGGCTGAGCGCTATATGTCGACCGATCTGTTTAAAGGTATCGAAGTATAAATTCTTAACCACAACGTCACGAAGGCACAAATAGTTTATATCCGGGTAATGGGATTTTCTTTGTGTCTTAGTGGCTTCGTGGTGAAAAAAAGAGGCTTGGATTTTCATGATTGATTTTACAGAAGAGCAAATTGAGCGCTACTCGCGCCATATCATTTTGCCGGAAGTTGGCGCCGAGGGACAAAGCAAGCTGCTTGAGTCCAAAGTGTTCATGATTGGTGCCGGTGGGTTAGGTTCACCCGTGGCCTATTATCTGGCTGCGGCCGGTGTAGGCACGATTGGTATTGCCGATGCAGATGTGGTGGATATGTCTAACCTGCAGCGTCAGATCATCCATAATCAGGACCGCATCGGTATGCCGAAGGTGGAGAGTGCACGTGAGACCATGCAGGCACTCAACCCTGATGTGAAGGTGAATACCTACAACTATTTTATTACCGAAGATAACGTGCGCGAGATTATCCGTGACTACGATCTGATCATTGATGGCTGCGACAATTTCCCAACCCGATTCCTGGTTAATGATGCCTGTTATTTCGAGAAGAAGCCGTTGATTTCCGGTGCTATGTTCCGTTTTGAAGGGCAGGTCGCAACATTTAAACCGCATCAGCAAAAAGGAGCACCTTGCTACCGTTGTCTGTATCCGGAACCACCACCGGCAGGCCTGGTGCCGTCCTGTTCTGAAGCCGGTATTCTGGGCGCATTGGCTGGTGCTGTTGGCACCATCCAGGCAGTAGAGGCGGTGAAAGAGTTGCTGGGTATCGGCGATTCATTGGCCGGTAAGTTGATGGTATTCGATGCTTTGCGCATGGAATGGAAGAAGCTGAAGTTGCATAAAGATCCTGCATGTCCGCTGTGCGGTGAGAATCCGACAATTACCGATCTGAGCACTTACGAGCAGGCCTGCGAACTGAAGTTCGGCGAATAAAGATTTAACCACAAAGGCACCGGGGCACAAAGTAACGCTATCAGAATTTGCGTTTCTTTGAGTCTCTGTATCTTGGTGGTTGCCAGAGGTTAAATATGACGGATTTTAATTTTACGCGTACATCTGATGTGGATGAGTTTGATGCCGGGTTCAAGGCCTTCAGGGCAGGTACGATGTCTGAGGAACGGTTTACGCCATTTCGTTTGCAGATGGGCGTTTACGGTCAGAGGCAAGAGGGCGTGCAGATGGTGCGCGTCAAGTTGCCTGGCGGTAACCTGACACCGGAGCAGTTGGATGTGATTGGTGATTGCGTAGCTGATTATGCCGGACGTATACCAACCGATGGCTCACTGACCGAGGCTCCGGAGAAATTTGCTCACGTGACGACGCGTCAGGATATTCAGACAAATTTTGTGAATCTGGATGATGTGCCGGCATTTTTGCGACGGCTCGATGCGGTTGGCCTGACAACGCGCGAAGCCTGCGGTAATACCATACGTAATGTGACGACATGTTTTCTGGCCGGCTCCTGCCCGGCTGAATATGCCGATGTGTCTGTGCACGCACGCCGCTTTGCCGAGTATTTTTTGCGCCACCCGCTGGCGCAGCAATTCCCGCGCAAGTTTAAAGTGAACTTTTCCGGCTGCGCGACGGATTGTGGTTTGGGCGGCATGCACGACATTGGTTTTATTGCCACCGAGCAGGACGGCGTCAAAGGTTTTAAAGTCTGGGCTGCCGGAGGTTTGTCTTCTCAACCGATGAGCGCTTTGCTGCTGGAAGAATTTATTGAAGAGTCGCAGATATTGCTGGTTGGCGAAGCATTGATGCGGATGCATTTCAAATATTCTGATCGCAAGCGTCGTGCCCGTGCCCGTTTGAAATATGTGGCACAGAAACTGGGTGCGGAAGGTTTTATTGAGGAATATAAAAAGCAGCGCGCGGTGATTGAGAAACCCCATGCGCATGATGCCGGCTATCCGCAAGCTAACTGGCGCTCACCGACGGCGGCGATGCCACACGCCGATTCCGGTGTCGTGGATCAGCACAATGGCCAGAAAGCGATTATGCTGAATCTGTTCCGTGGTGATTTGACACCGGCGCAGTGCCATGCCGTGGCCGATGCGGCGCGCGCCGCAGGAACGCAAGCTTTGCGCGTGACGGCAGAGCAGGGCGTAATTATTGTTGATGTGGCTGGCGATAAGGTGGATGCAGCGCTGAAAGTGCTGAATGAAGCCGGACTATCGAGCGAATATGCACGTGGTATTGCTGATGTGGTGGCATGTCCGGGAACCGAAACATGCCGTCTGGGGATTACCTCCAGTCGCGGTCTGGCCGAAGCCCTGCAACCGCTGATGATCGATTTGAAAAAGGATGCCACGCTGGCCGGAATTACCGTCAAGGCTTCAGGTTGCCAGCACTCATGCGGCCGTCACCATATTGCGGATCTCGGCTTCCATGGCATGGCCAAGAAAGTGGCAGGTCAGGCAGTGCCGCATTATCAGTTGCACATTGGTGGTTCTGGTGCGGGTGGTTCGCCGCTGGCCTTTGCATGCGATCCGGTACCGGCAAAATATGCGCCGCAGGCGGGAATTGCTGTGCTGGAGGCTTATAAGTCCGGCCGTAACGGGGCGGAGTCGGTACACGACTGGGCATCACGCATGGGGCAGGATGGCATTTCAACTATTCTGGCACCTTTTGCGGCGGATGCCGGTGAAGTGGAAGGTTTGATTTACGACTGGAGTGAAAACGAGGCATTCAACACCAAAGGCAACAAGAAGGGCGAATGTGCGGGCGCAGTGCTGTCGATGTCTGATGCACTGATCTCCGAGGCTGAATACGAATTACTGCTGGCGCGTGCGCATACTGATGCGATGTTCTGGGCAGAGGCAGCCACAGCCTTGCGCCGCTCAGCTATTTCCACTGCCCGTGCTTTTCTGGTGGCCTATGGTGAAGCACCGGAAGACGATGTGCAGGTGTTTGGATCACTGGCCGTGAATGCTGCGACAGATCAGGACGTGATATCAGGCTTTCAGTCCGTGCAAACGGCGCTGATGAGTATCGATCTGGCCGATCCGGGTGCCGGCGTGACGAAGTTGAAAGAGTTGCAGGGTCAATGGCTGGCGCTGGCTGAAAAACGCTTTGCAGCGGTGCCAGCCCAAGCACCGCTTGCGAAACATGAAGAAGCTGCAAGTCCTGCAGCTTCAGATGTGGTGTTGCTGGATTTGTCCGGGGTGGCCTGTCCGATGAATTTCGTTAAAACGAAAATTAAACTGACTACGATGCCGGTCGGTGCTTTGCTGGACGTCATTCTTGATGACGGCGCACCGATTGAAAATGTACCACTGTCATTGGAAGAGCAAGGTCAGAAGGTGCACCTGAAGGAACGTATTTCTGATGCTCAGTGGAAGATAAGAGTCGAAAAAGTCGGAACGATTTGAGCTCTCTGAGCAATTAAATGATGACATCTGAATCAGCATTCTCCAATGCGGGTCGCACCAAGCTGGCTCTGGTCAGCCATGGTGTTTCGTTGCCTGAAGGGTTGCCTGAGTCATCACGCTGGCTTGCACAGGTCAATGGTGTTGAAACGGTCATCGATATGCGCTTGCCAACCGGTCAGTTTTGTACGGTTCCGGTGGGGCAGCCTTATACGGAAAAGAGTGTATATTCACTGCGCTTCAGTGACGGAAAGCCACAACTGTGTTGCGGGGATGAAGTTTCAGATGTCAGCCTGATTGAAGTTCCCGCTTTTTACCGGAAAAAAACCCGCAATGGTTCGCGCATGGGCAGTTTTGCTTCCCTGCATGACCGTCTGCTGATTTTACAGCCCTGGCAGGGATGCGGTTTTTTTGCCGGCGAAGGTTTTGCCTGTCATTACTGTCAGTTTGACTCGATGGTCAACGATGACAGCCCGCCATTACGTGACCCGCTGGAGCTTGTCGAAGTTGTGCTGGAAGTGTTGAAAGAGCGCACGATTGATACCGTGTATCTGTATAACGGCCATTCGCCGGGCGATGATGTCGGTCTGAAACAGCTTGTGCCGGTAATTGCATTACTCAGGCGGCATTTGGGCACACGGCAAATTGCCCTGGAGACAATTGCTCCCGCCGATGTTGGTGTCATTGACTCACTGTATGCCGCCGGACTGGATGTCTTTGTCTGTAACCTTGAGCTGGCGGATGAAGAGCGCTTTAGCACATTGTGTCCCGGCAAACATGCGCTGGGCGGACAACAGGCTGTCATTCGGGCTTTGCAACATGCGACGCAGGTGTTTCGTCGTGGAGCCGTGGTGAGTAATCTGATTGTTGGATTAGAGCCGATCGAGTCGAGCGTGCGGGGTATGAAATTGCTGGTTGATATGGGGGTGGTTCCGATGGTTTCCGGCTTCCGTCCTCTGCCGGATACACCGTTGAAGGATCATCCTCTGCCGAGTTTTGATGAGATTGAGCAGGTCTTGCTGGCGCAATATGAGTTGCTGGAAAGTACGCAAATCCCGACCCATCGCCTGCGTGGTATGGGGCGTGTGCTGACGCCGATGGAGAGTCGGGTTCTCGATGGTTCTGAGACCGCTCTTGAACAACAGTGGAGTGAACATTCATGGGTGCAGCGTAGCCATGTGTGGCTGGATCATTTCCGCCGCGCCATACGCATGCGTAAATACGATGATGACGCACAGAATATCGACAGAAGGGCATTTTCAGTGGCGCTGGCAGATATGGCGCTGCCGTATGTTGCGATGTTGGTGCTGGCACTGGCTACGATAATCGCCTGTTCAATGGATGCACCGGCAGGACTCTCTGAGTCAGGCTGGCGGGCCATTATTGTGTTTGTGCTATGTCTGGTGTTGTGGGTGACCCAGCTGTTGCCATTATCGATCACCTCGTTGCTGGGGATGGCATTGTTACCCATGCTGGGCGTACTTTCGGCGACACACGTATTTGCCTTATTCGGCAATCCGGCTGTGTTTTTTATTCTGGGTGCGTTCATGTTAACAGCGGGTGTGATGCGAAGCGGGCTATCGACGCAATTTGCTCTGGCCGTGATGGCAAGGACCTGTTCAAACTCCAGACATTTGTTGCTGGCCATGCTGGGCTTGCCCGCTTTGATGGCGTGTATGATGCCTGAACATGCTGTTTCAGCCTTGTTTCTGCCGCTGGCGATGGAGCTTGTTGCTGTGCTCGGCTTACGGCGACATCACCCCTACGCGCAGGCTATATTTTTTGCTCTGGCCTGGGGCGCCATTATTGGCGGTGTGATGACTTTGCTGGGGGGCGCGCGAGGGCCTCTTGCGTTGGCTTTGAGTAGCGAATTGACGGGCAAAACATTTTCATTTCTGCAATGGACGCTGGCGGCGTTCCCTGTGGTGATCGCTGAATTGCTGCTGGCTGCCTGGCTGTTGCTCAGGATGGTTGGGAAAGTCGAGCTGAATATGGATAAGGTGAGCGCAAACATTCGTGAGAAGCAGTTGCAGACAGGCGCGATGGGCTTGCGTTCATGGGCCATGGCGGTGCTGGTTATAATCACTGTTATCAGCTGGATGGTGGCCGGGCACGCTTCGATGCTGGCCAGTATTGCGTTGGTGAGTGTTGTGGTGATGTTTGCCTTACGTTTGGTGGATTGGGCTGATATTGAAAGACATGTTAACTGGGGTGTTATCCTGATGTATGGCGGGGCGATTGCGATTGGTAAGTCGCTCTCGGATACAGGGGCTGCGCTGTGGCTGGCGGAATCATTAATTCCCGGTGATCTGCTTGGCCTGGGGCTTATTGCATTGCTAATTCTGGTAACACTGCTGTTTACCGAAGGTATGAGTAATGCCGCTGCGGTGGCCGTGGTTTTACCGATTGCGATTCCGATCGGCATACATGCCGGATTTAATCCGGTTCCGGTGGCTTTGCTGATTGGTATTATGGCGGGATTTGCCTTTATGTTACCGATGAGTACACCACCCAATGCGATGATATTCGGCAGTGGCTATGTTACTGCCGGGACCATGTTGCGCTATGGCATGGTGTTATCGATAAGCTCGTTTGTTTTAATGATGGCTGCGGTGAAATGGTGGTGGCCATTGATCGGTATGTCGATGGGGGTTGGCTGATGAAGCCTTTGGTTGAGAGCGCGCTGGCTATGTTGCGACAGGCTAAGCAGAAGCATGGCGATAAAATTGTCTATGCCTGCAGCATGGGGCTGCAGGGCATGGTTCTGATTGATCTGATCGCCAAGCATGAACTGGGCATTCGGGTGGTTACCTTGGATACCGGCCGTTTGCCACAGCAAACATATGACCTCATTGACGTGATTCGTAAGCGTTATCATATCGAGCTTGATGTTCGCTTTCCTGATGCTGAGGAAGTACAGGATATGGTGCGTGAGCGGGGTGTTAATCTGTTTCTGGAAAGTGTTGAAAACAGGAAACTGTGCTGTGCGATTCGGAAAATTCATCCGCTCGACAAAGCACTTGATGGCATGGAAGCCTGGATAACCGGACGCCGCCGGGATGAGTCAGTCAACCGGGAAAGTATGCAGGCGATTGAAGTGGACCCGGTTTATGGGCGAATTAAATATAATCCGATGGCAAACTGGTCTGCCCACGATGTGTGGAAATACATTCGAGAGCATGATTTGCCATACAATAGTCTGTATAATGCGCACTACGCTTCGATTGGTTGTGCATGTTGTACGCGAGCGATCACCGTCGGGGAAGATCCCCGGGCAGGTCGTTGGTGGTGGGAAAATGAAGAAACGCTGGCAGAGTGCGGGCTTCACGTTTCAAGTATCATCCGTTCGCAGGTAGAAGGCGAACTCGGAGAAGGAATTTAGGAGTAAAATAAATATGTCCAAGCATAAGTTAACACAATTGCAGGCATTGGAAGCCGAGTCTATCCACATCATTCGTGAAGTTGTGGCAGAATTTCGTAATCCGGTGATGCTGTATTCAGTCGGTAAGGATTCCAGTGTGCTGGTTCATCTGGCACGTAAGGCGTTTTATCCGGCACCATTACCATTTCCACTGCTGCATGTGGATACCGGTTTCAAGTTCAAGGAAATGTATGAATTCCGCGACGCGTTCTGTGAAGAGATCGGTGCCAACCTGATTATTCGCAGAAATGAAGATGCCATTGCCAAGGGCATGAATCCGAAAGAGTTCGGTGTGGCCCGCTGCTGTGGTGCGTTGAAAACGCAGGGTCTTTTAGATGCCTTGGAAGAGGGTGGTTACGATGCGGCATTTGGCGGCGCACGCCGTGATGAAGAGCGCAGCCGTGCCAAAGAGCGCGTGTTTTCGATGCGTGATGAGTTTGGCCAGTGGGATCCGAAAAATCAGCGTCCTGAATTATGGGATATCTATAACGGCCGCATTCATGAAGGCGAATCGGTTCGCGTCTTCCCGATTTCCAACTGGACTGAAATGGATATCTGGGCCTATATCCGGGATGAAAATATTCCGATTGTGCCGTTGTATTTTGCCAAAGAGCGTCCCATGGTTGAGCGTGGTTCAATGTTGATTCCGTACTATGAAGAGAGTAAAGATCAATTGCTGGAAGGTGAAGAGCCGGTGATGGTGATGTCCCGATTCCGTACTCTGGGTTGCAGCCCGTGTACTGGCGCAGTTCGTTCAGATGCTACCAACATGGATGAAATTGTCATTGAAGCCGCAGCGGCCCGCCGTTCGGAACGTGAAACACGTATCATCGATCATGGTGCCAATTCGATGGAAGATAAGAAGAAGGAAGGTTACTTCTAATGAGCGAATTTAATTTTGAACTGACAAAAGAAATTGAACTGCTGCGTCTGGTTACCGTGGGCAGTGTGGATGATGGAAAATCGACGCTTATCGGTCGTCTGCTGGTCGATACCAAGGGCGCATTTGAGGATCAGCTGCTGGCGGTGCACAAGAAAAAAGGTGCGACGCATACTTCATCGGCGGCCGAAATTGATTTGGCCATGCTGACAGATGGTTTGTCGGCAGAACGCGAGCAGGGCATCACCATTGATGTGGCTTACCGTTATTTTGCAACGCCGAAGCGTAAATTTATCATGGCGGATTGCCCCGGTCATGAGCAGTACACCCGTAATATGGTGACCGGTGCATCAACGGCCAGTGCAGCAATTATTCTGATTGACGCCCGTAATGGTGTGATGCCGCAAACCAAACGCCACACACATATTCTCGGACTTTTGGGTATTCCGCATCTGATTGTTGCCATTAACAAGATGGATATGGTGAATTTCGATCAGGCGACATTCGAGAAAATCAAAGCTGACATGCAGGCATATTGTGCCAAGCAGGGTGTTAAAGACTTGATCTGCATTCCGATGTCAGCGCTGGAAGGCGATATGGTGGCCGTGCGCGGTGACAATATGAACTGGTATGAAGGCAAATCATTGCTTGATACGCTTGAATCATTGTCCGTGCTGGATGATATTGATGAGAAACCATTCCGCATGCCGGTACAGTTGGTGAATCGTCCGCAAACGGCAGAGCTGCCTGATTATCGTGGTTTCATGGGTACGATCGCTTCCGGCACCGTGAAAGTGGGAGATGAGATTACCGTTCTGGCAAGTGGTAAAACGTCTAAAGTAGAATCGATTGTTGCATTCGATGGTAATCTGCAAGAAGCATTTTCACCACAGAGTGTGACGATTACACTGGCTGATGAGATTGATATATCCCGTGGGGACATGCTGGTGCATACCGGTTGTGGTTTAACGGCGCAAAAGGATATTACAGCTCGCATTTGCTGGATTGGTGATGAGCCTTTGTCGGTGCGTAAGAAATATCTCATCAAACACACGACCAATACGCTGAAGGCCATGGTGGCTGAGATTGATTATCGCACCAATATTCATTCGCTGGAAAAAGAGTCTGCGGACGAGCTGGCTATGAATGATATCGGACAGGTACAGCTGAAGTTGATGAAACCGATGTATGCTGATTCATACCTGAAAAACAGAGCAACAGGCAGTTTCATTGTTATTGATACCTTTACCAACAATACCGTTGGTGCAGGAATGATTGTTTAAGCGGTTTTTTTATCGGATACAGGAAAGAGGACGGTCACTTTAAGGCCGCCCTCAATCCTGTTTCTCAGCTTCAACGATCCACCATCACGCTGCAACAATTCATGGGTAATCGCCAGGCCAAGCCCATGGCCACCGCGCTTGCGTGATTCATCAGCCCGGTAAAACCGTTCCGTCACACGCGACATATGTTTTTCCGCAATACCACTTCCCTGATCCTGAATAATAAGTTTCGCACCTTGTAAGCTGCAACGGATTTTCGTATTTTTCGGACTGTAGTGGATAGCGTTTTCGGCAATATTTAAAATGACACGGTAGCAGTCGGAGCTGGCCATGTGGATGTCGCAGCCGTCATCCATGTCTAATTTAAGGCGCATCTCTTTTTCTTCCATCATCACCGTCAGTGATTTCCATACACGCTTGCAGATATCGCTGCTGTTGCAGTAATTATCGGTCGTATGCTGGTGCTCAATCTGTTCGATGGATAATAGCGCATCGAGTAATGTGTTCACATGCTTGGCTTCTTCGGCAATCACTTTGGCCGCTTCATTGCGGATTTCAGCATTATCGCCGAAGGCTTCAATACTGCGCGCATAGCCGAGTAATGAGGTCAGCGGCGTTTTCAGATCATGCATAAGATTGGTGATGAAATTTTCACGATGACGCTGTAGTTGATGCTGGCTGGTGATATCCATGCAGATCAGCACGGCCTGATGATCGCCCAGCTTGACCAGCTTGGGAGAAAGTATCACCTGATCGATAGTCAGATTGGGCAATTGGCCGCTATCAGGCAGTTTTTGAATAGCACTGGCCAGTGCCTGATTCCATTCCGGGTCACGATAGAACATCACGAAAGGCTGTTGCAAGATAGTTTGCTGGGATTTTGGGAAAATTTTTAATGCCTGCCGGTTGGCAGCCAGAACACGGCCGGATAAATCCAGGCGAAAGACCACTTCCTGCATGCTTTCCAGCAGGTTGTCGAGCTGCTGTTTATCATTAAGATTATCCGACTCCAGTGAGCCGAATGTTTCTTTCATCTTTCTGAGTTGATTGCTTTGATTTGACAGTTGGCGTCTGAGTCGAAAGATAACAATCAGACAAGCAAAGCAGGCGCAGGCGAGGATGAACGACAGCATCAGTGAAGCTGCTTCATGCTGTAGCGATAGCCTGCACCGCGAACCGTTTGAATACAGTCTCCCAGTTGCACGCCTTGCGGGCTGCACGTATCCAGCGACTTACGCAAACGTTTGATTGTTACATCAACAGTCCGTTCTTCGATATAGGTATTAACACCCCAGACATGGTCGAGTAAATATTCCCTGCTTCTGACTTTTTCAGGTTTATTCATCAGAACCTGTAATAATTTAAACTCCAGCGGCCGCAGATCAAGATCGTGTCCGTTGGCAGTGACCCGCATGGTTTCGGTGTCTAGCTGAATCAATTGCTCGGATGACAGTGCGCGCTGTTGTGTCGCAATAGCGCGCCGCAACAAAGCGCGAACACGGGCAATCAGTTCGTCGGGCTCGAAGGGCTTTGCCAGATAATCATCAGCACCTTCATCAAGTCCGCGAACTTTTTCCTCGTGCATGTCCAGAGCCGTAACCATAATGATCGGCAACGAAGTCAACCGATCGTGTTTGCGAATCCAGCGTGCCAGCTCCAGGCCGCGCATGCCGGGAATCATCCGATCCAGAATCAGCAGCTTAAAGGGTTGATTTTTCAATATACCGGCGGCTTCACTGCCATTACCACAAATCAGTGTACTGTAACCGGCCTGTTGCAGATGAATCTGAATCAGTCGCGCGATATGCGCATCGTCTTCGATAATCAGAATATCAATATCTGATGCATGAAAGCTATTGGAGTCGTTAGATGAATGAAGAGTGCTGGTACCAGTCATTTTCCCCTGCCGAGCGCGAAATGGTGCATGTTTGCATATTCTGTTTCAAGTTTCAGTGAGGTCATCGACAGTAACCGAAACATGAAAAACAGCAACTGGTTACCCATGGCAGGGTCTTCCAGAGTGATCACATCAAACAGGCAACGGTCAAGCATCAGCAGGGTGCCATCTGATGCGGCGCGTAAGGTTGCGGCATGCGGGCGTTGACCATCGAGAAATGAAAGTACACCAAAGACATCGCCGGTGCTTAGCTGGGTAAAGACTTCCTGAAACGGGTCAATGGCATTAACTTTTCCATCTAAAACAAGGTGAATGACACGAGAACTGGTAGAGCCGCCGGTATAAAAAATGTCATCGTGAGTAAATTTTCTCTCTTCCATACAGTTGTATAAGTCCTGCATGGCCTGATCCGTTAGATCGCTCAGTAATGGCAACTGGCGAAATAATTGGTAGGATTTGCTGGACTCAATCAGCGCGTTAAGGATAGCTGGCTCGTTATTGCGAGCATAAGATTTTCGTGTTGTTTCAATAACCATGGGTTACTCCTGTTTGTCGTCCGCGTATTCGGACGAGTTCTTGTCTCTTGTAATTGACTGGCGAATATGCGGTAGAGATATTACAGCCATGTGACAAGGGGGAGAGATGTCATAATCGTGTCATATTTCTGGGCTAAGGTCTGCCTCGTTCCAAAAATAAAAGCAGGAAATACAACTCGCGAACATAATTTTCTTTATAAAAGGGAAGGCGTTCGATGAGATTTAAACAGGAGAAAACAAGAGTGGAAATGAAACAAATCATTAAATCCGCAGCCGTGATAGCTGCATGTGCATTTGCAACACCGGTATTTGCTGGCGGCGTGACAATTGCCAATGATGGTACAAGCAAGTTGAAGCTGGAAGGAACCGTCTATGTTGGAACAACGGATTACCGTGTAGAAAAATCGGTTGCGCCAGCACCATTAACGCAGACAACACGTACACGCAGCACATCGCTGGATCGTGCATATCTGGGTGTTAAGTATTACTTTGATGACAACTGGATGATGCGTATTACGTCTGACGTTAACAATGAAAAAGGTCTGGGTAAATCTCAGCAGGTGTTTTTGAAGTATGCTTATCTGGAAGGAAAATTGGCAGGTAAAGCAGCTGTTTTGCGTCTGGGTCAGTCACATACACCATGGATCGACTATGAGCAGGGTCTTTGGAAGCACCGTTATGTATCCAAAGTGATGTCAGATCAGTTTGGCTATGATTCATCATCAGAATTGGGCATTGGCCTGAAGGGTGATATTGATATGTTCCATTACTGGGTTACGATGACTGATGGTAACTCTTATAGTTCTGCCAAGACCTATAAAACAGCGGGTACTGGTGAAGACTTGAGTGTTCGTTTAGGTGTAACGCCGATTGAAGGTTTGACGATTGATTTGCAGTTGATCAACGGCTTCAATGGTACCAAGACCAGCACTACGGCTGGTACCAAGCAGGCATTCACTCAGTTCATGGTAACCTATGGTATGGGTAACGATTTCCGCGTAGGTGCTAACTACATCGCTGACA
Source organism: Zetaproteobacteria bacterium CG_4_9_14_3_um_filter_49_83 (assembly GCA_002791545.1). Classification (GTDB taxonomy): domain Bacteria; phylum Pseudomonadota; class Zetaproteobacteria; order Mariprofundales; family Mariprofundaceae; genus CG1-02-49-23. The sequence goes on from PFXG01000025.1 coordinate 26,044, forward strand.
AGAAGACAACTGACGCAACAGGTCTTCCCGTGAATAAGACTGACGCGGTTGCACTTTGGGGCTGGGCAAACTTCGCCGATAACATGGGTGCATTTGCTCGTCTTGAAACACAAAAAGACAAGCTGGCTGTGATTAATGGTCAGAAAACAAATCGTTATGTATTAGGCTTGGAGTATAACCCGGCTAAGCATATCAACCTGTCTTTGGCATATGATGATGCGAAAGTTACTAACCTGGCTGGTGTAGCTAACGATACACAGCGTACACGTCGCTACGGCTTGTTCTCGCAGTTCACCTTCTAATAGCGCAAAAAAAAATATCTCGTAATGCTGGTGTGGCGTGTGCTGCACCAGCCCCCCCCCCTTCCCCAAAGTAATATAAGATTATGACGATTAAGAGGATACGCACATGAAAAAGATCATGATTACAACTGCGTCCCTGCTGATGGCTGCTACGGCAGCACAGGCTGGCGAGCAGATTCAGATTGTAGGTTCATCAACAGTTTACCCATTCTCCAGCTATGTGGCTGAAGAACTCGGTGCAACCACTAAAATTAAGACTCCGGTCGTAGAATCCACAGGATCCGGTGGCGGCATGAAATTATTTTGTGCTGGTGCAGGTCTGGATACACCTGATTTCACCAACGCATCACGTCGAATGAAAGACAATGAATTTAAGACGTGTCAGGAAAACGGAGTAAAAGAGATTACGGAAATCGTGGTCGGCTATGATGGTATCGCTATTGCCCAGAGCAAGGAAGCGGCACCGATGAACCTGACGCGCAAGGAAATCATGCTGGCTGTTGCGGCTGAAGTTCCGAACAAAGCTGGCGATGGTTTGATTGCAAACCCATATCACTTCTGGAATGAAATCAATTCCGAGCTGCCACATCGTAAGATTACTTTGTATGGCCCACCAACCTCTTCCGGTACACGTGACGCTTTTGAAGATATGATTCTGAAAGGCATCACCAAGCATATGAGTGTGTACACCAACCTGTACAAAGCTGATGAAAAGAAGAACAAGAAGTATAAGAAGTTCCATGAAATTCGTCAGGATGGTGTGTATGTGCCAAGTGGTGAGAACGACAATCTGATCGTTCAAAAGCTGGCTAAAGATGTCGATGCACTGGGCATCTTCGGTTACAGCTATCTGGAACAAAATATAGACTCTATTGCTGCAGCGACAGTGGAAGGCGTCGCTCCGGCTCCTGAAACAGTACAGAATGGTAGCTATAAACTGTCACGTTCATTGTATTTCTACATCAAGAAATCTCATATCGGTCAGGTTAGCGGCATGAAAGAATATGCTAAACTGTTCACGTCTGAGCAGATGATTGGAGATGAAGGTGCTTGTGCTGGAATCGGCTTGATTCCATTACCGAAAGAAATGCGTGATCACTATCGCAAGCAGTTGGCAGATATGACCAATTTGACAGCGGAAGATCTTACCAGGAAATAACCGCAAGTAAAATTGCAGTAAATTGTAGTGATAAGCCAGCCGGGTGAGTCCGGCTGGCTTTTCTGCGTTTTGCACTTAAGGTACGCTGGGCTTGATTGGTCAGTTCGATGACGACACACTGTGAAGGATTATTGATATGACAGCTCACGAATGGATGCAGGTATGACAATCTCGACAATATTTATGTTATTTTTTGGGGGCCTGATTCCTTTGATGCTCATGGCCTACTGGCTGGCGCGGGGTAAGGCGATCCGCCTGGCGGTGGAGGGTAAGGGCGCTGGAACGCGCTTGCATTCGCTGCCGAGTTTTCATGGGTGGTATGCGGCCATCTGGATTTCACTTCCTGCATTGGCCAGCGGTTTTCTATTCAGCGTACTGCATTTGTCAGGTTTACTGGAAGTGCCGGGGCCGATGTTGCTTGCATCGTCTTTTTTACTTGCCGCTTCCGGACTTTGGATGGGTATGCAACACATCACTCTGGATTTTCGTGCCCGGCAGGCTGTTGAAAAAGTCATGCGTGGTATGTTGTTTGCTGCCGCAACGATTTCTATTCTGACAACAATTGGCATTGTGTTATCGGTTGTTTTTGAATCGATACGATTCTTCAAAGTGATTTCATTCTGGGATTTTATTACAGGTACCAAATGGCAACCGGATACGGCCTTTTTGATCGGTGCGGGTCGTGATACCACGGGCGTAGCCCCTCCATTATTCGGCTCAGTTCCTGTTTTTGCCGGCACATTTATGATCACCGCGATTGCCATGCTGGTGGCTGTTCCCGTTGGTTTATTCTCAGCAATTTATATGTCTGAATATGCAAGTTTCAGAGTACGAGGTCGTTTAAAGCCCATGCTGGAAATTCTGGCTGGCATCCCGACTGTTGTGTATGGCTTTTTTGCTGCCATTACCATCAGTCCAATAGTGGTGAAAGTGGCTCACGCCTTTGGTCTGGAGGCTTCATATACCAATGCGCTGGCGCCGGGTTTGATTATGGGTGTGATGATTATTCCATTTGTCTCATCGTTATCGGACGATGTGATTCGTGCGGTCCCGCAGAGCTTGCGTGATGGCTCGCTGGCGCTGGGTATGACCAAGGCCGAAACAATTCGCCATATCGTGCTTCCGGCAGCCATGCCCGGCATTGTTTCCGCTTTTTTGCTGGCGATGTCACGGGCTATTGGTGAGACCATGATTGTGGTGATGGCCGCAGGTTTGAGGCCAAATCTAACGATGAATCCGCTGGAAGGCATGACCACGGTGACCGTGAAAATCGTTGAAGCGCTGACCGGCGATCAGGAATTTGACTCAGCCTTTACCCTGGCGGCATTTGCGCTGGGGTTGGTGCTGTTAATGGTGACACTGACGTTGAATATTGTGTCGACGATTGTCGTTCGAAAGTTCAAGCAGAGGTATGAATAAGTGGCTGAGTTAATGCTTAAATCCGCGTTGCAAAGCGATGCACGCAAACGCCGTCGCAATCGGGCTGATCGGCGATTCAAATGGTATGGCTTTACCGCATTGGTATTAGCGATGGCTTTTCTGGTGTTCTTTTTTATCGACATCATCGGTAAAGGCCTGCCTGCATTTCAGCAGGCTGAAATGCTTGTGCAGGTCAGTTATTCAGAAGCGGTGAAAGACAATTACAATCTCGCCCTGGACAAAATTTCACGCAAGCTGGTGAGCCGCTCCTGGCTACGTACTATTCCAATGATGCTGGAAGATCACCCCGAGTTGGTGGGTACGACAAGCGAAGAGTGGGTCGTAACCGATTATCATATTGATCAGTTTCTTAAAGGGCACGAAGGCCATGGTCTGATAGAAAAAGACCAGAAGCTGGTAGAAAAGCTGTGTGAAGAAGGGAAAATCAAGCTGGCATTTAACAGTGGTTTTTTCACGCACGGTGATTCAAAAATGCCGGAAAATGCAGGCATACTGGCATCGGCTATCGGCTCGGTGCTGGTGCTATTGCTGACCATGCTGGTGGCGGTACCGATTGGTGTGATGACAGCGATTTACCTGGAAGAGTTTGCACCTGACAATCGTTTTACCCAGCTGATAGAAGTGAATATCAACAATCTGGCGGCTATTCCTTCGATCTTATACGGCCTGCTTGGATTGGCGATATTTATTAATTTTATGGGAGTGCCGCGTTCGTCGGCACTGGCAGGGGGCTTGACGCTGGCACTGATGACGTTGCCGATCATTATTATTGCGACGCGAGCAGCACTTAGAGCTGTGCCTGAAACCATCCGTGAAGCTGCGTATGGGCTGGGTGCGTCGAATTTGCAAACCGTGTGGGATCATGTGTTGCCATTGGCTAAGCCGGGTATTCTGACTGGGGCCATTATTGGTCTGGCGCAAGCTATGGGTGAAACTGCGCCGCTGCTGATTGTCGGTATGATGGCCTATATCCCTGAAGCGCCGCATTCGATTCTGGAAGCAACAACCGTGCTGCCAGCGCAGGTGTATACCTGGTCCGGTGAATCGATCCGTGCTTTTGAAGAGCGTACGGCGGCTGGAATTATGGTGTTGCTGGCTGTTTTATTATCGATGAATGCATTGGCGGTACGATTGCGTAACCGCTCTGAAACGAATTGGTGAGGTTACAATGAAGACAAAAAAGAACAAATTAACTGTTCGGAACCTGAAACTCTGGTATGGCGAGAGCGAGGCGCTGCATGGTATTGATCTGGATATTGTCAGCGGTAAAGTGACTTCACTGATCGGACCTTCCGGCTGTGGTAAGTCGACATTTTTGCGTTGTTTTAATCGTATGAACGATCGTATCCCGAATTGCCGTGTGGAAGGCGAAGTGTTGCTGGAGGGTCACGATATTTATGCGCCGGATGTCGACGTGGTACAACTGCGCTCGCACGTTGGTATGGTGTTCCAGAAACCGAATCCGTTTCCCAAGAGTATCTATGAAAACATCGCTTATGCCCCGCGTATTCACGGCATGGTAGACGATGGCGATGATATGGATGAGTTGGTCGAAACAGCCCTTAAGCGCGCCAGTATCTGGGATGAGGTGAAGGATAAGCTGCAACAGCCCGGCACAGCACTTTCCGGTGGACAGCAGCAACGTTTGTGTATTGCCCGCACCATTGCCGTACAACCGGATGTGATTCTGATGGATGAACCGTGCTCGGCACTGGATCCGATTGCGACGGCTAAAATCGAAGAGTTGATGGATGAACTCAAAGAAGATTACACCATCGTGATTGTGACACATAACATGCAACAGGCCGCACGCGCATCGGATTATACGGCTTATTTTTACCTGGGCGATTTGATTGAATATGGCGAAACACAGAAAGTGTTTACCACCCCCAGAGATCAGCGGACGGAAGATTACATTACCGGACGCTTCGGATAATTAAGGAGTACAGATATGAATCAACATACCTTCAAACGATTTGAGGATGAACTGAACCTGCTCAAGTCAAAAACCGTTTCGATGGGGGGGCTGGTCGAGAAAGCCGTGCGCCGCTCGATGAAGGCACTGATGAATTATGATCAGAAACGGGCGACCAAGGTGATTGAACGTGACCGTGCGATCAATGCACTGGAAGTTGAAATCGATGAAATGACACGCTCACTGCTGGCATTGCGACAGCCGGCAGCCAGCGATCTGCGTCTGGTGATTGCAACGATTAAAATCGTGACCGACCTTGAGCGATGTGGTGATCTGGCGGAAGGCATTGCTGAGTATGCCTTGAAGGTTCATGAGCATCCGCATGCTCATATGGATAGTCTGGAAGTGTTGTCTGACCGTGTATTGCAACAGGTGAAAAGTGCACTGGATGCCTTTACTTATGACGATGTGAACGCTGCGCTACAAACCATTGAAAATGACAAACGTATCAATAAGCAATACAAAGCCATTGAGCGCGAAAACCTGACCTATATGCTGGAAGATCCACGTTATATCAGTTCGGGCATGATGGTGGCGGCGATCAGTAAAAATCTCGAACGTATCGGTGATCATGCGGTCAATATCTCTGAAATGGTGATTTATAAGGTGAAAGGCCACGATGTCCGTCACGTGGATCATGCTACCGCAGAGAGGCTGGTCAGCGGAGAGCTGGACGCGGAATAACAAAATCTTCCTGAGATGGATTTCAGAGTGACCAGCTGACAAATATTCACTATAATTTTCTGCCGTCCGGGGGAGGAAAGTTATGGTCAGAAGAAGTTCTATTACCAGCATGTTTGTCGGCTCGCCGATCAAACCCCTGCAACTACATATGGAAAAGGTGTGTGAATGTGCCGATCATCTGCCCCTTTTCTTCAAAGCATCTGCCGCCAAAGACAGCGCGGAATGTAAGCGTGTCCATAAGGCGATTGCCAAACTGGAAGGAGCGGCCGATGCCATCAAAATTGATCTGCGCAGCCATCTGCCTAACAGTCTGTTTATGCCGATGCCGCGCGAGCAGATTCTCGATATTGTTCGCCTGCAAGATAAAATAGCCAATATATCGCAAGACATTTCCGGCATTATGACCGGCAGAAAAACCGAGATTCCCGAACCGGTTATCGATTTGTTTATTGTTTTTGTGCAGCGCTCTGTCGATGCGGCACATCAGGCGAAACATGCTATCAATGAACTGGATGAGTTGGTCGAAACAGGCTTTCGGGGCCGACAGCTTGAGGTTGTTGAGAATATGATTGTGACGCTGGAAGTTATCGAAAAAGAAACCGATAAGCTGGAGCGGAAACTGCGCCACGCAATGTTTAAAATAGAAAAACAATATCCGCCACTGGATATGATGTTTCTCTATCGCATGATTGGCTGGATCGGCAAACTGGCTGATGTCTCACACCAGGTCGGTGGCCGTATCCAATTGCTGATGGCTCGTTAAGGGGAAGACATGGAATCCGTTCTCGTTTCACACGCAGCTATTTATATCGGCTTGGCGGTTGTTTTTGGCCTGTTCATGGCCTGGGGTATCGGGGCGAATGATGTGGCCAATGCGATGGGTACTTCCGTCGGTTCCAAGTCCCTGACATTTAAACAGGCTGTGATGATTGCCGCTGTTTTTGAGCTGGCAGGGGCAGTGCTCGCCGGTGGCGAAGTTACTGCAACCATCCGTAAGGGCATTATCGATGTCTCCTCGTTGGGGAGTACGCCTGAATTGCTGGTGTACGGCATGCTGGCCTCGTTACTGGCTGCCGGTATCTGGTTACTGGTGGCTTCACGACAGGGTTGGCCGGTTTCGACGACGCATTCGATTGTGGGGGCTATCGTCGGATTCGGAGCCGTCGGCATCGGCATGGATGCCGTGCATTGGGATAAGGTCGGGACGATTGTCGGTAGCTGGGTGAGCTCACCCTTGCTGGCCGGAACGATATCTTTCCTGCTGTTTCGCAGTATTCAAAAGCTGGTGATTGATACCGACAATCCGGTGGCTATGGCCAAGCGTTATGTGCCGATTTACATCTTTATCGTTGGTTTTGTGATTGCCATGGTGACCATGGTGAAAGGTTTGAAACACGTCGGCATCTCAATGGATATGAATCAGAATATACTGGTTGCCGCAGCGGTCGGTGTTGCCATTATGCTGATTGGCTCCGCCATGATTCGACGCATCAACATCGATCCGGATGCTGATCGTGATTTTCATTTCACCAATATGGAGAAAATTTTCGGCGTTCTGATGATTTTCACCGCCATGGCCATTGCCTTTGCGCATGGCTCCAATGATGTCGCCAATGCCATCGGGCCCGTCTCGGCGGTGGTTGCTATCGTGCAAAGTGCGGGTGAAATTGCCTCGAAGTCGGCAACGCCAGCCTGGATTTTATGGCTTGGCGGTGGCGGTATTGTTCTCGGTCTTGCCACTTACGGTCACAAGGTGATTGCGACTGTCGGTTCCGGTATTACGGAATTAACGCCGAGTCGCGGTTTTGCGGCGACCCTTGGTGCAGCGGTGACTATCGTGCTTGCATCCGCCATCGGTCTGCCCATTTCAACCACGCATACGCTGGTCGGTGGTGTGCTCGGTGTGGGGCTGGCCCGTGGTATCGGCGCACTTAACGGTGATGTAATCAAAACCATTTTCATGTCCTGGATCGTGACCCTGCCAGCCGGTGCCGGTCTGGCGATTTGCTTCTTCTTTATCTTCAAAGGGATATTCACCTGATCAGATTGGCAAGAAATTATACAATACTGCTGGGTTGACTCAGCTCTGCTCGACGTGCAATGAAGAGGGCCGATATTTGTCGGCCTTTTTTTTAAAATGAATTATCCGTTGCGCTGAGGTCCGGAAATCAATCTGCCGGCTCAACTTTTTTTCTTTTCTTTTTACGCAGCTTTTCCATGCCCATCAGTTCGAGTTCTCGAGCGCCTGAAACAACGACATTATCATCCGGTACGAAATCAAGCTCCAGATCACCGACTTCATAATCGACGGCGTTAAGGATGACTTTGATGGCATTGAGGCGAGCCTGATGTTTGTCGGTGGAGCGAATGACCGTCCACGGGGCCGCCGCCGTATGTGTGTTTCGCAGCATTTCGTACTTCACCTTATCGAAATCGTCCCAGCGTTCCTGTGCCTGCACATCAACCTCGGACAGTTTCCACTGACGTAACGGGTCATGTGTGCGCCGGTCAAAACGTTTCTTCTGCACCTCTTTGGTGACACTGAAATAGAGCTTTACCAGTATGGTTCCCTGACGCACCAGATCTTTTTCAAAGCCAACCACGCCTTTCATGAAGTTCCTGTATTCATCGTCAGTACAGAAGCCGAACACCGGCTCGACCATGGCACGATTGTACCAACTGCGATCAAATATTGCGATTTCACCACCGCAAGGAAATTGCGAAATATATTTCTGAAAAAACCATTGGCTACGTTGTTCCTCGGTAGGTTTGCCCATGGCAATCACCCGGTAGTGTTTTTCATTCATGTAGCGGGTGACACTGCGGATGGTGCCGCCTTTACCCGCCGCATCACGCCCTTCAAACAGAATAATCATCCGCTTACCGGAATCTTCGAGGTAGCGCTGTAACTGGATCAACTCTGCCTGAAACGGTTTGAGTTCCTGTTCCTGTAAATACTTGCTTATTACCGATTTGATCTTGTTATCGTCAAGGCCATGTTGCTGCGCCAAAGAATCAAAACATCGCTCAGTCACTACGGCTGGTTGGATTCCTGTTTCGCTATCGGTTGTCATGGGTTGTCCCTCTCTTTGCAAGTGCTGATGTTTAAGCTGTTGATGCATCATAAACAAAAACGCCAAGCCTGAAAAGCTAAACACTCTCCGTTTATATCTTTGCAGCCGTTTTTCTTGCGGCAGCTTTGATACAGGGCATGATATGCTTATTTGTATGTTTACAGAGGGCAGGTCGTATCATGGAAAATAATACTGAGACAGACACTGAACTAACACCCGGTGCTTATATTGCGGCCATCGACGTGGGCTCCAATGCGATGCGCCTTGGTATTGCCTTGCGGGATAATAAAGGATTGCCGAGTATGATTTTGCGGCATCGGGAACCGGTTCGCCTTGGCCATGATGCATTCACCACCGGCACTTTGTCTGAACTCTCACAGGATGAAGCCGTTGCCGCTTTTCAGCAATTTCGCCGTATTCTTGATCGGCATCATGTGGGCACGTTGCGCGGCACAGCGACCAGCGCCATGCGTGACTCCACCAATGGTCGGCAGCTTGTACGGCGGATTCATGATGAAACCGGCATTATGCTCGATATCATCAGCGGCGAAGAAGAAGCGCGCCTGGTGCATTTTTCGATCAGTAATCGCGTTGATCTGAGGCATCATTTTGCCCTGCTAATTGATATTGGCGGTGGCAGTGTGGAAGTTACCTTATGTGACGATGGTGAGGTGATGGCATCGCAAAGTTTCAAAATCGGAACGGTACGTTTACTTGAAATGCTGGGTTCGACCAAAGACTTCAATCTGTTACTGCGTGAATATCTCGATGGTGCACGACGCAAATTACGGGCCCAGATCGGCAAACGAAAGGTCGACTTATGCGTTGGAACCGGTGGCAACTGTCTGGCTATTGGCGAGCTTGCCTTGCAACTGGGGTTCAGCGAAAGTCAGAATCTGATCACACGCAGAAAGCTTGCCATGCTCATCGACCGTCTGAGCAAGTTGTCGGTTGAAGAGCGGATCCGCGATTTGGGGCTGCGTCCGGATCGGGCCGATGTGATTCTGCCAGCGGCGATGGTACTGCACGAAATCATGGAGCTGGCGGGGGCAAAATCTTTACAAACGCCCGATGCGAGTCTGCTTGATGGTATTTTGCTGGATATGGTGGCACCGGAATTGAACCAGATGCATTCACGGCGCGGCAATCTGCTGGGCTGGGCCAGAAGTCTGAAAAAGAAATATCAGGTGGATCAGCATCACGCGATGGCAGTCACCCGGCTGGCGCTGGATTTATTCGACCAGACCAAACATATGCATCAACTGAATAATTTCGAACGCTTGCTGTTGGAGATTGCTGCCCGGGTGCATGAAATCGGCATGTATGTGCGAGTCGGTGGCCATCACCGGCATGCTGCCTACCTGATTATGGCAGCACCGCTACTGGGTCTTGGTGAAGAGGAAAAAGCTCTGCTGGCGCAAACGGTTCGATATCAGCGTAAGGCTTATCCAAGTGATACCCATGAGGGCTTTGCCGCGCTGGATGAAAAGGCGCGTGATAAACTCTGGAAAATGAGTGCATTGCTACGTCTGGCGATTGCCTTGAATAAAGACCGGCGAGACCGTGTCAACAGTGTTGAGGTGGAATGCGACAACGGCACACTTATTCTGCATCTCGAAGGTCAGGGCGATCTGCTGCTGGAGCGCTGGGCGGCGCTGAAAGAGTCATCGTATGTTAAGCAGGCTTACGGTAAAGATTTGCATCTTGACCTGCATATATCCTGAGCCATTCCGTTAAAGCGAAAGCGTCCTAATTTCCGCCGAGTAATTCAATAAGCTCGGACTGGGCCGAACGAGGCTTGGCATTGGATTTCGGGCGAACATAATGGCCATCAGCGCGCAGATTCCACACGCCAGTATTGTCTGCCAGATACAGGCGCAGTCCTTCTTTGAGAACTCTGGCTTTGAGTTTTGCATCAAGCACCGGGAAACATGTTTCGACCCGGCGTAGCAAATTTCGATTCATCCAGTCGGCGCTGGCGCAGTACAAGGTGTCATTGCCACCGTTCTGGAAATAATAGATGCGATGATGTTCAAGAAAGCGGCCCAGCACAGAACGAACGCGGATATTCTCCGAAACACCTTTGATGCCCGGTTTCAGGCAGCAAATACCACGCACCAGCAGATCAATTTTCACACCGGCTTGTGAAGCCCGGTATAAAGCCTGAATGATTTCCGTTTCTTCAAGGCCGTTCATTTTGGCAATAATGCGTCCTTGCTGGCCATTGCGAGCCAGTTCCGCTTCTCTGTCAATCAGCTCAATCATGCCCTTATGCAGGGTAAATGGTGCTTGCAGCATGGTCTTCATGCGCGGTGCCCGGCCCATGCCGGTAAGTTGCTGGAATACATTATGCACATCTTCACCAATGTCGGGATTGCAGGTCAGCATACCGAAATCGGTGTAATAACGGGTCGTGATACTATGATAATTCCCCGTACCCAGATGTACATAACGATTCATACGGCGACCTTCCCGGCGTACGATCAGCATCATCTTGCCATGTGTCTTGTAACCCACGACACCGTAAACCACCTGTACGCCCGCAGCATGTAACCGGTCGGCCAGACCGATGTTTTCTTCTTCGTTAAAGCGGGCTCGGAGTTCGATGACGGCAACCACTTCCTTGCCATTGCGAGCTGCACGAACCAATGCATCAACAATCGGTGAGTCCGGCACAACGCGGTACAGGGTTTGTTTGATGGCCAGTACATTGGCATCCGTTGCCGCCTGATGCAGTAAATCCATGACCGGTGCAAAGCTCTGGTACGGATGGTGCAGCAGAATATCACTCTTCTGAATGATGTCGAACAGGGAGCCGGGTTCTTCTTCAGCTTCCATACGTAAGCCTTCAGGTAAGCCCGGCACAAAGGGTTTGAATTTAAGATCCTGTCGGTCCACCGCATCGGAAATGGACGCCAGCCGATACAAATTAACCAGTCCGTTGACGCGGAAAAGATCAGACTCACGCAGGTTGAACTGGTGCAGCAGAAAATCTGAAAGGTGACGCGGGCATTTGACTGAAACTTCCAGGCGAACCGCCTCCCCGTAACGACGCTCCAGTAACTCGCCGGCAACGGCCTTTTTCAGATCTTCGGTTTCTTCTTCGTGCAAATACAGCTCACTGTTGCGGGTGACGCGGAATTGATGGCAGGCATTCAATTGCATGCCGGGAAACAGCTCGCCTACAAAAGCGTGGATAATCGAGGAGAGCAGCACAAAGCCATGTGGGCATCCGGCAATTTCTTCAGGCATCGGAATGATACGTGGCAGGGAGCGGGGGGCTTGTACAATCGCATGTTGCATTTCACGGCCAAAGGCATCCTTGCCTTCGAGGCTGACAATGAAATTCAGGATCTTGTTGACCAGACGTGGGAAAGGGTGTGCCGGATCCAGTGCAATCGGAGTGAGTACAGGCAACAGGTTTGAACGAAAGAAACGTCGAACCCACTGACTCTGCTGCTCAGTCCATTCACCACGGCGTAAAATAAAAATGCCTTCTTTGTGTAAGCTGGGCAACAAGTCCTGTTCGAGAAGTGCATATTGGTCGAGCACCAGCTTATCGACTGCTTCACGGATTCGCACCAGCGTTTCAGATGTGGTGCTGCCGTCGCTGCCAATGCTGTTTACGCCCATATTATGCCGGTGTTTATTCATGGCGACGCGAACTTCAAAGAACTCATCCAGATTCGAGCTGCTGATACATAAAAAGCGCAAGCGCTCCAGCAAGGGTATGGAGGGGTCAGCAGCCATTTCAAATACACGGCGGTTAAAACTGAGCATGCTCAGTTCACGATTCAGGAATAAATCCGGTTGGGTGAGGTCGATCGAAGACACGGCTTGCTCTCCTTATGGTCAGCATCAAGACAAGCTGCCGAATACTAGCGGAGCGTGCGACAATTCTCCACGGTTGACGCTGTACCCGGCTCAGTCAGGATTGGCCAATGGATGAAACACCGATTTCAGTCACCGAGCTGACGGCTCAAATTAAAACATTGCTGGAACAAGGCTTTAGCCGGGTCAGGGTATGCGGAGAGGTTTCCCGGGTGACCAAACCTGCTTCTGGGCACATGTATTTTACGATCAAGGATCAGCATGCTGCGATTGCAGCCGTGATTTGGCGCTCGACACTGGTCAGAATGAGTGAACCTTTGAGTGAAGGGCGAGAGTTTGTGTTTACAGGCCATTTAAGCTTATACGAGCCGCGTGGCAGCTACCAAATGGTCGTGACGCGGGTTGAATTGGCCGGTGCCGGTCAGTTGGCCGCAGAGTATGAACGGCGCAAAGCACTGTTTGCATCCCTCGGCTGGTTTGATAGCGATGCGAAAAAAACAATACCGGCATTGCCAAAGCATATCGGTATCGTGACATCGGCTTCGACGGCGGCCTTTGAAGATGTCAGAAAAGTTCTGGCGACGCGTCCGGCATGGCTGCGCTTAACCTTGTCACCGGCCGTGGTGCAGGGTGATCAGGCGGCAGCATCGGTCAGTGCGGCAATCGCGGCATTGAACAGCATGGCGGATGCACCGGATGTAATTCTTCTCGTGCGTGGCGGTGGCAGTGTCGAGGATTTGTGGTGCTTTAACGATGAAAAGCTTGTGCGGGCGATTGTTGATAGTGCTATTCCGGTGATTACCGGTGTGGGCCATGAGATTGATGTGACGCTGGCTGATTTTGCAGCCGATATGCGCGCCGCCACACCTTCCAATGCGGCTGAAGTTTGTTGCCCTACACGCCAGGCATTGCGGCAGAAATTGCCCGCCATTGCATCGCTGCAACATGGCTTGCGACAGCGGCTGGCACATCATCGTATGCAGCAACAGCGCATGCGTGAGGGGCTGAATTTTCATCTGCATAAAAAAATGGATGCAGGTCATTATAAGACGATGCAGTCGGAGCATCAGTTGCTCAAGGGTGCGCAGCGGCAACTGGATGCGCAGAAAAAGAGCCTGCGACTGCTTGGCTTGAAACTGGCACAGCATGAGCCGGGTCTCCGGCTTCGCCAGCAGCGCAAACAAGCGCACCTGCTTTCCCGGCAATTACAGGCTCTGGGCATGCAGAAGCATCAGAATATTCGTCATCTGGGCCAGAACGCTTATGCCCGGTTACAGCGGCAATCATTCGGCCATGTCATGCAAAGCAAACAGGCGAGTGCGATGCTCGGGCAACGTCTGCTGGCAAGCGGCCCCGATTTGCTGGAGCACAAGCAGCAGCAAAGTGAGCGCCAAAGCAGCAGCCTGAATGCAGCAGGCAGGCAGACGTTACACAAGCTGCGCTATCAATGGCAATTGGCAGAGCAGAAATTACAGACGCTGAGTCCGCAACAGGTGCTTGGTCGGGGCTATTCGCTGGCCTTTGATCAGCATGGGCGACTGGTTACAGGTGTGCAGGGTTTGCATGTGGGTGAAGCATTCTCTGTTCAGTTTCATGACGGCCGAGTCAGCGCTCGGGTGCAGTCAAGTGAGTCAGCCGGGGAGAGTTCACAATGATTGTTTGTCGCTACGTCATGTCGGTATTTACGGCTGTTTTTTTATTATGTACCGGAACAGCTCAGGCGTTTGAACCTTTGCCTGAGAAATCCGCCTATCATGTGACACAGGGCGGCATTCTTTCGCTGACACTGGGCAAGCAAGCATCAGGACAGAGTCAAATCAAAGCTTTTGATATCGACTGGCCATGCAGGCAAAAAGATGATGGTGTTCGTTGCTGGATAGGTGTGGATTTGGCGACCGAACCGGGCCTTTACACGGCAAGCTGGCAAGCGGGCTCCGCGACGAAGAAGCTTCAGTTTAATGTGGAAAAGGGTGACTTTCGTATTTCACGTATTACCGTTGAAAAAAACATGGCTACGTTTGATGAAGCATCACTGAAACGTTTGCGGGCCGATCAGCAAGCATTGAAACAGTCGTATGTCCGGCAGGTTGACGGGCAGCCCGACCTGGATCTTCTGCTCAAGCCGGCTGAAGGTGTCACATCGACGCCCTTTGGTGCCCAGCGTTATGTCAATGGAGAGGCGCGCTCGCCACATTCGGGTGTGGATATTGCGGCAGCGGAAGGTACAGCGGTGATTGCACCCCTGGCCGGAGAGGTGATACTGGCAGCGTCCATGTTCCTCAACGGCAATACGCTGGTCATCGGGCATGGCAATGGTCTGGTGTCGGTGTTTTCTCATCTGAAGCAAATGGATGTGAAATTGGGCGATTACGTACGGCAAGGGCAGGTGATTGCACAGATTGGCCAGACAGGCAGGGCTACAGGTCCGCATCTGCACTGGGGACTGCGTTTTCGGCAGGCACGCGTTGACCCCTATGCGTTGACGCACTAGCAATCAAATATATAGTTTCTGTTTTGTTGGAATCAAGGCAAGATCGTTTGCCGGATATGATGTAAAATGAGTAGGTACTGGAGTTCACATGGCGGCTAAGGAATATAAAATTTTCAGTCTGGAGGATGACGTTACGATTCAGGGAATCCTTAAAGGTTTTCTGACGCGTTATATGAAAGATAACCAGTGCGTCTTCAAGCTCAGTATGTTTTCCGATCCGGTGCAGGGCTTATTCGAGCTGACGTCGAATGGCAACCAGTACAAGGTGATTTTTATGGATGTGCATATGCCTATGCTGACGGGCGATGAAATCTACGAAAGTTTGAGACATGTTAATCCGGATTTGTTGGGACGCATTCTGTTTGTTACCGGATTTGCCGACGATGTTGCTTCCAGATTTCCTAATATTGAATTGAACGTATTGCACAAGCCATTTAAGTATGATGATTTTACCACGAAGCTGAATTTTCTCCTGCGCGACTAACGTCAATTCTGAGAATTTGACATGACATCGGACTGGTGGGCAGGCAATAAGGAGAAACGCTGGGCGCTGATTGTCGCCTTTGTGTGTGTGCTGTTGATTGTGGTTGCAGTTTTGTGGCCTGCCCAGCCGGAGCATGGAGCGGTAAACGATACTGAACTCTCTGAAGGCCAGGAACAGTCCGAACCCCAGACAGAACGATTGTTACAGCCGAGGAAAATTGTTTCCATCACATCACCTGAAACAGCTGCACCTATCAACAATGGCGAAGCAGAGATAGGCGTAACAAAAGCGGATAAATCTACGATTGAACCCTCCATAAAAAAAACACCGACTGTTCAGGTCGCACCTACCGGCCCGAGCGTAAAGACGCCGGTTGCAACGGCCAAGGTCAATCAAAGTGGCAGCTATATCCAGGTTGGCTCTTTCAAACATGCCGGGGGTGCGGCCAAAGTGGCCGATACACTCAAGGCACATGGCTGGCCGGTGATCATCGCCAGTCGAAGCGCCATGCATGCTGTACAGGTGGGGCCATACAGCGATAAGAAGTCGCTGGAGTCAGCCCGCCAGCAATTAAAGATCAAAGAAAAACTCGACGGATTTGTTGTCCGGCATTAAGCACATGCATGTTGCATGGCTGGCGCTGGGAGGAAACCTTGGCCCGGTCCGAGCATCGATGGATGCTGCCGTTCACGCCTTAAGCCAGCGCAAGGATTGCCGCGTTATGGCGCGATCAATGCTGTATCAGACCCCGCCAATGGGGCCTGCCGGACAGCCGGATTACCTTAATGCTGTGATTCAACTGACAACATCACTTTCGCCGCTTGCCCTGCTGGATGTGCTTCAGGCTATTGAACTGGCACAGGGTCGGGAACGCAACGAGCACTGGGGGGCACGTACACTGGACCTGGATATTCTGGCGGTGGATGATCTGGTGATGCATAGCGAGCGGCTGATTCTGCCACATCCCTACATGGCCGATCGCATGTTTGTGCTGCAACCATTATGCGATCTGGATGCAAGCTGGTGCCATCCGATCTTGAATAAGTCAGCACGTGAGCTGCGTGCACTTTTACGACAGAACGGGGTGGCAACGCTGCCTGAGGGCATACAATGGTGAGGTCATGATGAAAAAGTTATCACTGGAATCGAGTCACATTGCCATTGAAGGGGCGATTGGAGTAGGTAAAACGACGCTGGTGCAAAAGTTGGCGCATCGTCTGAATGGCAACGTATTACTTGAGGGTGTGGAGGATAATCCGTTCATCGAACTGTTTTATCAGGATCCGTCACGACATGCTTTGAGCGTGCAGCTTTCGTTTCTGTTTTCACGCGTTAAACAATGGCAGCAAATCAGTCAGCTGAATTTATTCAAACGCGCCCTGGTCAGCGATTATGTCTTTGCCAAGGATCGTTTGTTCGCCAGGCTGAATCTGTCCGACGAAGAGTTTCAGTTGTATGAGCAGGTTTCTAAACTGGTGGCAACGGATATTGCCCAGCCTGATCTGGTGATTTATCTGCAATCGCGGCCTGAAGTGATTATGCAGCGGGTACGCCAGCGCAGTCGCCCGATTGAAAAGGGATTGTCGCTGGATTACCTCAGGCAGGTGATGGCGGCATATGACGAATATTTTTTCCATTATTATGAAACGCCGTTGTTGATTGTGCAGACGGACAAACTGAACTTTGCCGAAGATGATGCATCTGTTGATGCCTTGCTGGAGCGGGTATCACAAATGCGTTCACCACGTGAATTCTGGGCCGAGTTTGTCTGAATGGGTGATGCTCCGAATCATCAGGGTGATAGGTGTTGCCGTTGGGATGGCGATACGCTGGTGCTGAATATTCTGGGAACGCCATCGGCGAAGCGGGATGCGATAGGTAAACCCAAAGGTAATCAGCTGAAAATCAGTGTGACTAAAAGCCCTGAAAATGGTCAGGCGACCGATTATATGGTGAAATTTCTGGCTAAACAGTTCGGTGTCAAAGCCAGCGATATCGACGTGGTGTTCGGCCAAACCAGCATCAATAAACAATTAAGAGTCCACAAGCCGCAAAAACTTCCGACAGTTATTCGCCAAATGCTGGATGAATGAATTGTTTCAAAGGTAGATGTCTCTTTTTTTGATTTGGGAACAAGCGAAAACACAGCGTCATCTCTGCGCCGAATTTCAACCTGTTCAATATTGAGCTGCGTTTAATAATTCGGAATAGATCAAGTTTTGCCCTCAGATCATAGATCCCAGCCGAGCAACAACAGGGTGAGGGTGATGGCACCGATAAAGATGTTCATGGGCAAGCCGACACGCAGGAAGTCGGTAAAGCGATAACCACCGGGACCGTAAACCATCAGGTTGGTTTGATATCCCAACGGCGTGGCGAAACTGGCTGATGCGGCCATCATGATGGCAAAAACGAAGGGCTCGTTATCCAGTGAAAGTTTTTGGGTGATCTCCAGCACGATGGGCAACATCAGAATGGCGGCGGCGTTGTTGGTGATTGTTTCGGTTAATAACGACACCGTGATGTAGGTGAGGATCAGCAGCAACCACGGCGTACCATTGCTTAAGTCGATGATGTTGGCTGCCAAAAAGGCGGCAACCCCCGTCTTCTCCAGTGCTGCGCCCAGAGCAAAGGAGGCGGCAATGGTGACGACCACCGTCAGATCAAGGCTCTTTTCCGCCTGCCCCACCGAGCAGCAGCCAGTGATAATCATCAACCCGGCACCAATCAGTGCTGCATTGAGCATGCTCATCAGACCAAAGGCCGCAGCGAGTACGAGTGAGATCAGAATCACCCAGCTCAGTTTGGCCTTTTCATGGCGCGGCTTTTCCGCATCGAGATCGTTGATCAGCAGAAAATCACGGTTGAAACGCTGCCGGGTCACAAAGGATGGTCGTGCTTCCAGCAGCAATGTGTCTCCCGCTTCCAGCCGTATGGAGCCGAGATTGCCCCGGATACGCTGCCCATGCCGCGCCACCGCCAGCACTGCTGCGCCGTAACGATCACGAAAGCGCGAATCCCGAATGGCACGGCCAATGGCATCACAGTGCGGCGAAACCACCGCCTCCACCAGTCGCCGTCCAGATCGTTGCGCATCAAGTGATGGCGCATATCCATCATCGGAGGAGGCAACCACGCCGTGAATGCGCAGCAGATCAGAGATGGCATCGGTATCTCCGGCGAACACCAGCCTGTCACCGCCTTTGAGAATCTCCTCCGAGGAGACAGCTGAGATAATCGCCCCATCACGCTCAATCTCCACCAGATAGACGCGCCGCAGATGACGCAGCCCCGCCTCCTCCACCGTTTTCCCAACCAGTGGGCCATCCGGGGCCACCGCCACCTCCAGCGTAAACTCACGCAGATTGGCAAAAGCGTTGCTGTCACTGCGATCCGGTAGCCATTTGGGGAAAAAGAGCCAGATAAAGAGGATGCCAGCCAGGGCCACCGGCAGGCCAATAGCGGTGATGGAAAAGAGAGAAAATCCCGCTTCGCCAGTGAGCGCCTGATACTGGCCGTTCACCACCAGATTGGTGCTGGTACCGATCATCGTCAGCGTGCCGCCAAGGATGGCGCTGTAACTCAATGGAATCATCAGCTTGGAGGGCGGAATATCAATTTTTCGCGCCCAGCTATGGATGGCGGGGATCATGGTGGCCACCACAGGGGTGTTGTTCAGGAAGCCACTGAGCAGTACGACAGGCGTAAAAATCCGGCTTATCGCCGAACGAACGCCGGTGGGATGGCCCAACACATGGGTGACCAGCAGATCAATGCCGCCAGAGGCATGAATGCCTGCCGCAACAATGAACATCGCCGCCACCGTGATCAATCCGGAGTTGCTGAATCCAGCCAACGCCTCTCCGGCAGTGAGTACGCCGCAGATACTCAGGATGGTTAATACGGCCATCATCACCAGATGGGGGCCGATGCGTGTGGTAATCAGCACCGTCAGTGCTGCAAAGGTAAGCGTAAGTGACAACCAGCCTTGCCATTCCATTGTATGACTCCTCACAGGAGCTGCCCGTCAGCAATGAACGGGTAGCTGTTTTCGCGTTTGATCACGTAGCTGCAATAAGCTCACCAATTCGCAAGAGTCAGGGAAAACAGTAAAAAAACAGGCGCAAGGCCGTCTGGTTTTAAACCTGTTTAGCTCTTTCTTTTACGTGGCGGCAAGCTGGTGCAAATGACCACGGCGGCGAACGGTAGAGGGAGATTCATGGCTGTCAAGAATTTCGCATGCCAGAAGCATGGACCGGTTCTCGATATTCAGAGCTTTCTGCGTAGTACCTTCATGTGGGAAAGTTCAAAGCCCAGCGTGCGATAAAAGGCCAGCGCCGGATGGTTGTCGCGGTCGGCCAGCAGCGTCACGCGGCTCATGCCCTGCTCGCCTGCCCAGTGCAACACGTGCTCGATCAGCTGGCGACCACGACCACCGCCGCGATGCGTCTGGCTGACGATGACATCTTCCAACAACAACACCTTGCCGCCTTCTGCCGTGCTGATGGTGATCAGCGCGTTCACCATGCCCGCCACTTGCCCGTCGACGCGCAGCACGAACAGTTTACCAAGTTGTGGTTCATTGAGGATGAGACGCAGGCCGCGTAACTGTTTGTCGCGTTCGGGTGTGAAATCGCATTCGAGTGAAAACAGTTCAGTGAGCAGATCCGCCAGTTGCGGCAGGTCATGTTCGGTGGCGAAATCTATCTTGATACTCATGCTTCTTTCTCCATGTTTATGACATCAACGGGTTTAAGGGTTTAATAACGGGTAAGTTGTCATTGTGAACGTCTGTGAAGTAATCCTGTGTGAGCGCTATGAGGTTATCGGCTCATAAAGCTTCGCAAGCAAAGACATTGAACGCTTCCAATCTATAAAAAGGAAATCGTAATTTCCCTATAAAGACAAAGCTTCTTTCATAATACTGAAGTTGGAATGTTCTCAGTAGTTTTATTGTATGTCTAATGTTGAACCAATGAAATCGACTTGCCTGTCTTGAAAGCGCGCCGCGAGCTTGAGACGCTCCGGGAACAGTATGTTTAATTGAAATTTTCTCCGTTTATCACCCTCTATTGTTCTTGGCTGATTGAGTTCTCTTGAGTAAACCCAGGCCTCCCACTAGGGTTTGCCAATCCTGAAAGACGGTACCCCAGCTGTTGCAAGACAGACGGACTGAAGCGGCAAGGAAGAAACGATGAAACGAACTACTGCGGCCACGCTGGCAAAGGCGAAGGCTAACCATGAAAAAACTGTCTGGCTGACTGCCTGCGATACCACATCGGCACAATTGGCCGAAGCTGCCGGTGTTGATGTGCTGCTGGTTGGCGACTCTCTGGGTATGGTGGCACTGGGCTTTGATTCCACTATTCCCGTTACCCTTGAACACATGATTCATCATACGGCTGCCGTTGTGCGCGGTCACTCTAAAGCGTGGGTGGTTTGTGACCTGCCCTTTGGCAGTTATCAGCAATCACCGGAACAGGCGTTTGCATCGTCAGTGGCTGTGTTGCAGCAAAGCGGTTGCGATGCGGTGAAGCTGGAAGGCGGTGTGCCAATGGCTGAAACGATCCGCTTCCTCTCTGAGCGAGGCATTGCTGTGGTCGCCCATATCGGCCTGACGCCACAATCGGTGAAGAAGTTCGGCAGTTATCGGGCGCGGGGTACCAATCCCGCTGAATACGATGCCATCCTGGCCGACGCTCAAGCGGTGACTGAGGCCGGTGCTGTGGCATTGGTGCTGGAGTGTATTCCGGCTGGGCTGGCGCAGACGATTACCAACAGCGTGGCGATTCCGACGGTTGGCATCGGGGCTGGTGGTGGCTGTGATTCGCAGGTGCTGGTCTGGCATGATGTGCTGGGGCTTTCGCTGAAAAATCCATCTTTTGCTCCGGCCTATTGCAACCTGCGTGAGCAGATCACCACGGCTATCGAAGCATGGTCAGCCGATGTGCGAAGCGGAGCATTTCCGAAATGAATGTCATTGAAACCACAGCAGAATTGCGGCGTATCCTGGCGCCAGTGCGAAGCCAGCAGCATATTGCTTTCGTGCCGACGATGGGCTGTTTGCATGAAGGGCACCTGAGCCTGATGCGCAAGGCCCGGCGGCTGGCCGATATCGTCATCGTCAGTATTTATGTGAATCCCATGCAGTTCGGGCCGAATGAGGATTTCGATGCTTACCCGCGCACCTTCGAGGCTGATGCGGCGCTGTGCGAAAAAGAGGGCGTGGACATCATTTTTCACCCGCACAACCTTTACCCTGCCGATGGCCTCAGGATTTCATTGAAAGTCGACGAGCTGGACAACTGCCTGTGCGGTGCAGCGCGCCCCGGCCATTTTGATGGTGTGGTGACCGTGGTTAATATGTTGTTCAATATCGTGCAACCTGATATTGCCATCTTCGGCGAGAAAGACTGGCAACAGCTGAGCATTATCCGCTGTATGGGTGATGATTTGCAGATGAATATCGAAATCATCGGTGAACCGACCTATCGTGAAGCGGACGGGCTGGCGATGAGCAGTCGCAATCGTTATCTCAGTCCGGATGAGCGTAATCTTGCACCGCGCCTGCACGAGGTGCTGCAATACATGCGTGATGCATTTGAACAGGGCGAGAGCAGTGCCGCAGCCTTGATAAGGCAGGGCAGGGCGAAGCTGGCTGATGCCGCTATCGAGCCGGAGTATCTGGAGATTCGTGATGCCAATAGCCTGCAATCTGTGACCACCATTGAAACACCCTGCCGTATTTTAATTGCGGCAAAAATCGGCTCTGCCCGATTGATCGATAATATTCCTCTGGATCTTCCAGAACATGCGATGGAGACCGTGTGATGAAACTGACTATGCTGAAATCGAAAGTACACCGCGTTTCGGTGACTCATGCCGAACTGGATTATGAAGGTTCATGCGCCATCGACCAGAATCTGCTGGATGCGGCGAATATTTTGCCGTTCGAGCAATTGCATATTTATAACGTCAACAATGGCGAGCGCTTTACCACCTATGCCATCACCGCCCCAAGAGGCTCCGGCACCATTGGCGTCAACGGTGCGGCGGCACACAAGGCCAGTCCGGGTGATCTGCTGATTATCTGCACTTATGCTGAATTCAAGGCCAAAGCGGCTGAACATTTCAGCCCCATGTTGGTGTACGTCGATGCTGATAACGCCATCACGCATACCAGTCACGGACATCTGGCGGCAGTCTGACGCGGGCTGACTCGGTGCTTTATTCGTTCGCCAATGTTCAGGTTGCTCTGGATGAGGATGAACACGGCATAGCTTCGCGTCTGGCGCGTCTGCTTGGCATAGATGCCGGGCAAGTAGTTTGCTGCACCTGCGTGCGGCGTGCGCTGGATGCGCGTAAGAAATCGAATATTCATTTTGTCTGTACCTATGAAATTGAAGTGGAACAACCGATTGCCAACCCGCCAGCTGCGGCCCGGCTGATTGAGCGCTCGGCACTTTCACCGGTTTGTCCGGATATTTTCACTCAAACAAACACGTCGCAGACTCATGCCGTGATTATCGGCGCAGGCCCTGCCGGATTGTTTGCGGCGCTGGCACTGGCCGAGGCAGGCATGCGGGTGACGCTGCTGGAGCGCGGCAAGCCGGTGGAAACACGCATGCGCGATATCGGACGTTTGCGCTCGCGTGGTGAACTCGACCCCGAATCAAATATCTGCTTTGGTGAGGGCGGTGCGGGCACGTATACCGATGGCAAACTGTATACCCGCATCAAGCATCCGTTTTTGCGCTGGGTGCTGGCTGAATTTGTTCGTTTCGGGGCGCGGCCGGATATTCTTGTCGATGCGCATCCGCATCTGGGCACCGATAAACTGGTGCGCATTGTGCGCAATATGCGTGAGCATTTGCTGGCGCTGGGTGTCGATTACCGCTTTGAAGCACGCGTCGATGATCTGCTTATCCGGCAGGGGACGGTACACGGTGTACGGCTGGCCGATGGCAGCGAAATTGGGGCCGGGCATGTGGTGCTGGCCACCGGTCATTCGGCGCGTGATACCTTCGAGCGTTTACAGTTGCTGGGTGTCAAAATGGAAGCCAAGGCCTTTGCCGTCGGCGTGCGCGCCGAGCATCCGCAAGCGCTGATCGACGGCATCCAGTTTGGCAAACAGACAGGACTCTCTGCCGCCGAATATTCTTTAACGCATCAGGTGGCCGATAAGATGCTCGGTCAGCGCGGTGTGTATTCTTTCTGCATGTGTCCGGGTGGTCTGATTGTGCCATCACCGACCGAGGTTGGGGGCATGGCGGTCAACGGCATGAGTAATGCCAAGCGCGGCGGGCAATGGGCCAATTCCGGTGTGGTGGTGCAGGTGACACCTGAGGATATTGCTCGCCACGGCATTCGGCCGGATGCCCTGATGGGTATTGCCTTCCAGCGCGAACTTGAAGTGGCAACGTTCAAGGCGGCGGGGAACCAGTATGCCGCGCCGGCGATGCGACTGACCGATTTTATCGACAGAAAAGCGACGGGCACGCTGGCTGCCACACGTTTCAAGCCCTTGGCTGTGGCGACGGATTTATGGCAGCTGCTACCGGCATGGGTCAGCCATCCTTTATCGGATGGCTTGCAGGGCTTCGGGCGTCGGATGCACGGTTATGTCAGTCAGGAGGCTAATCTGCTGGCCAGTGAAACGCGCACCAGTTCACCGGTTCGCATTGAGCGCGATGCATCGATGCAGTCGGTCAGCGTGCGGGGACTTTATCCGGTCGGTGAAGGGGCCGGTTATGCCGGTGGCATTGTATCGGCAGCGGTGGATGGTCTGAAAGCGGCGGCGGCAATTCTTGAATCAACACGCTGATCCTTCCAGGAGGTTGTCCGAAAAGATGCCGGATTTTCACGATACAGAACAACGATTACAGGCTATTGAGCAACGACTTGAACGTTTGGAGCAGGCCATGCTTGCTCGGCCGGCTCCAGTTTGGGCGGAGCCGGACGATATTTTCGACATTGATGAAGTTGGAGCTGAAATGGTCACGGCAGAGCCGAGTCTTAGCCATGCACCCCGGACGCAATCGGATACACATAGTCGTACCCTGGCTATCGGCTCTCTGCTCGGCTGGAGTGGTGCCACGGCATTGGTTGTCGCCATGGCTTACCTGATTCGGCTGGCTATTGATGAAGGCTGGCTGACTCCGGCTCGGCAGATTGCTATTGCTGTGGCCTTTGGCGTAGTGCTGATTGCCTGCGGCCTGTTGCTGCGTAATCGTGACCGGGTTTATGCCGGTTATTTGCCGGCTGGCGGTATCATCGTTCTGTTCCTCTCCGTCTACGGTGCGCATCTGTTTTATCCGCTGATTCCTGCCAGTTTCGCCATGTTTCTGGTGATGGGTATCAGTATCATCTCGTTATGGTTGTGCAAGGTGTTTGACAGCGACATCTATGCTTTTTTCGCGGTTGTCGGCTCCTACACGGTGCCGTTTCTGTTTCCCCAGTTGCGTGGTGCGCCGATTGATCTGGTGATTTACTTTTCTGTCTGGAGCGTTTTGTTCAGCACCTTTTCGGTGATCATCGGACGGCGGGCCGTGCTGCTGCTATCGCTGTATCTGGCGCTGATATTTTTCGATCTGATCTGGCGCACCAATGCAGTATCCGAGCCGTGGCTGTATGCGCTGATGTTTCAATGTGTGCAGTTGCTGACTTTTGCCGTTGCAACGCTCGCCTTTGCCGTGGTTCGGCATGACCCGATGCGCATCGATACCGCCTACCTGTACCTGCCGGCATTATTGATTTTCTATGCCCTGCAATATGCGTTGTTGCAAGCGCATCTGCCTGATTATGCCCCGTGGATTGCCAGCGGCTCGGCGCTGCTGTTGCTGGCAGTCTATGTAATCGCCAGGTTGCTGTTGAAAAGGGAGGTGCCCGGTGGCCAGTTTCTGGTCGGAGCCTATCTTGCGCTGGTGCTGTTTCACGCTGGTTATCTCGAATCGCTGCCCGAGCAATGGCAATCGTGGGCAGGGCTCGTTGCGGCTCCGCTGGCGATGCTGTTCCTTAAATTGACGCAAGGGCCGATGCAATCCAGATGGCCGGTACCGCTGGCCTTCGCGGTGATTTTTCTGATCAGTTTCGTGCAGGTAATCTCCAACATTGAACATCCCGTGACATTTACCAATACCGCCTTGTATGTGCTTTATCCGCTGGAATTGTATGCGGCATACTTTTTTTCGCGGCGCTTTGCGGCACTGGGTGTTTTTTGCATGCCGTTGCTGTACGCCGGTCATGTCTCGACGCTTTGCGCTGTTGCATATCTGATTGATACGCGACTGGCGGTCTCGATGTTATGGGGTATGGTCGCGCTGACGACTCTGGTGCTGGCGCTGGAATTCAGAGATCGTGCTCTGGGTCAGTCATCACTTTTTATCTTTGCGATAGCCGGTGCCAAAGTGCTGTTTTATGATCTTGCAGATGCCACACCGCTGATTCGTATTGCCTGCCTGATAGCGCTGGGTCTGAGTTTTTATGCCGGTGGCTGGATGTACAGGAAACTGGATTTTCAGCCGGAACCGGCAAAATAAACACATTCGCATGACATGCTGATGCACACTACCGGCTTTGCCTGTTCGGCTGATGCTGATGCGCGCTTACTGATTCTGGGTTCGATGCCGGGCCGGAAATCGCTGATGGAAGCGCAATATTATGCGCATCCGGGCAATACATTCTGGCCCATTATGGGCGAATTGTTCGACTTTGATGCGGCGCTGGATTATCAGCAGCGACTGGCATGTTTGCGCCAGGCCGGTGTGGCGCTATGGGATGTGGCTTACAGTTGTCAGCGCCCCGGCAGCCTTGATGCCAGCATCAATATGCAAACGGTAATAGCCAATGATTTCACGGGATTCTTTCAGGCGCAGCCGCAGATTCAGGCGGTGTTTTTTAATGGTCGCAAAGCGGCGGAATTGTATTGCAGGCTTGTTGTGCCCGCATTGCCTGAGCCGTGGAAATCACTTGCCTGCATGACGCTTCCTTCCACCAGTCCGGCGCATGCATCGCTACGCATGGCGGATAAATTAAAGCAGTGGATGCAGATTCGCAGCGCTATGCATGCTCGCTGAGTATCATATTTCGGGTGCTGCCTTTATGCGGTGGTGGCATGAAGCTCTTTAGCAGTTGTACGGCTTTCTCTGATTCACTGCGATAGGTAGTCAGTTTTCCGCCATAAACGGCGAGATAGGGCGCTTGCCCGAATGGATTGCAGAGCATGATGGTTTCGCGGCTGGCCCCGAAGGCTGAGCCATGCGTTTGCGGCAGTACGCGCATACCACAGAAGCTGCGCACAATATCATGCGCATCACATGCGGTGCTTGGAAAGTAGTGGTTATAGGTGGTCAGTATGTCGCAGATTTCACTTGCGGTGGGGTTGATGTTCAGTGGTGGGTCTTGCAGCGGCGTTTCGGTTGTTCCGGCCAGTGTTTGTCCCTTCCACGGGCGGAAGAACATCACCCGCCCATCCAGTGATTCCGTATATACATAGCCGGGGCAAGGCCGGTTCAGTAGCAGATGACTTCCCTGCACAAGCTGAATGTCGATACAGGCGGGAGACGGTGTGATGCACTGATGCACCGTGTTGACCCACGGCCCTGCGGCATTGACCAGTATTTTTGCGCTGAGGGAATCGCCTGTGCTCAGCCGGACATTCCACTGATTTTTGTCATATTCGGCGTGTTCGAGCGCACAGTTTTCCCGGATATTGCAGCCCAGTGAGCGGGCCGAAGCAGCTACGGCGCGGGTTAACGCTGCATCATCGGTGGCTGCGTCTTCATAGGCGAGGATGGCGCGCAGATGTGAGGTATTCAGCGCTGGCAGCGTGTTTTCCCACTGACTTCTGGGCAGCCATTTAAAGCGGGAGCGGCCACCGGAAAGAATGAAATACAGCAGCAGGCCGCAGGCGACCATCCATGGCGGGCGTTTGTTTCCCTGATATATCGGGATATAAAACCACTGGCGGCTGACCAGCTCAGGTGCCAGTTGCAGCAGGCGCTCGCGTTCGCTGAGGGCTTCATACACCAGCTTCAGGTTGAATTGTTCAAGATAACGCAGGCCACCATGAATAAGTTTGGTGGATTGGCTGCTGGTGCCGGATGCCAGGGTGTTTTGTTCAATGAGCAAGCAGCGGTAACCGCAGGCGCTGGCCGCTTGCGCGATACCGCAGCCATAAATGCCGCCACCGACGATGAGGATATCATAATCAGTCGTTGCCATACCTTTGTTCCAGTTCTGTGAGCATGCGGCTGAAGTGATCGGTCTCAATCAGCTCGGCTCCCTGTTGTATCAATTGCCGGGCAAGCGCTGCATCGTTGACCGTGTACAGGCCGACTTTCACACCCTGTTGTTGCCATACTTCAAGGCTGTGAGCCTCAGAGTAAGGCATGAATATATAATCAAAGCGGCATGCGGGTCGCTGGTCTTCTTCCATAACCCAGCCGATGGCGCAGGCAAGCCGCTCATGACAGGCGTCAAGGATGTCGCCGGATTGACTGATCAGCACAATACGCGAAACAAGCGCGGCGGGAATCTGCTGCGCAAGGCGACTTGCAATGTCGTTGCTCGAAAGTCGCTGGCGGATATCCGGCTTGATTTCGATAAAGCAGGTTAATGCCGGTGTTTCTTCCAGCCATGTGAGCAGCTCACTGAGCAGCGGCAGCTCGCAGCGCGTTTGCAGCTCTAACCAGTCCAGTTGCGAGAGGTGAAGCGGCACATTGAACAAGCGCCTGAGATCATCGTCGTGAACCACAACGGCAACAAAATCACGCGTAAATTGAATGTCGCATTCGGCAAACAATGCGCCCGCTGCCGCCGCATGCCTGAACGCGGCCATCGAGTTTTCGCGGAAGTTTTCGTGGTCGCCCCGGTGCGCGACAATCTTTTTCGTGTACGTGTATTTCATGATCTGGTGATTTTCATGGCATAACCATCCTCAAACAGCGCAAATAGAGTATGGCTTGAATCGCTACGAGTCGCAACACAAGCTGTAACACACAAGCCGACCTACGATATGATGGGGTTGGTGCACAAAGCGCTATCAGTCGACCCGAATCAACTGATGCAGCACCGCCAGACGCGTCAGCTGCACGCGGTTATCAATGCCCAGTTTGCTTTTGATGTGGGAGTAATGGTTGGCAATCGTTTTTTTGCTGACATTCAATACCGTGGCACAACTATCATTGCTATGGCCATTGAGGATTAACATCAGCACCACTTTTTCACGTTTTGACAGCTTATCAAAAGGATTGTTGTTGTTCTGGAACGACATTTCCGTCAACGCCTGTGCCAGTTCCGGTTCCATAAAGGTCTCACCCGAGGCAACCTTTTTGACCGCAACTGTTAATACTGTGGGATCAGCATTGAGTGATACTACGGCACGCGCGCCATAGTCGAAAATATCAGGGATCAGCGGAATACTTTCCCTGTTGATTAGGGCGATAATTCTGGTTTCCGGATATCTGACGGTAAGCTGGCGAATACAATCAATATTTCCGGTTTTGCCTTTGCTGACATCGATGATCAGCACATTGGCGCGGGGATTGAAACAACGTTTAGCACAGTGTTGGATGCATGCGACCGATTCAACCGACTTGATTTCAGGATGTTTCTCCAGATAACTGTGCACGCCCTGACGCAATAAACTGGTTTCACTTGCAATGCGGACAATGATTCCCATGAGTTTGTTCACCTTCCTTTTTCCGAAGGACTTATCCTCCCTGATTGATCATGAAAGCTCGATAGAAATAAGTCCCGCTAAAATATAGGAAAAAATCACATTAAACTATTTTTGGTGATTGGAGTCACTTGTATCTTGTTAAAATAGTGGAAATTTTAAGCTGCGGAATGTTTGTATCATCCATGTGAATGATGCGCGATAGATTGTTCAGATAGTAATATCGCTGAAAATTCACACAGTGATTGGCGAGGGATATTGATTATGCATGTGCGATTGGCGAGCGAAGCAAGTCTGCTTTGCAAAGGGTTACACGATTTGCTTGAAAGCCATCCGGAAATTATGTTGGTTGAATCGGTCGTTTGTAAGCAGTGTTGCGATCAATATTGTTGCGATTCTCACGATGTGGTGATTATAGATATTAGTAATGGTCGAATTGGCAGTCTGGACTGTATTCGCAAAATGCTTGCCAGATTTCCGCATTCGAAGGTTTTAGCCTTGATCAATATCGAGCATGTTTCACTGCTTGGCGATATCTTTGATCGTGGCGCTCTGGGGGTTGTTTCGCTGGATGCTGATGCAAGCGTGTTGGTAGAAGCCGTGAAGCGCATTGCCAGTGGCGGGGTATATGTAGAAGCTGCCTTGGCGCAAGCGCTGACTGAAATTCCCTATAAAAAGAGCAGTAAGATTTTTGATTGTCTGACCAAATGCGAAACATCGGTGTTGCTGTCTATTCTCAACGGCCAAAGTCATGATCGCTGCGCCAGTTCTCTGAATATCAGCAAAAAAACCGTGGCGAATCACTATTCGCGCATCAAAAGTAAATTGAAAATTGATAACAGCGTACAGCTCACGCGTTTGGCAATGCTGCATAAAATCATTGAAACCACCTGATATTCCGTTACTCCTTGTGTGTCCTTAACATGCTGTTGTGAATGGCCCGGATAGCCTTCCGGAAAAAAAATATTTGGGTATTCATCCACATTGATGATGACGCGGCGGGACAAAGTCGCCAGATTGTCCACAGGGAAGGAAATCAAAAATAAAAAAAACAATTAATTTAATCCTGTTGATGCAGGAAATATAAGCGTTGGCACGCTGACCTGGATCGGCGTCGCCCTCTATTTGTGGCGCGTCGGGAGGAAAACAGACCATGCAGCCGGATAAACTTCTGCTGGCACTACGTCCACGCAGCCACTGGGAGGCACTGGATCAGGGCATGGTGATCGGACGACACTGGTTCTGGCCGTTGCTTGCTTACTGGTTGCTCACTACCTTGCCCGCTCTGCTGCTGTTGGCGCTACTGCTGCGTGATCCATTCTGGGTGACGCTGATTTTCTGGTGGATGCTGCCCCTGTGGGAGAGGCCGCTGCTGTTTGTACTTAGTCGACGGGTGTTTGATGAACAATGCACGATTGCCGGGGTATGGCGGGCGATGCGCGGCATGCAGTGGCGTGAGATGTTTTATGCACTCACCATCCGTCGTTTCAATCCCGCCCGTAGCATGGATGCCCCCGTCGCCCTGCTTGAGCGGCCTGACCGGGTGGCCCGACGCCAGCGAGAATACCATCTGCATGACGATGACGCCGGAAGTGCTGCATTTTGGCTGACCTTGGTTGGGGCGCATGTGGTTGGCTTTCTCTCCTATCTGTTGTTGCTATTACCGTTGCTGCTTAACCCGGCGGTAAGTGATATGGATTGGCTACAGCTGATGCGCCAGCTGGCCCGACCGGATGGGGTGTGGCAACAGATCTGGCCCGGACTCTGCTACTATCTGGCGATGGGGATGGTTGCCCCATTCTATGTAGCCAGCGGCTTTTCACTCTACCTGAACCGGCGTATGGCGCTGGAAGGGTGGGATATTGAGATTGCTTTCCGTCGCTTGCGCAGCAGCTGGCGGTTGCCGCCGCAATTGCTGCTGACGCTGCTGTTGCCCATGTTGCTAGCACCCATGTTGATGTGGTCAGCCTTTGATGCAACAGCAGCTAATGCTGCGACGAACCTGCCTGCGAATCTGCCGATGGATCGTTATACAGTGGCGCAGGAGATTGAACAGATCAACCGTCAGGTGCCGGTGCGGCAGTTTGTCAGTTTCAGTTATCCCATAGTGCTCAAAGCTTGGTTTGAAGAAGATGATGATGAGCCTGATGGGGACAAAAGCTGGTTTTTCTGGTTGAGCGAGGTGCTGCTGCCGATGGGCCGCTGGTTGCTGCTTGGCGTGTTTCTCAGTCTGCTTGCCGTTCTGCTCTGGCGCTATCGGCAGCGAATCGGCAATCAGGTGCGTAACGT
Source organism: Zetaproteobacteria bacterium CG_4_9_14_3_um_filter_49_83 (assembly GCA_002791545.1). Lineage (GTDB taxonomy): Bacteria > Pseudomonadota > Zetaproteobacteria > Mariprofundales > Mariprofundaceae > CG1-02-49-23. Next base: position 57,451 of record PFXG01000025.1, read on the forward strand.
GCTTACCCCCCTCGCCCCTGCCATCAACGATGAACAAGCTGCGCGGCAGCGGGCGAGTGCCGTCGCCCGGGCATGGGTCGACAGCGGCGAACAGGCGCTGCAACTGCTGCAACAGGGTGAGCAGCGGGCGGCACTGGCGCTGCTCTATCGCGGCGCGCTGGCGCTGATTCACGTCCATCTCGCTGCCCCCTTACCGCCGGGATGCAGTGAGGGGGAATGTCTGTTGCTGGTCGATCATCGTCTGCCTGTAGCCCAGCGTGACTACCTGCATCAGCTGGTGCAAAGCTGGCTGGCAGTGGCCTACGGTGGAGCTGAAATCGACAGTCAGGCAATCACCACGCTGTGTCTTGCATGGCGAGCGCAGATCGCGGCGCTGGAATAGACCGATCATGCATCGCTATTTGCAACTCGCCATTGGATTGATATTACTGTTCGGACTCGGCAGCAGCGCAGCCATCTATTTGCTCGAGTGGGAGCACGTGCACAAGGATGTCGGCTATAGCGCCGAGGCCAGACAGGATCCGTTTTTGACGGCTCGCAGTTGGTTGAAGCGCCACGATATCGAGATGGTTGATGGTCATGAACCGCAACTGCTGCATAAACTACCACCGGCCGCCGGAATGCTGCTGCTTGATGCTAACCAGCAACTGTTGCACAGCGACGATGTGGATCGTCTGCTGGCCTGGGTCGAGAGCGGTGGTCACCTCATGATCAGTCTGAGCAACCGATGGGGCGTCGCTTATCCCACCGGACCGCTACTGCAACGGCTGGGGGTCGCCATCGTTGAACCCGTTAATGCCAGCGCTTCGGGCTCCTGTTCGCCGAGAACTTCCCGCGAAATTTATCGAACGGACAAAAGTGATGAGCCAGAACAAAGCAGCGAGCCAATGCCCTTTGCTGTCCAGCCGCTGATGTCAAAGCCGGAAGAGGTGAAAAAACCGGAGGAGCCGGAAGAGCCTGATTTGATGCTCAGCTACCCGCTGGTCGACGGCAGTGTTGCACGCGTCGAGATGGATGATGACTACTTTCTGCGCATTGAGGGTGGCGAGTGGCCGATGCAGTTGCGCAACGACGGTGGCCTGCAATGGGTCGGCCGGACGCAGGGGAAGGGGCGCATTGAGGTGGTGACGCAGCTCTACTTTTGGCACAACTGGAACATCACCGATCATGATCATGGCTGGTTGCTGGCCCGGTTGGCCGGGGCGGGGCCGGTGTGGTATTTACAGCTGGAGGAGTATCCATCGCTGCTCACGCTATTGTGGCAACGTATGCCCGAACTGTTGCTGGCTATGTTGCTCTGGTTGCTGCTGTGGGGCTGGTACAGTAGCAGACGATTTGGTCCGCTGCTGCCGCCACCGGACAGTGAGCGTCGTGAATGGCTGGAGCATATCGAGGCCTGCGCCCGCCAGCTATGGCGGCGCGGTTATGGTGTCACGCTGCTGCGGCGTATGACGGCTGATGATGATACGGCGCTGCAAAAGCAATTACATCGCATCGCCGGTGATGACGCTGCTGCGGCGCGCATGCTGGCAACAGCGCTGAAAAATGAGCAGGCATTTGTTCGTCTCGCTGCCGCCCTCAGCCATGGTCAACGCAGCGATGCGGCAGCAGGCGGATCGGACACGGCGAAAGCCACAGTTGCCGCCGAAGCAATAGTTTTAACAAGATAAAAGAAAAATCAGAGAAGGGGGAGACAACAATGGCGGAAGTGATAAACGACGATCAGGTACAACAGGCGGCAAAGGTGCTGGAGACGATCCGTCAGGAGGTGGCGAAGGTGATTGTGGGTCAGCAGCAGGCGGTGGAGCTGGTGCTCTGCGCTCTGGTGGCCGGTGGTCATGTGCTGATCGAGGGTGTGCCGGGTCTGGGCAAAACAATGCTGGCGCGGGCGCTGGCGCAATGCTTCGGTGGCAATTTCGGCCGCGTACAGTTCACCCCCGATCTGATGCCATCGGATATCACCGGCCATGCCCTGTTTGATATGCAGCAGCAGTGTTTTGTCGTGCGTAAGGGGCCGGTGTTTACTCATCTGTTTCTGGCCGATGAAATCAACCGTGCACCGGCCAAAACGCAGGCCGCCCTGCTGGAGGTGATGCAGGAGCAGCAGGTAACCATCGATGGCCATACACACCATCTGCCGCAACCTTTTCTGGTGCTGGCAACGCAGAATCCCATTGAGCATGAGGGCACGTATCCCCTGCCGGAAGCGGAGCTGGATCGTTTTCTGGTTAAAATCAGCATGGACTATCCTGATGAAATGGAGGAGCAGCAGATCGCGCTGTTCGCCGCCGCCGGGGGGGGGCACGTTGCAACTGGATGAGGTGCGCCAGGTGGCCGAGGTGGAGGTGATTATTAAATTACAAAAGCTGGCGATGCGGGTGCATGTCGATACGGTGGTCAGCGATTATGCCGTACGCATCAACCGCGCCACTCGCAATTTCCCCGGTATTGAACGCGGTGCCGGACCACGTGGCGGCATCGCTATACTTACCCTGGCCAAGGCGCGGGCGATGATGCATGGGCGCAGTTTTGTTACCCCCGACGATGTCAAGGCGGTGGCCTCAGTGGCCCTGGTACACCGCATTGAACCCGCCGCCGAATCGCGCATTGACGGCATCGATGCCAGCATGTTACTGACCACCTTGCTGCAACAGGTGGAGGCACCGCGTCAGTGAACGACGCCATCTCCGGCATGGTGAAGGCATGAGTCAGGCACCTTCCGTCCGTCTCATTTCACGAACGCCCTCACGCCAGTTGCTGCGCTGGGTAGCAGTGCTAGTGCCGCTTGCCCTGTTGCCGCTGCTGCTTGATGGCGTGTGGCACGACAGAGCGGCGTGGCTATGGCTGTTGTTGGCGCTGCTATTGATAGTGGCGGCCGTGCTTGATCGACTGCTTGCCGCTGCATTGCCTGAGATTGCCTTACAACGCCAGTTACCGGAGCGGCTGTCGCAGAACCAGTGGACCACCATTGTCTTGCAGCTCAAGGGCAATGCGCGCGGCACACTATTTGATCTCTATCCGTCAACAGCCGTGGAGATAGAGGGGCTGCCGTTGCTTTTTGACGGCGATGGCGACTACCACTATCGACTGCGCGCCCTCAGACGTGGCGGGTTGGATTTTGAGGGCGTGCAACTGCAAATTGATTCGCCATGGGGCTTGTGGAGCCGCATCGTGCAGATCGATCTTATCTCATCCTGTAGCGTCTATCCCGATTTCGCCTCGCTGCTGCACGCACTGGCAATTAATCCTGACCAGCGTCAACTGCTGCCCGGCGTACACATTCAGCCTCGACGCGGCGAGGGCACAGAGTTTCTGCAACTGCGAGATTTCCGCATCGGCGACAGCCTGCGCAGCATCGACTGGAAGGCCACTTCACGCTACCGCCGCCCCATCACCAAGGAGTTTCACGAGGAGAGCAATCAACACGTGGTGATTTTGCTTGATGCCGGTCGCGGCATGCGTGCCATCGACAATGGCGTCAGCCATTTTGACCACGCGCTTAATGCCGCACTGCTGCTGGCCTGGGTGGCGCTGCATCAGGGTGATCGTGTCGGCCTGCTCAGCTTCGCTGCCGAGAGTCGCTGGATTCCACCGCGTCAGGGCAGGCAGGAGTGGAATGCACTGCTGCATGCCGTGCACGATCTGCCGTGCAGCAGCGACGCGCCCGACTACACCGCCGCCGCACGCGAACTATTGCAACGGCAAACGCGCCGTTCACTGGTGGTGCTGATCACCAACACCCGCGACGACATGCCCGACGAACTCGCCCGTGCAGCACAAATGCTGCAATCGCGTCATCTGGTGATGATCGCCGATTTACATGAGGTCGCACTCGATCAGGCGATTGCGCAACCGATCACCGACATGGCCAGCGCCCTGCGCCACAGCGGTTCACTGGCCTTCCTGCGTCAACGCCGCCGCCAGATCGAAAAGATGAATCACATGCGACTGATCAGCATGGATTGCACACCGCAGCAGCTACCCACCCACCTGCTGCAAAACTACTGGCGCATCAAACGGGCGGGGATGTTATGAAGCCGTTAAATCATTTGCTGGTGCGGCGGGTCGCTGGTGAGTTGCACATATGAGAACTGTGTAGAGTCCAAAGAATTGGCCGAGAAGCTCGCATCTGATACATCACCTTCGATTTCTCGTTCCCACCGCTCCTGCGTGGGAATGCGTACCAGCCTTTGGGTTTACCACAATGTGCCGGTGCCTGGTCTTGTTTGGCGGATTAAATGAGGCTTGTTTTCTATTCTCTTGCGTAGGGATCGGGAAATTTTTCTCTTTTAATCCCAACTATCATACGGGTGTCACATTTGATCACTACGTTGCGGCGAAACAATCTACTCGACAGGAGTTACTCATGAAATTCGGCAAATTTATTATTGCAATCGTTTCCTTCATTTTCGTAAACAGCAGCCAGATCATTGCGCATGCAGAAGAACAAAGCAGGCTTAGCTCACCGCTATTGGCGAAGAAACTGGAACAGACACAGCGGCATATTCAGGAACTTGAGGCTCTTAAAGTGAATGGACATTCGGACGATTCGGTCAGGCACATGAAGCATCTGATGTTGCACAAAATTGAATTTACACGCAGCGGTAAGGTTTCCGATTCATTCCAGTTGGTGGCAAGAAAAGTGGCTGAAAATTCTGATGATCTGAATCGTCTCCAGGCAGCTGAAGGCTTGCCACAAGAGATGGTCAGCCGCATCCGTAATATTGTTCTGCATAAACTTGAACAAATGAAGGATGTTACTTACTTTTCGGCACTTTGATTAGACACAAGGATCAACCCATGAAATTCAAATCAGCACTTTCAGTTTTATTGTTTGTTTTTGCGATCACGTCTTCGGCCACGGCATCGGAATCAGGCAGTCATGTGCACATTGCTGCCGTCTTCAAATTGCCGGGTCAGGAAACTTTCCAATGGCCGGAGGATATCGATGGTGAAGATATTATGGGTGCATTGAAGGGTAAGGCGGATTTTTTGATGCTGACTCAAACAGTCGGTATTCATAATGGCGATGTGCTCAATGTGCAGAATGATGTGCTGCGTTCCGGTAGCGGTGATGCCCTGGAAGATATGGGTATTGATTGTCAGCTCAGTGTTAACACCTCTGGAAAAGCCTGGAAAGTAGGTGGCAAGTGCACCGTTAACCTGCAAAATCTGAAAGATAACAAAGTGACCGGTTTGATTTTGCCGCATGAAATTGAAACCGAGAAGGTGTGGCATCATGTGTGGGATGACCCCGCGACAGGTGTGGCAGTTTACTTCTTCAAGGAGACCGGCGCAGTTTTATAGCACGTAAGCCGAATACATAGGGTGGAAGAGCGGAGCGCCATCCGGCAAACAGGCCGCAATATCTTTGAAAAGTGGCTTACGCTTATCAGCCCTCGATCATGATCATCATAAGCACAAGGTGCGCTCAATATTCAATTGGCTAGACTGCCCGCTTCTATGGCTAGTGACTCTCAAACCATCAACGATCTGTTTGCCAAACTCGATGCCTGCATGCTTGCGGATCGGCGCGGCTTTTCTAAACGGCTGCATGGACTGTGGCAGCGTTTAAAGCAGGGGCAAGCGATTGATCGTTCGCTGACCGGGCTGACTCAGGATATTGGGGCATCGGTGGGGCGTGGTTTGCGGCGCAGGGAGAATCTGCCTGCCATCACATATCCGGAAGAACTGCCGGTATCGGAAAAACGTACAACGATTGCCGAGGCCATTGGTGCGCATCAGGTGGTGATAATTGCCGGAGAAACAGGCTCGGGCAAAACCACGCAGATTCCGAAAATTTGTCTGGAGCTGGGTCGCGGTATTGTGGGGCAGATCGGCCATACGCAGCCGCGCCGGATTGCTGCACGTTCAGTGGCCGGGCGTATTGCGCAGGAACTGGGCAGCCGGGTGGGCGAACATGTCGGCTACAAGGTGCGCTTCTCCGATCAGACGAAGAAGGACGGCTACATCAAGCTGATGACCGACGGCATTTTGCTGGCGGAGATTCAGAGTGATCCGCTGCTGCTGGCTTATGACACGATTATTATCGATGAGGCACACGAGCGCAGTCTGAATATCGATTTTCTGCTTGGCTTTTTGAAACAATTGTTGCCTAAACGCGCTGATTTGAAGCTGATTATCACTTCGGCGACAATTAATACGGAGCGCTTTTCAGAGTTTTATGACAAGGCGCCGGTCATCGAAGTGTCCGGGCGCAGTTATCCGGTAGATATTCTTTATCGCCCCATGCAGGGCGACGAAGATGATCAGGATCGTGATCTGCCGCAGGCGATTGTTGATGCTGTGGATGAGGCGGCCAGGCTCGATTCGTTCGGCGATATTCTGGTGTTTTTGCCGGGTGAGCGTGAGATACGCGATGTCACTGAAGCACTGCACCAGCATGCGATGAACAACACCGAGGTGGTGCCGCTGCTGTCGCGGCTGTCACCTGCCGAGCAGGACAAGGTGTTTCAGTCGCATACCGGACGGCGCATTGTGCTGGCGACGAATGTGGCGGAAACCTCGCTGACGGTGCCGGGCATTCGCTTTGTCATTGATTCCGGGCTGGCTCGTATCAGCCGCTACAGCGCCCGCACCAAGGTACAGCGGCTGCCGATTGAAGCGATTTCGCAGGCTTCGGCCAATCAGCGTTCAGGGCGCTGTGGGCGCGTCGCGGCAGGTGTGTGTTTCCGGCTATATGCGGAGGAGAACTTCAACAACCGGCCACCACAGACCGACCCGGAAATTCGCCGCACCAATCTGGCCAGCGTGATTCTGCAAATGAGTAATCTGGGGCTGGGTGAGCTGGGGCGTTTTCCGTTCATGGATGCACCGGAGAAAAAATCTATCGGCGACGGTTACGCCCTGCTGGAAGAGTTGCAGGCGATCGATAGCGATAAAAAACTTACGCCCATCGGTAAAAAGCTGGTGCGGCTGCCGGTCGACCCGCGTATTGGACGTATGCTGTTACAGGCCGACAAAGAGCGTGCTTTGCACGAGTTGCTGATTATCGCCGCTGCCATGTCGGTGCAGGACCCGCGCAGCCGGCCGATGGATATGCAGCAGCAGGCTGATGAAAAACATCGCCTGTTTGCCGAGCCAACATCGGATTTTCTCGGCTGGCTGAAGTTGTGGAACTGGTATCACGAACAGGCGCGGCATTTGTCGCGCTCCAAACTGCGCAAGCTTTGCCATGATCGCTTCCTGTCGTTCATCCGGCTGCGGGAATGGCATGATCTGCACAGCCAGTTGCTGGCGATTGTGCGCGAGATGAACATGACGCCAAACCAGGAACCGGCGAGCGCCGATGAAGTGCATCGCGCCTTGCTGGCCGGATTGCTCAGCCATGTCGGGCTGTATGACCCGGAAAAGCGCAATTACCTTGGTGCACGTGGACTGAGGTTTTCTATTTTTCCCGGTTCGGGGCTGTTTAAAAAACCGCCGAGTTGGGTGATGTGCGGCGAGCTGGTTGAAACGACCCGCCTGTTCGGGCGCACGGCGGCGGCGATTGATGCGACATGGCTGGAAGCGCTGGCACCGCATCTGATCAAAAGGAGCTACAGCGAGGCGCACTGGTCGCGCAAGCGGGCGCAGGTGGCGGCGTATGAGAAAGTCAGCCTCTACGGTTTGCCGGTGATCGGCAGACGCTTGATGCACTACGGGCCGCTTGATCCGGAAGCTTCGCGCCAGACGTTCATTCGTCATGCGCTGGTGCAGTTTGAGTATCACACCCACGGCAGGTTTTTTCCGCACAATCAACGCGTGATCAGCGAGCTGGAAAAGCTGGAGGCCAAATCAAGGCGGCGCGATTTACTGGCCGAGGAGCAGGTCTGTTTTGATTTCTTCGATGCCATCATTCCTGCGGGCGTCTTCAGCGGTAAACTCTTTGAGCAATGGCGCAAAGAGGCGGAGCGCAAAAATCCTAAAATCTTTTATCTGAATCAGAAAGACTTGTTGCACAACGAGGCCAAGGGCATCAGTAGTGATGATTTCCCGGATTTTTATCAGGATGGAAAACTAAAACTGAAATACAGCTATCACTTTGACCCGATGCACAAGGCCGATGGCGTCACCCTGCTGGTGCCGTTAGCGGCGCTGGGGCAGTTGGATGCCAACGCCTTCACATGGTTGGTGCCTGGCATGCTGGCTGAAAAACTGACGCTGTTGATCAAAAGCCTGCCCAAATCCATGCGTCGGAATTTTGTGCCTGCCCCGCAATTTGCTCAGGCGGCGCTGGAAAGTATGAGCTTCGGTCAGGGCGAATTGCTGGAATCATTTTCCCGGCAATTGCAGCGCATGACCGGCATCAGGCCGCACCGTGACGACTGGAATATCGACAGTCTGCCAGCGCATCTGAGTATGAAATTCAAGGTGAGCGATGACACTGGTAAAGTGCTGGAGATCAGCAACGATCTGAGAGCCTTACAAGCCAAATATGCCGAAAACTCGCGCCAGAGTTTGCAGTCGATGGATGCCGTGCAGGATTTGCAACGTGTCGGTATCACCCGCTGGGAAGCGTTCGGTGAATTGCCGGAATCGGTGGAAAGCACACGCGGGCGATTGCGCGTTCAACTGTTTCCGGCGTTGCAGGATGATGGGCAGAGTGTGTCGATTCGCGTCTTTGAAAGTCTCCATGAAGCCACGCAGGTAACACGCAAAGGGTTCAGGAAATTGCTGATGCTGCATTTGCATCAGCAGGTCGCGATGCTGAAAAAGAATACGCTGCAACTGCAACAGCTGGCATTGCGCTATGCTCTGATCGGTGATCCGGCTTCGCTGAAAGATGAGCTGATTGAAGCAGCTTTTGAGACGGTATTTCTGACAGGCCCATTGCCACGAACACAAGCCGATTTCACGACTTGTCTGGATCAGGGACGTGGGCGCATTGTCGAGCAGGCCGCGCAACTGGCCGGGCATGTTTACGCTGCACTTATCGCCCGTGCTGAACTGCTAACTGCGCTGGAGGCAGTCCGCGCCGCACCGCTAAAACCAGTCGCCGATGATATCCGGCAGCAGCTTGGCAGGCTGATTTACCCGGGCTTTGTTGCGCAGACTCCGGTCCGCTGGCTGGCCTGTTATCCGCGCTTTATCGCCGCAGCAAAAATGCGCCTGGAAAAAGCCGGTCGTAATCTGACGCAGGATGCTCAGCATGCCGCCGCGCTGGATAAGCTGTGGACGCAATTCGTTACCCGCCGCGAGGCCATGCGGCGCACGCATGAAAACACAGAGGAAGTTGATGAATTTCGCTGGCTGCTGGAAGAGCTGCGCGTCTCCCTGTTTGCACAGGAACTCAGAACCAGCGTGCCTGTCTCGCTCAAGAAACTGGAAAAGCTATGGCAGGAATTGCGGTAGGGATGCTTACAAATATCCGTTCAAGTCATCGCGTACGCAAGTGAAACAGTCTTGCGTATGCATCAAAGGTTTCTGTCTCAATGGTACAATGCGATCAATTTATAATACGCAGAATATATGCGCCGACTTTGTTGAGTCCCGTAAAAGGCGGTTTTCTATCATCATTTGAAGATGGGGGTGTGCTTGAGCTTTGAACCTTCTCCCAAACATCTTTAGCCCGCTACTCCGGGCAAAGCGTTAGCATTTGGGATGTGAACCAGGGAAAGAATTCATTCTTCGGGTAAAGCCTTGCCATTTCGCTTGAGACTCTTTTTTTCTCGCAGGCATTGGCTGAGGTTGTTTGTGTTTGAATCAGGAAAAGACGCTTTGCCTCCGGTGCTAAAAGCGGGGCCTTTTCGATGCCGCGATGAATGTATTGCATGCCAAGCTCACTATCACCGGACAGATCAACCAGTGCTGCCAGCCAGGCAAGGTAAAACGGGATGATTCCGGTATGATATTCATAAAACCCAAGCACAATATAGGCATCTTCAACGTTCGGGTTTTCTTTTATCAGTTCACGTAAGGTATCTCTGCCTTGCCTGCCGTAACGATAGGCCAGAAGCCAGGATTGTGTACGCATATAGGCCAAACCAAGAAAGGCCTGGGACAAGCCTAAATTCAGTTTCCACTCCTGCTGTACTTCTTGTCTACTTGAATGCGCTGCACTGGACGGGCTGATTTTTATGGTGGCAATGGCAATGTTCTCTTGAAGCTGCTTGATACCCGCCTCCAGAATAAGCTGTCGCTTTTCTGCATCGTAGGATGATTCAGCTTTGGCCCAAAGCGGTGATAGTCGGATAAAACCCAGAAGTGGATAGTCCGGGTAGCTTGTTTCGAGCGATTGAACGAGGGACTCGGCATGCTCTGTCTCTCCATTCATCAAGGTATCTAAAATAGCTCTGGCACGTGTTTGTGCTGAATCAGATTCCAGGCCGATAACCTGTGATGAAGGCGCCTGACGGACTGGCTCTGCAAGCAGCTCGGAAGGTAGTGCAACGCAGAGTAGTAGAAGCATGCAAACTGTTTTCATGATGCTATGCCAAGAATGCTGCTAAGGGCTTTCACATAACTGTCAAAGGCCGATTTACCTTCACTGCTCAATGCATAAAAGGTTTGTGGGCGCACAGTCTCACCCTCCTTTCGGCTGACAATGTAGCCTGTTTGCACAAGTTTTTTCATATGTGCATCAAGGTTGCCATCGGTGAGTGCAAGCGCGTTTTTTAAATCGGTGAACGTCGCCTCGCCACGCGAGGCCAGATAGGCAGCAATCTGTGTTCGTATGGGCTGATGAAGCACCTTATCAAGTGCCAGCATCGGTGAGGATTTCGCCATGAGTTATTGTTTACCTGCATAAATATTCAATTGGACATCCATATTCAAACCGGATTGGGGATTCAGATCGATAAACAGGTCATTGATATGGATCAGCTTCCAGGCACGAAGCTTTTGCCATTTTCCTTGATCAATACGGTACAGGCCATTGAGCTTGCCGTTTTCCAGTACTACTTCAATGGCGCTTTTCAAGGTGATTGGCAAGGCAATGAATGCACTATCGCGGATAACATCGCCTTTAGCAGACAACTTTAACGGCAGGCTTGTTCCAGCAGGCAGTGTGACAATTTGCGAGCCCTGTTGAAGTGCCGGTTGAGCTTGATAGTCCACCAGAGAAACGGGGTTTACCGTGGGGGTTTGTAATTGGTAGGACTGTTCTGCCTTATAAATACCATAGCCGGGAAGCGTGGCCAGAATAAGCCAGATAAATAACGCCAGCGGTTTTTTTGCATTGCAGAATTCGGAGTTCTGATAAAGCATGAATCCAAGCAGAGGCATGCCGATGCCAAACACTGAAACCGCAAGCCAGCGCGCTCCTTCGTACGGCAATAACAGCGGGGTAATCATGCTGATGCCAATCAACGCTACGCCAAAGCGAAGCAAGGGCTGCGTGGAGAAAAATCCGTGAATAATTAAAGCAAGACCAATCAGCAAGAACCAGACTGATATGTCGATTGCGCCGCCACCGTAAAGATCCAGACCAATCGTAAGCACGATCGCAACAGCAATCAGTAGCCACCAGATGTGTGTTATTTTTGTTTGAATGAAGGAGACACTCTCGTCCTGAGAGCGGCGAATCCAGCGGGTTTTGCGATTGTCGAAGAAGGCAACCAGTCCTAATACACCACCACATATCGACACAAATATGGCCAGATTGCCCCAGAAGTTGGCAACCATGGCGTAAATAAATGGCAGAACCGCAGCCAGTAAGCCTCCGGCGATGCCCCAATAAAAGAAGGTGTGTTTTTCAATTCGAATGCTCTGATGACCGCTGATCAACATCGCATTGATGGCTTCAAGTTGCTGCAATGGATCGATGGGCCGGGATGGACTGGACTGGCTTTGCATATGCTTCTCCTGCTCACTCTGTAATTCAGAGTTGATACGGGGAACTATTTACTCTGAATTACAGAGTGTCAAGTTAAGCTTTCTTAGCGCGGGCTATTTATCCCACCCTTGTCAAGAAACCGAAGAAAAGCATAACGCCGCAAGGTAGGGGTCAAATCTATCATTGTATCATTATTTGGTGAATTCAAGTTGGTGCAATGATAGACCCCTCTTATGCAGGTCGCATACGTTCGACACAGGGGGAGATGAGCGCCGGGAGTCTGTCGAACTTAGGCCGCTGTAGCGATAAATAGCGGTCTTTATAAATCACCCTCGCAGCGTTACCGTTTCATTGACAATATCGAAATATCCATTGTACAATTGTCATCATGAACCTTGTGGCAGATACAAATATATTTTTAGCTGTTGTTCTGGATGAACCGGAAAAGCAAAGCATCATCGATCTCACTGCAAAAACAGATGCGATAGCGCCGGAAATATTGCCTTATGAGATTGGTAATGCTTTATCTGCAATGGTTAAACGAAACAAGCTTACGAAGAAAGAGGCATTGGACGCCTTGGCAGTGACCGGATCAATCCCTGTCCGGTTGGTTTCTGTGGATATTGGACAGGCTTTAAAGCTGGCTCTTGAATACAATATTTATGCCTATGATGCGTTTTTTCTTCAGTGCGCAAAGCAATTGTCATGTCCGCTTTTAACGCTGGATAAGAAAATGAAGCAAGTTGCCAGTGATCTTAAAATCGTAGTTTTGGAGTGAACAATGAAAGTATTTACCTATTCAGAAGCCAGGCAGAATCTTTCCGAACTATTAAATGCAGCCCAGAATGAAGAGGTGGAAATTCGCCGAAGAGATGGCTCTGTTTTTTCGATTGTTCCAAAATCAAAAAAGGAGACATCACCCTTTGATGTGACGGGTATAAAATCCAAAGCCACAACGCAGGATATTTTGGATGCAGTCAGAGAGTCCCGTGCAGAATAGACCATATACCTATGAGGTGTGCATATATATACCAAAGGCCGTAAAAGCGAAGCGTTATACGGCAAACGTAAGTTATCATCACAAACGGAAATCTGGGACAGTATATTCATTTAATGCCTAATCATCCCTGCACGATCCGAAAATATTATACTGTCTCCGATTTCCGGGTGGTGTGAGTACTATCGCGTAACATGTCATATAGAAGGTGAAAAAGGGGGCGGAAGAGAAATAACTTATTCAATACCCAATGGAGAGTTCCGTTTGGTGAGTGCTCAAAGCTTAAACATGGTAAGGGAGGTCCATACGGTGAATGAAGCAGTATTAGCATCTGTTAAATTCCCTTCAGATCCTGTTTGAAGAGTATATGGGTAACTCATCTGTGGAATCACCAGATAGGAATCAGTTGCAGCCTGTACCAGAGGGCCAGCTGTTGCTGCTGTTCAGGAATATAAGCCATGCTTCAGAAGGGCGTTCGTACTCTTCCAGTTGCAGATTAAGCACGTGCGTGTCTGCATCAGAGATGTCGGTAGCGGTCAGCTGGCGAGCATTCACCCGTTCCCTGAGCAGACTCTCATCGATATCGAGCCAGAAAAGATGCAGGGGGATACGCATCTTATCAGCGACAGCTTTAAGCTGCTTGCGCGAATCCGGGTGAATAAAGGTGGCATCAAGAATTACCGAAAAGCCAGCATCCAGCGTTGATCGGGCGGCATCGAACATGGCTGCATAGGTGATGATATGCATTTGTTTGCTATAGAGTGCCAGCTGCGGGTGTAGCGGAGCGATGCGTTTGCGGGTCGCATCGGAGCGAATAATGATTGCTCGTTCAGCCCCGCAGCCCAGTAACGCCAGATGACTTTTGCCGGAACCGGAGAGGCCACCGATGGCAAATAGCGAAGCAGGGCGGCGCTGCCAATAGCTCAAGGCCAGTTCGAAATAGATCGATGCTTCCAAAAATTGGGCTGCTCTGGCTTCGCCTGTAAGTTCATCGGCCATCAGGCAGGCCACCTTGCCCCTGACTGTTGCCCGATAGAATAAATAGAGCGGTAATAGCATCAACCCAGCATAGTCGCCCGAATGGTCGAGATAGCGGGAGAGAAAGCGCAAGCCGAGGTCGGGACGCTTGCGGGCATCGCAATCCATGATCAGGAAGGCGACATCGTTCATCGTATCGATGGTGCTGAAATCGTCGTTGAACTCAATGCAGTCAAACAGGCGGGGACGGTCTTCGACCAGCGCGATGTTTTTCAGATGCAGGTCTCCGTGACAGTGACGGATAAACCCTGCCTGCTGCCGTCTTTGCAATAGCGGAATGAGGTCAGGTAGCACTTGTTCGTAGTGACTGGAAAGCTGCGAGATTGTTTCGGCATTAAGGCCGTCATCCAAATGGCGGGATGCAACCTCAAGGTTGGTTTCGATGTGAGCTTGCAGCAGGCCGATCACGTCAATGTCACTGTTGGAATCGGATTGACGATGAAATTCAGCGGTTTCTATCGCCAGTGCATCCATCCATGACGGATTAAATGTGCCAGCCTGGAGTTTTCGATCAAGCAGGTCATTCTGGAGAAATCGCTTCATTTTCAAACAGTAATCAAGGATTTCACTATCACCATCGCCATCCAGCGTATAGCTGTCACCGTTGCGGCAGATGCTATGCATGCCGAGGTAGAGCTCTGGAAAAAAAATGCGATTAAGTGCCAGTTCCCGCTGGCAAAACAGTTTTCGTTTTTCTGGCGTAGTGAAATCGAGGAATCCGAAATTAACCGGTTTCTTGAATTTATAGGCATAGTCACCTGCGAGAAACACCCATGAAATATGGGTTTGGATCATCTCGATATTATCCGCTGGATGGGGATAACTCTGAGAATCGAAAAAAGCGCGAATATGTGGCGGTGCCGATTCCATAATCAGGGATATTAAGGGGCAAAACGAAAAATGCGAGTCGGACTAAACCGGAAACATCATGCCGAATGTTAATGAACTCTGTTGCGCCCTGCACAATCATCATAGCGGTGTATGAATCATGTGGGTAAAACACTACCCAGCCCAGACCATAAAAGCGAAACGTTATATGGCAAAATGTAAGTGAAGCAGGCTTGTAAGTGCGCTGAAATTGATGCGTTTACCGGCAGGATCACTCGCAATGAGCGTTTTTTGCTGAGTAGATTCTTGCCGGTAAAGCGATAAAGTACGATTCAGCGACATCACCGGAGGTCAGTCATGATACAAAATCGCCACACCATTATCGGCAATATGCCTGATGCAGCCTGGTTCAGGGGCGTTGGAAGGATGGAACAAGCCTCATGCCATACGTAAATATTCAGATTACAACAGGAGCCACGAGAGAGCAGAAGGCGCAACTGGTCAAAGAGGTAACAGACTCTTTGGTGCGCGTGCTCGGGAAAAAGCCGGAGCACATCCATATCGTTATTCAGGAGATTAGTGAGGAGAATTGGGGATTCTCCGGTATGCTGACGGATGAGTGGAAAAAACAGTGAGTCAGCCCGGAATGAAATACAAAATCGCCGAACTGTCCGACATCCCCGAGGTATTGCGTCTGCATTACCGCTATCAGGTTGATTCCATAGCTGAAGAAGATAAAAAGGATGGCTTTGTCACCACGGCTTTTACCGAAGCGCAGTTGACGGAGCTTATCGATAAAGAGCAGGGGCTTTTTATCGGGCTTAAGGATGGGGATCTTGTGGCTTATGTGATGGCTGCATCATGGCAGTTCTGGTCGGCATGGCCAATGTTCGCGCACATGATCAAAAGCCTGCCTGAGCTGCATTATCTGGGGCAAGCACTCAGCATTGATAATTCCTATCAATATGGCCCAGTCTGTATCGATAAAGCAGTGCGAGGGGCCGGGGTGCTTGAAGCTATTTTCGACTTTTCGAGAGCGGCGATGGCAAAGCGTTATCCCATTCTGGTGACGTTTGTGAACAGGAATAATCCGCGCTCATATCACGCACATACCCGCAAGCTGGGGCTGGCGGTGATTCAGGAATTCGAATTTAATAATAACCATTACTATGAGCTGGTTTACGACACCTCGAAAAAGTGTGAGACAAGTCGTTAATCGGAAGTTGTTTAAAACGAAAAGGGATTGCTTCCCTATATCGCGCCATAAAAGCGAAGCGTCATATGGCAAAACGTAAGTTGGCATCACAAACTCAATATAAACAAGCTTGCACGTGCGATGACATTGCTACGCTCACAGCGGCTGGTTCGCAAAGTCAGTTTTTTTACTCAGTAGATTCCTGCCTGCAAGTCGATAAAGTACGAATCCGAGACATTCACCGGAGGTCACCCATGACACAGATTCAAATCGGCACACCATTAACGGCATCGGCAACGCGTGTGATACTGCTCGGTTCGGGCGAACTGGGGAAAGAGGTGGCGATTGAGTTACAGCGGCTTGGTGTTGAAGTCATTGCAGTGGATGCTTATGCCAGTGCCCCGGCGATGCAGGTGGCGCATCGTTCGCATGTAATCAATATGCTGGATGGTGACGCACTGCGCAGTCTGATTGAGACGGAGAAGCCGAACCTTATCGTGCCTGAGGTGGAAGCCATAGCCACAGCGACACTGGTTGAGCTGGAGGCGGAAGGATTTAATGTTATCCCGACAGCGAGGGCGACGCAGTTGACAATGAACCGCGAAGGTATTCGCCGACTGGCGGCAGAAGAGCTGAGTTTGCCGACGTCCCAGTATTGCTTTGCCGCGACGCAGCAGGAATTTGAAGCGGCCGTGGCAGAGATCGGCATGCCTTGCGTCGTCAAACCGATTATGAGTTCATCGGGTAAAGGGCAGTCGGTGATTCGTAAGGCTGAGGATATTCAGAAAGCATGGGCGTATGCGCAGGAAGGCGGTCGCGCAGGTAAGGGCAAGGTGATTGTCGAAGGCTTTATTGATTTTGATTATGAAATCACGCTGCTGACTATTCGTCACCGCGATGGCACATCGTTTTGCCTGCCCATCGGTCATTTGCAGATTGATGGAGATTATCGCCAGTCATGGCAACCACAACCGATGTCTGATGCCGCATTACAGGCGGCGCAACAGATTGCCGGTAAGGTGACAAATGCGCTGGGTGGTTTCGGATTGTTCGGAGTGGAGCTGTTCATCAATGGTGATCAGGCGATTTTCAGTGAGGTCTCACCACGTCCGCATGATACCGGGCTGGTGACGCTGATCTCGCAGGATTTGTCTGAATTCGCCCTGCATGCGCGGGCGATTCTCGGGCTGCCGATTCCCAATATTCACCAGCATGGCCCGGCTGCCTCATGTCCGCTGGTGGTGGAGGGTGATTCCACACAGGTCATTTTCGGTAATCTGGAGCAGGTTCTGGCTGTTCCCGACACGCAGATTCGTCTGTTCGGTAAACCGGAAGTGCACGGCAAGCGTCGCATGGCGGTGGCATTGGCCCGCGCTGCGACGGTGGAAGAGGCCCGCCAAAAAGCCGTGACTGCGGCCAATAGCATCAAGGTTTCATAGTAGCTTTGACTACGGAATTGCGAAAATGCAAAGGTTAATTGGCTGGATGTTGAAGCGGGTATTGTTATCAATACTGCTGGCATGCTTTTGCCCAATATGGGCGCAGGCGGCAACGGAAGTGTTTCAGGTCGATTTCATTCCGATGAATGAAGCTAAAGCTGCCGTTCAAATGCAGCTCTCGCCACAGGGGAATGTGGTGATCATGCACTCACAGCGCAAGTTGATCGTCATGGATGATGATGCGGCGATAGAGCGGGTGGTTCGCTTGTTACGGCAGATCGATGTGATGGCGCAGCAGTTTTCGACGAGGGTCAGCATCAGCAGTCACCGGCGCGAACAGGCTAGCGGTATCGGTGTTGCGGCTGTGCTTCCCGGTGGGTGGGGCCGCATTAGTGCCCGTGACTCGCGGCAGCAATCGAATATCTCACAGCAATATCAGTTACGCCTGCAATCCGGTGCCAGCGGCAGCATCGAGGTCGGTCAGGTTGTACCGCTCCGGCAAAGCGTGCGCGCATGGCTGACAGGCTTCGGCATTGTGCTGGAGCAGCAAACCCGGCTAACGCCGGTGACCGGTGGTTTCGATATCAGCATTCGGGCCGCAGGCGAAAACCATGCCAGAGTCACCATTCATCCCTGGTTGAAACAGCTCAATAATCGGACTGATGCAGCCGCTATCCGCATCGATATTGCCGAAGCGTCAACTGAATTGACCGTTCCACTGGGTCAAACCGTCACCCTCGCCACCACCGGCGGCGATGCGC
Organism: Zetaproteobacteria bacterium CG_4_9_14_3_um_filter_49_83; assembly: GCA_002791545.1. GTDB lineage: Bacteria > Pseudomonadota > Zetaproteobacteria > Mariprofundales > Mariprofundaceae > CG1-02-49-23. Next base: position 75,485 of record PFXG01000025.1, read on the forward strand.
AACAATTTGCCACCGCCCTGATTGCTGCGACCTCTCAAAACAGCGATCAGCAATTACAGTTTCAATTTAAAGTCGATTCAGAGCACTGATCTCTTACCAAACGACATTTTTTAGATTGTATCATCTGCCGCCAACAATAAGCAGTCAGATGAAATTGTTTTGTTCTTTGCTATTGGGTTGTGCACTTAATGGGGCAAGACGGTTGCATCCATGGCGGCGCAGTCCGGCAATATAAAAATGACTCGATTGTTAGGCGATTAAGAGTAGTTCTTATTTTTTTAGGGGGGGGATAGTGTTGAACAGATTTATTATACCGATGGCTTTGCTTGTTCTTACGTCTTGCACGGCTGTGGTAAAGCCGGTGTTTCAATCGAATGAAGTGATTGATGACGATCGCTGCTGGCAGCAAACGGCTGCAGTATATAGATTGACTGATGCCTCCATGATGCCGCGCTGGCTCGGAATATTGAGTCCTTCAAGGTGTTGGTCGAGTCATCGCTGGCGGATCGTGAAACCGCCATTGGTGTGATTCATCGCTTGTACGAAGAGGGTAAGGCGGATGGTACGAATCCGTCGTCCGGTCAGGATCTGGACTTGCTCAATCGTGGTCTGGCATACCATTTAGAGTCACGGGATGAGCTTTATCAGGTAGCCAATGCACAAAGTTGCTGGTTGAAACCTTCGCGGCATATTTATGCGAAGCTGGGTATGCAACCGATCTCCCCTGAGCATCGCCTCAAGGGGGTGATGTTGTCGCTGTCCTCAGCATTGCTGCTGTATGACAATTATCTGATGATGACATCGTTATATCTTGAAAATGGCAAATTGCGCCGCTTTCTCAATCAGCGTGATTCAGCTTACGAAAAGGGAAAAAATGAACTGGATCGTTTAGCAATCGCCTACAACTCACCGAGCAACCGTGCTGTTGTCAGGCATGCTATCAAAACCTATGAGAAGCAGGCGAAGCAACTTGCCGAAGTGATTCAGAGGGATAAAGATTTTGCATATCTTGATACCCTGATTCATCAGAGCCAGTCATATAATATGTTGAAACAATCTGCCGAACTTGCCTTTATAGGCAGACATTTACTGTTTATGAGTACGGTCACCAATGATGATTTGCTGGAGCTGCGAGATCATGGGGTCAATCTGTTCAGCAGCCTGTTCGGCATGCCATGGGCTTGATTGAAGCGTGCAAGGGTAAGCTCTACGAAAAACAGGATGTACAGACGCAAATTGGAAGTCAATTGCGTGCTGGCGATATCTTGCTGGAGAAAACCCCTTTTCGTCTGACGGACAAGTTGATCCCCGGCCATTGGGGTCATGCAGCTATCTGGATCGGTAGCGAGGATGAAATCAAAGCGCTTGGAATTTGGAATGATCCGGCAGTCGTGCCCTTCCATGACCGGATCAGAGCTGGGCGTGGTGTGGTCGAGGCCCTGCGCTCAGGGGTGAACATGAATTCATTGCACCACTTTCTCAATGTGGATGACCTGGCCGTATTACGGTCTCCCCACGCTGATAAGGCACTACAGGCCAAACACATTCTTCTGGCTCTCAGGCAGGTGGGAAAGGCTTACGATTTCAATTTCGATATAGAGACGACGGATAAGATTGTTTGTTCAGAACTGGTTTACACGGTGTATATCGATATGAGTTGGCCGACAGAGCGCACATTGGGTCGATATGTAATCAGTCCTGACCATGTTGCCCGCAAAGCGATTGAACATAGCGGACTGGAGCTCGTGACGTTCTATCACGATGGTCAACACATTGATGATCATCCGCTGGATGTGATGAAGCAGTTGCTGAAACTGCCGAGCCAACCGGGCAATGTGGTCAGAAACGAGCATTTTCCGGGTTGGCAAGCAGCGGTGTTGAATGGGCTTTAAACCGCCTGCGAATTCAGCGTTCTTTTTCCTGACGGTCCCGACAAATCTAAACTAACAGATATGTTTTCTTACGGTATTGGTGTTTGACAACGCAAATGGACATAGCTTGATCTTTACAATGGATGTGGAGACTACTTTTTAATCCACTCCCCAGCAGCTGTCCGGACATATTCTCCGGCAGGCGTTTTTTCGATGGCTTTTTTACCGGCTAATATTTCTACAGCATTCAGGCTGGTGCCATTGCTATTGGCGATACCCTGATAGGCATCACGGCGCTTCTGATTGATATCGCTGACCAGTGCCTGCACGTCTGCCGATGCGCTGCTGACGATGCCGAGATAACCATCCGGTTGCTCGCCGATCTGACCGGCTGCTTTGGCCGATCTCAGATCAGCCGACCAGGCCGAGTCGATGTGCAGGCCGGTCATGGAAAAGATCATGGTCATCACGGCCAGCATTGCGAATAGAGTAGATTTCATGTTCATATTGAGCTCCTAATTAATACAGGCCACTGTTATCAGACAGCACATTTTCCAGATCCTTTTCTACTTTGACACGGATCTCATGTTCGATTTTGATATTCATGTTGATGGTGATGGGTTTGTCCGGCGCTTGCACGGTGACTGTCGGATTACAGGCCGATAGTGAGGCCAGTGTAGCCAGCAACAGTACAGCAGTTCTGATTTTGTTTTGCATAATGATACCTCTATATCGCAACATAGACACAGGCGGAGCGCCCGTCTATCGGAATTTATTCACCTTGACCTTCTTCTCAATCCGGCCGCTGATTTCATCGGCCATACGCAGACTTTGCAGCAGCTTGAGGACATTTTCCTCGATGTTGAAATTGAACTCAATCCGGCGCCCATTTTCATAAGCAGGATTATGCCCTTTGATGCCGATCTGCAGGAACAGATCACCTTCAGGTTGATAGTCGGCATTAATTTGTAACAGGCTGAAGCGAAAGTCACTGAGGATTTGCATAGCCATGTGTGTGGCGGTATCGCTGGCGGCCAGTTGCTGCATGGAGGGCGTACCCAGATAACGGATTACGCCGCCGGGTTCGCGTGAGGTAAGTTTTCCGGCCGTCATTTTCAGACCTTTATCGGTCCAGTCGAAGGGCAGCGTGCCATTCAGTTTTCCTTCGGCAGTAAAACCTTCCTGTTTTCTGAATTCGGCAAGCTGACCGGCATCGATCTTTGCCAGGCTGATCATGAACGGATTACTCTTGCGCCCCATCTCAATATCAATACGCGGGCTGCTGATCTGACCGCCCAGCGCCTGTGCCTGTACATCGTTTAGTTGCACGCTGACCGGCCCCTGAAACGGATTATTAATGACGGCGTTCATGCTAACATCGGTGATCGGCAGGCTGGCATCAAGCGAATGCACCGTGAGCTTGTCGCTGCTGAGCAGCAGGGCTTGCTCATTCAGTGCAAGATGAATCGATGATGTAAGGCCGCTAAACGTTGTTTTTTGATAAAAACCATTCATCTCTTCCAACGCAAGCTCGATGCTGGCCGTGAGCGCTTGTCGCTGATTCCATTGCAACTGTCCCTGACTGTTCAGTGTGCCGCTGCTGATACCCACACTGTCACGATCACCTAACATGCGCACAAGTACGGGTAGTGCGGCCGGTTGCAAGGGTTTGAGCGTGTAATCCAGCGTGCCGGATGCTTTGTTGAAGCTGTGGCTGAGACGCCAGTCCACATGCAACATTTCATCGGCACTGGCCAGAGAGCCGCGTACATTCAGCGGATCGCGCGACAGATCGAACTCAGCAGCCAGATTGAGCGGCATGGGCAATGTCATTTTATCAGACTGAACGTCGAATCCGTCAATTCGGATACTTCCGGCAGGGGTGAACAGTTTTCCGGCTTTGAGTTTAATACGCATGTTCTGACTGCGCAGGTTCTTGTCCTGCCATTGCAAAGTGCCCGTGTTAACGGCGATATCCGTCGCCCGCACAAGCTGAACAGATGCATGTTCATGAGAAATCTGCAAGGGACTGAGTATTTTGAAATTCAGCTTCGGAATCGTGATGTCGCTGCTGCTGAATTGCTGCAATTGCAATTGGCTGCCTTTGTTGAGCGTCAGATGCAACGGCGTAAGCTGATCCAGGTTGCCAGCAAAACTTGCGAAGCTGAGAGCGGAGTGCAGATGATCGCCGAAGCGCAGCTTCGACTGATCGTCAATCTTCCAGGCGAGCTTGCCCAGAGCATAGCTCGCAGACGCCTTCAGTGCCGCAGCGTAAGACTGTGGCTGATATTCCAGCGCTGTGTTCAGCTCCACCTCGGCATTGAATGTCAGAGCCTGCTGCCACTGTTCGGCATCCGCTGTACTCGGCAGCGATGCGGTCCACGCCAGTTGCATCTCTCCGTTAATTTTGTGTGCAGGCATATCAAGCCAGCTTATGGCTAAGGCATCGAGTGCAGCTAGATCGGCCTGTAAACTGCCTTGTAGTTGCATGTCAGCTTGCTGTTCACTGATCAGGCACTGGCCGCGAAGTATATCCACATCGTTCCGGCTGATCTGAACCTTGCATTGCCCCTGCGCATCCAGTGAAAGCTCTGCCTGCAAGCCACGGCTGTTGCCGGTTTCGCGCAGGCTCATTTGCAGGGTTTGATCGTGGTAACTGGCCTGGCCACTAAGCGCCTGCAATGTGTCGCCATTGGCAGCAAGCTGACGCAGGGTAATGTGCTCAAGCTCGATGCTGCTGGCAGGGATTTGCGAGAAAAGAGCTGCCGGAGAAACAAGTGTCAGCGGGCTTTCGCTCTGTTTTTGTGATGGATGCAGGGTGATGTCCAAACGTTCAAGCTTCAGGCTGTCGATGTGCTGATCGAGCAGTCCGTTGAGGCTGTAGCTGATCATCACCTGTTCACTGTCGATTTCCACAGCGCCCTGCTGTTGCCGTAAATGCAGTCGCCTGATGCGACTCTGTTGCAGTCCGATAGATTCAATCTCCAGCATAACCTGATAAAAGCCGGCACGCTCCAGTTCATGTTGAGCCAGGCGACTCAACCACCAGGGCGCACTGAACCAGGCGGCTGTGGCAAGGATGATTGAAAACAGCAGCAGCCCGGCAAATACCCGGAAAAAGGCACGAATAAGAAACATGCCCTTATACTGCATGAATTAAAGGGTGCCCGGAACGGCTGAAATGTTGATCAGCGTTACCAGAGCACCCGGCAGATGTTGATCAGGAAAGGTCGCTCGCTTCAGCATCATCAAGGCCAAACGCGGTGTGTAGCGTACGAACGGCCAGCTCAAGATAATTTTCATCGATCACCACGGTCACCTTGATTTCACTGGTGGTGATCATCTGGATATTGATATTGTTTTTGGCCAGTGCAGCAAACATCTGGCTGGCAATACCGGCGTGTGAGCGCATGCCGACACCGATGACGGAAACTTTGGCGACAGTATCGTCGCCGATGATGTTGCTGGCGTGCATGCTGCTGCAGATCTCTTTGAGCAGGGTCATGGTCTGCTCAAAATCGCCACGGGGTACGGTGAAGGTAACATCGGTGAGTCCCTGCTCACTGACGTTTTGCACGATCACATCAACATTGATACCAGCATCGGCAACCGGGCCGAAGATACTGGCGACGATACCCGGCTGATCGGGAATGCCCTGAACGGTGACTTTGGCTTCATCGCGATTGTAGGCGACGCCGGTGATGGTGGCTCTTTCCATGGTTGGGTCCTCTTTGCTGACAATAGTTCCGGGAATAAGATCGAAGCTGGAGCGCAGGTGAATCGGCATATTGTAGTTCATCGCCAGCTCAACACTGCGGGTTTGTAATACCTTGGCGCCCAGTGAGGCAAACTCCAGCATTTCTTCATAACTGATGTAATTGATTTTACGTGCTTTGCGCACAATACGCGGATCGGTGCTGTAGACACCGTCAACATCGGTATAAATGTCGCAAACATCGGCCTGCACGGCAATGGCCAGCGCCACGGCCGAAGTGTCCGATCCACCGCGTCCGAGTGTGGTGATATTGCCCTCCGGGTCGATCCCCTGAAAGCCGGTGACTACCGGTACTTCAAAGCGTTGCATGTGTTTGATCAGATGATCGCCTTCGACGCCACTGATGCGGGCACGTGAATGACTGCTGTCGGTGCGGAAGCCTGCCTGATTACCATTAAACGAATAGGACTTGATGCCAAGGCGGTTGAGTTCAATGGCCAGCAGGGCGGCCGTCACCTGTTCGCCGGTGGCGACCAGCGCATCAACTTCGCGCGCAGGTGCCTGGGCTGACATATCTTTACTCATCGCAATCAGGCGATTGGTTTCGCCGCTCATGGCTGAGACAACCACGGCGACTTCGTTGCCACGAGCTATTTCCTGCTGAACAATTTCGGCGGTTTTTTTGATGCGCTCAATACTTCCGACCGAAGTACCACCAAATTTTTGCACGATACGCATGTGTCATTTCTCCAGTTTAGCGCGTTATTTCTGACCATAGGGCATGGTCGCGATACCAATTTTACCCATGCCGAGTTCTCTGACGGTGTCCAGCACATAGACCACCCGCTTATGTCGCGCATCGGCATCGGCCCGCAACACAATACGCATGGTCGGATCGCCTTTGCTGATGTTTAAAATGCGCCGTCGCAGATCGCCATCCTGCACCGCTTCGTCCTGCACAAACAGGCCGCCATTGGCATCGATGCTGATGACAACTTTTTTGTCTTCCTGAGCCTGCTGCGTTGCCCGGCTGTTGGGCAAGTCCAGCTTCAGTGAGTTGGATACAGTGAAGCTGGTCGAAATCATAAAGAAAATAAGCATCAGGAATACGACATCCACGAGGGGTGTCATATCGACCATGAAATCCACCTTTTTACGGTTACGAAGATTCACTCACGTTCGCCTTTGAGCAGATCGACGAACATCAGGGCATGCTGTTCGATTTCGACAATGAACTGATTGACCCGTGATTCGAAAAAGCGATAGGCCACCAGTGACGGGATGGCCACGGTCAGGCCCGCAGCGGTTGTGTTCAGGGCGGTGGCAATACCACCGGCCAGCACATCGGCTTTGCCGACGCCTTCAATGGAGATGACGCGGAAAACTTCGATCATGCCGATCACCGTGCCGAGTAATCCCAGCAAAGGAGAGATGGCGGCAATGACGCCCAGCACACTGATAAAGCGTTCCAGATAAGCGACTTCCTGACGGCCGATTTCTTCCAGCGCTTCTTTGAGTACGGGTCGGCGAATGCCGCGATTGTGCAGGGCTACCCACAAAATTCTGCCAATGGACGTTTCACTGGCACGTGACAGGTTCAGGGCTGTTTCGGTATTGCCTTCACGCACGGCTTGCTCAATGGCTTTCACCACATCCGATGGAAATACCACCGAGCGGCGCAAGCTCCAGGCGCGTTCAAAAATAATGGTCAATGCCAGTACCGACAGACCAAGCAGCACATACATGACGGTGCCACCCTGGGATATAAATTCGTACACTGTTTACCTCCACTTCGATTCAGGCGGGCCACAGCATGATACAGTGAGTGGCCAAAGTTGACGCAAGAACGGCGGCTATTATAGGTGGCTGTTAACCCACTGCAATGCAGCATCCGATTTTCGTGTTTGGATACCCTCAACATACTGCCACTGAACGCCATCTTTCTGCCATGATCCGATGACCGCACCATAGGCGGTATTGAGCATGATGTCGGTAAAAGGTTGCTGTAAATAGCGTTGTATCACTTTGGCATGCGGGAAGCCGAAATGATTAGCGAAGCCGCTTTGTGTGATGACGGTGCTGGCCTGCACGGCCTGAATCCAGGCTTCGCTGCTGGAGGTGGCGCTGCCATGATGCGGCATCACAAGTATCGAATGTCTGAGGCTGTCGGGCGGCAGCTTCAGCATCTGCTGCTCGGCCGGGGCCTCGATATCGCCGCAGGTCAGGATGCTGCTGTCATCCGGCAGTCGTATGGATGCGACCAGCGAAGTGTTGTTACCATTCGTCGGATTGGCATTGCGGGGTGGCTATAGGATGTGAATTTTGGCCTCGCCGAAGGTCTGAAAATCGCCCTGACTCAGCCAGCGCACGCTGCCACCACGCTGTTGCAGGCGCTTGATGGCCAGACGAAATGCCGGATAATCACGATTGGCCGGTACATCGGCCAGCCAGAGTTCGCCAACATGATTCTGCTGTTCCAGCAGGCGCAATAAACCACCGGCATGATCCGACTGGGCATGCGAGATCATGATAACGTCGACATGGGTAAGGCCCATTGCGCGCAGGCCATCGGCGATGGTGGTGCCGCCATTAAAACGACTGCCATAACTACCCGGCGCATCGATGACCATAACTTTGCCATCCGGCAATATCAGCGTCGATGCTGCACCCTGCCCGACATCCCAGGCGATAAACTGGCTATCGGAAGGCGGGCGTTCGGGAATGCTCAGCAGTAAAAACATACCAAGCCCTGCTGCCATCAACAGGCTGGCGATGCGCCTGCGCTGATGCTGCCAAAGCCATGCCGCAACCATCAGGGCAGCGGCATAGGCCAGCCCCAGCCACAATGGAATATCGGCAATCCATAGATTTCCGGCGGGGAAATGGTAAAACATTTCGATCCAGTCATTACCCAGCCGAACCCCGACAGCAGCCCCTTGCAGCAGCAACGAGGCCGCATCGGGCCATGCCAGCAGACTGAAAATTTCACCGAGTAAAGCCATCGGCAATACCCATGCACTGTAGAGCAGCACCAGCAATAGATTGGCCGGAATACTCCACACCGGAATGCGACCGAAGGTATCGGTAATGATCGGCAGGGTAGCCAGACCGGCGATGACAGTGACGGCAAGTAAGCCCTTGAGAAGCCGTTGTACCGACGCCCAAAATGAAGGATCTTTCTGCTGCTGATGCGCGTCGGCCTGCATAAACAGCAGCAGCGCGGCGGCAGCAGCAAACGATAACCAGAGCGATACCGATAATACGGCCGTCGGTTGCAGCAGCGTGATGATCATCAAAGCCAGCAGCAGCGTGTGCATGGGGTCATAACTCTCGCGCCACCACCATGCCACTGCGACAGCCAGCAACATCATGCCAGCCCGCTGGGTTGGCAATGGCCAGCCTGCCAGCGTCGCATAGGCCGTTGCACCGACAATACCGGCCAGTAGTGATATTCGACGTACGGGGATGTGAACAATCCAGCGTGCCCGGCGCGTCAGCAGCCACCAGCTAAGCAGGTAACACCAGCCGGCAACCATGCCCAGATGCATACCGGAAATAGCCAGCAAATGGGCCGTGCCGCTGGCCGAAAAAGCATCCAGTACAGGCGTGGAAATCTGGTCGCGTTCGGCCAGTAAAATCGCCGACAGAATACCGCCGCCATCCTTTTTGTCGGGCAGGTTGTTGCGGATGTTCTGGCGCATGGTTTCTAGCCAGGGCACCGTTTGCGGCAGAATTTCCGGTCCGCTCTGTACGCTGCCGGTGAGCACGACATGTTGGCGTTTGAGCATGCCGAGGTAATCAAAACCACCGGGGTTTTGTCGCTGATGCGGCGTATGTAATTTGACGCTTGCCGCCAGCCGTTGGCCGGGAATCAGCGCGGGTATTTCTAGCTGTTTTTGCTTCCACAGATAGACATCGATCAAGCCAGCGAGCGGGTTCGTCGGTGCCCCTGCTCCGACATCGGCTCTGACATCGGCCAATCTCAATTTAAGCGATAAGCTGCTATGCTCGATAGCAACAAGCGTGGCGGTGATGGCAAGTGGCTGATCTTGCCAGTCTTCACCGACCTGTACGATTTGCGCTTGCCGGATCAGCGTCACAGAGCCCAGCGCAATGCCCAGAATCGCCCATACGGCAGGCCATCGGAAGGGTGATCGAAACAGGCCGATCAGCAATAAAAAAAGGCTTAATATGCCGACGACTGGCCAGGCAACTGCCTCGGATTGTGCGCAGGCCAGTCCGGCCGTCCATGCGGCTGCCACGCCTGCGATGCGTGGCCACAGGGAGATTACGTTTCGGGGTATATGAGGGTTCCTCGGATCATCTGGTCGCCATCCAGCATTTGCCGCTCAAGCACCTTCACCTGAATCGCCGCATCCACGCGCTCGACGCCGAGACCTTGCCAGAAGCCGGGAGCATCGACGCCACCGATGAGAATCGGTGCCTGATACAGTACACACTCCTGCACCAGCCTGGCTTCCAGTGCCGAAGCGTGCAGACGTCCGCCACCTTCGATAAGAACGGCAAGGTGGCCGGTTTCGGCGAGATGTTTGAAAATATCGTTCAGCGTGTGCCGATAGACAATTTCGACTCCGGCCTGATGCCAGTCGGCATCATATTCCGTTGCCTGATTCAGGTAAAAGCGAACGGGGCCCCCGGCTTCGGAAAGAATGCGCCAGTGGCCATGCCAGGCCGGTGCCTGAGAAGCCACCACAACGCGCAGCGGCTGCGCATGATCACAGGCAATATGCCGGATATTCAGCGCCGGGTTATCGTGAATAAATGTGCCACTGCCGACGATGATAGCATCGACACTGGCTCGCAGGGCATGGGCGTGCGTACGCGATGCCTGTGAACTGATCCATTGCGAGTGATTGGTGCGGCTGGCCATTTTTCCATCCAGAGAAGTCGCCGCCTTGGCGATAGCGTATGGCATGCCGGTCCGCATAAAATGAAAAAATGGCGCATTCAGTTCGTCCGCTTGCCGACGTAACAGGCCGCTTTCAACGTCGACGCCGTGCGTTTGAAGAAATACGCCACCGCCGCACATGTTCGGGTTGGGGTCGGAAGAAGCAAACACCACACGGCGAATACCGGCAGCCAGAATGGCTTCAGTGCATGGTGGTGTGCGTCCCGTTCCGGCGCAGGGCTCCAGCGTTACGTAAAGGGTGGCACCATGGGTATGGGGGCCAGAATCGGCAAGCGCAACCACTTCAGCATGCGCCTGACCGGGCCGCACATGCCAGCCACTGCCGATGCACTGGTCGTTGCGGACAATCACCGCCCCGACGCGCGGGTTGGGGTGCGTCGTGCCGATGCCGTGCCGTGCCAAATTCAGGGCCTGCTTCATCCAGTGTTCGTCAGCGTATTGGTTCATAGCTTGAGGCTGTCAAAGCCATGCTACAAAAGCAACCATGGGAGACACTTTTCAATGACCACATGACCCTCGCATGCCACAGTTGCCTTGCAGTTTGATTTGGTATGTTTGGAGAGGGATGGTCTATGAGTGATTTGGACAATAACAGGCAGCAACCCCGCCGCTTTCGGGTGGCACTTTCATTTCCGGGTGAGAAAAGAGCTTTTGTTGAACAGGTCGCAAAACTTCTAGCTGTAAGCTTCGGCGAAAAGAGAGTGCTGTATGATATTTATCACGATGCCGAGTTTGCTCGCCTAGACTTGGATGTTTACCTGCCCAGTCTTTACCGCACCGAATCGGAGTTGATCGTCCTGTTTCTCTGCCCTGAATATGCCAACAAGCGCTGGTGTGGACTGGAGTGTCGTCACATTCGTCAACTCATCGGAACTCCCGATGCCGAGCGCATCATGTTCTTCAGCTTTGGCGATCCGGGCAACCTTTCACAACTCGGCATTCTCTCGGGCGATGGCTATATAGACATTGAAGGGCGACGTCTCGCGGCAGAATCGGTGGCCGAGAAAATCCGTACCCGCATGGGTCACGAACCGCTTGAGATACGCAATAACCCTGAAATCAACATCTCCCGCCTCGACCGCTACGCCCCTGCTGGCCGACATCCACCTTCACCGCGCCTGCCTCTTCTGGCAGGTCGATGTTTATCCGTGGCAATCCCCGCAGCACGATCTCAGCGAAGCCCGTCGCCTGATCGAAGCGACCGGCTACAAGCGCCGTCTGCCAGAATTTGAACATGCCGAGAGCGTGATGGTGGATTGTTAAAGTCGGGGTAAGTATTGCAGAATGTTTGGCATGCAAGGGTCATTGTCGTTACGCTTCGACGATCGATATGAATTGCGATGGATCATGATAATCGGAGGTGAGCAGGATGCTTGTGGTGATTTCGCCAGCGAAAAAACTGGATATGACAACGGCTGCGCCGGTTGAGGAATTCAGCATGCCAGAGGCGCTGGATGAGGCGGCTGAACTGGTGGCTCAATTGCGTGAGCTGGACCCGTTCCAGCTGGCTGATTTGATGAAGCTGAGCATGCAACTGGCCGATCTGAATGCCAATCGTTTCTCTCAATGGGAGTTGCCGTTTAGTGCCGACAATGCAAAGCAGGCCCTGTTCGCCTTTCAGGGGGATGTCTATCAGAGCATGGATGCAGGCAGCTTTACGGAGCAGGATATTCATTTCACGCAATATCATCTGCGCATTCTTTCCGGTTTATACGGGGTGCTGCGGCCGCTGGATCTGATGCAGGCTTATCGTCTGGAAATGGGCACGCGGCTGAACAATGTGCGCGGTCAGGATTTGTATGCTTTCTGGGGCAGTGCGATTAGTCACATGCTGAACCGGGCGCTGGCCGATGAAGAGAATAATGTCTTGATTAATCTGGCATCGAATGAATATTTCAAGTCTGTGCATGTGCATGAACTGATAGCGCCGGTGATTACCCCCGTGTTTAAGGAGTATGCCAAAGGCAGTTATAAAGTGGTCGGTATTCATGCGAAAAAAGCACGTGGCATGATGACGCGTTATATCATCAAAAAACGATTGAAAGATGCTGAAGCATTGAAGCAGTTTGAAGAAGGTGGCTATCAATTTGATGAGGGACTTTCTAGTGACGACGAATGGGTGTTTTGTCGCTGAGGCAGCCTGATTCGGGAATCATTCGTATCATAAATGAGGACAAGAAGGAGAAGAGAATGAAATTTGAAAAAGTAATCATCCGACAGAGATTTTTTTGGGGAGCGCTTGTTCTGGGGATGACCATGCTGGTGTCATGCCAGAGTTCAGCCGAGAAAGTCACAAGCAAACCTGCTGAGGCACCTGTTGCCGTGGTGCAGGCTGAACCGGCCGAACTGACCATTGAACAGGCTGAGAAAAATATTCGTAAAGCCATTGCGGATCTGCCTATTGATGAGGTGCGTACAACGCCGATGAAAGGTTTGTATGAATTGCGCGTTGGTGGAAAGTTTTATTATGCCGATGGCATGGGTAAAAATATTATTGTAAACGGCTTTTTGTTTGATACTGCCACACGTGAAAACCTGACCAATACCCGTCTGGAAGAAATCAACACCATCGACTGGAATATTCTGCCGTTGGATAAAGCGATTGTTTCCGGTGATCCGAATGGCAAAGCGATAGCTGTATTTACCGACCCTGATTGCCCGTATTGCCGCAAGCTCGAAGAGCAGTTGAAGGAAGTGTCAGGCGTCAAGGTGTATACCTTCCTGTTCCCGATCGACAGTTTGCATCCAAACTCCAAAGCCAAGTCTGATTCCATCTGGTGTGCAGAAGACCGTCATCAGGCCTTGCTGGAAGTGATGATCGATAATAAAACATTGCCAGCGGCTGAATGTGAGACACCGGTCAAAGAATTGCAGGCGCTGGGTAACAGCCTCGCTATTACCGGTACACCGACAATGATCGCCGGTGACGGACGTAAATTTGCCGGATTCAAGAAGGCTGAAGATATTCAGGCCTGGGCATTGCAATAAGTATCTGACCGACGAAAGGATTTCATCAGCTTATGAGAGAAAACAGACAGGCGAATGAACTTCGCCCGATCAGCATGGACACCAGATTCAATGCTTACGCTGAAGGTTCGGTGTTAATTTCATTCGGCCAAACGCGCGTGTTATGCACGGCCAGCGTCGAAGAAAAGCAGGCACCGTTTTTGCGTGGCACCGATAAGGGCTGGGTGACGGCGGAATATGGCATGTTGCCACGGGCCACCCACACACGTGGCAGTCGTGAGGCGGCACGCGGTAAGCAGGGTGGACGCACGGTAGAAATTCAGCGCCTGATTGGTCGCTCGCTGCGCGCTGTGGTGGATTTGCAGGCACTGGGACCGCGTTCGATTTCGCTGGATTGTGATGTGCTGCAGGCCGATGGCGGTACGCGTACAGCAGCGATTACCGGTTCCTGGGTGGCGCTGCGCATTGCGGTTAACAAATTGCTGGCCGATGGTGTGCTGCAACGTGACCCGATTATCGGTCAGGTGGCGGCAGTGAGCTGCGGTTTTGTCGCCGGGCAAGCGCTGCTTGATTTGCAGTATTCAGAAGATTCGCAGGCTGCAATGGATGCGAATTTTGTCATGACACCGGATGGTGGCGTGGTGGAAGTACAAGCCACGGCGGAAGACAAACCGCTGCACTGGGAGCAGTTTATGCAGCTCAAAGCACTGGCTGATCAGGGTATTAGTAATCTGGCGCGTATGCAGCTGGATGCAGTGAACGCTTGAAACAGATCGTAGTCGCCAGCAACAACGCGAAAAAGCGCCGTGAAATCGTGCAGGTATTAGCAGCGCTGGGTGTGGCACTGCTGCCGGCTGAGGCCACTGTCTTTGTCGATGTGCTTGAAGATGCCGACAGCTTTGCCGGCAATGCAAAGAAAAAGGCGGAAGCTTTTGCCATGGCCAATCACTTACCGGCACTGGCCGATGATTCGGGCTTGTGTGTCGATGCACTCGATGGCGCGCCGGGGGTGTATTCGGCACGTTTTGCCGGTGAGGACGCCACCGATGCCCGGAATAATGCCCGTTTATTGGCGCTGCTTGGTGATGCAACACAACGATCAGCCCATTTTATTTGTGCGCTGCATCTGGCATTTCCTGATGGGCGCGCTGCTTTAACCAGCGAAGGGCGGGTGCAGGGGGAGATTCTGCATGAACCGGCGGGTGACGCGGGTTTCGGCTATGATCCGCTGTTTTTCAGTCCTGAGCTGGGCAAGGCCTTTGCTTTGGCGACGCCGGAAGAAAAAGCCAGCGTATCGCATCGCGGACGGGCATTGCGTTTGCTGGCCGAACAATGGTCGAAGGTAGATGTCAGCTTTTAATGCCCGGTGCAGGGCTTGCCCGAGGCTGGCGGATTTTCTCGATACGGTACGCGCAGAGCATCCTGATTATTTTGCTGCTCCGGTTCCGTCGTTTGGTGATGATGAGCCGAAGCTGCTGATTGTCGGTCTGGCTCCGGGCATGCATGGTGCCAATCGAACCGGCCGTCCTTTCACCGGTGATTATGCCGGTATTTTACTCTACCAAACCCTGTTCGAGCTGGGTCTGGCCAGTGCGCCGGTCTCTGAACATGTGGATGATGGTTTGAAGTTATATGGAGTGCGCATTACCAACGCAGTGAAATGTCTGCCGCCACAAAATAAACCGGAAATTTCTGAAATCAGGCAGTGTAATGACTTTCTGCGTTATGAAATTGCGGCGCTGCCAGCCGATTGCCGCCTGCTGGCTCTGGGAAAAATTGCCCATGATGCCGTGCTCAGAGCGTATGACTTAAGCTTGTCATCCCTGCCTTTTGCGCATGCGGCACAGCATGCGCTGCCGGACGGACGCTTGCTTGTCGATTCCTATCACTGCTCGCGTTACAACACTCAGACGCGGCGATTGACGGCTGAAATGTTTCGCCAGGTGTTCTCTTTTCTTGCCACGGCTTAGGCTGGTGGCTAGCTTGAAACTGGGTGAATTCTCATATTTCTTGGGGGTGATTACATTCGGGAGGGCTTGATGCAGACGCTTGATAAAGATGAAGTGCTGCGGTCTCTGGTGAAGATCGGAAGTGAAGTAACACCATTAACGGACAAGCTCCAGCGTATGCTGGTCGTTGTGCTTTCGCATAAAGATATCGACAGTCTCGGTAAGGGTCATATTGCACTGGCCGATAAAAAAGGTGCGATGCTCACCATGGTCGCTTCGTATGGTCTGGATGAAGCGTTGCAGGAGCGCTGCCAGCATATTGAAAAAGGCTCGTGCCTGTGTGGTAAGGTACTGGCCAATCAGCAGGCGATCTTTAAAAGCTGCCTGGATAAAGATCATGATGTGGTGATTCCGGAGATGTGTGACCACGGCCACTATGTGATGCCGATACTGGCGGGCGAGCGTATGGCCGGTGTTTTCAGCATCGAAGTTGCATCCGGTTGCAAGAAAAACATTTATATGATGAAAATTCTTGAATCCTGTGTTCTGTTAATCGGCATGGTGATTCATAACCATGATCAATGGGAATCGATCAGGCAAAGCAATCAGCTGCTGGAAAGGCGCGTTAAGGATGCAACCGCCGAAATTTCAAGAACGGCACGTATGTCGCAGGAAAATCCCAATCCGATCATGAGTATTCGCGCAAAAAGTATGACGTTTTCTTATATTAACCCGATAGCGCAGTTGTTACTGGGTTATATGGGATATCATGAGAGTGTGCAGCGCATTCCGGACGTCATGCAAAATTCTTGTGAGCAGGTTTTGAAAACACGTCAGAAAATGGATATTCGGGTGGACGTGGCTCAATTAACTTACGAATTTGTTTTTTTGCCGGATGAACGGAGTGAAGCTGTTCTTGTGTTTGGTAATAATGTTACAGAATTACTTAGTGCGGAGCGGGAAAAAAGGTTGCTGCAAACCAAGAACGCGCATTCCCAGAGGCTCAGAAGTTTAGGGGCCGTCGCCGGTGGCGTTGCGCATCGTTTTAATAATCTATTGATGACGATTATGGGTAACAGTGATTTGCTGAAGCTGACTTATCAGGATGAGTCTGAAGCCGCTGTAATGCTGGATAAAATCCAGCATGCCTGTGTCCAGGCTTCATCGTTGTGTCAGCAGATGCAGGCCTATGCGGGCAAAGGCAAGGCCAGTGTCAGCCATTTCGACCTCAGCGATAAAATCCGGCATATTGAAGGTCTGCTGGATGTGATGTTAAGCAAAAACACGGCGCTGCGTTTTGATCTGGAAGAGGAACCGACGAGTATCAAGGCCGACCCTTTGCAAATTCAGCAGGTGCTGATCAATCTGGTGCAAAATGCCAGTGAAGCTATTGGCGATAATCAGGGAACAGTCAGTGTGCGCACCGCTCTAAAAAATGCCGATGCCGCATATTTGAAGTATCTGCATGCCGAAATTCACGTCAAACCGGGAAAGTATGTGGTGCTGGAAGTGGCTGATAATGGCAGTGGAATGAGTCCGGCAGAAAAAGAACAGATGTTTGATCCGTTTTTCACCACCAAGTTCATCGGGCGCGGTCTCGGTTTGAGTGTGGTGGAGGGTATTGTGCACAGCCATGGGGGTGCGATTCACGTCGTCAGTGAGGAGGGCAAGGGAACGCTGGTCAAAATTCTTTTTCCGTTGGTTTCTCTGCATCAGGTCGAGGTGGCTGATGCCGGCCCGGACAATGAGCCGGAAATTCATTTCAAGAAGGTGTTGATTATTGATGATGACCCGGCGGTGCGTGAATTGATTGGTAATATGCTTGGTTATTTTGGCTATACCACGATGCTGGCCGAAAACGGCCTGACCGGAGTTAATATGTACCGGCAACATCGTGCCGAAATCGGCCTGGCCGTGGTTGATCTGAATATGCCGGAAATGGATGGACGGGCGGTGTTAAAGGCGCTGCGTGAGCTTGAAATGGATTTGCCGGTGGTTATTTCATCAGGATATTCCGAAGAGCAGTCGCTGTCCGAGATCGATGACGAACGAGTCAGTTTCCTCGGCAAACCTTTCAAAGCCGAGCGATTGCGGGATGTGGTCAGTCAGGCCTTGGCTGCTGTCTGAGTGTTTGAGTTTTGAGTGCCTTAGGTTTGAGTATCTTCGGCCTGAATGTCTGGGGCTCAGCCCGTTATTTCCTCAAGCGAACTGGCTTTGAACATGCGCATATGCATGAAAATCTTGTTGGGATATTTGTCTTTGCCCAGTGAGCCGTTATAAGCAGCCAGCGCCCGGCGGGTGGATTTGTAGCGCTTCATATAGTGTTTGATAATGGCCGTGCCATAGCGGATATTGGTTTCGATATCGAAAAGGTTGTCGTTGGGTGAGCCCAGCTCTTTCTTCCAGAATGGCATCACCTGCATCAGGCCGCGTGCGCCGACATTGCTGACGGCAAAATGATCGAAATCCGATTCGACCGAAATCAACCCGAGAATCAGTTCTGGCGAAACATCAAAGCGGATGCTGTAGAAATAGACCCAGTGCGCAATACTCGTCGCTTCACGTTCATCAGGTACCTTGTTCATGATCAGCTGCTTCATGTCGAGTTCCCAGACGGTCTGATTAAAATCAGTGGGCGGAGTGTCATCAACTTCGGGCTTAAGCAGCATGCTATGCAATGCCTGCTGCTCTTCAGGCGCAATGCTCAGCGGCCCGGTGTTTTTTTCGACCATCTCCATGGTGGTGCTGGATTCAGTTAAATGCTGCTTTTGTTCGGGGGTGCTTTTAAGCCAGAACGGCAGGCTGATAAAAAAGCCTGCCGCTAATATCACTGCCAGAAGGCCTTTGGCCGATTCTCCGCTAAGGTAGGCTGCCAGCTTTCTTTTCATGCGGGGATCAGACGCTATTCCCGATCAAGCAGGTTCCGGACACTTGAAAGCACTGCTTCCTGTGCCACTTCCTGCTTATCTCTACCGCGCTCTCGTATTTCAACCACACCATTTTCCAAGCCGCGATCGCCAATAATGATCTGAATCGGCAAGCCCATCAGTTCGGCATCTTTGAACTTGACGCCGGGTCTCTCTTTGCGCTCATCCCAGAGCGTTTCAATGTCGGCCTGCTTGAGTTCGTGATACAGTTTTTCGCAGACATCCATACAGGCATCAGATTTACCCATACTGATAATGACCACCTGGAAAGGTGCCAGATGCGCTGGCCAGGCAATGCCATCGGCATCGTTACATTGCTCAACAATGGCCGCTATCAGACGTGATACGCCAATGCCGTAGCAACCCATGCTGGCGACAGAGCGTTTGCCCTGTTGATCCTGAAAAATCACTTCCATCGGTTCGGAGTAAACCGTGCCCAGTTCAAAGACATGACCGACTTCGATGCCGCGTGAGTACGACATCGTGCCATCACAGCGCGGACAGCCATCAGCTTCACGTGTTTGGCGCAAGTCGGCAAATTGTGCATCCCTTATATCACGGCTTACATTCAGGCCGGTGACGTGGGTGTCAACTTTGTTGGCTCCGGCAATCAGGCCATCTGCCTGACGCAGGCTTTCGTCAAAAATAACCAGTGAACTCAAAGCACGCGGGCCGATAAAGCCGGTAATGCCACCAATGTCGGAAATGTCTGCATCAGAAGCCATTTGCAGCGCCGTTGCCTGTACGGCGCGGGTCAGTTTGATTTCCTGCAAAGCATCGTCACCACGTACGCAGGCAGCGACGCATTGTCCGTCGTGAGGGCCACCCTCGATGCGATACACCAGTGTTTTGACCAGCAGCGCGATGTCTGCGCCAAGGAACGCTGCCACATCTTCGGCCGAAGTGACGTTCGGCGTATTCACTTCCGTCAGTTCGCTGTCGCTTCCGGCAGGTGTTGCACGACGCGACTGTGCACGCTCAATATTAGCAGCGTAATCGCAGGCCGAGCAGTGGGTGATGAGATCTTCACCAGATTCAGCCAGCACGTGAAACTCATGCGAGGCACTGCCGCCAATGCTGCCGTTATCAGCTTCCACAGGGCGGAATTTCAAGCCCAGGCGGGTGAAAATCCGCTTGTAGGTGTCGAACATATTCTGGTATTCGGCGTTCAGAGATTGCTGATCTGCATGAAACGAATAGGCATCTTTCATGATGAACTCACGGCCGCGCATCAAGCCGAATCGGGGACGGATTTCATCGCGGAATTTCGACTGAATCTGATACAGGTTCATTGGCAACTGTTTGTAGGAACGCAGTTCACGCGCTACCAGATCGCAGATCACCTCTTCATGCGTCGGGCCAAGGCAGGATTCATGATCGTGACGATCTTTGAAACGAAGCAGTTCAGGGCCGTATTTTTCCCAGCGGCCCGATTTCTGCCACAAATCTCCCGGCTGTACGGCAGGCATCAGCAATTCCTGCGCACCTGCGTGGTTCATTTCCTGGCGGATAATGGCTTCGATGTTACGCAAAACGCGCAGGCCCAGCGGCAGATAGTTGTAGACGCCGGAGGTCACACGTCGGATGTAACCGGCACGCAGTAAAAGTTTGTGCGAAATAACTTCGGCATCGGCCGGATCCTCACGCAGGGTAGGGGCTAAGAGTTGTGAATATTTCATAACGCGAAAGTGTAGCGATGAAGTGAAGCCGGAGGTAGCGCTAAATTGTGCTCAGTTGTTGCTCAGTTATTGTAGGGGGGTGTCCTGGAAAGCCTGTCGAGCAGCCGTTGATGAATGCCATCAAAACCGCCGTTGGAGAGGATCAGGATGACATCGCCAGCGTGGCTTTCAGCGCAGAGATAGTCGATAATCGCATTGGTATCTGGCAGCACTGAGGCATGTGTGCCGATATCGCGGCAGACCTGATCGGCATCGAGCACTTCATCCGGCCTCAGATTGCGTGACGATGGTGGCACGAAGATGACGCGGTCGGCATACTCGAAAGAGGCAGGCAAACGCTGCTGGTGAATGCGCGTGCGCATGGTGTTACTGCGCGGTTCTACGATTACCCAGAGTTTCCCCGATGATTTCATAGCATGCTTGGCCGCAGCCACGACGCCATTGATGGCTGTCGGGTGATGGGCGAAATCATCGAAAATGCGAACACCGTTGGCTTCACCAACCAGCGTCATGCGGCGCCGAATACCGGAAAAGGATGCTAAAGCCTGCGCAATGATATCGCGCTCAATGCCGAGAACATGGGCGGCGGCAGTGACGGCGCAGGCATTGGAGACATTGTGAATGCCGAGCATGTTCCATGAAACGGAGAGGAAAGGCTGACCCTGATGCAGAATCTCAAAAGCAGTGCCGTCGTCCGCGAGTGGCTGCCATTGCCACGGTGCATCGGCATGACCAAGACGGGCAAAGCGGGTCACCGGTGACCAGCAACCGCGCGGTATCACATCGGCCAGATTCTCATCATCGGCATTCACTATGATTTTCCCGTCTGCAGGAACCGTGCGCAGCAGATGGGCGAACTGCACCTTGATCGCTTCGAGATCGGCAAAAATATCCGCATGATCAAATTCGAGGTTGTTCAGAATCAGCGTTCTGGCGTGGTAATGCAGAAATTTTGAGCGCTTGTCGAAAAAGGCCGTGTCGTATTCATCGCCCTCAAGCACAAAATGCTCGCCGCTGCCCAGTCGTGCGCCACCGCCGAAATCTTCCGGGATGCCACCGATCATGAAGCCGGGGCCTTTGCCCGCTTTTTTGCCTGCACACTCCAGAACATGCGCCATCAAAGATGCCGTAGTGGTTTTGCCATGCGTGCCAGCGACCACGATAGCATGCCGCTGCGGCAGAATATGCTTGCCGATAAACTCCGGCCCGGAGCAATAGGCCAGACCCTTATTCAGAATGGCTTCGACTTCCACATTGCCACGGCTCATAGCATTACCAATGACGCATAAATCGGGCGCAGGCAATAGATTTGCCGCATCAAAGGCTTGTACGGGAATCGCCAGCGCAGCGAGGTAATCCGACATCGGCGGATAAATGCCACTGTCGGAGCCGGTCACCCGATACCCCTGCTCTTTCGCCAGCGAGGCAATGGCAGCCATGGCGGTACCGCAAATGCCGAGGATGTGAATGTGTTTGTCAGTCTGCATCGGGCGATTGGAACATAAATCAGGCCGGGGCTCAATCAGAGTATCTGGTGTTGGTTAGTTTTGCTGCTGCTTATGTTTCCGTATGCAAATGTGTGAACGTATCTTATAAGTTGCAAGGGGGGGGGCTGAGGAAGTGGTTGACACATGGTGGTGATATGTGGCACGGTTTATGGTATGTGACACAAAGGGGCATTATGGCACATTCAACACCATTTAGTGATGTACAGTTAGGCGCGCAAGGGCGTCTGGTTATTCCGGCTGCTTTGCGCAAGGCTTTGAATTTGAGTCAGGGCGACCATCTGGTGGCGCGGCAAGTGGGTGATAGTCTGGTGCTTGAGCGCAGGGAAGCGATTGAATCGCGTTTGTGGGCTATGTTTAAGGAAATCCCGCCAGAGGTCAGCCTGGTGGATGAGCTTGTTGCGGAACGCAGCGCTGCTGCACAAACTGAGAATAAAGCGTGATTATCCTTGATGCTTCAGCATTGCTGGCATATTTGCATCAGGAAGCAGGCTGGGAATTAGTCCGGGGTGTGATCCCTGAATCTTGCATTGGCACGGTGAACTGGAGCGAAGTTGCGCAAAAGATCGCGCAGAAAGGGATGGATGTTCAAGCCGTGCGGAACCTGCTTGAAGAACTTGGCCTTACGATAGCTCCTTTTTCAGTGGAGCAGGCAGAGTTTACTGCACAGTTATGGGAAGAGAGCAGACGGTTTGGGCTATCACTGGCAGATCGCGCTTGTCTGGGGCTTGCTATGCAGCAGCAAAGTAAGGTTTTGACGGCCGACAGGGTGTGGTCGGAATTGACCCTGCATATTGAAGTGCAACAGATTCGTTGAAAATGATCGAATGTGTAAAGTCTCTGAGAGCTTGAAAAGATTCATAAAGCAGGCAGTTTCAGGCCATGTTACCTACTGTTGTATTGCAAACTGGCCCGAACCCTGATGCGACTGTGATCTGGTTGCATGGCCTGGGTGCAGATGGCCATGATTTTGAACCGATTGTGCCGGAGCTGGGCTTGCCGGAAGGTTTGCATGTGCGCTTTGTTTTTCCGCATGCACCGTCGATGCCGGTGTCGATTAATGGCGGTTATGTCATGCCCGCCTGGTATGACATCAAACACACCGACATTGGCTACGAGCAGGATGCACGCGGCATTATCGAATCGGCGCGCCGTATTCAGTTGCTGATTGATCGCGAAGAGATGCATGGCATCAGGGCCAACCGGATTGTGCTGGCGGGTTTTTCTCAGGGTGGCGCGATGGCGCTGCATGTGGGCTTGCGGCAGGGCGAGCCACTGGCCGGGGTGGTTGCCTTATCCAGTTATTTGCCGCTGGCTGAGCGACTGGATGTTGAAGTGCAGCAGGCAACCCGTGTCAGTAAGTTTTTTGTGGGGCATGGCGTGCATGATCCGGTTGTGCCTTTTTCGCTGGGTGATCAGACCTGTCGGGTATTGCAACAGTGTGGCTATGACGTGCAATGGCATACGTATCCAATGGAGCATTCCGTCTGTCGTGAAGAGATTGTACATATCGGCCGTTTTTTGACGCAGGTGCTACAGGCGTAACAATAATTCTAAACCATCAGGCATAAAAAAAGCGCACCGTAATCGGCGCGCTTTTTTATAGGGGTTACCAGAAGCTTTAGCCTCTTTTTGCCAGCAGCTCTTTTAAGCGATCGTTGACCATGGCCGGATTAGCCTTGCCGCGTGAGGCTTTCATGACCTGACCGACAAAGAAACCGAACAAGCGGTCTTTACCATCCAGATAGCCTTGTACCTGCTCGGGGTTGGCATCAAGAATTTCCTCAATAATGCCGTCGATGGCACCGCTGTCGGTGACCTGCTTGAGGCCCTTTTCTTCAATGATTGTGTCGGCATCTTTGCCGGACAGCATCATCGCATCCAGTACATCTTTGGCGATTTTTCCGGAAATGGTGTCATCGGCAATGCGAGCCAGCAGGCCTGCCAGTGCATGCGCACTGATTGGTGAATCGGCAATGTCTTTACCGGCTTCTTTCAGGCGACCAAGCAACTCGTTGGCCAGCCAGTTGGCCGCACGTTTCGGGTCGGCCGGATGTGCGGCTGCCAGTGATTCATAATAATCAGCCAGTTCGCGGGTTTGCGACAGCACATTTGCATCGTAGGGGGAAAGACCGAATTCGGTTTCAAAGCGCTGGCGAAGTTGCTCGGGTAATTCCGGCATACCGGCACGGATGCTGTCCACTTCCTGCTGGCTGATGCGCAATGGTGGCAGATCAGGCTCAGGGAAATAGCGGTAATCATGCGCTTCTTCCTTGCCGCGCATGGAGCGGGTTTCACCTTTGACTGAATCATACAAACGGGTTTCCTGCACAACTTTGCCGCCGTCTTCGATCAGCTCAATCTGGCGGATCACTTCGAAATCAATCGCCTGCTTGATGAAGCGGAAGGAGTTGAGGTTCTTTAACTCAGCGCGGGTGCCAAACGGTTCGCCGGGATGACGTACGGATACATTGGCATCACAACGGAATTGCCCCTTTTCCATGTCGGCACCGGATACGTCGAGGAAACGAATTAACTGGTGCAATTGCTTGAGGTACGAGACCGCTTCATCGGATGAACGCATGTCCGGCTCGGAGACAATCTCCATCAGCGGCACGCCACTGCGGTTCAGGTCGATATGCGAAACGCCATCCAGACCTTCGTGCATCGATTTGCCAGCATCTTCTTCCATATGAATGCGGGTGATACCGATGCGCTTTTCACCATCGGCGGTCGGGATATTCAAATGTCCGCGCTCAACCAGCGGTACGGCAAACTGGCTGATTTGGTAGCCCTTGGGTAAATCAGGGTAAAAATAGTTTTTACGGTCGAATTTTGATTCCAGATTGATGTCTGCATGAATCGCCAGGCCGGTCAGTACGGTCTTTTCGGCTGCCAGCACGTTTAATACGGGTAATTGACCGGGCATGCCGAGACAAACCGGGCAGGTCTGCGTGTTGGGCTCGGCACCGAAGGCTGTGGAACAGCCACAAAAGGCCTTGGTGTCGGTGTTGATTTGACAATGAACTTCCAGTCCGATAACGACTTCCCAGCTCATGCTTCACCTCCGAATGCTGATGGGGTTTGTGTGTGCCAATCCGTGGCAGACTCATAAGCTGAGGCTGCTTGCAGAAGTGTGTCTTCCTTCCAAGCCGGGGCAATCCATTGCAGGCCGACTGGCATGCTCTCAACCATACCGCACGGTTGAGAAAGTCCGGGCAGTCCGGCCAGATTCACCGCGATGGTGAAAATGTCTGAAAGATACATGGTCAACGGATCATCCATGTTTTCGCCCAGCTTGAAGGCAGGCACCGGTGAAGTTGGCGTGGCGATAATGTCTACCTTTTCAAAGGCCTCGGCAAAATCCTGACGAATCAGGGTGCGCACTTGTTGTGCTTTCAGATAATAAGCATCGTAGTAGCCGGATGACAGAGCGAAAGTGCCGGTCAGGATGCGGCGCTTCACCTCGGAGCCGAAGCCTTCATCACGGCTGCGTGTGTATAAATCGAGCAAGTCTTGCGGGTTGTCGCAACGGTGACCGAAACGCACACCATCATAGCGGGACAAGTTGGCCGAAGCTTCCGATGGCGCAATGACGTAATAGGCTGCAACGGCATATTTGGTGTGCGGCAGAGAAATGTCGATGACCTCCGCCCCCAGTTTTTCGCATGCTGCCAGTGCATCTTCAACGGCTTTGCGAACTTCGGGGTTCATGCCGTCGATGAAATATTCAGCCGGTTTGCCGATTCGCAGCCCTTTCATGTCTGTTTTATCACAAGCGCCGAGCCAGTCCACAGCCGGGGCATCGGCAACCGATGTGGCATCCAGCGAATCATGGCCTTCAATGGCGGCGGTGATCATGGCGGCATCTTTAACGGTGCGCGTCATCGGACCTGCCTGATCCAGGGATGAAGCAAAGGCGATAATACCGCGACGTGAGACGCGGCCATAGGTGGGTTTCAGGCCAACAATACCGGTCAGTGCGGCTGGCTGGCGGATCGAGCCGCCAGTATCGGTGCCCAGTGCGGCAGGAGTCAGCGCAGCCGAAACGGCGGACGCCGAACCGCCGGATGAGCCGCCCGGAATGCGTTCGATGTCCCATGGGTTACGGCATGGGCCGAATGCCGATGTGCCGGTTGAAGAGCCCATGGCAAATTCGTCCATGTTGGTTTTGCCAACGAGCACCGCACCGGCTTGTTTCAGTTTGCTGATGACATGTGCATCGTAAGGCGCTTCAAAGCCTTCGAGGATGTTCGAGCAGCAGCGGGTCGGACCATCTTGCGTGCAGAAAATATCTTTGACGGCGATAGGCAGTCCTTCCAGGGGTCTGGCAGCATGTTTTTTGCGGTAGTTGTCCGAGCCTTCGGCCTGTGCCAGTACATGCTCAGGGTCGATATGGACAAATGCATTCAGGGTTTCATTGTGTGCCTCAATACGGGCCAGATAAAGCCTGGCCAGATCAACAGCGGTGGTCTCACCGCTATCAAGACGTGTTTTGAGTTCGGATAAACTTTGATAAGCCATTATTCAATCACCTTCGGAACCACATACAGTCCGGATTCAATTTTAGGGGCAACCGCTTGCAGTGCATCACGACGATTGCTGTTGGTCACGACATTGGCACGTAATGGCATGGCCGTGTCATGCGGGTGGGCTGTAGCTTCGACACCTTCCGTATTTACTTCGGATAAGGTTTCGATGTAGCCAAGTATGCTGGATAACTGGGGCTGAAGTTCGGCCGCCTCTGCATCGGTCAGAGCAATGCGTGCCAGCATCGCTGTTTTGCGTACGTCAATGTCCATGATTGAAAACCCCTCATGTGAAGAAAAAAATCGTGCGAAGCATAGCTAAGTTTCAGTCAATGCTCCACACTCAGCGTATACCTATGGATTGCTCCCGGGGGATGAAAATGGGAAATTCTCGCAACGGTCTCTATTCTCGGACAGCCTCCTGGCGAAGAGATTCCAGCATTTGCTCAAAGTGGGAGTAGTAAATCAGATGGCCACCTTCAACCTGATGATATTGCGCCGATGGGATGTATTGGGAAAATAATTCGACATTTTTTGCTTTAATGATGTGGTTGTCTGCGCCATGCCAAAAGGTTATGGGCACCTGAATGTTCAAAGGTTCGAACTCCCAATCCAGACTGGAAAGACGAAAATCGTGAATCGTGCCAAGTAACGTGGTGCTCACGGCATGAAAAAAGCTATCTGTGATTGCAGCGAACATTTCCGGTGTGGTGATGCTCTTGTCGGTTTCACTGGCCAGCTTTCGCTGCTTGCGCAGGTAGAGGTCAGGATCTTTCTCAATATTGCGTAAAACCACGCGCATAAGATGCCGGTGCACCAGCGGCGCTGAGCGAGCTAATTTCAACATGATGCGACGCACATCCAGAATGCCTGCATTGTCACCAAAACCATGCGGTAAAATAGAGCTGGCAATGGCCACTTTATCGACAAGGTGCGGATAGTAGTGAGCAAAAGCCAGAGCAAAGGGGCCACCATTGGCAAAGGCTAACAGGGAACAGCGCTTGATTTTTAAATGCGTTAACAGGCAGGCAATATCTTCAGCTACTTCCTGCCGTGTAAAGTTTTCCTTGTGTGATGAATAACCGATGCCGGGTCGACTGGCGGTAATCAGGCGAATGCCGGAACCCGGCAATTGATTAAGGCGAAAATGGAACAATTTGCAAGACTGGCCTGTTGAATGGAAATTAATGACAGGGAAACCATCGGGGTCACCATATTCACTATATTCGAGTTTCCGCCCATCCTTCAGGAAAATTGAGTGACAAGCGTTTGCCGGAAGCACGGGGCCATTGTCTTTGAGTACGGCAACACTGGTAAGAATACGTTTAACCAGATCAACCTGCGTTTTGACGTTAACTTTTTGATAGATCGTTTTCAGCTGGCTGCGTGCTGTATTGACAGTAATACCTGTTGAATAAGCAGCTTCAAGCGTTGATGCGGAACCATTGCATAGTTGCTTGACCAAACGGGACTCGGAGGGGGTAAGGCCGAATAATTGCTTCAACGATGAGGCGTGAATGCGTTCAGCCGCAGTTTGCGATGAAACCAGCAGGGTGCAATAACCGACTTTATTCGTTTGAATCAGAATCGAAGTGGGAATATTGCTTTCCAGCATAAAGGTGGAATGCTGGTTGGGTGATACATTCTGGTCGCTATGTTTACGAATACAGTTGGCCAGTTTGCGGTCACAAATGCTGATGCCTGATCGGGATATTTTAAAATAAGCAGGATTGGCTCGTGCGATGGAGATAAAAGCAGGGTTTTCAGAAGACACCGTCATGTCCGGGTTGGCCTGAGCAATGCCAATTGGCAGATGCTTGATGCTCGATGGAATGGAGTTCTTTTTCCGGGCTCGCGATAGTGCATCCAGGATGGTGCCTGCCCGATCCAGGTGTTGTGATAAGCCGGAATGTTCCAGATCGATGTGATCAAGCATGAGTGTAAGTTTGGGCCATTTGGAGGCATCTGTACTACATTGGTAAACCAGATCAACAAGTTCGCTGCTGTTCAGGCTTTTATCCGATTCATTTTTCTTGTGCATGAGTTGCATGGTAGAATCTTCTGTAAATCCGGTCAAAGACTAATTATGACGCATGTTGAATAAGGCGCACTCGCTGTCTGATGCGGGATGTAAAAACGTGATTATTCCTGCAGCTATCTCAGTTCCATAGTGCATTTTTTGCTGTCGGATGACAGCGCACTTGTCATAGGGTTAAATGTCAGTGTAAGGTACCCGTGAAATTTTATTCATGTTCATTTCATCGTATGAAATAGCAAGGGGAGGGGCTATGCGAACCAAGATATTATTCTGGGTGTTTGGCGCGCTGGCAGTGGCAATGCTGACATCTTGTAAAGGTGTGGATGGCGGTGGTGGTGTGCTCAGCACTTCGGCACCGATGGTGGCAAACTTTGACCCTTCAGTCAGCGTGGTTCCTTTGCCCAACAATATTTTATTCAGCGGATCAGTCGATGGAACGCTGAATGTTACGGTGGCAAATCCCGCTGATTTCACCGACCCGCAGGTTGCTATGAATGAGCTGGATGGTTTCTCGACCGTGGCGCCGATTACAACGACTTTTTCCCAGCCTCTTGATGCGGCCACAATTCCGGCAGGCGTGCGAATGTTTGAAGTCAGCACCGCCGGGGCAGCAGCAGGATATGCGGTAACAGGCATTGTTGCTGAACTTGTCTTTGGAGTGGATTTTGTTGCCGGACCATCGCCTTCCTCTTCTTCCACGCTGGTGATTTTACCCAAGAGTGCAGCTGGTGCAGTGAAGCCATTGAAGGCCAATACGAATTACATGGTTGTTATTACTGATGCCCTGAAATCGACCAGTGGTCAAAAAGCATTACCTTCGGCGGTGTTTACATTTTTAAAACAAACAGCGGCACTGGTTGATCTGGCTGGTAAAAGTGTGATTCCCGGATTGCCGGATGCCAGTGCCCTGGCTTTGGAGCCGCTACGCCAGTTGACCGGCGCATCGCTATTGGCGGCTTCAACGGCAGTGCCCGCCGTGAATCCGGCAGCGGTGGCTATTACCTGGTCATTTAAAACACAAACCATCGGCGCTGTGCTGACAGCTATTCAGGCTGCGAGTCTGGCTGACCCGTATGCAACGAATCCGGCAAACTTTGTGGCAGTTCCGGCTGTACCATCGTTGGCAACAAGCGGTGCCGGCGTGCTCGATTTTTATGCGTTTGCGCAGTTTGCAGCAACAAGTACGGGCAGCAGAGCGTTACTGGATGGTTATTCGGCAGGCTTATTTGCCAACCTTGGCAGTGTCGTAATGGGAGCTGTGAATTTACCTTATTATCTGGACGAATACAGCGCCGCCAACCCGAACCCGCTGGCTCCGTTATCTGGGCGGATGCAATTTAATCCTGCCAGTTCAATGCCAAACATAAAGTCTGTGCAGCAGGTTAAATACCTGATGACAGTACCCAATGCAGCTCATCCGACGGGAGCCTGGCCGGTGGTGATTTTCCAGCACGGCTTTACAGTGGATAAAACTGCCATGTTTGGCATTGCCAATACGCTGGCCAAGGCAGGATTTGCTACGATTGCAATTGATTCTGTGTTGCATGGCGACCGTACTTTCAACCTCGATCTGGTGAACAATACGACCGGTGCAGCAGGTTCGGATGGTGTGGCTGATACCAGTGGCACGCATTATCTGAATCTGAAGTATCTGCTGACAACGCGGGATAATGCCCGTCAATCAGTCGCCGATCTGATTCACCTGACCCGTCTGCTGGAAGTGCAGACGATGGATGTGGTAAACAACACAACCGGTCTTCTTGCCGGTAATGGTGATGGTGCGGATCTGAATATTGCAACCGGCATCTATTATGTGGGCCATTCCAATGGCGGTATTCTGGGTACTTTGCTGGCGTCAGTAGAGCCCAATATAAAAACACTGGTACTGGCGAATCCGGGCGGTGTTTACACGGATATTTTCCAGAATTCGATTGAAATTTCGCCGCTGGTGAATGGCGGTCTTGCCGCAGCCGGTGTGAGTGTTGGCTCGGCGCAATACAACAGCTTTATGTTTGCAGCGCAAACCGTGGCCGATGATGTTGACCCCATCAATTATGCAACGGCCAGCGCCAAGAATCTGCTGATGCTGAAAACAACGCCGGATGCTGTAGTGCCGAATTCTGCAACGAATGCTCTGATCGGCGTGCTGGGCCTGACACAGGTGGGTATCGTTGCGGCGAATTCGCCTTTTGCCGGCAGCGGCTATGTTAATTATATCTCCGGTACTCACAGTACATTCCTGACACCGGCTGGAACGACTGGTCCGATTCAATTTTTGGCGGCAACAACCGAAATGCAAACGGCAACAGCGAGTTTCCTGAGTTCATCTCAGTTGAGCGGGCAATTGGCACCTTCGGTGGTTGTGACAACCATCGATCCGGCAATCGTGCAGTAAAGGGGGAGGGTGTAATGAGATTATATAAAGCAATAGGTTTACTGACACTGGCTACATTAGGATCGGCGAATGCCGGGGCAAGCGGATTTATGATTCCAGAGCAGGGCACCAAGGCCATGTCGATGGGAAATGCATTTGCTGCGGTAGCCGACGACCCTTCAGCTAACTGGTTCAACCCTGCCGGTCTGGCATTTCAGAGTAATGGCGTGATGGCCAGCGGGGACATCATTTTGCCGACAAATAAGTTCACCGATCCGGCTACGGGTAAGAGCTATACGGCAGAAAAGAAAGTGTTTGTCCTGCCGCTGGCTTATGTGAATTATCATATTGAAGATACGAAATTTACACTGGGCTTAGGCGTGAATTCACCGTTTGGCCTTTCGACCAACTGGGGGAATTCAGGTGCACCGTTCAGTCAGGTGATGGCTGGTTCCAAGAGTGTTACCTTTTCACAAATTGAAGGCGTCCACATCAATCCGAATGTGGTCTACCAGTTCAATGATAATCTTTCAGTGGCCGCAGGCCTGGCTTATTATAATTTAACAAAGGTGCATCTGGATTCTCAGGCACTTAAAATAGGTGGTCATGGTAATGGTCTGGGCAGTAATGCTGCTTTGATGTATAAAAATGGCGGGCTTGGCATTGGTATTTCCTACCGTTCCAGTGTGAGTGTTGACGTTAATGGTACAGCTGTGGGTGGACCGGCACTCTCTATTTTTGGCCTGACCGGTGTTGCCGGTAAAGTTAAAACATCAGTGAAAATGCCTGCAATTATCAGTGTTGGCGTATCTTACCGTATCGAAGACTGGCTGCTGTCGTTGCAAGCCGATCAGGTGGATTGGTCTTCATTCAATCAGATTGACTTAAGCTTTGCGCCTTCAGCGCTGAATCTTGTGACGACCAGCAATTCAACTATCAAAGAAGGCTGGAAGAAAACAACGGCCTATCGTCTGGGAGTTGAGTGGGCGATGAGTGAGAACGATGATATTCGTTTTGGTTATGTGACAGATCCGACGCCAACGAACTCAGTTGATTTGTCGCCTCGTCTGCCGGGTAATGATCGTCAGTTGCTGGGGCTGGGTTATGGCACGAAGCTAGCCGATAATATTCAACTGGATTTTTCTTATGCTTACGTCTGGTTGAAAGATCGCAACCTGACAACAGCAGCAACGACAGTTTATAACGGTTTTTATAAATCTACGGTTCATATGTTCTCCGGAGGACTTGTCTACAGATTTTGAGTGTGACATATCAAACTGCAAACAGGCGCTTT
Source organism: Zetaproteobacteria bacterium CG_4_9_14_3_um_filter_49_83 (assembly GCA_002791545.1). GTDB lineage: Bacteria > Pseudomonadota > Zetaproteobacteria > Mariprofundales > Mariprofundaceae > CG1-02-49-23. The sequence goes on from PFXG01000025.1 coordinate 107,263, forward strand.
TCATGGAGGGAACGAAAATCAGCTAAACTATGATGCATTGCACATAGTTTCGGAGGTGTCGCCATGATTTGGTTATTTTTAAGTGCCTGGATTGTTCTGCTGCTGTGGTTGCTGGCGGAAAAGCGACTGGATCGCCAGCAATGGTCAATTATCTTGGGCATATCTATGGTTCTGATGCTGTTCTGGGATGCTGTTCCCGGCTGGTTTGCGCTGATTGCCGTGCTCTATATGGCTGCTGTGCTGATGCTGATGCACGCACACCAGTTGCGGAAGAACTGGCTGACAGAACCATTGCTGCGTAAGATGAAAACAATGTTACCGCCGCTTTCTCAAACGGAAATCGAGGCAATGGAAGCCGGAACCGTCTGGTGGGATGCTGAGTTGTTCTCAGGTGATCCCGATTGGCAGAAACTTCTCAGTGTAAAAAAGAATGTACTGAGTGACGAGGAGCAGGCTTTTCTCGACGGTCCTGTCGATACGTTGTGCGCCATGCTAGATGATTGGGAAATCACCCATAAATTGAATGATCTTCCTGAAAATGTCTGGGCTTATATGCGACAGGAAAAGTTCTTTGGCATGATCATCGAAAAAGAATTCGGGGGTCTTGGATTCTCAGCTTACGCGCATTCCGAAGTGATTCAGCGCATCTCTAGCCGTTCATTAACCGCCGCAGTAACCGTGATGGTTCCCAATTCGCTGGGGCCGGCTGAGTTGCTGCAAAGTTATGGCACCGACAAACAGAAACAATGGTATTTGCCACGTCTGGCGACTGGTGAGGCGTTGCCATGTTTTGCATTGACCGGTCCGGAAGCAGGCTCCGATGCCGGAGCGATGCCGGATCGCGGCGTGGTTTGTCAACAGCAATGGAACGGCAACATGACGCTGGGGTTCAGGGTTAACTGGAACAAGCGATATATCACCCTGAGTCCGGTCGCCAGTGTCTTGGGTCTGGCTTTTCATGCTTATGATCCGGATGCCTTGCTCGGCAAGGAGGTGGATTTGGGTATTACCTGTGCGCTTATTCCAACAGATGCCACGGGTGTAAAAGTCGGCCGTCGCCATTATCCGCTGAATTCAGCCTTTATGAACGGCCCGACACAGGGTAAGGATGTGTTTGTGCCGATGGAGTGGATTATTGGCGGGCAGGAGCGTGTGGGTCAGGGTTGGAAAATGCTGGTTGAGCGACTGGCGGTTGGCAGAGGTATCTCGCTGCCATCACTGTCGGTAGGTGCCGGTAAACTGGCCAGCCGCAGTTGTGGTGCGTATGCCCGTGTACGTAAGCAGTTCCGGCTGCCCATCGGGCGCTTTGAAGGTGTGCAGGAAGCCATGGCCAGTGTTGGCGGCATGACCTATCTGATGGATTCGGCGCGTCGTCTGACATTGGCAGCGCTGGATGCGGGGGAGAGACCTTCAGTTGTAACGGCCATCGTTAAGTATTATCTGACCGAAGGTATGCGTAAGGTGATCAATGACGCGATGGATATTCATGGTGGTCGTGGCATATGCATGGGGCCGACAAATTATCTGGCGCGTGCTTACCAGACGGTGCCAGTTGGTATTACGGTTGAAGGGGCAAATATTCTGACCCGCAACATGATTATTTTTGGTCAGGGGGCGACACGTTGTCACCCGTATGTACTCAAAGAGATGGCTATTTTACATCGGGATATGGATGAGCAAACAATTGAGCAATTTGATGCTGTGATGCAGCAGCATGTGTTGCATACGGTGCGTAATGGTTGTCGTGCTTTTCTTTATGGTGCGACGGGAGGGCATTTGGCCGCTGCGCCGGTATCCGGTGAGGTGGGCAAATATTATCGGCAGTTATCCCGCTTCTCTTCCGGTTTTGCTTTTGCCGCTGATCTGGCATTGCTGACGCTGGGTGGTGCATTAAAGCGCAAAGAGTCGATTTCCGCCCGTTTTGCCGACGCACTCGGATATATGTATTTGTGTTCTGCTGTGCTGAAACGCTTTCAGGATGACGGAAGACCCAGAGATGATTTGCCTATGGTACAATGGGCATGCGAATTTGCGCTGTTCCAGATTCAGGAAGCCTTTGACGGCATTATCCGTCATTTCCCTAACCGTCTTTTCCGGTTGAAACTGAGGCTATGTTTATTGCCATGGGGGCGCACTTTGCACAGGCCAGCGGATGCATTAAATGCCAGCGTGGCAGAGATTATGATGAAGCCCGGAGCATCACGTGATCGATTGACTGAAGGTGTTTATTGTCCTGCAAGTCGCGATGATTTACTGGGTGGGCTTGATGCAGCGCTGGCAAGTACGCTCAAGGCTGAACCGGTTGAGCGCCGTTTGCGTGATGGCGGGGATGTATATTTGCCGGGCGATGATTATCAGCTTTGGCTGACGGAGCTCCGCCAGGCCGGAAAATTATCGCAGGCGGATATCGAACTGATGCAAACGGCACGTGAAGACCTGCTACGTATTATCCAGGTTGACGATTTCCCGGCGGGCCGTAAACGGGCAGTAAAACCAGTCTGAATAATTTGAGTATGACCGGTCAATGATGTTGATGTTCGCATGAGGTCCTCTACAGGCCGCCGCTGATTCTCCATTGTTCATTGATGCGTTCAAATTGCAATTGTTCCTTCTGCACTAAGGAGCGCCATTGCTCATCGGCAAATACTTTCAGCGTGTAGGTTTGCTCGCATTGCGCATGCGCTTCATCGATGATACGGATAATACGGTCGTGTGAATGCATGCTGATTTGCTCAAATTGCTCGAACAAGTTGATCATTTGCGCCACCACATCAATCTTACTGCGGCCGTGATCATCATATTTATCGGTTAACAACACGCTGAAATCTTCAAGGCTTTGCTCAGATACCGCCCGGTCACGGGCATCGAGTAGCGAAGCAATTTTCGATTTCTGGATGTTATTGCAGCCGGCTGTTGCACACAGAGTCAACAGCAGTAGAAGTGAACACAGTGCTTTGCTCAAGAGTTTCTACTATAAGCCTTGCAGCTTTTGGCTCCAGTCGCTTTTGGGGTAATTGTGTTTGAGCAGAAGTGCGACTTCGTGGGCTGAGTCGTCGATGTGTAATTCATGGTAGGACATGCTCAGATAATAAAGCGCTTCCTCAATCACCGGACTGGTCTGGTATTCATCAAGAATTACTTTGAACCGTTTAGCTGCCGCAACAAAGCGGTCGCGGTCAAAGTAATATTTGCCGACAACAAGTTCACGTTTGGCCAGCTTGTTTCTTAACTGCTGCATGCGCGGCAGAATATCTTTGCTGTAGATGGATTCCGGATAGTCATGCAGAAGTTTATCGAATGATTCGATGGCACGTTTAATGGGCGCTGTATCACGATCGGCACTGCCAACCTGTTTGGCATTGCTCATGGCTTCAAGATATCTTGCATAGGCTACATCCGGATGTCTGGGGTGACTGGTGATAAAGCGAGTGGCCAGTGTTTCACTCAGGACATATTCACTGTTCCGGTAAGCTGCATAGACGCGGAGGATTTCAGCCCGTGGTGCATAAGCGCTATACGGATGGTTGGTTGTGTAATGTTCAAGGAATATATTGGCTTTGCCGAAGCTGCCATTTTCAATCATGGTTTTGGCTTTGTCATAATCGTTTTTGGCAGATTCTGAAGCTGAAGGCGGTTCTTTGTTACAACCACCCACGGCCAAAGCAAGTAACAATATGAGTATTGACGTCAAAGTAGATTTTTTATTCATGGGTGAAGACTAGCCTCCATTTTTGCGACATCACAGCGATTTATCCACGGTCCGTTGCCGGCAGCAGAATTATGGCAAGTTGGCGGCCACTTTGTTCACGGTCTCTGCGATGGGAAAAGTAAGTTTCAGCATGGCAGCAAGTGCAGTCGTGTATACTTTCAATATGTTGCTCGGTAATACCGATGGTGTTGAGCTGCATGGTGTTGATATGCGCAAGGTCAGGCCAAAAAGCACCATCCCGATGGTGAATAGCAACGCCAGCGTCGGGGTGCGAAGCAGTCAGTTGTCCGGCGGTTTGCTGATCAACCTGAAAGCAACAGTCAGCGATACAAGGGCCCATGCTGACGATAATATGATTGATTTCAGCGCCAGCTAAGCACATCTGCTTCACTGCCTGCCGCGCAATGCCGGCGGCGGTCCCGCGCCATCCGGCATGAATAGCAGCGGCTATTCCTGTAACGGGATCGTACATCAGGATGGGCAGGCAATCAGCAGTGCGCACGGCAAGGGCAGTATTTGGCGTTTGGCTGAGCAGGATATCGCCTTCGTCATGGTGGTGACTCCCAGAACCCTGATACCAATAATGATCGATACCATGCACCTGCCTGAGCTGGTGCGGAATAGGCAGATGCGCTGCATGACATAAGCTATTCAGATTGCTGTGAATGTGTTCAGGCTTGTCGCCAAGCGCCAGGCCAAGATTGAGTGAATCAAAAGGCGCAGGACTCACACCGCCCTTTCGTTGGCTGTAAATGCCGGTAATGCCATGTGCTTGCAGTAGCGGTGATGTAAGAAATGATGGCTGAGAATTCATGCCGATAGCGCCAGATCCAGTGTTTTCAACAGTACAGGCAGAGGGGCATGGCACAGTATCTCCTGCTCAGTGATCGGGTGGATAAAGCCGAGTATTTCAGCGTGCAGGGCTTGTCGGTTCAGTGCTGCAATTGCATCGCGAATGGGTTGCGAGGTCTGCTTGCCCGGTGTGAACAGTCGACCATAAGTGGTATCACCTAAAATAGGTAATTGGTGGTGAGCCAGGTGTACGCGAATTTGATGCGTTCTGCCGGTATGCAGGCGTAAACGGACGCGGCTGAATTGATCGTGGAAACGCTGCTCAACCAGCACATCGGTAATGGCTATTTTTCCCTGTTCGACAACTGCCATCTTCTGGCGGTGTTGCGGATGTCGGCCAATGGGAAGTTCAATATGCTTGTGGTTCCAGGTCGGGGCACCACGCACCCAGGCAATATATTCACGACGGATGTCATGGGTAGAAAAAAGCTCTACCAGTTTACGGTGAGTCTCTTCTGTTTTGGCAACAACGAGGCTTCCTGAGGTGTCTTTGTCCAGTCGATGAACGATGCCCGGTCTCTCAACACCATTGATGCCGGGTAAATTCGGGCAATGATGCAGTAAAGCATGCACCAGAGTGCCGGATTCATGGCCGTGAGATGGGTGAACAACCATATGAGCAGGTTTGTTGACGACGATCAGGTAATCATCTTCAAACAGAATATCCAGATCGATAGCTTCCGCAGTCAATTCGGTCGGTTTGGTGTCCGGAATATCCAATTCAAATACATCACCGGTATGAACGGCTGATGATGGCTTAAGGGATGCACCGGAGGAGGCGCCGGAAATATTAATCCGCTGTTGTTGTAAAAGGTCTTTAATGCGGTTTCTTGATAAATCCGTGAGGTGGGTAAGCGCAAAATCGAGCCGCTTACCCTCCATCTCACGTGGAATGATCAGTCTGTCCAGCGTCACACGTTCAATCAATCCAGAGCAGCCGGTTCATGCTCCTGCTTGGGAGCAGGGCGTTTCCTTCTTCTTGGCCCTTTGTTCTCGCCGGGAGTGCTTTGGGCTTCAGGCGAGGCTGAAGCTGTGCCGGAGTTTTGTGGCTCTGCCAGTTCGCTCGGTTTTTGTGACGGGCGGCGACGGCGGCGGCGACGACGGCGCTGTCCTTCCGCCGTCGTTGCTGCTGCAGATTCATCAGTCTCAGCCACTACAGGTTTTGCCTCTTCAACTTCAGGCTTAACTTTAACTTTGGCTGGCTTTTGAACCGGCGTAGCGGGCTTGGCTTGCCGTTTTGTGCTTGGGGCCGGTTTAGGCGTGCGACGCTTCAGTGGCTTGGGTTGTTCAATGCTCTCATCAGCTGTTGCTTCCTGTTTTTTGCCAACGAACAGGCCTTTAAGCAGTGCCAGCAAGCCGCCTTTTTTCTTTTCTGCCTGTTTGGGTTCCTGACTCTTAAGCGGCTTAGGTACACCTACAACAGGTTTTAATGGCTTGAGTTTACGTCCGGTTTTAGGCGGGCGTTTGTTTTTGGAGGTGTCTTCAAGCACTTCAATGCGTTGCTGATTGTTTTCATCAGTCCATTGACGTTCGATGCGATAATGAGGGATATCGAGCTCGGGTTTGATTTGCAGATTGATCTGAATGTCGTAATTCTTTTCAATACGGGCGATACGATCGCGTTTGCTGTTCATCAGGTATTCACCTGTATCCGATGGAACCTGAACGAACAGAACCGGCTTTTTACCACTTTCAGCCCAGTCTTCCATGCGGGTCAGCATTTGCAGCGCCATGGATTCAACCGTACGAATGGAGCCACGACCCTGACAGCGCGGACAAGTTTCAGCAGTCGACTCGCGCACAGACGGGTGCAGGCGTTGACGGGACATTTCCAGTAAGCCGAAGCGGGAGATTCGTGCTAACTGAATGCGAGCTTTGTCGCCTTTGACTGCATCACGTAAGGCTTCTTCGACCTGTTGTGCATGCTTGCGATTGGCCATGTCGATAAAGTCGATGACAATCAAGCCGCCAATATCCCGAATGCGCAATTGTCTGGCGACTTCGGTGGCTGCTTCAAGGTTGGTTTCCAGCGCAGTTTCATCGATATTTTTGGCGCCGGTAGCACGCGAAGAGTTGACGTCAACGGAGGTCAGTGCCTCAGTTGGGTCAAATACAATCGAGCCGCCAGACGGCAAGCGAATCTCACGCTCATGAATTTCTTCACATTGCTGCTCAATTTTATAGTGGCGGAATAATGGTTTTTTGCCACGGTACAATTTAACCAGCTTTTCTTTACCCGGCAGTACGGCATGAATGAAATGCTTGGTCTGGGTGTAGATTTCGTGATTGTCGACCCATATCTCGGCGATATCATCGGTAAAGTGATCACGAATAGCACGTGTTGCCAGATCCCCTTCAAGATAAATAAGTGATGGCGCCGGTGCATTGTTGCTCTTGATGCGAATCTCATCCCATAAGCGGCTCAGATACTGGTAATCCCATTTGAGCGATTCCAGCGTTTGATCTTTACCTGCTGTACGCACAATCAGGCCCATGTTTTCAGGTACATTGAGCTGAGACAGGATTTGCTTGATGGCGCGGCGGGCTTCTTCAGATAATTTGCGTGAAATGCCACCACGTGCCGTGTTCGGACTCAACACCAGATAACGCCCGGCTAAAGAAATAAAAGTAGTTAAAGCGGCGCCTTTGGTGCCACGTTCTTCTTTGACGACCTGAACCAACACGTGTTGTTTATGTTCAAGAGCATCCTGAATGTTCACTTTGCGTGTGTCGGCAGATTTATCGACCCCTTCTTTCCAGAAGTCAGGGTGAATTTCATTCAGCGGCAGAAACCCTTGTCTGGCAGCACCATATTCAACAAATGCTGCCTGCAGGCTGGGCTCGACTTTGGTAATGACGCCTTTATAGATGTTTCCCTTGGTGAGGGCCTTTTGACCGGATTCGATATCCAGTTCGTGAAGATATTCATCGATAACAATAGCAACACGGCTTTCTTCATCATGCGAGGCATTGATGAGCATTATTTTTTTCATGGCACAATCCCTTGTGCCGTCCGTGGTTTACGGCCAACAGTACATGTGCGGCAAAAGCAAGCCACTCATGCAGGAAATATTGATGTAACCTGCCGATATTCAACAATTGTGATGTCGATATCGACGAAAAACCGCCAGACGGTACGTTTCATTAAGGGTATGCTCAACGCGCTCACATTGGTTATCTACATAGTCATGCATCGCAAGTTCAGCCTGGGGATAGATTCATCTTGTTTGCTCACATATGAAAATCCTGCGAGCATACTGAACAACTTGTGAGCATTTGAAACATTGATCGGTGACAGTTTCGATATGGCAATCCAGCGCGGAGTACACCCCGTTATCCGTGTACTATATTCAAGGAGTAACTCTTGGCAAGCGAATTCGCAAAAGAATCGGCAAGTTACCCGATTAATGAGACAGAAAAGCAGGTGTGTTTGACAGTCGATGCCAATGAGCAGGGAAGCCGACTGGATCGGGTGTTGGTACGTTTTCTTGGCGGCGACAGAAAAGGACTGATTTTACGCCTTATCCGAAAAGGTAACGTGCGTGTTAATGGTAAAAGGAAAAAACCGGATTATCGGGTTGAAAGTGGCGATATCATTTATCTGCCAGCCAGTTTGCGCGAGCCTTCCCCCGCTACAGGCGCAACAGCTGAAGACGTGCCGGGGGATTTGTTGCGTAAGGTGGCACAACTGAGCGTGTTGTATGAGGATGACTATGTCCTGGTCATTGATAAACCTGCGGGCATGGTGGTGCATGGCGGCAGCGGGTATTCAGCTGGCCTCGTAGAAGCCTTGAAAATATCGCGAAATTTGCCTGAGCTGCGACTGGCGCATCGTCTCGATCGCGACACATCCGGCGTCTTGCTGTTGGCGAAAGATTTAATGAGTTTGCGGCGACTTACGGAAGATTTCAGAGAGCATGATATGGAAAAAACGTATATGGCTCTGGTCGCCGGATATCCGTATGCATCAGCCGGACGGATGGAGTCCCGACTTGCCAAAGGTTTTGTCAGTGGCGGGGAACGTATGGTTGTGGATAGCGAAGATGGAAAGGCTTCTGTGACTGACTATCAGGTGATGATGCACAGCTCACACAGCGATTTCGATTTCTCGCTGCTTGCGCTGTTTCCACACAGTGGTCGTACACATCAATTGCGGGTGCAGTTGCAGCAGGAAGGACATTCGATACTCGGCGACCAGAAATACGCCGAAAAGGAACAACTTTCCTGTTATAAGAAATTGGGTGGCAGAGGCTTGATGCTGCACGCCTGGCGCTTACGCTTCAGGCATCCTGTCACAGGGCTGGTCATGGAGCTCAGAGCCCCATGGCCAGCCAGCTGGCTGAAATTTTTCCGGGCCGGATAATCCCTGAGCGCTCAGTTTGCCTGCTGAATGCCAGCAAGGAACCATGTCGGGTCATTTGAGGCCGGATCATGCCGGAATATCCAGGTTTCTGTGGTTTCTCCGGATGATTCCTCAGTGACATTGCCTTCGGTATCCAGTGATTGCTCACGCAGCATGGCAGTAAAGTGAACTGCAACCCATTCAAGTTCAGATTCAATCCAGCTGTCGACAATATCGGCCTGAAGCATCGCAACTTCAGTTTTGTTGTGGCCTGCATGTTGTAAGTCGGAGGCAACTCGCTGCGCTACCTCAGCTGTGCAGAAGCTTTTGATATCATCCATATCATGGGCATCCCATGCTTTCTGCATGCGAATGAAAATATCACGTGCAGCCGCAGTGAAATGGGATGCATCAATATCAGGTCGCAGGCTTACTCCGCCACTGCTTTGAGCTGATTCAGCTGATGCCGTGAAGGCTTCTTCGTGCGGCACTTGCTGTTGGCCGGCATAGGCATAAGCAGGGTTTGAGGCGGGGGCCTTTTTGCGCAGCAGAAAGAAGACAAAGAAGATAATGGCCCCGACGATCAGCATATCGAACAGATTGATGCCTTCGAATGCGCCGCCAAAGAACATAGCTCCCAGCAAGCCACCCAGAGCGAGGCCACCCAGCATTCCCATCATGCCGCCACGGGCGGGTGATGCGCTTCCGGTAGAACTCTTGCCCGGCACGGCTTGTTTCTGTGAGAAATTTTGATTCATGGATGGAGATGTTTGCGGTTTATTAAAGGTTTTACCAAAGCTTGAACCCATGCCCAGACGTTTGGCATCTGCCTGATCCGGTAGCGATAGCATCATGGTGCTAAATACCATTACAGCGAGGGCTGAAAGAGTGATGCTGGAAAAGATCGATTTCATGTAAGCTCCTGAGATGTTGTGAATTGTCATAAATTTAAACGATACCCTCAGCTTTGAGGAAGCGAAGCTGGGCCACGCGTGCCTGAAACATGGCCCGGCGAAGCGCTTTATCCTTAACGGAACAGAGCGCGCTGGCAACCTCTCTGCACTGATTGAAGCTGATCGGAGGCAGCGGTTCACGTTTGGCAGGCAAGGCGATGCCAGCATCGGATTGAACGCGCGTTCGGATCCGGATGATCTGGTGTAAATTACAATGCTTGCTGCATGCCTTGCGAATATCATCGCGTAGAAAGGTGATTTGCTGCGCCAGCGTCGAATGATACACGGCAATCCAGAGTATTTTCCCTTGATCACCAAATTCCAGATGGGTTGGCTCGGTACGCAGGGCCATCATCGGGCCGACAATACTATGCCATGCCCGTCGTAATTTTGAGAGGGCGGCCAGTTCTTCAAAGTTGGACTCGCCAAGAATGTCTGAAAAGTTCTTTTGTAGCGGTGACAGTGAAGTTTTATGTATGTTTTTAACAGACTGCATCAGAAGGGAAGATGTTTGCCGCCTAAAATATGAATATGTAAATGGAATACTTCCTGTCCGCCACCTTCACGGACATTGATGATGACGCGATAGCCAGCGGCGAGCTGTAAGACTTCGTCGGCAATGTACTTAACCCGCAGCATCAGCGTGCCCAATAATGCAGCATCATCACAATCAGCCAGTGTGGCAATATGCGTTTTGGGGATGACCAGTACATGTGTTGGTGCTTTGGGATGGATGTCTTTAAAGGCGAAAACATCATCATCTTCATAGATCTTGCCGGAAGGGATTTCTCCGGCAATAATTTTACAAAACAGGCAGTCACTCATGCCACACACCTCTCATAATCAACATGTTCTGCAAGGTAACAAGTTAAACATCAGAATCAAAGCAGGTTAAGCCGACGCAGCATTATGGCGCCGTTTTTTTGTAGTAATCACGCCATGAATCTATGGAATTGAATTCGAGTCCGAGTTGTTTGAGTACGCCGTCGTGCACGTCATAAATGAGTCCGACGATGTTAATGTCCTGGCCACGTTTCCATGCTTCACGAACAATGGTGTTGCGGCAGATATTGTGAACCTGGGCTTCAACATTGATTTCTGCCAGCCTGTTCCAGCGTTCATCGCCGTCCAGCTGATCGAGTTTGGTTGCATGATTCTGGTAGATAAAGCGGATCTGGTCGAGCCATAAATCGACAGGCTGGATGCCACTGTGCTGCATGGCCGCATGTACGCCGCCACAGCGATAATGACCGCAGACCACAATGTTCGGCACCTTTAATTCATCCACTGCATACTCAAGTACAGCCAGACAATTTAAATCGTTGGTGGCGAAGATATTGCCGATATTTCTGTGCACAAACACGGAGCCCATGGGCAAGCTTACCAACTGATCCGGGCCAACACGCGAATCTGAACATCCAATCCATAACACTTCCGGAGTTTGATTGTCCGCCGTGCGCAGAAAGTATTCAGGATCGGTTTTGGTGATTTGACTCGACCATTTCCGATTGTTTTCTAACATCTTTGAGATGGTAATCATCAGCTGATACTATGATAAGAACAGAATGATGGAAATATTGTTTTGTATTTTTGGTTCAATTCATTATCCCTGCTCGGGGAATTTGTATAGGTGCGACAGGTGTTATGAGCGACTGGCCTTTTCTTCGTGGCCTGAAACACCAAAGCGGCGCCCCAGTTCGTCCAGAATATCATCAGGGCCCAAGCCTTTCTGAGCCAGCATCACCAAGGTGTGAAACCATAAATCAGCCGTTTCATAAATAATCTGATCACGGTCATCATTTTTGGCCGCAATGATGGTTTCGATTGCTTCTTCACCGATTTTTTCGAGCATTTTATCCGGCTTGGCATAAAGCGATGCAACGTAAGAGCTGTCGGGAGATTCCTGTTTGCGTGATTCCAGCACAGATGCCAACTGACGCAGAATATCTGTTTTCATGATATTGGCTCCTCAATCGTAATCCATTGGTCATCCTGCAGGTGGCGATAAAAGCAGGACTTGCGGTTGGTATGGCAGGCAGGGCCGGTTTGCTTGATCATTAACAAAAGGGTGTCGCCATCACAGTCCAGAAACATATCAACAACCTTCTGAACATGGCCACTGCTTTCACCCTTCTGCCACTGTTTTTTCCGTGAGCGTGAATAGTAGTGGGCAAAACCTGTTTCCATCGTTTGAACGATAGCTTTACGGTTCATCCAGGCCATCATCAAGACGCGTCCTGAATCTGCATCCTGAGCAATGGCGGGAACAAGTTCGTCTTCGTTGAACGAGATGGATTCGAGTAAGTTCATGATGTGAGTTTTTCCAGCGCACGTTCTGCCGCAGCAATGGTTCGGGTGATATCTTCATCACTGTGAGCTGCCGACATAAATGCGGCTTCGTACTGGCTCGGTGCCAGATAAACACCTTCATCGAGCATGGCATTGAAGAAGCGGCCGAAGAAAGCAAGGTCGCAATGTTTGCTGACATCCGAACAGCAGGTTACTGCGTCAAGCTCGGTAAAAAAGACGGTGAACATTGCGCCAACCTGATTGGCTACAGCCGGAACTCCGGCAGCCTTGCAGCCATCCAGTAAGCCTTCGACCAGACGTGTGGTTTTACGCTCCAGCTCAGCATAGAAGTCAGGTGCGCGCAGGCGGGACAGGGTTTCAAGACCGGCACGCATTGCCAGCGGATTGCCGGAAAGAGTGCCTGCCTGATAGACAGGGCCATCCGGTGAAATTTTACGCATGATTTCTTCACGTCCGCCGTAAGCACCAACAGGCAGGCCACCACCGATGATTTTTCCAAGGCAGGTCAGATCAGGCATGATACCGAAGCGCTCCTGAGCGCCACCGGCAGCGACACGGAAACCGCACATCACTTCATCGAAAATCAGCAGTGCGCCTTCGGCATCACAGATGTCGCGCAGTTGTTGCAGGAAGCCATTGGACATCAGGTCCATGACACCGGTATTGCCAGGTACAGGCTCGACGATGATGCAGGCGATTTCGCCCTTGTTTTCAGCGAACAGGTTTTTCACGGCCTCGATATCGTTGAAGGGTGCTGTGAGTGTAAGTTTGGCGTAATCAGCAGGTACACCGGCCGAATCGGGTTCACCAAAGGTGGCTGCGCCAGATCCGGCTTTAACCAGAAATCCATCAGCATGGCCGTGGTAACCACCGTCAAACTTGATGAATTTATCTCTGCCGGTAAACCCTCGGGCGAGCCTGAGCGCACTCATCGTGGCTTCTGTGCCTGAGTTAACAAAGCGGATAACTTCGATGGATGGCACCATGTCGATAACCAGTTCTGCCAATTCAATTTCCAATTCGCAGGGAGCACCGAAACTCATGCCCAGAGCAGCTGTTTCCTGCACACCTTTAACAACATCCGGGTGCGCATGGCCAAGAATCATTGGGCCCCATGATCCAACATAATCGATATAATCGTTACCATCGACATCTTTCACATGGCTGCCGGATGCGCTGGCAAAAAAACGGGGGGTGCCGCCGACAGATTTGAAGGCGCGAACGGGTGAATTTACACCGCCGGGAAGCAGCTTTCTTGCTTTGTCAAAGTCCTGCTGTGAATGATTGATGTTGGAAGACATGGGGCGATTCTCCTGAAAAAAAATTGCGGTAAGCATAGATTGTTTTGTTGGCGCTGTCGAAAATTGTCCGGCGCGGGCCGGAGTAAACTTAGTGTTCGTTTTTTAAGTCTGGTTTGTTGTAAGCTGAAAGAGGGAATGCGGTAATGTTGCCCGCTTCTCCCTTTTGAATGTCCGTGGCTTTGGCTTTGCCTTGCCGCGTCACTTCATCGATACGGATGATGCTGTGCAGTGGGATGTGCGTGGTTTTGACGCCTGCAAACTCATTGCGTAGGGCATCTTCCGACGGATCGAGCACGATACTCGATTTTTCGCCAAAGCAGAGTTCTGCCACTTCGATAAAACCGAAGATGCCGGATGATCCGACGCTGCGTGCGTAGATTTCGTACACCTTGCCCTGATTGACGAAGGATATCTTGTAAATCGACTGTCCAGTCATTTATGACTCGCTGTAGCGAACCTTGGCGGTGCAGGTCTCAGCGATTTCAATGCAAGACACTTTGATACGTTCATTATTAAGGCGCTGCGTCATGCTGATGAATAATTCACGAGCAACATTTTCGCTGCTTGGGTTGATGCTGTCGAATGGCGGAATATCATTGAGATTGTAGTGATCCCAGGGCTCAAGTGCTGATTTCAATTCCTTCTTTAATATCTTGTAATCAATCGCCAGGCCCAGTTCATCCAATTCATGGCACTCAACAAACAGTTTTACATGCCAGTTGTGACCATGCAGCCGGGCACAGTCGCCGGGATATCCGCGCAGCTGATGTGCAGCTGAAAAGTGGGTTTCGATGGAGAGTTCGTAGCAGGGCATAGTTGATCTCTTTAATTTTTGGCGCAAGGGGAAAGAAATACGGCTGATACAGTGCGCCCTTCTGCAACAAGAAAATTATAGGTTCGGGCAGCAACACGCGAATCCATACATTCAAAGCCAATATGCAAATCAGTAATCATGTCCAGAATGTTTTGCGGCGGGAAAGCAGTCAGACGGCCTGTTCCAATGACCAGTAGTTCCGGTTTATCCTGATATAAAAAGTCCATATGCTCTTCGGTCAGCTGGCGTAAACGCTCCGGCCCCCATGGGGAAATAATTTCCTTCTGGTGGATGCGCAGGCCGGAGGTGTAACGGGATTTACCCAATTGCAGGTAGTCATCGCCATAACCATGAAACAGGGGTTGTCCCGCTTTTTGGTCGGTGCCGATATCCGCCTGAAATGAACCGCCATTAAGCATGGGTTATGGACGGGCCTCTTCAGCGGCAAGATCGGCTTCGCTTGTTTGGAAACGTCCTTCCAGTGAAAGCATCACCGGGCTGGCAATGTAGATGGATGAATACGTGCCCACCAGGATGCCGACAATCAGTGTGAAAGCAAAATCATGAATCACTTCACCGCCCAGCAGGAATAAAGCAATAACGACTAATAATGTGGTCAGAGATGTCATCAGCGTACGTGCCAGAGTCTGATTAAGTGAATCGTTGGCAACACGTATTTCACTCTCGGGTGTTTTACGCTTGCGGTTGGCTTCGAAGTTTTCACGAATCCGGTCAAAGACCACAATTGTATCGTTTAACGAATAACCGATAATTGCCAGAATGGCAGCAATTACGGGCAGTGAAAATTCCTTGCCGGTTATGGCAAACACACCCATCACAATGATGATGTCATGAAAAAGTGCGGCATCTGCACCCAGGGCAAAGCGGAACTGAAAGCGGATTGTGACATAAGCAAGAATAGCCAGCATAGCAATCAACACAGCTTCAATGCCTGCTTTGGTGAGCTCCTCACCAACTTGCGGACCAACAAATTCCACCCGGCGCATTTCTACTGCATCAGCAGAAAACTGGCC
Organism: Zetaproteobacteria bacterium CG_4_9_14_3_um_filter_49_83; assembly: GCA_002791545.1. Lineage (GTDB taxonomy): Bacteria > Pseudomonadota > Zetaproteobacteria > Mariprofundales > Mariprofundaceae > CG1-02-49-23. Next base: position 122,578 of record PFXG01000025.1, read on the forward strand.
GCGCAGGGCATCCAGGACTGCATTGCTGATGGTTGCCGATTCCTCAGCTTCCATATTTTGTACGCGGATGAGGATTTCATTTGGCGTACCGAACTCCTGAATCACCGCTTGTCCGTAACCGGCAGGTATCAGTGCATTGCGTACATCAGCAATATCGGGAGCCTGAGTGAATTTTACCTCAACCAGCGTTCCGCCAGTGAAATCGATGCCAAGGTTAAGGCCTTTGCCAAGCAGCGTGCCGATGGAGATAAGGATTATTAACGCTGAGGCCATCATGGCCAGCTTGCGCTTGCCCATGAAGTCGTAATTTAAATCGGGTCGAATAAGTTGCATGAATGTTCTCCTGAATTCAGATGCTGAGCTTTTCAATGCGGCCACGGTTTTCAGTGGATAGCGCAATGATAGCCCGGGTGACCATGATGGCGGTGAACATTGAGGCTAGAATACCGACCGACAATGTGACCGCGAAGCCTTTCACCGGACCTGTACCAAACTGGAACAGCACGATGGCAGCAATCAGTGTGGTGATGTTGGCATCGACAATGGTCAAGAACGCTTTGTCGAAACCGCTGTCGATAGATGCCAGCGGCGTTTTACCATTTTGCACCTCTTCCCGGATACGTTCAAAGATCAGCACGTTGGCATCCACGGCCATACCGATAGTCAGCACGATACCGGCAATACCCGGCAGGGTCAGTGTGGCGCCGATCATGCTCATCAGGGCAACAATCAGCAGCAGGTTAAAGGCCAGAGCAATATTGGCGACCATGCCAAACAGGCGGTAATACACAGCCATGAAAATCAGCACCAGAATGGCTCCAATGATGATGGAGTGTATGCCCTGATTGATAGAGTCCTGGCCAAGGCTTGGGCCGATGGAGCGTTCTTCGACAATGCTAATCGGTGCCGGTAGCGCACCGGCACGTAACACAATGGCCAGATCACGTGCTTCCAGAGCTGTAAACCTGCCAGTGATTTGGGCCGAGCCGCCGGAAATGCGTTCATTGATGTTCGGAGCTGACTGCACCTTACCATCCAGAATAATAGCGAATCGCTCGTTAACGTGTTCGGCCGTAAGTTTGTCAAAAGTGCGTGCGCCCTTGGCATTGAATTTGAGATTGACAGCATATTCATTGGCATTTATCGATACGCGGGCATCAGTGACTTCAGCGCCACTGAGTTCGGTGTGTTTCTTCAGCAGGTAAGGTTGACGATAGATTTTTCCATCGCGTGTTTCTTCCTTGCCATAGACGATAATCGAGCCGGCGGGCAAATTTCCTTCAAGGGCTTTATCCAGATCACCTTTTTCATCTACCAGTTTGAATTCCAGTAAGGCGGTTTGGCCAAGTAATGATTTTATGTAGCCGGAGTCTTTCGCGCCGGGCATTTGCACCAGTACACGACGCTCGCCCTGTTTGACAATTACAGGTTCTTTGGTGCCAACCTGATCGATTCGACTACGAACCACTTCGATGGTCTGATCGACTGCAAATTTCTTGATTTCTTTGGCTTCACTTTCCTTGATGGTCAGGGTGAATACATCATTGTTGCGCAACAGATCAAAATTCGGGAATCTGTCTTTCAGCAGGGATTCAGCCGCCACCGCATCAGCAACATCCTTGAGCTGAACACTCATTTGTGTGCCGCCCCCAGTCAGCTGGCTGTAGCGGATTTTGTTAGAGCGGAAGGTGCTGCGGATTTCGTTAACGGATTCGCTAACCTGATGATTCACCGCTTCGTCGACATCAACTTCCAGCACAAGATGAATGCCTCCTTTCAGGTCCAGCCCGAGATTCATCGGCTTGCTAAGTGATGATGGCCACCAGGATGGCACCGATGTGATATTTGGCAGCGTTCCCATGACAGAAGCTACGAGTACGGCCAAAATGAGCCAGACTTTCCAACGAGGATATGCATGCATGATTAGGATTCCTTAAATGAGTTCAGCGTATTGATGATTATTCGATGTCCAGTGAAATGATGGCGTCGCGTTTAACTTTAATGCGAACGTTTTCAGCAATTTCAATTTTCAGAAAGTTATCTTTAACATCGATAATTTGTCCGAAAATACCACCATTGGTGACGACTTTATCACCCTTTTTCAATGAATCGATCATGGTGTTGTGCTCTTTAGCGCGCTTCTGTTGCGGGCGAATCAGCAGGAAGTAAAAAATCACCATAATCAGAATTAATGGCACCAGCTGCGCAAAACCATTGCCGGCAGCGTCAGCTGCAAAGGCAGGGGTGGTGGTTGCCAACAAAGCAAAAACTGTCGCGGCTAGATGGCGGAATTTGGTTAACATGGGTAAAGCTCCTGTGTTTTATTCTCTTTTATAATCATAGGTTGCGGTTTATTTCTGGCGATATATTGCAAGGAAGTTATCGCAAAATTGTGGCCACTGCTGATCTTCAATAGCCTGGCGCGCCCGTTTCATAAGGGCGCAATAGTAATGAAGATTGTGCAAAGTATTCAACCTCGAACTTAAAATTTCATGCGCCATGTACAAATGGCGTAAATATGCGCGCGAAAAATGACGGCAAGTATAACACGAGCAGTCTTCCATGACAGGACTCTGATCGAGCTGATATTTACTGTTCTTGATATTCAGTTTTCCATGGTCAGTGAATAACGTGCCGTTGCGGGCATTGCGGGTCGGCATGACGCAGTCAAACATATCGATGCCGCGATCGATGCCTTCAATCAGATCCGCCGGCGTGCCGACGCCCATCACATAACGTGGTTTGTCTTCAGGCAGATGTGGGGCCAGTGCATCCAGTGTGGCCAGCATTTCTTCTTTCGGTTCACCGACAGAGAGGCCGCCGATGGCAATGCCTTCAACATCGATGTTGCTAATGGCGTGCAGACTTTCACGACGCAAATCGGCGTACATGCCGCCTTGCACAATGCCAAACAGCGCCTGTGTGTCGTTAACAGGCAAATGCTCACGGCATTCAATAGCCCAGCGCATGGACATCTCCATCGAGCTGCGCGCCTGTTCGTAGGTGGCCGGGTAAGGCGTACATTCGTCAAACGCCATGACGATGTCTGAGCCCAGTTTGCGCTGAATATCCATGCTTTCTTTGGGGCCGAGAAACCATTCCGAGCCATCAATATGCGAGCGAAAACGCACGCCGTGCTCTTCGATTTTACGCAATGCGCCCAGTGACCAGACCTGAAAACCACCGGAATCAGTCAGAATCGGGCGGTCCCAGGCCATGAATTTGTGCAGTCCACCCAGCTGTTCCACGACATCTGCGCCGGGACGCAACATCAGGTGATAGGTGTTACCCAGAATAATGCTGGCTTCAATATCATCGGTCAGATCAGCAGGCGTCAGGCTCTTGACCGTTGCCTGAGTACCGACCGGCATAAACACCGGCGTTTCAATCACTCCATGGGGAAGGGTCAAGCGGCCACGACGGGCAAAACCGGTAGCATCTTTGCTCAGGCATTCAAAGGAAAGGGCAGACATGGCGGCGAAGCATGCACGGAAGTCGCTTCGCAGACAATCACAGAGCTGGTTTTGAGGGAAATGGTCCATTTTACCATATGTGGCAGCATGGAATTTGCAAATAAATGTTGGCTAATCATTCATATTGATGATGACGTGGCTTATGGATGTTGCCAGTTTGTGCATATGAGATGCGATCAAAAACAGGTGAGCAGGTTAATAAGGGCTCCGGCCACTTTCGACCCTTTAGCAAGATGTTCCTGACTTCGCTCTCATGGGGATTAATTCATGCCACCTTTGCCAAATGAGCAATTAAACAAAGTGCAGTTATCTAAATCGAGATTTATTGCCGGTTTGCAGTGTCCTAAGCGTCTGTATTTAGAAGTTCATCCGCCTGCAGGGTTAGAAGCACAAAGTGGTGGGAGCAACCTGCAAATCATCAATGGTTATGCCGTTGGTGAGATGGCTTGCAAGCTCTATCCGGGGTCTTTGGTTGCATATGATTCGGGTTTGTCAGCAGCGATTGCGCAAACAGCGAATTTAGTGGCCGATGAAAGTGTGCAGCGTATCCATGAGGCTACATTTAGTTTTGAAAATGTGCTGGTGCGAGTGGATCTTTTACAGCGCAGCAGTGAAGGCTAGGTTTTAACTGAAGTGAAAGGCGCTACATCGGTCAAAGCTTATTATCATAACGATGTGGCGGTGCAGGCCTGGGTGTTACAGGGCTGCGGCTTGAAGTTGGCTTCAATGCAGCTGATGCATGTGAATAACAAGTTTACCTACCAGGGTGATGAAGATTATGCAGGGCTTCTTACATCAGTAGATATAAGCAAACCTGTAATAGCGCTGCTGCCAGGCATTGGGGCGCAGAAAGATAGTTTTATGGCCATGTTAGACGGTGATCTGCCCGAGATTGCGATGGGTGGGCAATGTAACTCACCATTTGAGTGTGAGTTTTGTAGTTTTTGTCAGCCAGATGATTTACCTGAACTGAAGTTTCACCGTTTTTGAGTTGCTTCACTCAAGCAACCATGCGTAGCAAGAGATCCACGGGCAAATTTTTCGCGGGTTTGCCGAG